>JAFYQF010000016.1 GCA_017559905.1 bacterium
AATAACGACAAAGACAAAGATAAAGATAAAGGCAATGATGGTATGAAAGATGGTGACCCAGACCGTGATAATGGCTTTGGCAATAACGACAAAGACAATGATAAAGGTAATAACGGCAACGGCAACGGAAATAACAAAGATAAATAACAAAAAATTCCATATTCATAATGAAAACATAGCTCTTCGGAGCTATGTTTTTTTTTAGTATATTTGGATGGTGCAGGTTTTAAGAAAAAAGTTTATTCTTATAGTGGAAGGAGAGTGAAATATGATTTTAACTAATATTGAATCTGTACCAGGTATGAGAATAAAAGCTCAATATGGACTTGTTTCAGGTAGCACAGTTCGTGCAAAAAACGTTATTAAAGACATCGGTGCTGGTTTGAAAAACATGGTTGGTGGAGAACTAAAGAGTTACACAGAACTTTTAATTGATGCTCGTAAAGAAGCGGTTGCAAGAATGACTGAACAAGCTGAAAGAATGGGTGCTAATGCTATTATAAATGTTCGTTTTGCAACATCTGCGATTACTGCTGGTGCGGCTGAAGTTTATGCCTATGGCACTGCTGTTGTAGTTGAACAAATTGCGGGGTAAGACTTTTGGATATAATATTTTTTCTTTTATTTTCAGCAATAACTATTATTGTAACTTTCATTACAGGTACTGTTGTTGAAAAAAATCATTTTAATCAGATAAAAAAGAGAGAGATTGCACTTATTAGAAAACCGATTGTGAATTACGGTATCAAAAAGTGGGCGCCATCAAGAAAAGTTAAATCTGTTCAATTAGTGACTGGAGAAGTTGTAATAAGTGGCGATTATTTCAAGAATTTTGTGGCTAATATGAAAAACTTCTTCGGTGGAAGATTAACTACCTTTGAATCAATTCTTGATAGAGGTCGTAGAGAGGCTGTCTTAAGAATGAGAGAAAAAGCGATTGGCGCTAATTTAATTGTTAACACAAGAATTGAATCAATAATGGTTAATGACACAAGTACAGGTGAATCTATACCACAGTGCGCTATCATTGCTTACGGGACGGCTATAACCTATGAATAAAGAGTTAGAAGATAGATATTTAAGTGTAATAGAAGATAACATTAATGTTGGTAAATCAAGTGCTGTCAAGGAATTCTTTATTCTTGCTGCTGGGATTGTTGGTATATGTTTTGCGGTATACTTTTGTGCAGGTTTATTGGCTAATTTTTGGATTGACAGGATGGCTGTTGAAACGCAGGTTAAGATTGAACAGTTCTTTGCTCGTGAGTACAAACAGTCAGATGAACCAAAACATGAGAAAATTGTTTATCTTGAATCTGTAAAACCTAAAATTATTGAAATGGACAAAAATCTTCAGAATAGGTCAGAATTTCCTATTTATGAGGACAAGTCTGATGAAATAAATGCCTTTATTGCTCCTGACGGAACTATTCATTTTACATCCGCAATTTTAAAAGAATTAGACGATAAAGAGTCGTTAACTTTTGTTTTGGCTCATGAGTTGGCACATTATTCTCACAGAGATTATTTGAGAACTATTGGACGTGAACTTATTGCAGGGTCTGTCTTGTTTGTTTTATCAATGGGACAAGCTGATATCACTAATTTAATTAAAGGTGTTTCAGCAATAAATGGTGCTCAATATTCTCAATCTCAAGAAAAAGCTGCAGATTTATATGCTAATAATGTTGTAATAAAGTTATATGGACGTAATGACGGAGCTGTCGCCTTTTTCGAAATGTTAAATAAAAAAGAAAATGTTCCCGAATTTTTGTATTATTTTTCTTCTCACCCACCAACAAGTGAGAGAATTAGGTATCTGAAAAACGCAAGATAATTTAATAATTTGATTGAAAATTTGGCTTGAAGTATAATCTACTTATGAGCCAAATTTTTTCTGAAGTGAATAGTGATTTTCCTGCGGATTATACTGTAATTGATATTGAAACAACTGGACTATCTTGCGATAAGTGTGAGATAATTGAGCTTTCTGCTCTTAAGGTTAGAGATTACAAAGTTGTTGAAAAGTTTTCTACTTTGGTTAAGCCCGAAGGGAAAATTAATTCGTTTATTACTTCTTTGACTGGAATTTCTAATGATATGGTAAAAGATGCTTTGCCTATTACTTCGATTTTGCCAAAATTCATGCAGTTTATTTCTGGTGATATTTTGTTAGGTCATAATGTTAGTTTTGATTTGCGTTTTATAAAACATAATTTGAAAAAATACTACAATTCAGATTTAGCTAATAAATCAATTGATACTATGCGCATTTCTAGAAAGTATTGCAAAATGCTTTCTAGTCACAAACTCTCATCAATTGCTAATTTTTACAACGTTAGCACCGAAGGTCATCACAGAGCCTTGAATGACTGTATGATGACTCATCAAATATATGTTAATTTAAAAGATGATTACGCTAAAAATTAAAGCTCTTGGTGAATTCTTTCATCTATTGGGTCAACTGATTCATTGTCTTCTGTTGTAGCTTCAGCATCTTCTGATGATTTTGCCAAAGAACCTTTCTTTATACATAAAAACCCAAAAAGCCCCAGTGCAAAAAATAAATATAAATTGCTAACAGCTACGTTTTCGTTGTTTAATGGGATGAAAAATTCACTAGCAATACCTATTAAAGTAATTACTGTAGAAATTATTATTGCGGTTTTTTTGTCCTCTATGATATCTAAAAGCCTTTTTGCATCAAGGAAAAATTCGATTGCATAGCAGAAACCAAAAGATAAGATTAAATAGAAGAATACTTCAAATCCACTGAATGCTCCTGCTAAAATTGCTTCAAATAAGGTTTCTTCTCCGCTATACATTATTAGACTAGGTGCTAATACAAATAAAATTGGGCAAATTATTATACTTATAATTATGTATGTAAAAAGATAACGTAATCTTCCCATTGGTTGGTTTAGGTTAAATATATCTTTAATTCTTTGCAAAAATAACATCTATACTCTCCTATTCTTATTCGTAAATTATAACCTATTTTGAGATAATTTCAAGTGTTTAGAAAAAATCAGGAGCATCTTTTGGAGTTACAACTTTCTTATTTAAAATAAGTGTATCTCCGTCTGCTATTTTTATATTTTCATAAGCTTCTCTTAAATCTTTAATCGTTTTTATGTATTTATATTTGCCGTTTTTATCCACGTAACTTGTCGCTAAAGTCCAAGTATCAGTGTCTTTTGAATATTGGTAATTGGTTTCTGAAGACTGATTTTTATGTTTTTCAAATAATGTAACGGCATCAAGTCTTCTTAAGAAAACTTCCTTAAATCGTTGGAATTGTTCAACTGAATAGTCGTTCCCTTTCAAATCTTTTGAACCGATAAGTATTCCACGATTTCCTTCTGGCATCCATCTGAACAGTTTTACAACAATGTCTATAAAATTCTTTTTGTTTGTTTTGTCATCCCAGAAATGAAATCCTAACGCTTCTTTTTTCCCGTCGTCAACAATTCCGCCACCTGTGCAGGTACGGATAGCTTCGCTATGGAAATTCGGGCATTTTAACATATTAGGTTCTGTGTGAGTATAGCCTATATATTGACCTTTGTTTTTGTTTTTGAAAAAGGTTTTGCCGTCAATAAATACTATTTTTGAGGTAAAAGAAACGTTACTGTTATTCATGTCTACAGTAACGTTCCTGAATTATAAAAATTGCTATTTTAATTAATCAACATTTGGTTCTTTGTCAAATTTAAAGTTAACTCTTATTCCATCGCCTTGAAAATCTCTTGGTAACTTCTTAAATGGAGATGATTTTTCTATAGCTTTAACCGCTTGTGCATCCAACTCTTGGTTACCGCTTGAAGTTACGATTCTTGTGCCGATAACTATACCTTTTTTGTTAATTGCAAACTCAACAACTGTAGATGTTGGTGGCATAGTTTCTGGTGCTTGCCAGTTCTTTTTGATTTTCTTTTGAACGTGGTGCATATAAGATGTAAAATCAACAGGTTTATTCTGAACTTTTTCAACTCTTTTGTTTTCTGAAAAACGCATTCTATCACGAATTTCCATTGAAATTAAGTCCATATGCAATGCGACTACCATACCAATTATGAAAAATACGAAAACAGAACCTAAAATAATAAAGTCTTTTTTGTTCCAAGATTCATCATTAATTTGTTTGTTTTCTTTATCAATATCTGTCATCTTTCTCTCCTTCATAAAATATTATATTAATATACCTTTATTTTAGCAGTAATTTTAAAATTTGTAAACAATAATAATTATAATCGTTGGCAAAAATTTTTTTAGATGTTTTCTAATAGTATGAAAATAATTTTCAACAGAGTTAAGCATTATGCAAATTCGCTTTTAAAAAACAAATATGTCACTCAATATCAGCTCTAAAGATAAGGATACCGCACCTCATGAAGGTTTAGTTGATGGCGTTTTGACGGTAGATGATGTTTTGTGATTTTTACATTATCTAACTTTGATACTTTCGTCTAAATATTTTATTAAAGGGTAAATAAAGAATTCAATAATTCTTCTTTTTCCGATATTTACCTCACAAGTCGTAGACATACCTGATTTTATTGATTGTTCTTTTCCTTCAACCATAAGAGTAAGGTTTTCGGGTTTTATGAAAATTTCATAAATCTGCCCCATTTGTTCGTCAAGAATGCTGTTTGCACCTACAACAAGAACTTTGCCTTTCAAAATGCCATATTTTTGGAAGTTGAAAGTGTCAACTTTGATAGAAACATCCATACCTTCTTCTACAAAGCCTATATCTTGGTTCATAACTTTTGCTTTGATTTTTAATTTAGCGTCTTTAGGAACTACAGTCATAAGCTCTTGAGCTGGCGTAACTACTCCGCCTAGAGTGTGGATTTCTAATTTGTTAATATAACCATCTATTGGTGATTTGATTGTTTGAATTTGTTTTTCAAGTTGTTCTCTTTTTGTAAGATTTTGTGTTAATGACGCTTGTACGCTGTTTTTTTCGTGTCTTAAAGCTGTTTCTTCATTTAGAGCTTCTTCGTATCTTGCTTGAGTGATAATATCTCGCACAGATTCTAGGCGATTTAAACGTTCGCTTGCAATTTGGTAACGACTTTTTATGTTAGATAATTGTTCTTTTAGCTTCAATTCTTCTTCTTTCAGTTGTGCAAGTTCTAGCCCTGGTTCGTGTTCTGCTGGTGAAATTACGGTAAGAACTTGCCCCGCTTCAACATAATCGCCTTCTTTTACAAAAATATTTGATACAACACCTTTTTCTAAAGATTGTACAACTTTTTCTTCTCCATCTGGGATTACGATACCACGAGTTGTTACAACTACGTCAACCTTGCCAAAATACATCCATAATGATGCAAATAAGATAAAAAAGATTACTAGCCAGAATATTGTGTGTCCAAGCGGGTTTGCAGGACTTTGCTCAATTTCTGTCAAAAGTGGTTCAAATTCGTGAGCATCATTTTCTTTATGCAATAATATTTTTTTTAGTCTATCTAAAATTATCATTTAATTCCCCTAACAATTTTGTGCAAGATAAAGCTTTTTGTAATATCCGTCGTGTTGTAAAAGTTGTTCGTGTGTGCCAACTTCTACGATTTTGCCGTTGTCAAAGCAGATTATTACGTCACAATTTTGGATTGTAGAAAGTCTGTGAGCGATGAACAATGTTGTTCTGCCTTTTGTAATTACGTCTAAATTATCTTTAATAATTTTTTCTGATTCGTAGTCTAAAGCTGATGTCGCTTCGTCAAATATAAGAATTCTAGGGTCAGTAATCAATGCTCTTGCAATGGCAATTCTTTGTTTTTGTCCACCTGAAAGACTAGAACCACGTTCTCCTACTTGTGTTTCATAACCTTTTGGAAGTTTTGAAATAAATTCGTGTGCTCCTGATATTTTTGCAACTTGAACTACCGCTTCCATTGGCATATTTGGTCTTGGTAAAACGATATTATCTCTAATTGTACCAGAGAATAAGAAGTTCTCTTGGAGTACAATACCGATATTTGTTCTTAACCATATTGGGTTTATATTTCTAATATCAATTCCGTCGATGTAAATAGTACCTTCGGATGGATAATACAAGCGTTGAATAAGTTTTGTAAGTGTTGATTTACCACTACCACTTCTGCCTACAATACCTACTTTCATTCCAGGAAGTATTTCAAAGTTCACTTGGTTTAGTACGTTCGGCAAATCAATGTTGTATTTGAATGACAAGTTTTCAAATTTAATATGACCTTTTACATTGTTGAGTGTAATTGATTTTGAATCTTGTACTTCTAGTGGACTGTTAAGAATATCTCCAATCCTGTCAACTGCAAGTAGTGTTTGTTGGAATTCGTTCCAAAGATTTACTAACCTCAAAACAGGAGCACTGAATTGCCCTGCAAACATTTGGAATGCAATTAATTGACCAATTGTTAGTTTGTTTTCGATTACCAAGCAAACTCCAACATATAAAATTGCAATCGTCATTAATTTTTGCAAGAATTTTGTGATTGAGCCTGTGAAATTGCCCATAATAGAAAGATTGAAACTTGATTTAATATATTTACCGAGTTTGTCTTCCCATTTTTTGAACATAGAGCCTTCTACGCCCAATGATTTCACTGTTTGAACGCCTGTAATGGATTCAACTAGATATGAATTTGATTGTGCTCCCATTTGGAATTTGTCTTCCAATCTAACCCTTAATTCAGGCGTAATTATCAAGAATATGATGCCAATAATTGCTATAAATAATAGTGAAATCACTGTCAATTTTACGCTATACATAAGCATAATTACTACGAATACAACAGAGAAGAATAAATCTAGAATGACTGAAACAGATTTGTCTGTTATAAATTCTCTAATTCTATCTAGTTCTCGAACTCTTGCTGCAATATTACCAACTTGTCTGTTTTCAAAGTATACATAGTATAATCTGAATAAATGTTTGAATAATTTTGCGCCAAGTTTTGCATCTATTTTGCTTGTTGTGTGAATAAAAATATAGTTTCTAGCTAAATTTAAAAGTAATTCAAATATTGAAACAAATATGAATGCGAATGCCAAAACATTTAATGTTGAAATTGTTCTATGTACAAGAACTTTATCCAAAATTACCTGTGTAAACAACGGTGTTACAAGCCCGAATAATTGGATTACAAATGAGCCCAATAGAACTTGTCCTACTATTTTTTTGTATTTTAGGATTTCAACGAAAAACCATTTGAAGCCAAATTTTACTTCGTCTGTCATTAATTTGTGTTTAAGCACTAATATATAATCTTCAAGTTCTTCTTGAAGTTCATCTATGGCAATTGATTTTGGACTTCTTTCTAATGGAATGAGTATCATTGCACGTTTTTCGTCTTTTTTAATCGCTAGCAAAACTAAATAATCGCCATTTTTCTTCCTTAAAATTGCAGGAGTTGGATATTTTGATTCCCCCAATTCTGTTAAAGAAAGTTTCTTTTTCTTTATTTTGAAATCAGAATTTTGCGCAATTCTAATTAATTCTTCAGGTGAAATATCAGCGCTTTCTATTCCATAATTTCTTACGACTGCTCTCATATCAATATCTACTTGGTTTAGTTTTGCAACTATTTCCAATGATATAAGTCCAGTGTTAACATTTTTCTTTTGTTGTTCTTGTTGTTGTTCCAATTTTCTACCTTTAATGTGTTGTTAGTGCCTGTATTGCTTTTGAAATAGCTATTGTTGTAGCTAAATTCTTCTCTAATTCTATTTGATGTTCAAGTAATTGAATTCTTGTTTCATTAAATTCAATAGGTGTTGCTACTTTTTTATCAAGTAATCGTCTAATAGAATTTTCTTTGTCTTTTAATTCTTTTGTAAGTTTTTCATCAGTTTCAATCTGTTCGTCTAGATAAACAAGGTTGCTTCTCATAGTTGCTAATCTATTCATAAATTGAGCAATAGCCTTGTCACGTTTAATTAATTGTTGTTGTAGTTCGAGGTATGCAGTTTTGATTTCTGCACTATTCTTAAACCCATCAAAAACAGGTACATATAGTGTTGCACCTATTGTATAGTTTGACGGACCAAAATCACTCATTGTATCCTTGTAGCTTGAATGGTCAGAACCGTATAGATAATATCTTGAATAAGCGTTCAATTTTGGTAGATTTGCTCTTTTGGCAACTTTTAGAGAAAGTTCTTTTTTCTTAAGTTCTTTTTCTTGAATTTGCCAAGTTAAGCTTTTTGTGTAGTCGTTGAATTCCATTGGATTAAAATCAGTTTCTTTGAATTCTTTTACTTTAAGGCTTTCAAGTGAGTATTCTACTCCAGTGTAGAATGCAAGCCAGTTTAAGGATTCTTGAGCTAGTGATTTTAATTCAAGAATTCTCTTTTCATATTTTTGAACTTCTATTGCTTGATCATTAAGTTCAGTTTTTGATATTTCTTTTGCCTCAAAAAGTTTAGTTTTATATTCGAGATTTTTTCTTGCTAAATCTAGTATAGATTCGTTTATTTCAAGTTGTTTTTTTGTAATAAACAATTTGCAATAAGTGTCTATAATAGTAAGTTTTAGTTCTTGAAGTTGTTCTTTTTCAAGTAGTTCTTTTAACAGAACATCTTCTTTTGCCATATCAAGTTTTCCACGTCTAACGCCGAAATCAAAGACGTTGTATGTTAATGTGATGCCCATTAATGACTGAAATCTAGTGTATGGGTTAACAAAAGCTTCTCCAACAACAGAAACTGTAGAGTTTTGCAAATCTTTAAAATTCTTTGTGTATTCAGTACCTGCGCTAGCGTTAATTTTAGGGAAGTATTCAGAGCGAGCTGTTCTAATACCTTGTTTTGCAATAAAAACATCATAGTCAGAAATTTTTAAATCATAAGATTTTTCAATTGCTAGTTTTAAAATGTCATCAAAATTAATCGTTGATGGACTGGTTTCTATAGCAAAACACGCTATACAAAGTTGAATCATAGCTACTATAACAAAAGTAAATATACTTAAAAAACTCTTCCTCATCTGAATCTGATTAAATATCCCAATCTATACCTTAACAGTATGTTAGCACAAATATATTTTTTGTATATTTTTTTATTCATTTTTTTACAATGTAT
>JAFYQF010000017.1 GCA_017559905.1 bacterium
ATACACTAAAACTTTAAAAGAAATCGAAGTTAAAGATAAACAATATGACACTGATTTGAAAAAATTAGACACTGAACACAATGCACTTCAAACTGAATACGATAGTATTAAAGGCGTATTAACTAAAAACGTTGAAAGAAGTTTCAAAGTGTTTAATGGTTAGTTAGTTGTTTAAAAAGCGAATGCTTATTTCGAACGATTTTTTGTCATTCTTAACTTCACTTTGTCATCCTGAACGTAGTGAAGGTTCTCAATTGACGGAGATTCTTCAGCACTTCGTACTTCAGAATGACATAACACTCTAGACACATTGAACTTTTTGTAATAGACTTTAAAAGTACGTTTTAGGAAGAAAGTTAATGGCTGAAAAAAAATTTATACTTAATGCAGACAATTTTGGAATTTCAAACGACCTAAACAGAGGTATTTTATATGCTCACAATTGGGGCTTTCTTAAAAGTGCAAGCCTTTGTGCTAATGGAGAAGCTTTCGACAATGCTATACACGAAGTTCTGCCTGAATGCCATAATCTAGGAATTGGAATTCAATTAAATATTTCTAAAGGAAAGTCTTTATCTTCTTGCAATTTACTTACAAATTCAGATGGAGAGTTTAATAACTCTTTTTTTAGCTTAATTAGAAAGTCAAAGAATAAGGCATTTTTAAAACAAGTCGAGAATGAATTTAGAGCACAGATTGAAAAAGTTGCAAAGTATACAAAAATTGAACATATAAGTTCTTATGAACATATTCACGCCATTCCAGAAATTTTTAAAGTAACAGTAAAGCTTGCAAAAGAATACGGAGTTGAACATATTAGAACTCATAAGGAAGTATTTTATATCGTTCCAAATATTTTTAAACACATAAACTTAAGATATCCACTAAACATAACAAAAATGATGTTGTTAAATTATTTTACATCAATTAATATAAAAAATTTGGATGGTCTAAAAACTAATGATTATATTATTGGCATCAGTTATGCAAACATGATGGATACTCAAACTATTGAAAATGGTCTAGAGAAAATTGAGTTTGAAAACGCAATTGTTGAAGCTATTATTCATCCTTGCGTATACACAACAGGTTTAAAGAATAACTATCATAAAGAATTTGAAATTACACAAAACAAATCTACAGAACAAAAGGTTTATGAATTAGGATACAAAATCACTAATTACAGACTAAATTAATGAATAAATTAGGGAAAATTTTAATATTAATAGGTTTGCTTGCTATATTTGGGATTTTTGAAATATACAAAAATTCGGGCACAAAAGTCATTAAAATTTATTCTGCAAACAAAATAGCAATCGATTTAAACCGCAACAAAATCATTGATGATGGTGAAATCGTTTGTATACCAGACTTTGATGTATATACATCTGATATAAAAATCGACCAATCAAGTCTTGCAAAAGCAAACAATCTATCAAAAACTGATTCTATAAAAATAGGTTATTTAACAGACAAGTTTGCTGAAAATCTCTTGAATAACAAAAATGTTAAAGTAAACTTTTACGACAATCACACACCAACTTGCAAATTAGCAGAAATAACAGTTAATAATAAAAAATACAAAGAAGAAGTCTTTAATGAAGGTTTTGCTCTGATAAATAATAAACCTTATAACACCTCAAAATTCAACGACTTATTAGAACAAGCAAGAAGATTAACCCTTGTTGTGGCAAATCCCTCAAGTGAAAAGTTTCATAGCTTGAACTGCAAATATGGAATAAATTCTGCAGACTACGAAATTCTACCGATAGAAGAAGCGGAAAAACTTTATCAAAAATGTAAATACTGTCTTAAAAATTACAAAGAAAATGTACAAACAACGGCTATAAAACCGAATTATCCTGAACAAAAACTTGCACCCGCAACACATACCAACGAAATTTTGCATAAAGAAAATATCACTTTTATTGTTTCTGATTTCACACAAATTTTAAAATCGGATAGGAAATGTTCACACCATTTTTGTACTGAAATGGTTAATGTGATAAATTCAACAACCAAAACGCTTGATATCGCAGCTTATGGGTGGGCAGACATTCCAAAAGTATCATCTGCAATCAAAAATGCAGAAAAAAGAGGCGTTAAAATCAGGGTTATTTATGATAAAAGAAACGGAAAAGAATATTACCCTGAAACACAAGCATTTATAAGTTCTCAAAAGCAAACTTGCTCTGATGAAAACCTAAACAACAAAACACTTACATCAATGCTAATGCACAATAAATTTTTAATATCAGATAATAGCAAAGTCTATACAGGCTCTATGAACTTTTCAACGACAGGGCTTTCTGGCTTCAATGCCAATAATGTAGTGGTTATTTCATCTCCAACAATAGCGTCACTTTATGCAAAAGAATTCGAACAAATGTATTCAGGTAAATTCCACACAGAAAAGGTTAAAAACCCTAATTATAGGACAGAAAAAATCAATAATACTCAAATTAGCGCATATTTTTCACCTCAAGACAAGGTAATCACGAGTAAAATAATTCCTTTGATTAATAAAGCTGAAAAATACATATACATACCAGCTTTTGTAATCACTCACAAAGGACTAACTGAAGCTTTAATTAATGCCAAAAACAGAGGTGTAAACATCAAAATAATAGTTGATGCAACAAGTTATGGCACAAGACATTCAAAAAATGAAGAATTAAAAATTGCAGGCATACAAGTGAAAGGCGAAAACCTTGCAGGGAAATTACATACAAAATCCATAATAATAGACGATAAAGTTGTAATCACTGGCTCAATGAATTTTTCAAACAGTGCGGAAACTAAAAACGATGAAAATTCATTAATAATAGAAGATGAAGATATTGCAAAGTTTTCCCGCAAGTATTTCGAATATCTTTGGGCAAAAATACCTGAAAAATGGATACATTCAACAATTAGAGCAGAAAGTAAGGACTCTATTGGTTCTTGTTCCGACGGTTTAGACAATGATTATGATGGCAAAACTGATTCTGAAGACAGTGCTTGCCAGTAATTTTCATATCATAGTTAATAATTTGGTATAATTCTTGCTTCAACTTCTTTTTGAGCATTAATACTGTTGTTCAAACTATTAACCAGCTCTGCAGCGGTATTTGCGGTGTGGAACTTTCCGCCCGTAACAAGCGAAGTACATTCAAGTTGAGCAAGGTCTTCTTCTTCTCTAATGTTAAAAGCAATAACGTCAATAACAACATCTTTTCTGACTTTAACTAGTTCCATAACCCAAGTGCAAGGGCTTTCGTCACAATTTTCGCCACCATCTGTTAAAAGGATAATATGTTTTCGACCGCTAAAACCAATAAAATCATTTTTTACGGCTTCTTTTAGAGAATATGTAATAGGAGTCATCCCTTTCGGTTTAATGGTATAGAGGGAATTAGAAATATTCTGACCATTATTTTCGGTAATTGGAACTAGCAATGAGGACGCACGACACGCATCAAAAGGAGTAAAACCCATTTTATGACCGTAAACCCTCAAACCTATTGAGGTATGCGGATTAATTTTTGGAATAATTTGGCGCATAGTATCTAACATCATATCAATTTTACTTTCACCATGAAGAGTTTCATTCATACTGTTAGAAAAATCGAGAATAAACAGAATTTTTTCACCGCTTTGCGATTTTAATTTGTAAGAATCAGGTGTATAAACGCCATATTGTTCAGCAAATACAGGATGACATAAAAATATTAAAAGAATAATTAACAGTAGAGTTTTCATACATAGAAGATTACAGAATTAAATAAATTTGAAAACCCCCAACTGGGGAATTATATATCACAAACTGAATAAATTTTATAAGAAACATCTATCATCCTGTACTTTCGCACCGCCATCCTGAACGCACATCTGTCATCCTGAACGTAGTGAAGGATCTCTTTTGTAATGAGATTCTTCAGCACTACGTGCTTCAGAATGACGTAATTATTGATTCTTCTTCGCATTCGCTCATCTGAATGACAGATTTCCCTCGCCCCTTTGTGGGATGCAAAAGGAGCAAGCGAGGAACGAGCTTTGCGAGCTTGTATACCGAAGCGAAGCGTAGTGTTGAGGGTTAGGGTGAGGGTGAGGGTG
>JAFYQF010000018.1 GCA_017559905.1 bacterium
AATCAAAATGCCATATTTAACTGATAAATAAGCCGTTAAGCAGCATAACGATTCAATCTGTTTTTGCGTTAATGGGTATTTGGTTTGTTTTTTCGATAAATCAAAACCTGCCATTCCACAGACAGATAAACCAATGCAACCGGTATTACCACCGCCACAATGTTTAGCATATTTCCCGTCATAACAATCAATGTTATCTTTAGGCTCATAAACCCCTGCAAATATCTTGCCACCTTTATCAACGCAATAATGATATGCTTGCAAATCTGTTTCGCAAGGCTTATTAGAACCTGCTGTCCAATGTAGACAAAATTTAGTTAATGATGTCATATAATCTCCTTATTTATATCTAATGCATATTTGAACTGTTCTCGCAGGAGGTTGAACAGTAGTTGAACGACCATAAATCGATGATGAACGGGAAGCATCAAAACGAACGATATTAAAGCTCCCACTAACTGTTTCTTGATGCGTACCACTAGCTGTACCTGAAAAATAAAAAGCTCCACCTATTTGTGCCATTTTATAATCATCGCCAGAGATATAGCCTGTAATATTGGGGAGTCCTGCAGCAATTGTTTTATTTGCAATCGAGTTTGGTTGTAAAAATACACCTGTTATATTGTAATCAGGTATTCTAAATTCATCTTCAGCCTCAGTTCCATCATTGAATTGTGTTCCTATTACTGAAAAAAGTTGTTCATAATCAATGCGCTTGAGAATAAAACCATCGCAAGGCAAACATTTTGGATGAGAAAAATTAATAGGGTAAACAATAAGTGAACCAACAAACTCGGGAGTTAATTGATTATTATTGTAATTATTTTGATTTAAAGTTGGAGTTTTTAATCCTAGAATTTCCATTTATTTAACCTTATTTGTATTTAATACAGATATGAACACCTTGAGCAGGTGGTTGAACTGTAGTTGATTTGCCATATATTGAATTTGAAAGTGATGCATCAAATCCTGCAATATAATCTCCTTCGCCACTATTAGAAAGTGCGGCACCTCTACCGACATAATAGAAAGCTCCTGTATAAGTTGCTCCACTTAAACCTATAACTCCAAGGGTTCCTGTAATATTTGGTAGTCCTGCATTAATTTGGTTTCCTGCGTTTTGTGTTGGCTGAAGAAAACGTTTTGAGATATTATAATCGGGAATTCTAAAAGTACCAGCAGCATCTTCGCTTTGTTTAAATTTATCGCCAATCACTTTATATAATTCTTTGTAATCAACAATTTTTAAAGAATAGCCGTCACACGCAAGACAATCTTCAGGAGTAAAATCGATAGGGAATGTATATAAAGCTCCGATTTTTTCTCTTGTTAAAACTGTCTTATGATAACCATTTTGGTTAATTTGATTAGTTAATAAGTTTTGAATTTCCATAAATTATTTGTATTTAATGCAGATGTGAACTATTTGTGATGGGGGTTGGACTGTTGTGGATTTGCCATAAATATTAGTGTCCATAATTAAATCGCCTGCTTTTTTTATTTTTGTAGCTTTAGACATTTGAAACATGTATTCATCGCTACCACCAGTTCCATGAGTTAAGCATCCACCATAATCATCGCCATTATATTCAGATAAATAAGTGTTGTTATAGTATTGTTTGACAGTAGCGCCTGCATCAACTCTTAAAACTAAATCAATATTAGGAAGTCCTGCCGACTTTTTTGTTCCGAAGTTTTTTGATCCCGGCTGTAAAAATAAACCCGTCAGATTATAATCAGGAACTCTGAATTCATCTTCTAGTTCAGAGCCATTGTTATAATCTTTGCCAATTATTGCGTAGAGTTTTTGGTAATCATCTATTTTTAATACATAACCATCACAAGCAAGACAGTCTTCAGGAACGTGTCCATTTGGGAATATAAACAAAGCTCCGATTTTATCTCGTGTTAGAATTGTTTTGTGATATCCGTTTTGATTAATTTCTTTAGTACTTAAATTTAAAATTTCCATAATTTATTTGTATTTGATGCATAAATAAACTGTTTGAGCAGGAGGTTGGACTGTGTTTGAATTCCCATAAATTGAATTATTAGGACCAGAAGACAAACCAACATCAGCGGCAGAATTTGTTCTTGCTAGAACATATGCAGCATAACCGCTATACCATAGAGAGTTTACTTGCATATTATTTCTTAATTGTTGTGTCGATTTGTTATCCGAAGAAGCACCATCAACTTTGCTTGAAAATTCAAAATGTTTGTGAGTTGGAAGTCCAGCTTCTTTAATAATTCCAACATCTTGAGAAGGCTGTAGAAATCGACCTGTGATGTTGTAATCAGGAATTCTGAATTCATCATCATTTTCTACCCCTGTGTTATAAATTTTTCCAATAGCTGAATAAAGTTTTTTATAATCAGAAATTTTTAAAACATATCCATCGCAAGCCAAACAATCATCAGGGATTATATTTACAGGGGCAATATAAATAAACCCAATTTTATTGCGTGTTAACTTGTTTATGTGATATCCGTTTTGGTTTATTTCATTTGTATTTAATGATAGTAATTTCATAATTATTTATACTTTATACAGATGTGTACTAATTGTGATGGTGGTTGAACTGTTGTCGAACTGCCATAAGTCGTGTTTGAGGCATTACCTGTCGTCATTGTATGAGTATGGTCACCATTTGATGTCGTGGTGTGAGTGTGAGCACCATTTGTAGAAGTCCAACCTTGGTCACCAGCCCTATACCATCCTGAGCCGCCACCACCACCGCCTAAACCATTAAACCAAGCAAGCTCATGTACTATTGGCCTGTGATTATGATTACCTGCTGATTGTGCTGTGTGGGTATGAGCACCATTAGTCGAAGTTGTTCCGCTATGCGTGTGTTGAGGTAAGCCTGCTGCGATTAAAGTGCCTGCACCTTCGCCAGGTTGCAAGAATCGTTTTGTAACATTATAGTCAGGCACTCTAAAAGTCCCCGAAGCATCGCCACTTTGATTGAACTTCGTGCCTATAACTTTGTATAAATCCTCAAAGTCGCTTATTTGCAGGGAATAACCATCACAAGACAAACAGTCATCAGGAGTGTAATCTATTGGATAAATAAAAAGAGTTCCGATGCGTTCCTTTGTGAGTGAGTTTTTGTGATAACCATTCTGATTGACTGGAGGACTTTTAAGTGTGTTTACTTTCATAGATTTGCCAATTCTTCTCTTAATGTCATTACTTGTGTGTTGTAATAATCAAGCCAAGTTTCGCCTGTTGTTTCATCTTTTACAGATGGCTCGCATATTGCTCGAATTCTTTTAGAATCAAGTTCTAAAAGCTGTCGTTCAATTTCAGATTTTCTGATAGCAACCTCCTTTTCTTGAAGATATTTTTTGTAATCTTCAGTATCTGAAATATCCACTAATGAAACTTCGATTCTTTTGTATTTTTCAGGGTTGGTTTGAATATCGTTTGCGGTTTCTTGATTAACCTTTTGAAATCCTGTTTTTATTGAGCCGAAATATTCAATTGTAGAGATTTCTTTTGTTTCAATATCAACTTGAAGTTCGCCTCTATAATCAGGTTCAATCGTCCACTCTGAACCAGTCCAAATAGCGACTTCATTTTCTTTTGTTTCAGGAGGTTCTTTAAAAGTTGCCATTGCTGGCAGTAAATATTCAGACTGCCTCCTTGGGTTTTTTATTGCAGGGAATTTGCCTGTAAAAGCATTCCCCTCTGTGTTGTAACTGTAATAAAATTTTGTTGTCATTTCTGTCTCCTTCTATTTCTCGCCACCTTCAAGAGTGAATACTCCAACAGGTACGAGATTTGTTTCTTGCCAAATATTTAATAGATAAATGTAGCTTGCCAAAGGCTCAATTATCTTAAACCAAATGTCATTTGCCTTGTAATCAGTAGGTTCTAACATTTGAGTAAAAATTGTGTTTGATAAAGCGATTAAAGAATATCCATCAGATTCACAATCAACGAATAAATTAAAATTCTTTGTTGTTGCATCTGTTGGGCATAAATCAATCACATCAAGAACTAAATTTTCTTCAATGTGATGAGTTTTGCTTGAGGCTGTTGTATAAGTGAATGGTGCGTTTGCCGTAATATAGATGTGAGTTGTTTGGTTGCCGTCAAAGGTATAAGTTTCAACTTTGCCGATGCTGATTCTTGTTAGATTCAAGAATGTTACAACACCCATTAATTGAGAACATTCTGCATCTGAAAAACATTCTGCACCTAAAACAAGACTTTCTTTAACATAGAAATCGCCATAATTTGTTGCTGAATAATGTAATGGCTCGTCTTCATATTCGCTTAAGGTTTCTATTGTACCGAATGAAATTGTTAATCCTGAAGTATCAACGGCAACTATTGTAGCAAGTTCTTCAGTTAACTCAGTATCTTTATAAACCACGACATCCTTTGCTAAAGTAACCTCTTGTGCCGTATAGAAAACACCAAGTGAACTTGATGTATATTGCCATATTTTTACAGTCTCGCTTGATAATAAATTCGGATTTCCTTTTGTATCAAGCCTGCAAGAGTTCAAACAGAATGGAGTTAATATGCTTTTTGTTTCAGGTTCAGGAATAAATGCATTAGGAATTAAACCATCTTCGCCAACTGGAGCATAACCCCCTGCAACACCCTTTTCTTCTAACTTTTGATATTTCTCATCTAAAGCATTAAATTTCTCATCGGTTTTATTTATCGTGTCATCAAGCACGTCCATTGTTACGACGTTTAAGTTTGGATTTATAACTAATTCTGCCAATTCTTTATTTGACATCTGAAGTTCAATTCTAATTGTGAGTTGTTTTACTGTGCCACTTTCAGGTGCTTGTTTTGTTGTTTCAGGGAATTTTGTAATTACGATTAATTTATTCTCTGCATCAAAAACTCCTGCCTCACGAACATCAAACCCACCAACTTCAGCAGGAACTGTTGTTACACAGTAAAATCTATCTTCTGTCCATTCGCATTTTTCAACATTGCCACGCCAAACCTCATGCACAAGTTTTGTTTGAGAGGTTGTCGGTTCGTAATATCTGCCATTTCCATCCCCCAATGCTATATGAGTGACTTCAAAAGGCAAACCATCTGTTATACATCTTAATTGCTTTTCAGTACCATAGTCTGTGACTAATGAGTAAAATTCTTCAGCCATTTTAACTCCTAGAATTTATTGTTATTGTTTCTTCTTCAATTAATGCTGCGTATGAATGCATACGAGCCAAAGCCGATAAATGAAATTGAATCTCTTCTAACCAAGAACGTTCATTTTTATATTCATTAATCAAAGCTCTTAATTTAAGTTCAGTTTCTTCGTTGATAGAACGATTGAATACCTGAAGAATTACTTTAAAGTGGTATGGATTACCGCCATAATCAAACCATTCTTCAATGTTTCCAACGATATTCAATGTTTTAAAAATTTCTTCTAATGCATATTTAGTACCTTTGTATCTATGCATTTTTATAGAAGATTTTATAAGGTTGCGTTTTTCAGTTTCGCTTAAGGCCTGCAACCAACCCTCATTCCCTGTGATATGGTATTGCTCAGCCAAATGTGGTAAAGCATCAGCAGGAACATTGTCTATAATTGAGACTAAAAGTGCATCTAAATCTAATGCTGCGAATCTTTCTTCGCATATTTCATCAAAAATTTTAAGGTTAATGTCGTTTACAGGAGCAAGAGTTTTTTTACTATTCATCAGCATAACCTCCTATTGAGATATTAAAATTAGTTAAATTCGCCCACTCAGATTCTGAAATTTCAATGTCACTTGGAGTTTTTAAATCGACTTTAAACACTCCGTAAACGCTATTTAAAATTGCTATAATTTGCGTTTGAATTACATTTTTTCCTAGTTTTTCAGACAATGAAATTTTGTATTCATTTAACTTTGCATTAATAGTTGTTTGAACGCTTGTAACATCGGCATCCTTATATAAATAGATTGTTGCATCTATTGTGAAATCTTTTTTTGTTGGGGATAAAACCTTAACCAAATCTGTTAATGGTCTGATTTTATCGTCAGATAAATAGGTTTGAACAATGTTTATAATTTCACTATTAGGATTCCCGTCTATTGTTAAAGGATAAATATTAACCACACCGGGAGATGGGGAATTTATTGCAACATCAATTATGGATTGATGAGCAGTTAAAGTATGGTAGCGATAAGCGCCTCTGCTCCCTGCATTAGAAAACTTTTCAGGAGCTTGTCTAATTCTTTCTCTTAAACTTTCAGCTTCTTCATCGTCTGCGCCACCTGCGGATATTGTTATATTTTCAGCCTCGTTGATATAACTTAAAGGTGTAATTAAATTATTGATTGAACCGATAATATAATTATTTGATGCAGATCCTGGAGTCTCACAAGATGCTTCCGCAATAACTTCTGTTTGTCCTGCTTTTAGAATTACAGTTTGAGTTGTTTGGAATATAAACAAGCCATCTTTTGTTTCGACTTCAGTTCCTTTTTCGATTACAAAATCAAATTCTAAAGGTTCATCAACTTTGAATTTTAAATCTGTAACAGAACAATTCGCAAGAAGTTTCTTTACACCTAAAGGCTCGCCAATGTGTTCAAGAATATCAAGAGGAGCATAACTCAATAAATTTTGTTTTGCTGTTTCTTGAATTTTCATTCTTAAAATTGTTTCACGATAAGCACCGACATCAACCATTAAACGTTCAATTTGTGCAGGTTGAAGAACTTTGCCAGACTTTTGTTCGTAAAGTTCTACCCATTCTTTAGTAATGGTTTCAGGATTTCTTTCGATAAAATTTGGTTCAGGAAGTTGTGTCATAAATTAACCTCCACAGAATCTGAAACTTTGCCATCATTTAATGACCATTGAACTTTTATATTTATTTGAGTTTGATTAATTTCAACAGTTACAGAATCAACTTTTACTCTTTTTTCCCATAGAGTTATTGAATCAATGGTTTCTCTGATAATATTTGCCTTTGCAATATTTACAGGATAATCGACATACTTCAAAATATCCGAACCAAAAGTCGGACGATGAGGAACAGAACCTTTTTGTGTTGATAAAATAACTGCGATGCATTGGTTAATATCTTCAACACCTTCTGCAATGCTGCCGATTCCATTTAATTTATATTGCCAATCAACATAGGTAATTTCATTCAAGTTTGTCATTACATAGCCTCCTTGGGAGCAGATGTCGGTGCTCCTTGATTACCGGTGTGAGTGTGTCCGTTATAAATATCTCTCATAGCCTGCATAGAAGATTTTTTATCAGTAATATCAGTTGCTGATAAAATTCCGTCAGTATTTTCTAAAAAGCCTGTTTGATAAATATCGCCAACAATATTTACTGTTTTTGCAACTATCGTGAGCATTTGATTTTCTTTGTTGTATTCAATAAAACTGCCATCTTCAAATTTAGCGATATGTTGGTCTTTTGTTATTCCAGGGACTTCATCAAGGCTTGTATAAATTGAACCGAGAATAACTCCATCTTCTGAATTTTCATCCATAAGACAAGCGACCTGCTCCCCAACATCAACAATAGAATAAAATTTATCTTTCAAAGTTTTCTTTTGAAGTATCGGTAGCCAATAAGAAAGAATATTATCGTCAGCAAATTCAACACGTGCTTTTGCTGTTAAAGGATTGATAGCAGTTACAATTCCGAATTTTAACACGATTTAACCTCCAAACTTGTTCCATAACCTGAAGTCCTATCGATAAAATGTCGTGTTTGAGTAATGTGATATTTTCCTGAAAAATAACCCAAGTCTTTAAGTTCAATATTTAACCCTGCAATTAAACTCGGAGTTCCAATCAAATCGATTGAACCCTCAATGGTGTTGTTTCCCTTTGCAAGAGCTGCTTTTGCTTTTAATAATGCTTGTTGTTTATTTTCACATCTTTCAGTAATTTTAAGAGTATCGCCTTTGACACATTTTTCATTTTTAGCAGTAGCAGTAATCTTTTTTCCTGTCTTTGGGTTGTGATAACTTACTGTTACAGCTTTATAATTCTTGCTAGTTTTTTCTGTGAGGCTGATTCTTGATAAATCAATCCGGTATAAAATCTTCGCAGCATCAGCACCTGTGAGTTTTTCTGTTTTATAAAATACAAGATTCCCTTCTGCGATTTTGAAAATATA
>JAFYQF010000019.1 GCA_017559905.1 bacterium
CCATAATGACTCCTCTTTTTCGATATCCGCTGATTCTTCCTCAATTTTTTGGATAATTCTCTCTGTTTCTTTCTTTTGTTCAGAGAAGAATGTTTCCATTGAGTTTTGAAACTCGTAGTGAGTCATTAATAATTGTTTTGGGTTTTGTCCTGTGATGTAGATAACTTCACGCAAAACTTCAGGTTTTAATGGCGAAACTACCCCTATCATCAAGGTTCTTCCGTCTGATGATAAAGGTACAACTTTATTTGCCTTAATGAAGTCTTCAGGCAAAAGTCCAATAAATTTATCTTGTTTTGCCAAATGTTCGTTAGTTACGATTTCGTAACCAGTTTGCTCATGCAAAATATCTTTCAATTGTTGCAAACTAATAAAGCCCAACTTGAACAACGTTGAACCAATAGGCATTTTTAGACGTTTACTTTCTGCCAACGCTTGTAATAATTGCAAATCAGTGATATGACCTTGTTTAATTAATAATTCACCAAGTTTTGCCTGACCAGCAGCAGAATTAACAGGAGCACCCTCTGCACCCATCATTGGTTTTACACTGAT
Source organism: bacterium (assembly GCA_017559905.1). Taxonomy (GTDB): domain Bacteria; phylum Cyanobacteriota; class Vampirovibrionia; order Gastranaerophilales; family Gastranaerophilaceae; genus Scatenecus. The sequence goes on from JAFYQF010000019.1 coordinate 556, forward strand.
AATTAATTGTTCCAAATCAGAATCTGAAACCTGAATGAACTTAATTTGGAAAGGATAAATTTCTTTCAACTTTAAATTAAGTTTTTCTTTATCAGTGATAGATGAACCAATAGCGACAAACAAAAACTTTTCTTTAACACTAATTGGAACAAACTTTAATTGCTCCAATTGTGCAGTTTTCACTTTATTAAGTATCTGTCTGTCGATACTGTTTTTTAACCTGTTTAATATCTCGTTCATAACTTGTTGTTATTGTAATTGCCTATTTTGTGTTATTTACGTTTTATGATTATAATGAAATTTCCTACAAGACTTCTTGTTCACTAACTGCGTCTTCGTTGTCGGTAATGATTTTTGGTGTAATCATAATAATCATTTCTTCTTTAGTTTTCATAGTTGAAGTACTTCTGAACACTGAACCAATGAATGGTAAATCACCTAGGAATGGGATTTTAGAAACGTTTTTAGTTTCTTCTTCTCTTAACATACCACCAATGATTAATGTTTCACCATCTTTGATACGAACTTTCTTCAATTCCAAATTACGTCTTTGAAGTAATGTTGCTACAAGCTCTTGTTCACCAGCATCATTTGTCGCATATTCACGGTCTTTGATAGTTGAGTAATCAGGGTTGATATCCAATGTTACATAACCGTCTGGGCTTATAAATGGAGTGATTGTAACTTTAATACCGTTATCATCACCAATTTCATAGTCTTTTTGAGAAGTTGCTTGTTGAACACCTTGTACAACTTGAGATGTAACTGTTTTTACATAGTCAGATGTCAAGTCAATTGTTGATTCTTCGCTGTTTGTAATCAAAATACGAGGGTTAGCAACAACTCTACCTTTTTTGTTATCAATTAAGTAGTTCAAAGTCCACATCAAACCTGTTGGCATACTATATTGGTCTTTGTAACCACCCTTATCTACGAAGTAAATTGGGTCAACCATTGTACCAGCACCTTTTGTAAAACCAACGTTGAAGTTTTTGCTTACGAACGCCCAAGTATTATCGAAAGTTCTACTACCTTCTTCGTTCAATTCGATAATAGAAATTTCAAGATATGCTTGAGGAGATTTTTTATCGTTACGTCTGATAAACTCTTCAATCATTGCAAACTGGTGAGGAGTAGCACCCATAACGTTGATAGTACCTAATCCTGGAGAATACGCAACTTCCAAAGCCATCAATGGCAAAGATTCAAAGTCTATTACACTTCTACCTTTACCTGTGTTTTTTGCTTTCATAGTTGAAGTATAACCACAAGCGATTTCGCCACCACCAATTGACATATCACTGGCAGCACCTGTAATTTGACCAATTGAAGATTTTTTAGCAGAATCAGCATCTACAATTGTAGGTAACAATTGTGTACAAATCATATCCGCCATAACATCAGGTGTTACGTGGTTAACTTTGTAAGTTTTATATTCAGGTTTTGTATCAAATTGCGCAATAACTCTGCGAGCCATCTCTGCATCATTTTCAGTTCCAAAGATTAAAACCTCATTTTTACGAGGGTTTGTAGTTGCAACCATAACACCAGATAAGCCAGGTTTTTTCAAGCCGTAGATATTTTTGTTTAAGAAAGCAGCCATTGGCATTGCGTCAATGTATTTTACAGGAATAGCAATAAGTTCTTTCATGTTTACAGCGTTGCTAGCATCGCCTGTATAAACAATCAAAGTATTATTTTCGTCAATCAGATAGAATAAGCCGTTCAATTCCATAATCAAATCAAAAGCATCATTGATTGGAACATCAACCAAGTCCATTGTTACTGAACCTGATACGTCTTTATCGAAAATAATATTCAAACCTGCCTTGTCTGCAAACATTCTCAAAACTTGTTGCAAATCTGAATCACGCAAGCTCAATGTTACAGGAATTTTCTTTTCAGTCAAAGATTTTGCCGCACGTAATTGAATTCTTTCAGTAGGTTTTACATTAGATGAATAATAATCTGTTTCAGAATATACACCTGAATAAACATCAGGTACGTCTGAAGAAGAATTAAAACCTCTAATACCTTCTAAATTTTGTGAAATTAACGACTCTTTGGCATTCTTCTTGAAGTTAAAACCCCCAAATGCCATAACCGGTACAGCAGAGTTTGACAATGCGAACGCTGTCAACAATGCTCCCGTTAAGATTTTCTTTGAAACTGTATTCTTCATATCTGCTCCTGCTTATCTTTCTTATTGTCTTCCACTGCCACCAAATTTATTTTCTAAATTTGAAATAGTGTTATATTGAATTCCATCTGTTACTAACAATTCGCCTACACCAGCTTTGTAAATATTAGCTCCTAGTTGAACTGTTACTAGCGTTTTATTAATTGCCAAAACTTTGTATCCGTTTACAACATCACCTGATCTAACTAAATAATCAGACCCCTCTATATTTAATATTGCTGACGGACTTGTTTCATCGTATATAATACCTGAAATCTTTGTAGTCATTACTCTTTCTGCATCAGGGTCAGCAGATGCTCCTGTTGGTGGATCTACTAATTCATATTTCAATTTAGCGTTCTGAACAGCCATTTCTTGAGCAGCCCTAGCTAAAGATTCTTCTGAAGTTCCGTCATCTTTCGCTTCATGCGCAGGCTCGAACGGATTTGGGCGACCGGTATCAGGAATAACCATCGTTACCATTGTGTCATCTTCTAGTATAATAGAAGAGGTTTCATCTACACCAGCTTTTTTCTTCTTTGAAGCTTTTCCTCTAGGTGCACCCTCATCGTCAGCACCTTTGTCGCCTTTTGTCTTCACTACACCCTTAACCGCACCTGGGATTCCGTCTTCTACAGCAACATCACCTTTTGCTCCACCTGAAGATGGCGGTTCAATTCCAACCAAAGGTTCTGGTGCGCTAGGAGCCATACCTCCAGTACAACCAGTTCCAGCAAAGACTAAAAAGCCTAAAAATAGGGATACAACAACTAACCCCACCCTTTTAAAGCCAGTTTGTTCCCTTTTATTCCCCATTTTATCTTCCAGTGTATCTATAAAATTTTCTACCACTTGTCACCTATTTACTTATTTTTGAACTAGTACATTCTGATTATAGTCAAATTAATTTAATTAGGTATCAACTATTGGGTGTATTTAATTCAAAAATTCTCTTCTTGTTTAAACAAATTTTACTTACAATTTATCATTGTAAGTCTAACATATTTCAGAGATTAATGCAAAAAAGGCAAAAAGTGTTAAGTTTTCTTAAAATTTATTGAAAGTTGTTTGTAATCGCGTGAAGATATTCCAGAATTTTATCAAAATATTTCAAATCAACATTACCATCTAACACAAAGTCTGCAGAACTTCTTGCAGGAAGAACATATTTTTCTCCAGCTTCAACAATGTAATCCCATTGTTTTTGGGCATTATCATCTGTTTGATTTCTTTCAGAAATCGCTCGTTTCATAAATCTTTCACGGCGAATATCTTCTTCCGTTTCAATATAAACTTTAATATCAAAAACGTCCTGAACTTCTTCATACATCGTTGCGATACCTTCAACAACAATAACTTTATCTGAAGAAACATCCATAGATTCAGGAACAGAAACACCTGTACCATTAGGAATATATCTAGGAGCTTTAATATCTAAACCTTCTGAAAGTTTAATTAAGTCTTTACGCAAAAGCTCCATCTGAAAACTTTCAGGAGCATCTACATCATATCCATTATCACGCAACTCATCAAAACCGCCATACTTCTTAATCAATTCAGAAATATCATTAAAATAATTATCTGTACTCAACACAGATACAGGCATCGACAATTGTTCTATCAAATTTTTCAATTCTCTACAAATAGTAGACTTACCACAAGCAGATTCCCCTGTAATACCGATTAGCATACGTTTATGCGGATTAGTAATCAATCTTTTAGAAAAACGTTGAATAAAAGTAGGACTTACTACTTTAAAAAGTGGAGATTCACAACGTCTATCGTAAGCGAACACTTGCTTAAATTTAGTTTGCAGATAAAACGCGAGTAATTCTCTTCCTGTTTTTGAATTGAAATCAGGTTTTAAGATTTTGTCGCTTGAATTTAATTCTTTGTCAATGAGTAATTGCATATAATAAATACCAATAGAAATATTAATATGCATTATATAATAACCGAGAATATTTTTTTTTGCTAGTGTTTTGTAAAAAATTTTACAATTTACATAAATTTAAAATAAATTGACATTACATTATTGTTATCCTACTCTAAAAACAAGAGGAAATGGAGTGAACATCTCCAGCTGTAGCCGCAGCCGTAAGAGCCGGAACACTCGAGAAAACAACTTTCTTTACGTGCTGTTTAAAGAGGTTAAAACTTTTCTCAGTGTCCTCACGTAAATACGAGAGGATTTTTTAATGCAATTAGCAACAATTCAAACAAACAGTGCTCGTGTCGGCACATGCCCGCACGGACTACCGCTCGGAGCCTGCCCTATTTGTAACGGAATGGGTGGAGGCGGAGGAATGAGAAAAGCCGATTTTTCCGCAAAGCCAGGTGAAATGAGCTGGAACGAATGCGCAGCTATAGGAGCATTTTTAAAAGCTCAAGCCAACGCAAAAGCCCAAAGGCAACAAGATATTCAAAATTATGCTCTTCAACTACAGGCATTTCAGACCGCAATGGATTCTGCAAAAGCTCGAATTGCACAATTAACTCAACTAATATCTAACTCAATGCCAACAGTTATTGCAAAACCTATTAATTTAATAATAAACACAATAGCTATCGGCACACTTAACTTAATAAGAAGTATTCCTACTGCAATTTCAAACACTTTGCAAACTATCCAACAAAAACTCACTGATATTTCTGACAAACTAACCGCTATAATGGGTGAGTTAAAAACCGCAGTAGAAAAGAAGATTTCTGAAACTTTCAACGAAATCAAGAAAAAAGTAAAATCTCTATTCGCAATTTTCAGTCCACTTGACGCCGAAAATGAAGACAAACAAATTGATGAAACAAAAAGAGCCTTTGAATTGAAAACTTTTATACACGACTTGTATAGAAAATTAACCGAAGGTGAAAAGGATTTAGAAAACAATGCATGTTAGTACTTTCAACGACAACGAAACATTAAGGCAACAGAAAAACCTTACACGTGCGCAACGCAAGGCTAATTTAGACACAAAAGAAGGCGTATTGGTTAATTCTTTTATCAAGGAAAACCAACCCCCATACAATGTCAGTCTTAACGACACAATGGACACGCTTATTATTTCTAAAAATACAAATATGCCCGAAAAGTTGTACGAAAGAGAATCCACCAAAGAAAAAAGCTTAATTCCAATCAGTGGTATTGCGCTAGGAGTTATGGGTGCAATCGCAGGCATCACAGCTTTTATCAGATACAGTTCAAAAGCTAACCTCAACATTGATGCCCTAAAACGAGTTCCACCAACAGTAAGAAACGTTGCAATTAACGATGAAATTACTCAAGCAATCTACAGAATAGTAGAATGTCCGACTAAAAAAACAATTCTTGCAGGAACTGGCGTTTTTGCACTAACAGCGATGGCATTTATGGGCAAAACATTCTTTGACGGCTTCAGAGATGTCTGGATTAAGAAAAAAGAAGCTGACATACAAAAAAATCTTCAAGAAAAGCTTATAGGCATTGAAACTCAATCTTTTGCTGGCAAAATTCAAATAACCAGAAGTATGCTTTCAAAAAGAGCATTGGAATTAAGCAGATATCTTAAAACCACTCCAGAAACAAAAAATTCTTATGACGAAACCTTTAAAGCCCTTATGTTTAAAGGAACAGAAGACAAAAAGCCCAACAAAAAGAATAATAATGACAATATATATTATATATTAATGGGACTTGGCACAATCGCAGGAATTGTTGGATTAGGATTTTTAGCACTTCAAAACCTTACAAAGAGCAAAGGTGACCTTAATAAATTTATAAAAGATATTAATAACGAGATTACAGAAATAGTAAAAGCCTCAACTCCAGCCACAAAAAAACAAGATATGGCCAACTTGGAAAACTTATTCAAATCAATTGAGCCAAGCAAAGAGCAGATAGAAAAACATCTAGCATCACTTAACTGGGAAGATAAAGAGGAATTTATAAATAAATTAACAACCCACTTTAAAAAATCCACAGTTGACGCAAACCCTTACTGTGGCGGAGGGTCTGTACCAAAACCAACATTCTATTCTCACGTAGACGATTATAGAGCCTTTTTATACAACTATTTACTTGATACGGACAACAAACAATTCAAAGCACTTTTCCTTGGCACAACAGGGTTAGCGGCCATTGGATACGGCGGGAAGCTCATAGGTGAAGCCATTAAGGATGTCCAAGTTAAAAAGATTAACGCAGACACAGAAGCTGAACTTCAACAACGACTTGTCTCTACCGAATTAAAGAACTTCAAATCTAAAAAAGACGCAGCAATTCAACCGCTTATGGACGAATTTTACAAACAAGCACGTGCTGGAAAACCAAAAGAAGAATTAAAAATAATGGCGGACAACATATTATTCGAAATCAAAAACGGACCTCCATTCGTTTATTCATAAGGTTTTTAGCACAAAAAGGATTTACAAGGAGAAAATATGCAAATACAACCTCTATATAATAATATATATATGCAACCTAATTACCAACTTTCACAACCAACAATTCAAATGCCAACAGGGCAACGAAATTACGTAATTGTAGACAAACAAAAAGTTGATTATTTCGTAAAGCAAAAAGAAGAAGCACTTCCACAGCTTTCAAATATCCTTGCTCATTCCAACAACGAAGCCGAAATCACAGAGAATTTATATATTTTAGACCGTCTAATAGATAATGGAACTAAAGGCGTCGATAAAATGTACCCGGTATTATCAAGATTTAACAACACAAATTCACCCAATATACAAACTTTTTTAGCAGGAATTTATAGAAAAACACAAATTCCTGACGCATTTGGTCCTCTTGTAGCCATGCTTTTCAGGAATTCTGTTAACCCACCACAAGCAAATTTTGATCCTAACGAAGAAGTCGGAGGAGCAATACTAGCTTATATTTCAGACCGTTTCAGAAATAACCCTTAAGTACTAATTGTTACAAAAACTTAACATAACTGAACAGAAAATTAAAGTTCTTTTCAAGATATGTCGTATATAAGGTTACGAGATACAAAAAGAAAGGAAAGGCAGACAGTTATGGGAATGGCAGCATCACAAGCTAGATTTTTAGGCTTGACAGCTCGCAGAAATAATGTAGAGTTCGAGGGCCAACAAATCAACCAACAACGCACAGCATTGTCAAATCAATCTGCAAATTACTATAATGACCTTTTAGGTATGTCTGTTCCGGTTCCTCCGTCAGTAGACAACTTCACTAAAACGGTTTACACATTTAAAGACGGCGTTATGACTAACGAAATTACAGCAATGATTGCTCAACAAGATGGAAGCTATACAGTAAGCTACTTATCAAAATGGCAAGACGACTATGTTCCAGTAGCAGCATCAACTAACGTAGTTAACGTTCAAGTAGATCCTGCAACAGGTGCTCCAGCTTACAACGTAGGTTCAAAAACATTGAGAGCATTAGGCGAATTAGATCCAGATTTAGCAGATGATCCTGCAGCACAAACAGCTAGACAAGAAGAAGAACTAGCTTGGGGTCAACAATTACTAGAAAAATATGGCGTAGCTGCTGGTGACTGGATGATTAGATATGTGAAAAACTCATCAACAGGCGAAGATGTTCCATACTTCTATAAGAGAGCTGAAATCGAAAACGCAGCACAACAAATAGATGAAAATGGAAATATCTTGAGCAACATTGGTTGCTACACAATCGGAAGCGATTCAAAAACAAGAGAAGTTAAAGCAGTAACCGGTTGTTTAGTAGAAAGAGATTCTTCTGGAAGATTTGTATCAATCAATATTCCAAACCAAGATGGCTCTGGCACTTTTGCAGAATACGCATTAACAACAAGTACAATTACTGATCAAGATGCATTCGACGACGCGATGAACAAGTACGAACACGAAAAATATTTGTACGATAAAGCAATCCAAGATATCAATGCTAAAATCGAAATCGTTCAAGCTGAAGACAAAAACCTTGAACTTCGTTTGAAACAACTTGATACAGAACACAATGCAATTCAAACTGAAATGGATGCAGTATCAAAAGTTATCGAAAAGAACTCTGAATCTTCATTCAAAACATTCGGTTAATCCTTAATTGCAACAAACCACTAAAACTTTGTAAATACTTAATTAAGTAACCACAAAGTTGAAGTATTAAAATACCTTAATTAAACAAATACCAAATGGATTGTTGAATATAAAAACAATTCATTTAGACATAAAATTTTCGACAAATTTCCTTTCCCTTTTTCCTATTAATTTTCAACGACTGTCCAAGTCGTTTTTTTTTTTGCAAAAATTGAATATATTTATTTCAATCTTTCGTGATATAATTCAGCTATGAGCTTTACAGAAAAATACAATAAAATTACGGAACTAGTCAGGGATGATATAAAAAAAATAGATGAGCGAATTTCAGACCACATCAAACTTTCACCTGATATAAATGATTTATTAAAAACTTTTTTAACTAAAAACGCAAAAAGAATTCGCCCTATTTTAGCGATATTATATTTGAGAGCAAATTCAATTCCGCTCACCGAAGTTCATTATGATTTTTTAACTGCTATCGAGATAATCCACAACGCATCTCTAATTCACGATGATGTAGTTGATGAAAGCGACACAAGACGAGGTCTGGAAACTTTAAATAGCAAATTCAACAACAAAATTGCAATCCTCACAGGTGATTATTTATTATCAAAAGCTTTAGTATATTTAAACAAAATTAATTCACCTGAAACTATCTCTATATGCACAGATACACTATCTGACATGTGTCAAGGTGAAGTAGAACAATATTTCAACAAATTTAAAATAACATCGATTGAAAATTACCTAAATAAAACAAAAAAGAAAACGGCAAAACTATTTCAAACTACCACAGAAGGGGTTATTTTATTAAGCCAAAATTCCGACAGAAAATTAGCAAAAGATTTTGGACACAATTTCGGTATGGCATTCCAAATCAGAGATGACTTAATTAACATAAAAAATAATGACAAATTAAAACCATCTCAAAATGACATCGAAAGTGGAATCTTCAATGCGCCAGTAATTTTTGCAGGTCAAACAACAGACTTAACTGACGGATTTGCAAAAACTGAAACTTTGTTAAATAATTATATAGAAAAAGCAAGAGAGACTATCTCAAACTTAAAAGAGAGCACTTATAAACAAGCACTTTACGAACTTTTGGGAATATTGAACAATGGAAAAATTTAAAACTATTTGCAAACAAATTGTAGACAAATATAATTCTCTAAAACCTTTAACCAGAGAGATTATTGAAACAATAGTCTTTGTATTGGTAATGGTAATAATTATACGTTTTTGCGTAGGCGAAATCCGTTGGATACCATCAGCATCAATGCGCCCAACCCTAATCGAAGGCGACAGAATTATAGTTGAAAGATATTCCAGATTTTACAGAACTCCAGAACGTGGCGACATAATCGTATTCTACCCACCATTCGTAACACTAAAATACACACCAGGTAGAGTTTTTTCACGCCTTACAGGATTTTTTGTAAAAGACATCGCATACATCAAACGTATCGTTGGATTACCTGAAGAAAAAGTAGAAATCAAACCTGACAAAGATGGTAAATACACTGTCTACATTAATGGCAAACCTCTAGATGAACCTTACATAAGAAGCCCTTACGATTATCCACCTTGTTCAGAATCAGTAACGTGTACATTCGAAATTCCAAAAGATCAATACTTAATGCTAGGCGATAATAGAGGAAACTCACAAGATGGCAGATACTGGGGATTAGTTCACAAAGACCGTTTCATAGGTCGTGCGATAACAATATTTTGGCCACCTAAAAGAATGCGCAAACTTCAACTTAAACAATTCGAAACAAAAATTCCACAAACTGAATAACAAAAAAATGATTATAGCAGAATTTAGCTATAATCATTTTTTATATATCAAAAACCATTAATTACGGCAACAAATGATAAATTTTCATATAATCTGCCATTAATTGAGAACTTGTAGCATTAGCAACGTTAGCCTTAACAGTTTGCTCACTATCTCTTTCAGGAAGCTCTTTTACTCTTTGATCTTCCTTTTTAGCTTCGGTAGCAGCCTGTTCTACTTGCATCTGCTTGATGTAATCCTCTACAGCCTGTTCTACTTCTTTTAATCTGGCTTTATCACCGTCATAAGAACCTGTAGACTCAAGCCCAAGCTCCTCAAGCTCTAACATTATCTGATTCCATTCGTTATAATTTGGAACGCTGACACCTTGCGCCGCCGCAGCCGCCCTGACTTCTTCCAAATCTTCAATACCGTTAATTTTATCAGCCATAAAACAATCTCCTGTTATACCGCTTACACTTCATTAAAAAAAGCAGTAAACTCTCTTGTTTATATAAAGTAAAATATTCCCTTGTAATTTCAAGCAAAAACATTTTTGTTAAAAAACTTAACATGCTATAGTAATAATATTACGATTATTTTATTAAAAATACACACATATAATTTATTAAGAAAAATTTACATTACATTCCAAAACTTGCATTACAAGGGAGTCTTGCTTATTCAAGCATTTATTGATTGTGTGCCGTTATTAGATAAACAATCATTAAAAAGTTTAAAGAAATATGACTAAAAAGCTATACAATGACTTGCATTCAAATATTTAGCACGTAATATTATATTATGTCCTTAATAGGGACATCTATGCACATGTGAAAATTTAGCCGAAAAAGAGGAACGAATGGCAAAAGACGTAATTGAAATAGAAGGAACAATCATTGAATCCATGCCGAACGCAATGTTTCGCGTGAAGCTTGAAAATGATCACGAAATTCTTGCACATATTTCAGGGAAGATTAGAAAAAACTTCATCAGAATCTTACCTGGAGACAAAGTTAAAGTTGAGATGACACCATACGACTTAACTAGAGGCAGAATTACCTTCAGACTAAAATAAAATATCTCACGAACACATAAATATAAAGGAAAAACAAAATGAAAGTAAGATCATCAGTTAAGAAAATTTGCGACAAATGCAAATGTATCAAAAGAAAAGGAAGAATCGCTGTAATTTGCGAAAACCCTAAACACAAACAAAGACAAGGTTAATTTTTAAATTAACAAAACACAGTAGAAAGCCGAACTCACGGGCAAAAACAGTGAGTGGTGAGGAAGTATTTAAGCCTCATACACAAAAAAATCTAACAACAAGAAAAGGAGAAATTAAAACAATGGCAAGACTAGCTGGGGTTGATTTACCCCGTAACAAAAGAATGATAATTGCATTAACTTATATCTTCGGTATCGGACCAAAAAGAAGTGAAAAAATTCTTGCAGCTACAGGAATTTCACCAGACTTAAGAACAGACGATTTAACAGAAGAAGATATTAAAAACCTACGTAACGAACTAGCAAACTACAACATCGAAGGTGACTTAAGACGTGAAATCACAATGAACATCAAACGTCTTCAAGAAATCGGTTCTTACAGAGGTATGAGACACAAACGTAAACTTCCATGCCGTGGTCAAAGAACAAAAACAAACGCAAGAACACGTCGTGGCAAGAAAACAGGACCAGTTTCTAAAAAGAAATAATTAAATTTTGCATAGAGTAAACGAGCATTAGCAAACGAAACTCAAGAAACGCAAAGAAAAAGAACAAATAAAAATAAAAGTAATAAAAGATAAAGGATAAAGAAATGGCAAGACCAGTAAAAACTAAGAAAAAAGAAAAGAAAAACGTATTGCAAGGTGTTGTACACATTCAATCAACATTCAACAATACAATTGTAACTTCTACAGATACACAAGGTAATGCTATTGCTTGGGCAACAGCAGGAGCTACAGGCTTCAAAGGCGCAAGAAAAGGTACTCCATTTGCAGCTCAATCAGCAGCAGAATTGGTTGCTAAAAAATCAATCGACCAAGGTATGAAAAAAGTTGAAGTACACATCAAAGGACCTGGTTCAGGTCGTGAAACTGCTATCAGAGCAATCCAAGCAGCAGGACTTGAAATCACTTTGATTAAGGACGTAACTCCAATCCCACACAACGGATGCCGTCCACCTAAAAAACGTAGAGTTTAATATTTAAAAATACTAATCGCAGGGGCTTGCTTTTAAGCCAAAAAGTAAACCATAGACGCCCTGCACAAGAAAAAGGAGAAAATTAAAATGGCTAGATATACAGGACCATCAAATAAATTATTCAGAAATAAAAAAGTTAAAGACCTATCAAACGGTAAATTAACTTCATCAATGAGACAAACAGCATCAGGTCAACACGGTGCAGTAAGAAAGAAACCATCTGAATACGCACTACACCTTGCTGAAAAACAAAAAATCAGATTTACATATTTAGTAAGCGAAAAACAATTCGCAAAATACTACACAGAAGCAGCTAGAAGAAAAGGCGTTACTGGTACAATCTTGCTACAATTATTAGAAAGAAGATTAGACAACGTATTATTCAGAGCTGGTTTGGGTATCACAAGAAAACAAACAAGACAAATCGTTAGCCACGGTCACGTTCTTGTAAACGGCAAAAAAGTAGATATCCCTTCTTATTTAGTAAAAGCTGGCGATACAATCACAATTAAAGCAAACAGCGAATCATTCTTGAAAACTGTAACAGAAGCTATCGATATGGCTTGTGCTCCAGCTTGGATGACAATCGACAAAGCTGCTTTGAAAATTGTATTCGACAGAATTCCCGAAAGAGAAGAATTAGATCCAGAAATCAAAGAACAACTCGTAATCGAGTTCTATTCTAAATAACGGGTGAAACAATAATCCAAGGATTTATGAGGAATCCACAATAGTTAATCAACAAACTAGGAGATTAGAAAATGGAATTAAAAATCAAATGTGTTAATACCACAACAAGTTCAGACGGATCACAATACGGTAAATTTGTAATTGAACCGTTGGAAAAAGGTTTTGGAACAACAATCGGTAACTCATTAAGAAGAGTATTGCTTTCAAGCTTGGAAGGTACAGCAGTAACTTCAGCAAGAATTGAAGGTATCACTCACGAATACACAGCAATCCCTGGCGTATTAGAAGATGTTATCGACGTTATGCTAAACCTAAAAGGATTAGTGGTAAAAACAGATTCTAAAGAAGCTCAACATTTAAGAATAGATATCGATCGTCCTGGCGCAGTATTAGCTAGCGACATTCAACTACCTGCTGGTGTAAAAGTGGTTAACCCAGACTGGTTAATCTGTACAGTAGCAGAAGGCGGCAGCTTCCACGCTGACGTTATCGTTGAATCAGGCAAAGGCTACGTAGCAAACGATGTACCAAGAGAATCAAAAGGTGTTTCAATCGATGTATTACCTATCGATGCAACATTTATGCCAATCAAACGCGTTAGCTACACTGTAGAAAATACTCGTGTAGGCGATTCAATCGACTTTGATAAATTGACTCTAGAAATTTGGTCAAACGGTTCAATTGAAGTAACAACAGCATTAAGCCAAGCTTCAAACTTGTTAATTGACCACTTTATGCAAATATCAGCAATCACAGGTCAACCTGTAATTGCGCCATCAATTAGCGTTGAAGAAGAAGTTGAAGAGGATTCAAATGTTCCTACAATGACTATTGAAGAGCTTGAACTTTCAGTTAGAGCATACAACTGCTTGAAACGTGCAAGTATCAACTCTATGGCAGAACTACTTAAAAAGTCAGAACACGATTTGTTGAACATTAAAAACTTCGGCAAAAAATCTTCTGACGAAGTAATCGAAAGACTTCATCACTTTGGTTTAGACCTAGCTCCAAACCCAGAAATCGAAGAAGAAATCGGTTAATAATAAAAAATAATACACAAATAAAATAAAAGGAAAAAGACAATGAGACACCAAACTAAAAAACATACGCTTGGAAAGGCAAAAGACCAAAGAGACGCTCTTTTGCGCTCTTTAGCTACTGAGCTTTTTGTACATGGTGAAATCAAAACAACTATGGCTCGTGCAAAAGCATTAAGACCATACGCTGAAGAAATTATCACCCTTGCAAAAAGAGGCGATCTTCATGCTATCCGCCAAGCAGCAAGACACATCTACAACAAAGAAACTGGTAAGTTCATGGATATGACTACTGGTGAAGTATTTGAAGCACCAGTTGCAGACAAAAAATTAACATCTCAAACAGTATTGAGAAAATTGTTTGTAATCATCGGTAAACAATATTCAGACCGCAAAGGCGGATACACTAGAATTTTCCGTTTACCACCAAGACGTGGTGATGCTTCAGAAATGGCTTTAATCCAATTGGTATAAGCCAAATATGAAATACGCTTTGAAAATCCGCTATATCGGGAAAAACTACAACGGAAGCCAAATTCAATTTGAAAATGGCGAAGAAAGGGAATCCCCGACTATACAAGGGATTTTAGAAAAAGCAATTTGCACAGTGACAGGTGATAAAATCACTGAAACGAATAAAAGACCGATAAAAACAGTCTTTTCTGGAAGAACTGACAAAGGTGTCAACTCAAAAGGACAGGTATTTCATTTCATAACAGACAAACCTATTGTTGCTTCAAAGTTTGTTTATTCCCTGAATGAAATCCTTCCCGATGACATCTCCGTCAGGGATTTGAAAGAAGTTGATGAACGATTTCACGCTCAAAAATCAGCAAAAAGACGTCATTACCGTTTTGAATTTTTCAACAGAAAAAACAAAGATGCATTTGACGGCGATTTGATGAGAATAAAGTATGATATAGACATCAACAGAATGCAAAAATCATTAAGTTATCTAATAGGCGAACATGATTTTTCAAGTTTCAAAAGTTCTGGAACGCTAAACCCAAGCACAGTCTGTATTATCGAAAAAGCAGAGTGTAAAAAACTCGACGACAAAGTTATTATCGACATTGTAGGAAATAGATTTTTATACAACATGGTAAGAACGATTGTCGGGACTATTCTAGAAATAGAAGGTCACAATTTGACTCCAGAGCATATGAAAAATGTTTTGGAAGCAAAGGATCGCCGAAAGGCTGGTCCAACAGTTAATCCATACGGATTGACACTAATGGAAGTAACATATTAAGCGCAATAAGCGCAAAAGATAAAATGGAGACAAAGCATGAAAACTTATTCAGCAAAACCTCTAGAAGTTGAAAGAAAATGGTATTTAATCGATGCTGAAGGTGAAATCCTTGGTCGTTTAGCTACTAGAATTGCTAACATCTTAAGAGGCAAAAACAAACCTGAATACACTCCAAACGTTGACACTGGCGATTTTGTAGTAGTAATCAACGCGGATAAAATTCGTGTAACAGGTAATAAAGAAACAGATAAAATATACTACCACCACACAGGTTATCCAGGTGGTTTGAAAAGCGCAAGCTTCAAACAATTAATGGAAAAAGATGCTACAATGGCATTAGAAAAAGCAGTTAAAGGTATGCTTCCACACAACACATTGGGTGCACAACAATTAACTAAATTAAAAATCTATGCTGGTAGCGAACACCCACACGCAGCTCAAAAACCAATTGCGTTGGAAAAGGAGGCTAAATAATGGCAACTCAAGAAATTATGGCAACAGGCCGCAGAAAAACCTCTATCGCAGTAGTTAAACTTGTTAAAGGTAAAGGTAGAATCTTTGTTAACGGCAAAACTTTGAAAAACTATATCGGTAACAGACCTGCTATCGAAATGTTAGTTTACAGACCATTAGTTTTGACTGACAACCAAGAAAAATATGACGTTAAAGTTAAAGCAGTAGGTGGCGGTATTGTAGCACAATGTGGTGCAATCAGACACGGTATTGCAAGAGCTCTTGTAAAATCTAACGAAGAATACAGAACAGTACTTCGTTTAGAAGGTTTGCTAACTCGTGACCCACGTGTTAAAGAACGTAAGAAATACGGTCGCAAACGTGCAAGAAAACGTTTCCAATTCTCAAAACGTTAATCAAAGCATTCAAAAAAGCCACCTATCAGGTGGCTTTTTTATTATACATATAAACTTATTTTAACTTAACTACACATTACAAACGTAATTATTTATATCTTCATCAGAAATCATTTCAGTTGTGGCAACCAAAATTCTTTGAGAATCTAGTTTTATACCTCCCAAAATGCCATTAGATTTCAATTTATCCAATGTTTTTTGAGCATCAGCAACTTCTATGACAAATTCATTAAAGAAATTTTTATTTAAGGTTTTGATACCTTTAGCGTTCAATTTTTGTGCCAACAAATGAGCTTGTTTAGAACTTAAATATCCTGCTTGACTAAAACCTTTTTCGCCCATCAAACTTAAGTACACAGTGGCACACAAAGCAATCAAGGCTTGGTTTGAACAGATATTACTTGTAGCTTTTTCTCGTTTAATATGTTGTTCTCTTGTTTGAATAGTCAAACAAAATGCTTGGTTACCGTCTTTATCAACAGTACGACCAGCCAAACGTCCTGGCAATTGGCGCATATATTTCTCACGACAAGAAATAAATCCAGCGTGAGGTCCGCCGAATTCTTGAGGGATACCCAAAGTTTGAATATCGCCGACAACAATATCCGCACCGAATTCAGATGGTGGTTTTAGGATTGATAAAGTAGAAATATCAGTACAAACCACAAGCAAAGTATCAACTGGTTTAACATCAAGTATTTCACCATAATAATCTGGAGTTTGTACCAAAACACAAGCATATCCTGCGGTATCAGACGGCAGAACATCAAAGTATTTTATTTCAATATCGTTTGACCAAGCATAAGTATCAATGACTTTTTTGTATTCAGGATTTAGGCTATTTGCAACCAAAGCTTTTGATTTTTTAGAAATTCTTCTTGCCATCAAAATAGCTTCAGCACAAGCCGTACCGCCATCATAAACAGTCGCATTTGAGATATCCATTCCTGTCAAACGTGAAATCATCGATTGGAATTCGTACATAATTTGCAAAGTACCTTGAGAAATCTCTGCTTGATAAGGCGTATACGCAGTCAAAAACTCAAATCTTTGAGCGATTTGTGAAATACAGGCAGGTATAAATTTATTATAAACACCACCACCTAAAAAGCTAACATAATCAACATTGTTTTTTGATGCTAGTTTTTTTACACTTTTTTGAGTTTCCAATTCACTCAAAGCGCTTGGCAAATCCAAAATTGACATTCTTGCCTCTTGAGGAATTTGAGAGAACAAATCCTCAATTGATGTCATACCAATACTTTCAAGCATTTCTTTTTTTACATTATCATTATGTACTAAAAAATTTTTCATTATTCCAATTCTTCTTTATAATCTGCGTAATCCATTAAATCTGAAAATTCAATATCAGTGCCTGTTTTTTCAATTTTTACAAGCCAGCCTTTTTCGTAAGAATCTTCATTCAAAGTTTCAGGAGCTTCAGTAACAGCTTCATTAACTTCAACAATAGTTCCACTAATTGGCATATAAATTTCACTTGCAGCTTTTACAGATTCAACTGTTGCGAAAGTTTCAGTTTTTTGGAATTCAGTGCCAACTTCAGGCAACTCTAAAAACACGATATCACCTAACTGTTCTACTGCATAATCAGTTAAACCAACAGTAAAAGTTCCATCATTATTTTCAAGAATATATTCGTGAGTTTTTGAACATAATATTTTTTCTGTGATACTCATTTTTATCTCCTTAATTATATTTATATTTTTACTATATTTCTTTTAGTTACAAACGGTTTTTTAACTATTTTAGCATCGTGTAATTTTTCTCTAATCATAACCTGAACTACAGAATCAATGCAAATATTTTCAAGATTTTTTACATAAGCAAGCGCTATATTAACACCCAATGTAGGTGATACAGCACCACTTGTTACGACACCAATTTTTTCGCCATTGTAATAAACGTCATACCCGTGCCTTGCAATGTTTTTGTCCAACATTTGCAATGCAACAAGCTTTTTCTCAACACCATTTTTCACCTGATTCATAATAACATCTTTGCCATTATAATCAGCATCTTTATCTTTCGGTACTGACCAACTCAAGCCAGCTTCTATCGGCGTTGTATTTTCATCCAAATCGTTTCCATACAAATGCAAAGCTGCCTCTAATCTCAAAGTATCTCTTGCACCCAAACCAATTGGTTTGATTCCAAAAGCTTTGCCTGCATCCATAATTTTGTCAAACAATTCTTCTACGTAATCATTTTCAACCATTAATTCAAAGCCATCTTCACCAGTATAACCAGTTCTAGAAGCATAAAGCTTAATTCCTGCAACAATAGCTGGTTTTATAGAGAAAGAATTTTGGTTAACATTCAAACCTAAAGTTGCTAAAAATTCCGCAGCCTTTGGACCTTGAATTGCTAATAGTGAATAATTATGAGATTGATTATCTATTTTTACATCAAGTCCTTTTGCGTTCAAAGACATCCAATTAACATCTTCGTCCACCCTTGATGCGTTACAAATAATCAAATAATCTTCCAACCCCAATTTATAAATAATCAAATCATCAATCAACCCACCATTTTTGTTTGGTAATTGACAATAAACAGCTTTTTCATACTGCAATTTAGAAATATCTTGAGGCACAATTTTGTTTAAAAATTTCAACGAATCTTTCCCCGACACAAAAACTTCACCCATATGGGAAACATCAAAAATCCCAACTGCTTCTCTTACAGTTTTGTGTTCTTCAATGATTGACGTATATTGAACAGGCATATGCCACCCTGCAAAATCAACCATTCTAGCACCCAATGCGACATGCTTATCGTGTAAAAAAGTCTGTTTTGTCATAAAATTCCCCCTTGACTTTATGCTAGTCTTAAGAGGTTAAAATGTCAATGTTTTTAAGCATTTTCGTTATATTTAATTACAAAAAATACGTTAGTTGACTTTATAAAAAAAATAACTAAAATAATATTATAGATAAATTCACATCCGATTTCGGGGAAGGTTATATATTAGGTTTTTAAGGAATTTTTATGCGTTTAATAGAGAAATTAAAAGAATTTGAACAGAAATATATGTTTATCCGTTGGGCAACAGGCGGAGAATACGGCAAGCTAGTCTACGCCGGAGATGATTTCATTGAATTTGACATCATAAACGTTGACACAATGGAATATTCTGAAACTGTATTAATTCATAGTCCGCTAATACTAGAAGTTTCGATTGGCGGAGCTGATGTTTCCAGAATCGTTGCGGAAATATCTTCAAAAGTTTCATTAGACGAAAGATAGACACTAAAAAAGTTACCGAAATGGTAACTTTTTCTTATATATTGAAACTTTTTCTT
The DNA here is from genome assembly GCA_017559905.1 of bacterium. GTDB lineage: Bacteria > Cyanobacteriota > Vampirovibrionia > Gastranaerophilales > Gastranaerophilaceae > Scatenecus. The sequence continues at coordinate 19,940 of JAFYQF010000019.1, forward strand.
GCCCCTTCTTCGTGATAAAAACCTCCACCACAGATTGTTTCAACCACTTTCAAGACAAATTCTCTAGGTGCATCGACTTGACTCAAACTAAATTCTCTGTTTGCAAGGTGTTTAATTTTCATAATTGAGTTTTGGTTTGTTTCTGCAGGAATAAACAATGAAGCGACTTCATTATCAAGCAATTTAACCATTTCTTCGTCGTGGTTTCTAACACCGTTCATTGTTTCGTAATAATTACCTCTTATCGCCATTATTCTGCCTGAAAACATATGCAAACCGTTTTCTCTATATAATGCTTGAGGTTGAAAATTACAACGAGTAGTAAAGCTTATCTTGTGCCACAAAATGTTTACAATAATAACTGATTTTTGCGGATCTATGTCTAAATAAATATTTTGAGTAGTAACGTTTCTCGAAGAAAATGCTTCTTTTAATGTATCAACTACATCTTGAAGATTTGCTGCCATACCCAAAAAGATTTCATTCGTATTAACAGTGGCATGCTGATAATCCAAGAACTGCTTGTACATATGAGTTGACACAAGTCCTACTCGCTCCTGAATTAATGCGGATTTTCTTGCTGAAGTTTCTGAATTGTCAAAGCTTTCGTAATTATTAAGCAATTTTTTGCCCCTTCATTTATCCTATTTATATCATATTTTACTCTTAAACATGACTTTCTGTAAAGATTATATTTTTTTTCGTTACAATTTTGAATACATAAAAATATCTATTTATTTTTATTAAAATTTTAACATTAATTTGTTTTTCTTGCTATTACCAAAATGGGGGCGTAAGCCAAAGTAACCTGTGGGTAAACTTCTGAATATTTCTTACAAAAATCTTTAACTTGAGCAAATGTCCAAGATGAAGAATTTAAGGAATTAACACCAGTGTTTTTCATATGATACAACAACTCCAATGGGGTATTAAACTCCAAAACTTTTTTATATGATTTAAAAACTAATATTTCATAATTTTTTGAAAGAATATTTTTCAAATCATCTTCAGTTTTGTAATCGAGCGACAAACCTGTAACTTGTTTCAACTCACAAAAATTTTCAGGAGAAAAAGTTGTAAAAGCTAATATCCCATTTTTATTTAACAATTTTCTATATTTTTCAACAACTTCATCCAAGTTTTTAAACCATTGAAATACTGCATTAGAAATAATCAAATCAAAAGTTGAATTAGGGTTTATTCTTTGAGCATTCCCGCACAAAAAATTATATTCAAACAAGATTTTATCCAAGTATTTTTTAGATTTTTCACTCAAATCATTAGCCGTATATTGAGAAAAAGTCAAATTATTTTTAACCTGACAAGTTAACAACCCTGTACCTGCACCAAGTTCAAGAATTTTTTTGAAATTCTTATTAATCAAAGAAACTTCTTTAACCAAATCTTCAGCCATAAGTTTCTGAACAAGCGCATTTTCGTCATACTTGTCCATACTTTTTTCAAAACATTTTTTTACTGATTTGGGATTTAATTGCATAATCTATTCGGCTAATTTTATTATATCGTTCCACTTTTCAAAATTATAAAACGGAAAGTGTCCACTTTCAATAGTTAAATATTTTGCATTTTTTTGCCAAAAATTAATTTGGTTTTTAGCAGGAATTATCTTATCATCCAAACTTATCAAGGCATAATCATAAAATTTTTCATATACATCGCTGGTGGATTTAATTTTTTCATACAAGACTTTTAATTCCTTCTCTCGATTATCAATCGTTCTAGCAACAGGATTTTTCAAATATCTTTCATATTCAAAATCATTAGAAAAAATATTTTGGTAAAACTTACCTTCTAAACCAGTCCTTGCATGTCGTAAAGTCAACAAAAATGGTTTAAAAGGAATTCCAAATTCATCATCCACAGGATACGGTGTCCCATTTATTGAAATCTTTTTATCGAATCTTTTAAACAAATCCTTCAACAAATATGCAACAAACGTTCCCATTGACCAAGTAATGAGATATTTTTTCTCATACTTTTCAAAATCTTCAGCAAAATTCAACTCATTGTAATCATACACAAACAAAACATCATTATCTTCGCACTCTAGAAACTCAAACGGTTTAAAATCAAAGCTCCAACCCGCAAAAAATACGATTAAGTTTTTATTATTTTGTTTGTTTAACCAAATATGTTGCATAATTTGATTATACTCGCTGATAGATTGTTGTAAAATGTAAAGATTTTAAAATTAACTAGCAAAAAAATATATATTTAGGTTTAGAATTAGTAGTGAAAAAGAAGGTTAAAAATATGGCAATCAGAAACATCAGAAATTTTGAAAACAATAACAACACAAAAAGAAACACTTTAATCGGAGCTGGCGTTGCAGGTTTAAGTAGTGCATACGCATCTCACATATTGACTAATCCGATTAAAAACAAAAAATTCGACGACAAATTTGTACATAACGTTTTAAAAAATTGTACAACTGATGTTGAATCTGCAAAATATTTTGACTTTGCATCTAAAGTAAACAATATGGGCGCTCACCCACAAGCTAAAGATGTAAAATTTGTTGAAGACTATATGATGAACAACGCAAAATCATTAGGTTTATTGGAATTGTATTCTCCAAAAACATCAGAACCTAAAACAATCTATCAACATATAGAAGATATCCAAACAGGCTACAGAGAAACAATGGCAGATATCGAAGATTCGCTAAAATCCGTTTATGACATCTCAAAAAAATCATTTAAAAAACTAGCTGAAGACGCTGACGAAGACTTAAAAGTTTTCGCAGAAATTGCTAAAGAAACTCTTGGCGATATTAAAGTTAAAAAAGCTCTAAAATACGGTGGTATCGGAACTCTTGCAGGTGGCGCTATCGCTTGGGCAGCGACTAAACTTTCAAACAAGCAATAATATCCTTTAGCGTTTTTAAATCTTTTTCTTGGATTTCTGTAGTTAAAGAAATTCTCAATCTTGATGTGCCTTCTGGTACAGTCGGAGGTCTTATTGGTAGAGTAAAATAACCAGCATCAAATAATCTCTTACAAACGATTTCAGTATCGGCATTTGTGCCAATAACCACTGGTATTATATGACTTTCACTACCGAAACCTCTACCGATTTCTAACATCTTTTGTCTTTTTTCAAGTGTTAGAGGAAGCTTATTTTCAATAATCCACTTTGAAAAAGCGATATTTATCGGAGGCAATACTGTTGAAAAAATAAACGACCTAGCTTTATTGGTTAAATATTCTATCAACGTTTTATTCCCAACCACAAAAGCGCCCATTGAACCAATTGCTTTTCCGAAAGTACCAACAATTAGGTCTACCTTTTCTATCAAGTTTAACTGTTCACAAACTCCTAAACCCTTTGCTCCAAAAACGCCAAAAGCGTGAGCCTCATCAACCATTAATATACAATTATATTTTTCTTTTAATTCTACTATTTTACTTAAACTAGCAATGTCGCCATCCATTGAAAAGACACTTTCCGTCACAATAATCGCATTCTCAAAATTATTTCTTTCTCGGATTAAAAGTTTTTCAAGACTTTCCATATTATTGTGCTGATAACGGAAAAACTTTGATTGAGAAAGTTGCATCCCATCAATAATGCTTGCATGATTTAACTTGTCAGAAAAAATAACATCATTTTTACCAGCAATAGAACTTGTTATCCCAACGTTTGCATGATAGCCACTATTAAACAACAACGTTTTATCTTTATTAAATAAATCACACAAAAGCGTTTCCAATTCATTATAAACAGGAAGATTTCCAGTCAACAGACGGGCAGAAGCACTACCAAACGAATATTTATTTCCAACTTCGTCTAAAAATTCTTCCGTAATCTTTTTATTATCAGCAAATCCTAAATAATTATTTGATGACAAATTAAGAAGATTTTTGCCATTAAAAACAATAAACTTCTCATCTTTGCTTTCAATATTCCTAATCTCACGAAAATGCGAGTTCTGTTTTAAGATATCTAACGTGTCTTCAAAGTTTTTGAACATACAAAAATTTTATTGCAAACAGAAAAAAATGTCGAATAAAATAAAGCATTTGATTTATTGATAAGATGTTTAAAATAGTTTAAAATAGGGTATGAATAAGTTAGAACTATAATAGGAGAAGTGGCTTGTTCAGTGTACCTAAACGCGAAAAAAAGAATAAATTTTTTGCAGGGATTTCATTGCTCGAATTTATCCTAACAATGGGTATTATAGGTGTAATTGCATCTCTCACTTATACTGGACTTCAAAGACACGCTGAAGAACAAAAGAATGCTGTTGCAATCAAAAAAATATATTCAGTACTATCTCAAGTAACTTTATTTGTAATTAAGGATAGAGATTCTTCTGTCCATTGGGATTTAGAAGGTTATTCTCACAACGCATCAGAACTTGCATTTCATTATTACGAACCTTATTTTAGAACAGTAAGGATTTGTGCAAACGATGAAGGTTGCTGGCGTTATCCGTCGTGGTATTTAAGCGGACACCAATATTTATCAGAAACTGAATACTACAATTATATGTTTACTTTAGCTGATGGAATGAATGTTATTATCAACGTTTATCCACCTGAAGTTGTCGTCAGGGACTTTGGAGTTAATGTCGACCGTCCAACAGTAGTTTTTCTAGCTGATATTAACGGCGACAACCCTCCAAACACTATCGGTAAAGATATTTTCCCATTTGTATTAAGAGAAGACGTAATTGTTCCAAGCGGGATTGACAACTCATATTCTTGTAACGTCCGAAGTACAGGACTAACTTGCACATCAAGAATTATAAATGACAATTACGAATTTAAATATTTCTAAATTTATATATTTAAAAAGCCTCCTAAAAATAGGAGGCTTTTTTGTTGTTAGTTATTTTATTAACTTCTTTTTTTCAATGTTGGAAATGCGATTACGTCCCTAATTGATGGAGAGTTTGTTAAAAGCATTACCAGACGGTCAATACCCATACCCATACCTCCAGTTGGAGGCATACCGTATTCAAGAGCACAGATAAAGTCTTCATCAATATCCATAGCTTCTTCATCGCCTTCTGCTTTTGCTTTTGCCTGAGCTTCAAATCTCATTCTTTGGTCTATCGGATCTGTAAGTTCAGAGAAAGCATTTGCAATTTCCCAACCATTAACACGAGTTTCGAAACGTTCTGTCAATCTTTCATTATCTCTGTGAACTTTCGCAAGTGGTGAAATTTCTCTTGGGTAATCAATAATGTGACAAGGTTGAATTAAACCAGGTTCGATTTTTTCTTCAAATACAGCTTCTACAACCTGACCCCAGTTCATAGTGTCTTCTACGTGAACATGAAGTTTTCTAGCAGCCTCAATAGCTTGAGCAGCACTGTAAATTTCCAAGAAATCAACACCAGTAGCTTCTTTAATAGAACCTAGCATAGTTTTTCTATCCCAAGGAGGAGTCAAATCGATTTCGTGTTCACCATATTGAATTTTCATAGTCCCAAGAACTTCTTGCGCAACATATGCAACCATATTTTCAGTCAAAGTCATCATATCGTTGTAATCAGCATAAGCCTGATAAAGTTCAATCATTGTAAATTCTGGGTTGTGACGAGTATCAATACCTTCGTTACGGAAACATTTACCGATTTCGTAAACTCTTTCTGAAACACCACCAACAATTAAACGTTTCAGATATAACTCAAGCGCAATTCTTAATGTCAAATCCATTTCCAAAGCATTGTGATGAGTATTGAATGGTCTTGCGTTAGCGCCTGAAGCCATTGTTTGAAGTGTTGGAGTTTCAACTTCCAAAAATTCATGTTTTGTTAGATATTCTCTAATTTTTTGGATAATCAAACTTCTTGCCTTAAAAGTTTTTCTAACGTCTTCGTTAACAATCATATCAACATAGCGTTGACGGTAACGGGTTTCAACGTCAGTCAAACCATGATGTTTTTCAGGAAGTGGCAAAAGTGATTTTGACAACAATTCTAATGAAGTAGTCTTAATAGAAAGTTCTCCTCTTGGAGTTCTTCTAATAGTACCTGTAAAACCAACGATATCACCGATATCAATCAATTTTAAAACTTTCATTTGATCTTCTGAAAGATTTTCCTTGTGTGAAAAGATTTGAATTTTTCCTGTTGAATCCATCAAATCAATAAACATACCAGTATTTCTAATAGCCATTACTCTACCAGCTACTGAATATTTATCTTCAGTTTCCACACCAGCTTCCAAATCTTTGTATTTATCTTGCAATTCAGATGCATTAATATCCTTTGCGAATGTATAAGGGTACGGATTAACCCCTCTGTCAGCCAAATCAGTCAACTTTTGAATACGTGTTTGTCTGATTTGTTCTTTAGCCGAATTTGGCTCTGTTGTTACTTGTTGTGTCATAAGTTATTTTCCTTTTCAGTTATGTAACTCTATACTTAAATATTAACACAAACACTTGCGTTTACAAACAAAAGACCTGTAAAAATAACAGGTCTTTTTTGTTTATTGTATATACAAATTTTATTCAGCTTGTCCTGGGCTATAGTTAACCATACGTTTGAACTCTTCTGGTCTTGAAGTTTTAGAAAGAGCATCTTCCAACGTAATAGAACCAGCTTTGTAGTGTTTTGCAAGCGCCATTTCAAGAGTTTGCATACCCATACCAACGTTCATCTGAATTGTAGAATAGATTTGAGCAGCTTTTGCTTCACGAATCAAGTTGGCAATCGCAGGAGTTACAAGCATGATTTCTTGTGCCATTACACGACCTTTTTTCTGTCCGTTAGGCAATGTTTTTGGAACAAGAGTTTGTGAGAATACAGCAACAAGAGAGTTTGCTAACTGTACACGGATTTGAGCTTGTTGACCTTCAGGGAATACGTCGATGATACGGTCAATAGTTTGAGAAGCAGAAGAGGTGTGAAGGGTACCGAACACCAAGTGACCTGTTTCTGCGGCTGTTAGCGCCAATGAAATCGTTTCGTGGTCACGCATCTCACCTACAAGAATGATATCTGGGTCTTCACGAAGTGCTGATTTCAAAGCGTTTGCAAATGATCTTGTATCCATACCTAATTCACGCTGGTGAACAATACATTTTTTCGAAGGGTGAACGAACTCTATCGGGTCCTCAATTGTCAAAATGTGTTCAGATTTTGAATCGTTAATATAGTCAATCATCGCAGCTAGAGTTGTAGATTTACCGGAACCGGTAGGACCTGTTACAAGAATCAATCCACGAGGTTTTTCTGCAACAACCCTTACTGTTTCTGGAAGACCTAACTGGTCAAAAGATGGAACTTTATCTGTAATTGTACGGAAAGCTGCCGCATAATTACCCTTGTCTTTGTAGATATTAACCCTGAAACGGCTTAAACCTTCAATACCGTAAGAAAAGTCTAACTCCCAAACTTGTTCAAGAGTTCTTCTTTGTTCATTCGAAAGCATTGGGAACAACAATGTTTCTACTTCATCTGGTGATAACGGTTCCATATCCAGACGAACCAACTTACCGTCAACACGGATAGCTGGAGGCAAATTACTTGACACGTGCAAGTCGGAGCCACCTTCTTTAACTAACGTTTCTAATAAATCTTCGATTACCATCTTCTTTTCCTTATATTTTTAATTTGTATTATTTATCTATTCATTGTACGCGATCATTGCGTCATCTTCTTTCATTGCGATTTCAATCAATGAATATGTCATATAAGCCCCCAACGCTACAGCTTTTGGGTCAAGTTCTGTTTTGTTAGCAGCTTCTATAATCGCAGTATTTATTTCAGGATTTTCTTCTTTCAAATAATGAATCATTTTTTTACGCCAAGCGGGCATATCTTGAAAAATTTCACCAAAAACTTTTGAAGCTGTCTCTTCGGATATAATTGGAAGCATATAGTACCTCTTTCTATGACACAATTGTACGTTAGTTATCACTTTTTTACAATACATAATACAAAAAAATCCTTTGTTTTATGTATAATTTTGCTATGAGATTAGAATCTTTAAAACTTACTGATTACAGAAATTGCAAAAAATTGGAATTAAATTTAAATTTCAATAAGATTTTGATTATAGGAAAAAACGCACAAGGCAAAACAAATATCCTTGAGAGCATATACTTTTTATCAACTTTAAAAAGTCCTAGAACATCAAACAACATTGAGATAATAAACTTTGATGCAGATTTTGCGCAAATTGAATCTGACTTAATTAAAGCAAACACATCAGTAAGTTTGGATTACACATACACCAAAGAAAAATCTCGAAGCCTAAAAATTAACGGAGTAAAAACAACGCCAAAAAACTTCAAACAAGTATTAAAAACAGTATTATTTTCAACAAACGATTTAATGTTGCTACGAGGAAACCCGTCAGACCGAAGGGATTGGTTAGACAGGGCAATTTCACAAATATACCCTGCTTATGACGAACGACTTTCAAAATATGACAAAATCAGAATTCAAAAAAATAATTTTCTTAAAGAATTGGTAAAAGGTGCATCGTTAGATGAAACTCTTTTAGACGTATTAAACGAGCAATTAACAATTACGGGAAGCAACATAATTTATTTGAGGATAAAATTTCTTGCAGAAATTGAAAAAATTGCTCAACAAAAACACAAAACAATTAGCGAAACTGAAGACTTGAAACTTGTTTATGATTGTTCATTTTTAGACGGTGAAACCGAACTGGAAGCCATCGCGGAGAAATTCAAAGATGCATTAACTGAAAGAAGAACTGAAGAAATCCGCAGAGCGCAAGCCTGTGTTGGCCCACACAGAGACGACATTTTGTTTTACATAAACAAAAATGAAGCAACAAAATTTGCATCTCAAGGACAACAACGCACAGTTGTCTTGGCATTAAAACTTTCAGAGTTAGATATAATCACTGACAAAACTGGAGATGAGCCTATTTTACTTTTAGATGACGTATTAGCTGAATTAGACGACATCAGACAAAATTATCTACTTAAATCAATTTCATCAACAACCCAAGTAGTAATAACATCAGTAGATACAATTTTATTTGAAGAAGAATTTTTGCAAGACGTAAAAATCTATAACATTTCAAACGGGGGATTAATTTTGCAGTAACTTATATAAAAAAGAGGGCTTCTGCCCTCTTTTATTTGGGCGATACGTGACTCGAACACGTGACCCCCACAATGTCGATGTGGTGCGCTACCAACTGCGCCAATCGCCCGAAAATATTCAATTATAAAATAAAAATTCCATTTTATTTTGGGTGCGCTACCCCTCTCCTCGGAAGATACTTAATCTTCCTCGTCGGCAGAGTGCCAATCGCCCATAGACATTCAATTAAACTTTATTGTTTACTTTACTAAAATGAGACATCAATTTACCTATTCCATTTCTCATTTTAACAAAAGCATTACTTTTTGGTTGTACTTTAGTTGAGACAAATTTATCTTCCGATAATACTGATTGTGTAGGTAGAAGATCTTTTACTACAGGTTTTGGAACTTCAACCTGTCTTGGCACGATATCAAATGACACTGGTGTACTACCTAAAAATTTAAATATTCGACCCATCTAAAGTTATCTCCTAATTACATTTAAAAACTAAATTTACAAAGCAAAAAATTAATCTTTTGAATTTGATTTGTTAGCCCAGAAATACCATCCGCAAGCCCCAAAAAGAACTGGGAATAGCAACAGCCACCACAAATTAGTTCCTTTTTTTTCTTTAATTGGTTGGCTTAACGATGCATTAATTACGACATCATAATGATTAAACTTTTCACCAATATCAACAAGCATCAAAGCCCCACGAACCAAGCCTTCATCAATTTTTCCATTCTTCAAATCTGGAACTATTTCAGACTGCAACATTGCACCCACCTGTTCAGAAGTAACGGCGTTTACAAACATTTTACCAAGAACTATATGGAACAATTTTTCCTCATCAGTTAACAAGAAAAGAATTCCATCACCACGATTTTGGTTGCCGATATTATAGTCTTCTAAAATTTTGTTTCCAAGTGCTTCTAAATCCTTACCCTCGGCATTTTTCAAAGTTACAACAGCTACAGTCACATTTTTTTTCTTTTGTAAATCATAAAACTGCGCATTCATATTTTTGATAGAAGCAGGCTTAAACAATCCAGCTTCATCAGCAATAAAACCGTCAAACTTCAAATTGTCGACAGATGCAAAAGCCACACTACAAGTTATAGTCAAAATCAACAACGTAGTTAATAAAAACTTTCTCATCATAACTCTCCACATCTACCGAAAACTCCAAAGGTTCAAATATACTAAATTTAAAAAGGCGACACCCAGATTCGAACTGGGGGATAAGAGCTTTGCAGGCTCCTGCCTTACCACTTGGCCATGTCGCCTCACCTCGTTCCTCTATAATAAATAAGACATAAACCAATGTCAAGTTAAACATCTAAACTATCAAAATCAAAAAATTCCTTTATTGGAATTTCTAAAGCGTTTGCAAGCCTAAAAATAGTTTTTAACCCTGGTTTATTAATGCATACTTCAATTTTGCCAAGATAATCCAAACTAATTCCACATTTTTCAGCAAGTTTTTCTTGTGTTAGGTGTGCATTCTCTCGCAACACTTTAACTCTTTTACCTAACATTTTGTAGAATTTGATTTCGTCCATTTGACAATCTTACTGGAAATGCTAACATAATCTTACTGGATTATATCCATTAAACAATAGTACTGGAGTAAAAAAATGAGAAAAACTAAAGAAAAATACCTAAAAAAAGCAAACACTACTCAAATCATTCTTGATAATCTTAAATATTAAAAAAAACAGGACCGTCTGAAAGGACGGTCCTTTAACAGAATTATAGTCTATTCATCCTCATCAATCTTACGTCCTAGTACAGCTCCAGGCGCTCCAAATAATAGTCCGCCCAGTACTGTTGCAGGATTATCTCGCAAAGCTTTTTTAGTCTTGTAGATTGCTCGTTTTGTTCCTGTTGGGTCATCGATTTCAATACCTTCTTGAACTTTGGCTCTAGTCTTTTCGCCTTCTTTTTTAACAGTATTTTCAACTTGTTGAGCGTTTTCATTTGAGTTTTCTCTTGTTTTTTCAGCTTCATCTTTTACAACCTGTTGAGTATCTTCAGCAGATTGTCTAACTTGTTCTCTTGTGCGCGCATGTTCGTCTTCGTTTTGAACCCTTGTAATCGCACCATCAATAAACACAGCATCTCTGGTTTTCTTACCTTCTTCTTCTGTTTTTGCTTGGTTTGCTTCGGATTCTTTTTTCACGGTCGCCCTTGTATTTGCACCATCTTTTTTAATCGCTTCTTTTACTTCTTCAGTATTTTGCTCTTGTTCATTCAACACAATTGCAGTATTAGCATCATCGTTTGCAATCACAGTTGCTGCCGCCGCACCAACTGCAAATCTAGTTTTTGCACCTTCTTCTTCAAGTACTTCGACTGTTGATTTTTCACGCTCATTCTCAATCTTCTTCAAGGATAGGTCTTTCCACTCTGATAAATATTGTTGATATGTGAAAAATCCTTCTCGACCTTTTCCACAAGTTTTTGGGTCTGGCATATCATCAAACTCTAAATGAACTTCTGGAAATTCGTGTTGCAATTGCAAATACGCTTTTTTCACATCACCTGCATAAGCATTTGTCATACGCATTGCATCGTGCTTGTCGTTACCTTTGAATTTAGAAAAGTTTTCAAAATCTTTGCCATACAAATTGAACTCTTTTTCTTTTGCAGGTTTTGAATTGCCACCTTGATTTACAAACACAACAATCTTTTCTTTAGTATTGTTTGTGCCATTAGTAGCAGAGTTCTGCGCAACTGGTGTCGCACCTGTAGCTGGGGTAATTTTTGTCATAGTTTCTCCTTTTTGTTTTAATACACTATATCCATTTTAGGATTTCACTTCACTTTAACTACCTATCGTCTGGTAAAATAAGTTTCGGAATCAATTTTGAAAACTTTAATCTATTTATGCACGCAGTATATACGAATTTCACAATTTGTTACAAAACAAAAAAGAACCGCCATTTCTGACGGTTCTTAAATTTATATTATTTACGCTGACTATTTTGCAGGATAGTAATCTCTTACAATACCTTCAAAAGCATCTTTGTAAATAGCTTTGATGTCTTCCATCAACGGATAAGCCGGGTTAGCACCAGTACATTGGTCGTCGAATGCTAATTCAACCATTTCGTCTAATTTAGCATTGAATTCTGCTTCTGTTACACCAAAATCTTTGATAGAGTTTGGCAAGTTGATAGATTTCATCAATCTGTCGATTGCTTCGATTAACAATGCAACTTTTTCATCATCAGTTTTTCCACCAAGGTTTAATTCATCAGCAATTTGAGCATATTTAGCTTTTGCGTTAGGGAATTTGTATTGAGGGAAAATACATTGTTTTTTAGGACAATCAACTGCGTTGTATTTAATTACTTGTCTAATTAATAATGCGTTAGCTACACCGTGAGGTACATTAAACATAGCACCCAATTTGTGAGCCATTGAGTGACACAATCCCAAGAATGAGTTAGCAAATGCCATACCTGCAATTGTTGCAGCATAGTGCATTTTTTCTCTTGCGATAGGATCGTTTGCACCTTGTGACCAAGATCTTTCTAAATATTTGAATACCAATTTTGTAGCTTCTAAAGCATTTGAGTTTGTAAAGTTTGTAGCTAAAGCAGATACATAAGCTTCAATTGAGTGAACTAAAGCGTCAACACCTGATGCAGCTGTCAAACCTTTTGGCATTCCATCTACAAAGTTTGGATCGATAATTGCCATATTTGGAGTTAGAGCGTAATCAGCAATTGCATATTTTACGTGAGTTTCATCATCTGTAATAATAGCAAATGGAGTTACTTCTGAACCTGTACCTGAAGTTGTTGGAATAGCAACCATAGTAGCTTTTTGACCCAATTCAGGGATACGGCAAATTCTTTTTCTGATATCCATAAATCTCATAGAGATATCTTCGAATACTGTGTCTGGTTGTTCATACATTAACCACATAATTTTAGCTGCGTCCATTGGAGAACCGCCACCAAGTGAAATGATAACATCAGGTTCATAAGGTCTGATAATTTCCATAGCTTGGTTAATTGTAGATAATGTTGGGTCTGGTTTAACGTCGAAGAAGATTTGGTGATCAATACCAACTTCGTCTAATATTTTTGTAATGCTATCAACAGCACCTGAATTGAACAAGAATCTATCAGTTACGATGAAAGCACGTTTTTTACCTTGAAGTTCACGAAGAGCCAAGTCAATAGCACCTCTTTTGAAGTAAACTTTTGGTGGAACTTTGAACCAAAGCATATTTTCTCTCCTTTCAGCAACTGTTTTGTAGTTCAATAAGTGTTCTACGCCTACGTTACCTGAAACAGCATTACCGCCCCAAGAACCGCAACCTAGAGTTAATGATGGTTCTAACTTGAAGTTGAATAAATCACCGATACCACCTTGTGATGATGGAGAATTCACTAACAATCTGCAAGTTGGAAGTTTTTCTGCAAAATAGTTAATTCTATCTTGAGTTCTAGCATCAGTATACAATACAGATGTGTGGCCTGCACCACCCAAAATAACTAGGTCGTGAGCCATATCAATTGCATTGTCAAAATCTTTTGCTTTGTATAATGCCAATACTGGAGATAATTTTTCGTGAGCAAATGGGTTAGCTACATTTACTTCTAACTCTTCACCAACGATAACTTTAGCTGATTGAGGAACTGTTACGCCAGCTAATTCTGCAATTTTGTAAGCAGGTTGACCAACGATTTTTGGGTTAACAGTACCAGCTTCTGTCAAAATGATTTTAGAAACTTTTTCAGCTTCTTTTTCATTCAAGATGTATGCACCTCTGTATTGTAATTCTTTTTTAACTTCTTCATAAACATCTTTTACTGCAACGATAGCTTGTTCAGAAGCACAAATCATACCGTTATCAAATGTTTTTGACATAAGAATATATGAAACTGCCATTTTAATATCAGCTGTTTCGTCAATAACTGCAGGAGTGTTACCAGGGCCTACACCTAATGCTGGTTTACCTGATGAGTAAGCTGCCTTAACCATACCAGGACCACCTGTAGCCAAGATACAATCAACGTGTGGGTGTTTCATCAATTGGTTTGACAAATCAATTGAAGGAACATCAATCCAACCGATAATATCTTCTGGAGCACCAGCTTCAACTGCTGCGTCTAAAACTAATTTAGCTGCTGCAATTGTACAATTTTTAGCTCTTGGGTGTGGAGAGAAGATGATTGCGTTTCTTGTTTTTAATGCGATTAACGCTTTGAAAATAGCTGTAGAAGTTGGGTTTGTAGTTGGAACTACACCTGCAATAACCCCTAGAGGTTCTGCAACAACTTTTATACCATTAGCTTTATCTTCTTTTACGATACCACAAGTTTTTGCACCTTTGTGTTTGTTGTAAATGTATTCAGAAGCAAAGTGGTTTTTAATGATTTTGTCTTCAACAACACCCATTCCTGTTTCTTCAACAGCCATTTTTGCTAGAGGAATACGCGCTTTGTCTGCTGCTGTAGCTGCAGCTTTGAAGATTGCATCAACTTGTTCTTGAGTAAATGTTGCAAAAATCTTTTGAGCTTTCTTAACTCTTTCGATAAGCAATTCCAATTGTTCAGCGTTGTCAACCAATGTAGACTTGTTTAAAGCCTTTTCTAAGGTTTCAACGGTCTTTTTGCTTTTTGTTGTCATATTTTACCTTCTCCTATTTATGCGAAATTACTTCCGCTAACTGTAAATAAATTCAAAAATCCTATTCGTGAATTATTTCACAGTTACATTATATGACAAACATTTTTACAAATCAAGTGTATTTTTTACAATCTTTATATAAACTTTATCTGCTCAAATACACCCATAAAGTTTGTAAATTCTAGCTTTTGGCCAGTTATACTTAAACAAAAGCACCAACTCTTTTCATAAGATTTGTAACTTATTTTATAAATTTAACCAAATATTAACAAAATCAACCACACAGAGGAAACTAAATTCAAATTTGTATTGTACAATTCTTCGTATGAATATTTTTAAAAACATAGTTTATTTACTACTCAAAAACAAAGAGCGAAAGCTTGAAACAAAGTTAATAAAAGACTTGAGAAATTCTGCATCAACTAAAACTTCTAAAACAGTTTTAGGCGAAAATGTAACTATGACATTTTCCGCAGAAACAGAAAAAAACAAAGAACTAGTTCTTAAATCCGTAACAGAATTAGTTAACGAAACAAAAGCTAAACCTGAATTGTTAATAGAATTCATTAAAGCTCACAAAACAAGAGTAATAAAACTACCAAAAGCCGACAAAATATTAGCATTAATCAAAGAAGAAGAAGGGTTAATTTGTGAAAAACAAGGCTTTGAAGCACTTTTCATAAACCTTTTAATAGATGGTAAAATTTCGTTCAAAAGCAACCCTATAATTATCCTAAACGAAGTTGGAACTGATGCTTATATAGTTCTACATCAATTTTACAAGTGGTTTTCATTATTTCAAGGATTGCCAGGTTTTGACGTAAAATCTCAAAAACTATTTAAAAAATATTTGAATGCCCCTGACAACATCAACTTCAACAAACTTTCACTTGAAGAAATGACTGGGCTAAAAGAAGCAATCGCAAGAGATCAAGAAGCTACGTCTTTTACGCTAGATTTTGCAAAACTAATTGAAGGTAGCAAAAAAGTGCTTGAGAAAATCGAAAACGAAGGCGGAGCAAATATTTAACCCCCTTATATAAAACAAAACCCCTACCCTTTCACAACCCGATAACCTTTCGGTTTATCAAGTTATGAAAATAAGTATGGTTCGTGGGGTAAATAATTAGTAAGATTGGTAAATGTATTTATTTTTTGGGGTAAATTCTTTTGGGGTAAATTTTATTATATGTTTTGTATTAATTTCTTGGGGTAATTTCTGGGGTAAACTTTGGGGTAATATGTATTTGGGGTAAATTGTTTGGTAAATGTATATTTATTATCTTGTCTGACTTTAATCACTTAAGCAGAATAGCTGATGTGATTGTAAATATCCGGATGGATATTCGCATTTCTATCATTTCTTGTAAACTCATTAACCGCTCTTGAAACTTTGTTAACGAATGCTACTACAAAGTTTGGGTTTTGAACCATATCAGCTCTTTTTGAACGGTTTAAATCGTTTTCGAAGTTGATTTTTGCGTTAGGATTTTGCAATGCCAAGATTGCAACACTTGGGGTAATGTTATTCATATTACCTTCTCCAAAAGAGATGTATTTTTTATTAAAGTTATTTACGTTAATTGCGTTTACTTTCATTTCTTTCCTCCTCTCGTGAGGTTTTTATTAAGTGTTGTTTTAACACTTCATCCTTACAGTTCTTACTATAAACTAATATATTTCATTTGTCAACCCCTACTGTGAACTTTTATTAAGCAGGTTAAACCCTCAATTAGTCAGCATTAGAGGCATAAAGTGATATTTTTACACTTATTAATCAAGTGTTTTTATTACACTTTACTTTAAAATACACCCATGTTAATCAAAAATCTATTAGCCAGTTAGGCATAATATTAGCCTGTAAGCATTCCCCTACAGGCTAATTGGCAAATATTCATGATTTTTATTAAATATAATTAAATCTTTTTCATACTTCCAGCTATTCTTAATTCCTTGGAGCGATTATCGCTCCTTTTTATTTGGGAATTACAAAGTTGAAAGTTTATCTGCAATTTCACTAACCGCATCATATTTAGCTAATAAAAGCGCATTGTTTTGCAATGTTTTCAATGTTTCAACCTCATTTAGCAATGGAGTTAACAACGTCATCAAAGCATCCCCATTAACATCATCGTCTTCAATGTACAATGAAGCATTTTTTTCTTGCATATACTTTGCGTTTTTACGTTGATGATCAGCCGCAGCGAATGGATACGGAACCAAAATCGAAGCAATTCCTGATGCACAAAGTTCTGACAAGCTCAAAGAACCAGCTCTAGAAATAGCAATATCAGAAGCTTTTAATACAGTTACCATGTCATCAAAATAAGGTTTCACTAATAAGTTTTTATCTTCAGAATATTCTGGATAAACCTTTATCAATTGTTCAATAACACGCTGGAAATTCTTTTTGCCAGATTGGAAAATAACTTGCCCCCCGAAATCTTTTGATAATTTCTTTAAGATTTCAACAACTCCACTATTTATAGAACGAGCACCTTGCGAACCACCCATGACACATATTGTTATTTTATCTTCTAAACTCAATGCAGTTCTTGCTTCTTGCTTTGTTAAAGTTTTAAAAGTTTTTCTAATAGGGTTACCACAAATCAAGCAATTATCATTTTTTATTTTTGATTTAGCACCTTCAAACGCCAATGATACACACTTTGCCCAAGGTGCAAGCTTTCTTGTAACAAGCCCTGGATTAGCATCACAATCATGGAGCATGTAAGGAATTCCGACTATTTTACCAGCCATTAACGCTGGAGCTGAAACATATCCACCTGTCCCAAATATCACATCTGGTTTATGTTTTTTTATATAACCAATACTTTTAATAACAGCTAAACCAAGTTCAAACATCCATTTTATTAACGCAAGACTAGCTTTTCTGGGCATGCCATGTACATTTACCGGTAAAAATTTATAAGGTTTTCCACTTGTAATTTCAAACTCTAAATTTGAAGGATTTCCAACATAAAAAACATCATTTCCACGTTCTACCAATTCGTCCGCTATCGCAATAGCAGGATAAATATGCCCTCCTGTACCACCACCTGTTATAAAATAAGTACGCTTTTTATCGGATAATGTCATTTTCTTGATTCCTTATTTTCTTAATTCTTTTTTTAGAAATATTTAACAAAATACCAATCATCCACAACGATACAATTAACGAAGAACCGCCATAACTAATAAATGGAAGCGGAACACCTGTTGTTGGGAAGAAAGAACTTGCTACACTAATATTTAAAAATGCTTGAAACCCTATTGAGAAAGTAATACCGACAGCCAAAAGTCTACCATACATATCAGGACATCTTGAAGCCACAATAAAACCTCTATGGATTAAAGTCCAGAACAGACCAATAATTAGCACACAACCAACCCATCCCAATTCTTCTGCGATAATAGCAAAGATAAAATCGGTATGGCATTCTGGCAAATACGCCAACTTTTGAATTGAACCACCATATCCAACACCATTAAAACCACCTGAAGCAAAGGCAATTAATGATTGGATAATATTATATCCAGCACCTTGAGGGTCAGATTCAGGATGTCGCCAAATTCTTAAACGTTGCAACTGATATGGTTTAATAATTGTTGTTAACGCTAACACAATAGTTGTTACACCAGCAGCTAAACAACTAAAGAACAGTTTTAAAGAACCGCCTCCGCATAAAAACATAACAACAGAAACTGACAACAACAAAATTACCATACTCAAGTTTGGTTGCATAAAAATGAAAGCAAGCATTATTAAAATTGGAATAAATGCTCTCAACCATTTTGATTCATCGAAAAGATTTGCGTTATCTTTAAACGCAGCAGCTAACAACAGTACAACTGCAGGTTTTGCGAACTCTGACGGTTGCAATTGAAACCCGAAAAGGTTTATCCAACGTTTTGCACCATTTACAGTAACACCGAGTGGTGTAAAATCAACCAAAAGTAACAAGATTATTATTATTGCCGCAAGCAATGTATTCCACTGCGCAAGCTTTTTGTAATCATAGTTTGTGAAAAATTTAAGCCCAATAAAACCTACAATAAAACAAATTACTTGTTTTATTAAGAATTGAGCTGGATTCACACCCTCATCCAAACACTTTGGAGCTGACGCCGAAAAAATCGCCATAAAACCAATCATAACCAAAAAAGTTACAACAACTAAAAGCGTTCTATCCGGAGAAGAAATAATCACGCTCTGGATAGCCTGCCTACGTTTTGGCGCTCTTGCTCTATCCGATTCGCGATAAGACATATTCCTTAAAGACCTTTCCTCTTTCTTCATATCCGCTAAACATATCAAAACTAGCACACGCTGGCGATAACAACACAACTTCAGGATTTAACTGAATTGATTTATCAATTGCATCTTCCATAGTGTCGGCTCTCAAAATATTATTGAACCCATCAGCTTTCAGATTTTCTTCAAATCTATCAGCCGCTTCTCCAATCAATACAACAGTTTTAATATGTTTTTTACAAGCTTCATCAAACTCTTTCAACCCTGTATTTTTATCTCTACCGCCAGCAATTAATACAACATCCTGATCAACAAATGAACGTATTGCAACCAAAGATGCTTCAGGATTTGTAGCTTTTGAATCATTATAAAAAACAGTGTTTTTAGTTTGTGCAAATTTTTCTAACCTATGTTCAGGAACTTTAAAAGTCATAATAGAATTTCTTATTTTATCATTAGAAAGCCCTTTTAGTTTAGCGACAATAACAGAACACTCTACATTTTGATAATTATGTTCACCTATCAAAGGACAATCGTCTAACTTGATTATAAGTTCTTCCACACCATTTGATTTGAAGTATATAGCGTCATTTTTTACATAACAACAATTTTCACCAACTTCATCCCCAAACATATAAACAACGCCTTCGCACACATTTGCAAATTCGTTTAACTTTTCATCTTTTGCATTTAAAACAGAATATGTTGGCGCCATTGGTGATTTGAAAATTTTTGCTTTTGCTTCAAAATAATTTTCCATATTTCCATGCCAGTTGATATGATCTGGTGTAAAATTTGTCCACACAGAAATCTCTGGAGCAAAAGAATGGCTATATTCCAACTGGAATGAACTGCATTCACAGACATAAACTTCCACATCACCATCAATCAAATCGCAAGGTGGTACTCCATAATTTCCACAAGGATAAGCCTTAAATTCCTCATCTAAAATATGCGCTGTCAAAGCTGTAGTCGTAGTCTTTCCATTCGTTCCAGTAATTGCAACGAAAGGTTTTTCTGTATTCAAATACGCAAGCTCAATCTCTGAAATAACTTTTATATTTCTTTCTTTAAGCATATTCATTATAGAAGATGTCGGCGGGATTCCAGGACTTGTCACTGCAAACTCCGAATTCGACAAGAATTCATCACTGTGTCCACCCATTTCTACTTTAATCCCTAGAGATTCTAATTCAGAAATAGTTTTCACATCTTTTTCATTTTTTTCTCTGCTTTCAGTAATGTATACTTTAGCACCGTGCGCATTTAAATATTTTGCAGCAGCAATTCCACTTTTTGACAAACCCAATACAAGAACTTTTTTATCGGAGAACTTATTCATAACCTAAATAACTCCTCTTTGTGTCAAATAAAATAAACCTAGTGCAAACGCACTTAACAAAGCAGAAACAAGTGCAAATACAACAACTATTTTCTTTTCACTCCATCCACAAAGCTCAAAATGGTGGTGAATAGGTGACATTTTGAAAACTCTTTTGCCTGTCAACTTAAAGCTTGTAACCTGAATAATTACTGACAAAGTTTCCATTACAAATACTCCGCCAATAAATATCAACAAGAACTCAAACTTTCCAATGACAGCAAGAGTACCTAACAATCCGCCGATTGCCAACGAACCTGTATCACCCATAAAAACTTGTGCTTTTGGTTTGTTATATTTCAAGAACCCGAACAATGAACCCGCAACTGTTGCCGCCACAATTGCAGCCCCATGGTGCCCTGTAAAGAACAACAATAAAGTACACGCAATAAACGAAAACACACCTGTAGAAGATGCTAAACCGTCTAATCCATCAGTTAAGTTGTATGCATTTGACGCACCTGTAATAACAAAAATTGCTAATAATGGATAGAACCAACCTAAATCAAAAGAAAGACTTCCTATTGAAAAAACAGTTCCACTTTCACTTGCCAACATTACATACAAAGTAGGTAATAACGCAATCGCAATCTGTCTTAACAGTTTGCCTTTTGCACTCAACCCATCATTATGTTTTCCTTTAAGCTTAAGATAATCATCTTGAAAGCCTGCAAGAGTATAAAATAACAAAGCCAAAAGGATAATAAAAATTTCATCAGAAAGTTTTTGCGCCAATGCTAGAGTAATTATTGACGCTATAAAAACTGCAGTTATAATAAATACGCCACCCGTAGTTGGAGTACCTTCTTTTTGCTGATGTGCTTCCGGAGCTAAATCTTTAATATATTGCCCTATCATTTTCTTTTTCAAAAAAGCAATATACGGAACTCCTAACAACAGGCATAAAATCATACCCAGCAAAAATGCAACTGCTATCATTATCATAATTAATTTCTCTCCCTAATACTTTCAATTATTTGCTCAAATTTCATTGAGCGTGAAGCTTTTAAAAATATTGTACAACCGACATCCACGTTATCAAGAATGTAACGAGAAACATCCTCATTATTTTCAAATTTCTTTACAAACAAACCTTTTTCAATAAGTTTGTCCCCAAGTTCTCCTGCTAAATTTCCTACAGTCAAAAACTTTACTTTAGCATTAGTTTTTTCAGCAAGAAAAACTCCAACTTCTCTATGCAAAGCGACTTCATTCTCTCCCAGTTCGCCCATATTACCAAGCACAACTACAGGATCTTCATACAAGTCAATAAATGTAGAAACAGAAGCCTTCATAGATTCAGGATTTGCATTATAACTGTCATTAATAAATTTAAAACCTTTAATATCTTCGACTTCCCAACGTTTTTCTATCGGTTTGTAAGCCAATAATCCTGCACAAATTTCAGAATATGACATTCCTAATTTGTACCCTACCTCAATCGCAGATAATGAATTTTCGATATTATAAATACCTTCAACGTTTAATTCATAAACGTTATCCTTGTATAAAAATTTTGAATAACCTTGTTTCTGCTCCAAAACTTCTACATTATCAGCCGAATACCAAATTTTTTCACCGCTAAATTTTGCAAACTTTTGTAATCTAGGATTGTTATGAGAAACCAGAACTCCGTTTTCTTTTAGGTGAGAAACTATTTCAGATTTCGCAATGGCAATATTATCTAAACTTCCTAACCTGCCAATATGCGCAGAACCAGCATTCGTAATAATAGCATAATCAGGCTGCGCAAACTTCGACAACAATTCAATTTCACCTAACCCTCTCATACCCATTTCAACAATCAAAACTTCAGTATCTTCTGCCATACCCAAAACAGTCTGACATAAACCAACCTCATTATTATGATTTGAAAAAGTCTTATGCGTTTTGAATTTTTGCGACATTACAGAATAAACAAGTTCTTTTGTTGTCGTTTTCCCTGAACTTCCAGTAATAGCAATGGTTACAGGATTAAGCTTGGTTCTATAAAATCGTGCAAGCTTCAAATAAGCTTCCAAAGTATCATCGACCTTGTAAACTATTTTAGCGCCATCAAAAACTTTTCCAGTCCTTGTGAAATAACCAACAGCACCTTTTTCAATGGCCTGTTCAATAAACTTTTCACCATCAAAAGATTCTCCTCTTAACGGCAAATAAATGTCACCCTCACCGATTGTTCTAGTATCTGTCGATATAGCGTATTCGCTATCACTACCTAGTGTTTTTAACGCAACAGCTTCTGTTGCTATCCCTAATTCTTTCTCTCTAAACTTCATAATATAATGATACTTCAAAAAAACAGGCTGAAACATAAAGTTAATAAATATTAATACTACTTGACAAGCAGTTTTGAGTATCTGATAATGACTATACGTGTATACTCAAGGTAAATCGTCTTATAAAACCCCAAGCACTAGCCGAAAGGGTTACGAAACCTAAAATAGAAAGGACAAAGAAATGTACGCAATTGTAGAAACAGGCGGAAAACAATACCAAGTTGAAGAAGGCCGCTATGTAGACGTAGAACTTCTTAACCAAGAAGCTGATTCAAAAGTTGTTTTCGAAAATATTGTTATGATCGTTAACGGCAAAAAATCAAAAGTAGGTCAACCATACGTTACTGGCGCTTCTGTAGAAGGCGTTGTTGTTAAAGAAGATAAATCTAAAAAGATTATTGTTTTCAAACAAAGACCTAAAAAAGGCTACAGAAAAAAACAAGGTCACAGACAAGGCTTCACTAGAGTTATGATTAACAAAATCAGAACTTCAGCTCAAAAGAAAGCAGAAGTTGCAACTGAAGAAGAAGCATAGAACTTATAAGATTCTGAACAGACTGCAGAATGACTAGAGTTCAAAACAAAACGTAGTACTAATTACAAAACGGAGATATAACAATGGCACATAAGAAAGGTATGGGATCTACCCGTAACGGACGCGATTCAGAAGCGAAGCGATTAGGCGTTAAAAAATTCGGTGGCGAAATCGTTAAAGCTGGTAATATCATCGTTCGCCAACGTGGAACTAAATTCCACCCAGGCAACAACGTTGGTATTGGTTCTGATGACACTTTGTTCGCTTTGATTGACGGTCAAGTTAAATTCGAAGCTCACAGACGTGACAGAAGACAAGTTAGCGTTTACGCAGTGTAAGATCTAAAATTAAAGGACACGAAAAAACGACTCTTATAAAGGGTCGTTTTTTATATTGTTTTTTACTAAAAAATGGACAAAAAAAAAGACTCAAATATAAATTTGAGTCTTTTTCTATTTCTTATACCTACTAAACGTTTGGCAAATCACCTTTTACATCAGCAATTTCAGAACCTTCAAGTTCAAAAACTTTGTGTAAGGCTTGAAGTGCTTTGTGTGCATCTTCTTTATCAACAAGACAACTAATTTTAATTTCACTTGTTGAAATCATTCTGATGTTAACTCCTAAATCCGCCAAAGTTTCAAACATTGCTGATGCAATACCTGGACGATCAATCATACCTGCACCTACAATAGAAACTTTAGCAATATTATCGTTAATTTGAATATCACCACATTGAAGATCTTTTTTCATTTCTTCTAACGTTTTTATTGTTTTATCCAAATCTGCACTATCAATTGTAAATGCAATATCGTTTGTATTTGAAATTTTTCTTGCATAAGATTGGATAATCATATCAACTGAAATATGTTCTTGAGCTAATTTACCAAACAACTTGGCAGCTTGTCCTGGAACATCTGGAACATCACAAACTACAATTCTTGCTTGAGATAAATCGGCAGCTACGCCTGTAACTGGTTTATAAATTTCCATTTTATCAACTCCTAAAATTAATGTACCTAAATTATCCAATTTAAAACTACTTCTTACACGAAGCGGAACGTTGAATTGTTTTGCAGTTTCAACACTTCTTGGGTGTAAAACATTTGCACCAGCATGCGCTAGCTCCAACATTTCTTCATAAGAAATTTCATCCAATCTTGTTGCTTTTGGAACAATTCTTGGGTCTGTTGTATAAACACCTTCAACATCAGTATAAATATCGCATCTGTCAGCATTTAAAGCCGCAGCCAAAGCAACCGCAGATGTATCAGAGCCACCTCTACCTAAAGTTGTAATCTCACCATCTTCAGTAACACCTTGGAAACCTGCAACTACAATTATCTTGCCTTCTTGCAAATTCTTTTTCAACTTTTCTGTTTTGATGTTAACAATTCTAGCTTTTGAGTGAACGTTTTCTGTAATAATTCCAATCTGCATAGCATTGAAGCTTACGGCATCATACCCTTGCGCCTGAATAGCCATTGCTAAAAGCGCAATCGAAACACCTTCACCTGTAGACAAAAGCATATCCATTTCTCGACTAGATGGATTTGTACTTAAATCTTTTGCCATTTTAACTAAATAGTCTGTAGTATGTCCCATCGCTGAAACAACAACTACTACATCGTTACCGTTATTTTTCTCTCTTATTACAGTTTTTGCTACATTTTTTATTTTTTCGGTATCTGCTACTGAAGTACCACCGAATTTTTGAACAATTACTTTTCTCAATTTTATTCCTTTTTCCGTAATTCTTTTAACATCTCGGCAAGTTCTGCCAATTTGTCAGGGTATTCAAATGCTTCTTCATTTATAGTCTGAATTTTTTCTCCAAACCCAAGAGTTTCTTTTATATTATATTCACAAATACTATCTTTGACAAGATTATAATTTACGAAAAATAACATATTTAAAATTTCGACATTATTTTCATCCAATTTCAAGGCTTTTCGAAGTTTTCTATTTGCATCAGCATAGTCTTCCAACTGTATCAAAAATTTTGAATAATCAAGATATGAAACTAAATGATTTGGATTTGTCTTAAGTGATGTTTCAAAATATTCTTTTGCATTGGATTTATCACCTGATTGCAAATACGCTTTGGCAATATAATAATTATTCACAACTTCCATTGGTTCAGATTTTAACGCTGATTTAAACAAAGTAATTGCTTTTTTATAATCACCTTCCTCACAAGCAATTACACCCAAAGCTCTCAATGCTAAATAGTTTTGCTCATCAACCGCTAACAATTTTTGAACTTCATTTTTATAATTTTCCTCAATATTACCTGTTGATACCGCACAAAAAGCACGCAAAAATTTAACATCACAACTGTCTGGCACTAATTCTTCAACCTTGTTCAATTTTTCAATAGCTTCTGAATATTTTTCAAACTTAATTAAAGAAACCGCCCATTCCAAATACAAACTTTCTGATATCAACTCTAATTCTTCTGCCATTTTATAATATTCAAGTGAAACAATATCATTTTTCATCCTACGTACTTTACCCAACAACAAATAGCAAGGCAACATATTTTTATTGAAATCCAAAGCTTTTTTCGCAAATAATTCTGCGCCATCCAAATCTTTTTTTATAAATTTTAACTTTGCAAATTCATAAGAATTTCCCTCATTTGGCGAAACATTTGCTAAAAATTGCAATTTATTTTCAGCTTCATCATACATTTTTAATTTGATTTCCATAACCGCAGCAAGAAAAAATGCGTTAGAATTATACCTGTTATATTTGCATGATAAAACAAATTTTTCTCTGGCTTCTGAAATCTTTTCCTGCTTCATCAAAGCCATACCCCAACCCATCAAAACTTCAGAATTTGTCGGTGTAATTTTATCAGCATTTTCAAAAGCTTCTTCAGCCTCATCATATAATTTGATACTCAAAAGAGAAAAACCTAAATTTTTCCAAATAATTTTGTCATGACAATTCAAGTTTGCAGATTTTTTATACGCCTTAACAGCTTCTTCAAACCTGAAAAGTTTATCGTAAATAATACCTTGATATTTATATACAAGGGCATCTTCTTGAGGCAAACTTTCAGCTTCTATTAATATATCTAAAGCATCTTTGTATTGACCATTATCCAAACATTTTTTTGCACGGTTAACATAAGCTACAGACGGCAAAGACTGTATTACAGAATCCTCTTTGTAATGCTCTACCGTATTATTTAATTTTCTTATTTTAGTTAAAACATTTTCTAGCCAATCAAACACTCTACAACCTCTCTAAAAGCACCGTCACCACCATCGGCTTCCGTAATTTGAATACCATCAACATCTTTTAATTTTTGAAGCGCATGCGGAACAGTAACTCTATATTTTGCAAACTCTAAACTTTCCAAATCATTCACATCATCACCGATATAAACATATTCTTCTTGAGTCAATGAATATTTTTCTACAATTGATTTTAAGACATCAATTTTTTTTCTTATTTGCATGTGCACTTCTTTTATATCAAATTTATCTGCCAAAAGTTCAATTGCATGATTTTTTTCACCTGAAATTATTGCAATATCAAACCCGTTTTTTTTCAAAAGATGTATACCCATAACATCTTTAAAATTAATTTTTCGTGAGCAGTCACCACTATCAGAAATATACATACAATTATCTGTCATAATCCCGTCAAAATCAGTTATAACCATTTTTATAGTTTTGGGCAAAATCATTGCCATAAAATCCCGAAGTCCTCATTTTATACTATTAACATCACACTAAATATCTGATATAATTATACCATAAAAGGTTATTATTAAGCTAAAGGTTAAAAAAGATTAATGCTCTGGTATCTAATTAATGCAAGTATTATTGTAGTTTTCATCGCACTATTTTTAGTAACAAGACAAATGAACAAGCGATGGTCAAAAATTAATGATTATTTAGGAATGGTTACAAATACAGTTAACTCTGTGCGTTACGGTAACCTATCAACGAAAATCGAAAAAATCGAACACCCGACATACCAAAACGTTACGGATAGTATCAACCGAATGGTAGAAACTCTAAACGACCGTGAAAAAATGATTGTTGAATACCAAGCCGAACTTATTCGCCAAAACAAATTATTAGAAAGCGTAATCAACTCTCTATCTGATGGGATTTTAATCGTCAACGAACAAGGCAATATCTTAAGAGCAACACCCAAAATCATTAAATGGTTTGGAGTTAAAGGTAACGATATTTTAGGAAAAAATGTTTTCGACTATTTGGAAATTGTTGACGGAAACACAATTGAAAAACTTGCAGATGCAGATGTTTTTATCAAGCACACACCTACAAACAATTTCATTATCAATTCTGTTAAACTTTCACTTGATGATAAAAAACGTTATGTTCTTCTGCTAAAAGACGTAACAACCCAAAGAGAAATTGAGACCTTAAAAGAAGATTTTGTTGCCACACTTACTCACGATTTGAAAGTTCCAATTGTTGCAGAAGCAAATATCTTGAACTTCTTAATTGACGGGAAATTTGGGGAAATTAACGACAAGCAAAAAGTTGCACTTTTAAACATGAAATCTTCTAACGAAGAATTAATTGATTTGGTACAAATAGTTTTAGAAACATACAAAATCAAAGAAACTGGTATTCAATTACTTAAAGAAAATATCAAACTCAACGAATATATTCAAAACATTGTTGAATCAGTTCAACCAATAGCAACAAACGCAGGTTTAGTGATAAATTTCAAAGCTCCAAAAAACAACATTACTTTATCTGCTGACCCTATGCAACTTGAAAGGGTTATCAAAAACCTTATATCAAATGCGATTTCTCACAGCAACACAAAACAAGATATCGACATTATGGTGGAAGAAACACAAGGTTATGCAGTGATTTCTGTAATAGACTACGGTCAAGGCATACCGCAAGAAGAATTGAATATGGTTTTCAACAAATATTATTCAGCAGTAAAAAAATTCCGCAAAATCGGGACTGGTTTAGGATTATACCTTTCTCAAAAGATAGTAGAATCTCACGGCGGAGAAATTACTGTAAAAAGTGAAGAAGGCGTTGGTTCAGACTTTTCAATAAAAATACCATTGTAAAATTGAGGAACTAATGAAAGACTTTTTCTATAATCTACTTGATTGGATTTACAAGAAAAAATGTTACTTTTGCGGGCAGTCAAAAGAATGCGTAAAAATGTGTTCAAAATGTTATGACACAATAGACTTTTTGCCAGTCAAAGTCAATCGGGTTTTACAAAGCAAAAATGTTTATTGCGCAGGAGTTTACAACAAAAATCTTCAAAAGCTAATACGAGGACTCAAGTATCACAACCAAAAAGAACTTGCAAAATATCTAGCTAAATTCATGTATGAATATTGGCAAAACATTGAAGATAAAAACAACTTTCAAGTTGTACCTGTTCCTATCTATCCAAAACGAGAAAAGCAACGAAAATACAATCACATGAATCTTGTTGCTGAAGAATTTTGCAGATTATCAGGTTGCACTTTAAATACAGAATTAATAAAAAGAATTAAAGACACAAAACCCCAATATAAACTCAAAAAAAACGAAAGAGAAGTTAATCTAAATAATGCTTTTAGAGTGAGTAAAGAAAACTTTTTACCAATGAAAATTCTGTTAATCGATGATATCTGCACAACAGGTTCAACATTCGAAGCAATGATAAAAGAGTTTGAAAAAAATGACATTTTTGATATAACATGTTTAGCTGCAACAACCCCATTTGAGGAATAAATGATACTAAAAGAATTTTCAACCTACATCCAAAGCCGAAAAGAAGAAATCACGAATGGCACAACCACAGCCACAAAAATCCTCTGTGACTGGATTAAATTTGTGATAACAAAAAACCCAAAAGGACACGTTGATAAAATAGTTCACACGGAAATTATGCTAGCAGAAAACGAACTAGGAGATTTTTTCATAGTTGGCAAATCAGAAAGCGGAAGAACTCTAGTTAATGCCTTACACAACTTTGCATTGAGCTATGAACACTACATAATGCAACAATGGATTAACAACACAAAAGCAAACGATTTTAAATAAAATTTTTAATAAATTTTCTCTCATCTCAAATATACCCACAAGACGGATTTATTTTTATATTTAAATTTTAAAATTACCATGAAATATAAAAACTAAAACGGAGAGAAAGTCTATGAACCCAATATACAAACCTCAAATCTGCAACCTCAAAAATTTGAACAATCTATTTATTGAATTAACTGCAAAAAGCTGTAACAGAAGATGTAAACACTGTTATATAGATTTCCCTTACTCAAAAAATGTAAAAGATTTTATTTCCATAGACACCATAAAAGAAGCCCTAATTGATACAAAAAGTGAAAACATTCAATGTATATACCTCACTGGTGCAGAGCCAATGACACACCCAGAATTCAACGCAATATTGAGACTTTGCCTAAAAAGAACTAACGTTTGCATTTGCACAAATGGAAGCTTTATCAACGAAAAGAAAGCAAGATTTTTGAAAAGAGTAGAAGATGAAAGTATTTACGAAATAATTTTTCAGTTAAGCATCGACCATTACGATGAAATAAAAAGTGACGATTTGAGAGGTCGAGGCACATACAGACAAACCCTTAATGCAATAAAAAGTTTAATCAAGTACAATTTCAATCCAATATTATGTATCACAGATTACTACGATGAAGGAAAAGAAAATTTACTTAACGGGTTTAAAACAGTTTGCGAAAAAATTAATTTCCCAGCAAGCGGAAATAATTTTAAAATCAATAAATTCCACAACAAAACAAATAACGAAATAGATTTTGAAGAAAACTGGCAAAAATTAGATTGCGAAAACAGCAGGATTTTAACAACCAAAGGCGTTTACACCTGCCCTTTTTTAGCGAATGATCATAGAGGACGTTCAGGTTGCGATTTTAAAAATTATACCCATAAAACAATTCTTGAGACAGATTTCTGTGCGACCTGTCTCAAGAATAAAACTCAAATATTTTCTATTGATTTTAATGAATTTTAAAAACTATTTTTTAGCATACAATTTCATTTCGTAATTAATTAACAAAATAGTTTTATCTTTTTCATAAGGTTCAATCTGAACTTTTGAAATTTCAAGGAAATGTTCGTGTTTATACAAATCTTTCAAGAAGTTTTCAAAGTTCTTGTAAGTACCAATCATTTCCATCTTCAAAGCTGCAACATTAAACTTTTCAGGAGCACCTTGAACAAAAACATCTCCTCTTGGGTTCATATCAAAATTAATTGAGCGCATTTTGATAGTATTCGAACGGATAATTTCAAGAATTTCTTCAAACTCACCTGCAATCATATCATCATCAGGCAAACCTTTTTCTTCTGGCACAAAAAATTCTTTTTCAAGAGTTGACTCATCTTGTTGTTTTTTCAATTGAAGCCTAGCGTCATCTAATTTACGTTGTTTTTCAGCCAAAACACCAGCTTGAGTTTCAACTTGCACTTTCAACTCCTGTATTGCAGTAATCACTGGATATACATTTGCATAAATCAAGTAACCACATAAGAAAATACCACCAAGTAATATTGGAACCGTTAATTTTAATTTCTTAACTATATCAAGAAAGCTTTCTTCTTCTGGCATAATTTATAAAATTCTCCATTTAATCATTGTAATACTAGTTAAGTGGTGTATCACTCAACAATTTCTCTGGAGCATCTCCAGATTTAATATTTGCAGCTTTTCCAGTTGCTTTACCTTTTTTCTTCTTATTTTTCCCACTACTAGCGCTATTTTTACCTTTTTTACCAGTAGTGTCTTCTTCCACTACTGGTTTTGGAGCAGCAACAGCATTTGAGATTTCAAAATCATAAGTTACAGGCATATTAGCCATAAAATCATCTACATTATCAGCTTGCATTTCTAATTGTTTTAATTGCAAACCGCCAGCATTTGTAGATTCTTTTAAGTTTCTATAGAATGTATAAACATCCTCAACGGTAGCTGCACCACCTTTTACAGTGATAGAACCTTTGCCTGTAGTTTCAAAGAAAGTTAACCACAAGTTATTAGGAACAGCTTCACCGATAGCAGAATATGCAATAAGTTTTGCACGGTTGTCCTTTAAAACATCACCCATTGCTTTTTTAACACTGAACTTGTCAGCCATTTGCATTTCTTCTTCAATCTTTTTAATTTCTTTATCTATTTTTGCAATTTCAGTATTCATTGTATCCAATTCAGTTTGCAAATCGTTTCTTATTGGAGGGAATACCAGACAAAGAACACCTGCAATAGCTATTAATATAACAGCAATTACACCAGCTACTATTTGAGCAGTTTTAGGAGAAACTTCAATAACGTCTTCACCTATAGGAATAGCAACAGTTGCTTCTGCAGTACGGATTTCCACATTTGAAGTAGCAAGGAAATCGCAACGTATTGGATAATCAGATGATTTTGCAATCGCACAACCAATAGCCTGCAAAGAAGCTTTCGATGCGTTCTCTGGCAATACATTCAAGCTTGCATTAATAAACCCTTTACGTTTAAACTGATTGTTTTCAACATATTCGATTGTATAATCAACATTCAAATTTTTTGCTAACATTTCTGCACTTACTGAAGAAGTATCTGAAATTACCATCAAATAATTTGCTGGCAAACTCATCAAAGAAATTTGCGCAGAAGCACTAATCGCATTATAAATTTCATCACCTTGGTAAGAGTTCACTGGCAATGGTTCTTCATAGTAATCAATAATATTTTTGCCAGAAAGAGAAAGGATTGTATAACCTGTAGCGTTAACTGTCAAAACGTTCCAAGTCACACCATTTTTCATCTCCTCAGCAGCTAATCCAGTAAAATCCAACGCTCTCAATGTTGATAGCAAAGACATTTCAACACTAACAAGTTGAGCACCCAATTCACCTAGCGCAGCACCGATATTTTCAACAACCAACTGTTGAACGGCAGAATAAAAAATCTTTCTATTTTCAGTAGAACCAGTATTTGAATCAAACCACTTTACCATTGGGTCGTGACGTTTAAACACATAAGACTGTTCAACTTCAGACATTGCAGCCCCTGTGATATTTTCTTCACCCAACATCAAGTTTATGTCCATTGAACCAAACAAAACAGTAGGCAAGTTCAATGTTATATTACATTTTGGATTTATATTTAACTCTGTAAACATTTCAGATACAGCCGTTTTAAAACCTTCCATATCTGACAATTCTCTTAATGACTCATTATATTGAATAGGTCTTAAAGCATAGCTTTGCAACTCTCCAGCATTATAGTCGATTTGAATCATTTCAAGCCCAACGCCAGGGGTCACAGACAAAAACACATCAGGACGCTTGCCTGCGGTTAAACTACTCAATAAATCCGAAATACTCATATTTGCAGCCATAATTATAAATTTCTTTTTCCCTCTATACTTAAATCTTATTTTTATTATACAATATATTTTGTAAAGGTTGCGAATTTAACATAAATTTACACTAAATGGAGGACAACCCCAAATGAATTATGTAGAAGAAATAAAAAATTTGAAGAGAGAAAAAAATGCAGTTATCCTTGCACACTGTTACCAAAATATTGAAATTGATGAAGTAGCAGATTACGTTGGGGACTCATTATATTTAAGCCAAATGGCAGAAAAAACTAACGCAGATATCATAATTTTTGCAGGAGTATATTTTATGGCACAAACTGCAAAAATATTAAACCCAAACAAAAAGGTTATCCTACCAAACCTAAATGCAGGTTGCGAAATGGCAGATATGATTAATTTGCAACAATTAAGAGAATTCAAAAGAAAACACCCGGACATCCCTACAGTTTGCTACATCAATTCAACAGCAGAAGTCAAATCAGAATGTGATATTTGCTGTACAAGTTCTAACGCAATCAAAATTGTGGACAGCTTAAAAGCAAAAAAAGTTTTATTCTTGCCTGACCGAAATTTAGGCAAATGGGTTGAAAAACAATTAGGCAATGTTGAAGTTATTACCTACAACGGATGCTGTCCAATACACGACGAACTTGACCCTCAAGGTATTAAAGAAACAAAAGCGAAATATCCACGAGCATTTGTTCTTGCACACCCAGAATGCAAAGAAGAATTTTCATCTCAAGCAGACTATGTAGGTAGCACAACTGGCATAATTAATTTTGTAAAAAATAGCAACGAAAAGGAATTTATTATCGCAACAGAAAAAGGGGTAATCGACAGATTGAAACGAGATTACCCAGAAAAAGAATTCTATTCAATCTACGACAAACCTTCAATCTGCAATAACATGAAACTTAACAGCTTGCTAGATATTTATTATGCATTAAAAAATGAAACACCTGAAATTAATGTAGAACCAGAACTAGCAAAAAAAGCAATAAAATGTATCAATAGAATGCTCGAAGTATCAAAATAGGAATAAAAAAAATGGATGATATAATTTATGGTAAAAATTCAGTAACAGAAGCCCTTATTAGTGGAACAAGAGAAATAAACAAAATTTTAATCTCTAAAAACATCCACTCGGACGCAAAATTAGAAAAAATAAAAACTCTTGCAAAAGAAAGAGGCGTAATTTTTCAATTTGTAGCAAAAGAAAAATTTCAACCTTACGCTGAATTTAACCATCAAGGCATTATCGCACAAATTTCACCATTAAAATACGCAGATTTAGACGAATTTTTAGAACAAAAACACGAAAATTCATCATTAGTAATTCTTGACGGAATCGAAGACCCACACAACTTTGGCGCAATAATAAGAACCTGTGTTTGCGCAGGAGTTGATGGAATAATAATTCCTTCAAGAAGAAACGTCCAAGTAAATTCTGTTGTAGAAAAAACAAGCGCTGGCGCTATCAATCACATTCCTATCATAAAAGTAAATAGCCTAACTAACGCAGTCCAACAGTTGAAAGAAAGCAACTGGTGGGTAATTGCAACAGACGCTCACGCAAAAGATAATTATTTTGACATAAAATACAACGATATGAATTTTGCACTAATTATGGGCGCAGAGCACGCAGGAGTGTCAAAATCGTTGTTAAAGATGTCGGATTTTACAGTAAAAATCCCTATGCTAAAAGACTTTAACTCTCTCAATGTTTCTGCAGCGATGAGCGCAATAATTTTTGAAAGTGTACGTCAAAAGATTAAGCAAAGTAAATAATTAGTTTTATTGTAAAATCCATATTATAATAATTTTGAAGATGGAGAGCTTTACAACAAATGAAAAAAGACATTGAAAAATTAGGATTAATATCTGATGATATTTCAGATGAAAACGTTGATTTTCACGGGCTTGAACCAATGGATGATGATGACGAAATAATTCATTCAGTGGAAGATCCAAAAGTTCAAGAGAGTTTATCATCAGTAAACTCTGACGATAGCGTGAAAATTTACTTACAACAAATCGGGAAAATTCCGCTTTTATCAAGCGAACAAGAACTTGAACTTGCAAAGAAAATATACGATTCTCAAGATGAATTTTCAAAAAATCTTCTTGTTAATGCAAACTTAAGACTTGTTGTAAGTATCGCAAAAAAATACATCGGACGTGGACTTTCATTCCTTGATTTGATACAAGAAGGCAATCTAGGGCTAATGAAAGCTGCAGGAAGATTTGATTACACAAAAGGTTACAAATTCTCAACCTATGCGACTTGGTGGATTCAACAATCTATAACACGTGCGATTGCCGACAAAGCTAGAATTATTCGTCTTCCAATCCA
The DNA here is from genome assembly GCA_017559905.1 of bacterium. Lineage (GTDB taxonomy): Bacteria > Cyanobacteriota > Vampirovibrionia > Gastranaerophilales > Gastranaerophilaceae > Scatenecus. Next base: position 54,808 of record JAFYQF010000019.1, read on the forward strand.
CATGATTGAATCTTTAGGCAAAATTCGCCGTGCAACAATTGATTTAACAACAGAACTTGGTCACACTCCATCAAAACAAGAAATAGCATACAGGCTTGGTATTTCAGTTAACAAATTAACTTCAATTATCAAGTCTGCACAAAGCACTATTTCGATGGAAACACCAGCAAGCAGTTCAGAAGACAGCTCAAAAATCGCAGACTTCATTGTAGATGATTCCACAATAACACCTGATAGCAGAGTTTCTCAAGAAAACCTATTCGATGATATCAGAAAAATGTTAAGTCAATTAAGTCCAAAAGAAAGAGATGTCCTAATCTTGCGTTACGGGCTAGATAGTAACGGCACAAAGAAAACGCTTGACGAAATCGGCTCTCAATACGGAGTTTCAAGAGAAAGAATTCGACAAATCGAAAACAGAGCAATCGCAAAACTCAAAAAGCTTTGCAAAAACAAACACTTAACAGTAGGATTAAAAAACTACTTTGGAGAATAAACAAAAAAGACTGCTATAAAGCAGTCTTTTTTCATTTTGAAATTTAATAAGAATATTTTATTTGCCAACCATCATCAATAACTTTTTGAGTACATTGTGTGAAATTTTGTTTTTCTTTGCTACAACCATTTTCGATATCACCAGAACAATAATATCCCCAAGAATCAGGAATACCTTTGCAACTTGAACTACCTGCAGGAGTTATCCTTTTAGAATTCATAACATAAACATCAAACATATTTTTACCCATTTGAGGGAAACGTACACTTGCATCTACGGGTTCAGTCCCAATAACGACTTCAGCTCGTTTAGTTTTGCCTACATCAGTAATTATTGAAATCTTCAATCGAAAAGTATCGCCATTTCTCAAATGGTAATAATCATCATTCATAAAATCTTGAATATACAAAGCATACCCTACTCTTGAACGCAAATACGATGAACCATAAGAAAGATCATTCCAACGACATTGCCCCATATTAACAGACCTTGAACCACCATAAGGCAAATAACGAACCCACTGTCCACGAGGACAGATATTAACAAACCCTTGTTCTTCAACCAAATATTTTGCAAAATCTTTTTTAAATTGATATTGTGGAGAACAATCAGTTAACTTGCTATAACATTCATACTTATAAGAAAAAGCATCAATATATTTATGTAAATCAGAGTACGCGCGTTTTAATATTGTAGCATTACGACTTCTTTCCAAACGCACCATTAAACCTGGCAAAGTCATTGCCATAACAACCCCGAGAACGCCTAACGCTACTAAAACTTCTGCCATTGTAAATCCAAACACCTTTTCTATTTCAAATTTCATTTCAAACTCCTATGATAATTTTATAAATGGATTAATTTAATATAAACATATTAGTTTAATATTGTCAAACTTAATAAACGAGTTTATTGAAATTAAATTAATGTATGACATCATATTCTTATGAGAATAATTACAGAACTCAAAGAGATACTTTATCACAAGGGATTGAGCTTAAAATTTGTAGCAGAAGAATTATCTAAAAAATTAGATAAACCTTATTCTCTTGCAAACCTATCAAACAAACTACGAAATGAAACAATAACTTATAAAGAAATGAAATTGATAGCAGAAATCATTGATTGCAAATTGGAATTAGTAAATAACTAAAAAAGACCTAACTTATAAAGTTAGGTCTTTTGTTTATGAATAAATTAATTATTCAGCATCTTTGTTGATGTCTTTTACGCTCAAAGCGATTCTGTGTTCTTGTGGAGTGAATTTTTTAATCAACACTTCAACACTGTCACCAACTTTGTATCTGTTGAATGGGTTAACATTTTCTTCAGCCATTTCAGAAACTGGTAATAAAGCTTCTACGCCTGGGAAAATATTAATGAAAGCACCGAAACCAGTAACTTTGTTAACTGTACCAGTGATTACTTGACCTTCTTCGAATTGACCTTCGATTTGTTGCCATGGATCTTCGCCCATTCTTTTTAGAGAAAGTGAAATTCTCTTCAATTCGCTGTCAATTTTAATAATTTTAACTTCGATAGTTTCACCCAAAGAAATAACGTCAGATGGGTGTTTAATTCTTGACCAAGAAATTTCAGAGATTGGAAGTAAACCGTCGATACCGTTGATGTCAACGAAAGCACCAAAATCAGCAATTCTTACAACTTCGCCTTTAACAACCATATCTTCTTCCAAAGTTGAAAGAATGTTGTCAACAACTTGGTCACGTTGTTCTGCAACAGCTTGTCTTTGAGAAAGGATAAGTTTGTTTTTCTTTGGATCAGCTTCAAGAACTTTAACTTCAATTTTAGTATCAATTAAACCATCAAATGGAGTTCCAGTTCTCAATTGAGAAGATGGGATGAAACCTTTCAAATCAGCAACATCAACCAACACGCCACCTTTAACGATAGAAACAACTTTTGCAAGAATTGTATCGCCTTGGATTTTAGCATCGTTTAATTGAGCCCAAGCTTGAGCAAATGCTAGACGTTTCAATGAAAGAACCATTCCTTCATCATCATTTTCTTCTTTTAATACGTAAAATTCTTTTACATCGCCTAAATCAACAGTTTCAGCACCTTCCATTGAAGAAATTTCTTTTGAAGGCAAGAAAGCTTCAGTTTTTGCGCCACGAACGCTTACCAAGAAACCATCTTGTTCTTTTCTGATGATTGTACCTTCTACGATGTCAGCAACAGCGTTGCTTTTTGAGAAAGATTCTTCTAACAATCTTTCAAATTCATCCATGTTTGTTTTTTCAATTGTAGTTGTCATTTTTAAAATGTCTCCTTTTCTATTATTTATTTTTATTTATTTTCAAGTTTTTCAACGACTTCATCTATCAAGTTTTGCGGAGTAGAAGCTCCTGCAGTAACTGAAATTGAAGCACTTTTAATAACATTTTCATCATTCATATCCAACTCCGAAGCATTTTCGATATGAATAGTTTTTGTAATATTATTCAAAATTTCTGCAAGATGTGTTGTATTGGCGCTATTCTTTGAACCAACAACAACCATCAAATCACTATTTAAAGCCATTTCTCTAGCTTCATTTTGGCGTTTTGAAGTACTAGCACAAATAGTATTCGCAACGTGAACTTCTTTTGCAACAGAAAGCAAATGCGAAACAATTTCATTCAACGTAGCGATTCTTTGAGTTGTTTGAACAACAACACCAACTTTTTTATGCGCTTTAATTTCTGCCTCAAACGCTTTCAACTGTTCAACGGTAGCTGCAACTGCAACTTTATCACTCCAAAGACTTGCATTAGCTCTAATCGCAACAACTTCTGGATGTTCTGCTTTACCAACAATAACAACAAAGTATCCATCTTTAGCAAATTCAATAGCCCTTTCCTGAACTTTTTTGACGTCAGGACAAGTCAAATCAACAAGAGTAAAGCCTGCCTGTTTAATTTTTTCAATAACTTCAGGGCTTTCACCGTGAGTTCTCACGATACAAATTCCTTCACCTTTTTCAGGCACTGATGTCAAAGTTTTAATACCCAAAGATTCTAACTCTCGGATAACATCAGCGTTATGAATAAGCTCACCCAAAACAGACACTGGAGTGTCAGGGTTTTCGGCTTTCAATCTTTTTGCAGTTTCAACGGCTCTTTTTACTCCGTAACAAAAACCTGCATATTTCGCTAATTCAATTGTTTTCGGCAATTTTAAATTGTCTTCTTTCTATTGGACTTGCAGTTTTACAACCGCTGTAACTATATTGAATTACAAAAACACCGAAATTGCAAGCAAAAAAATACCTTCTATTCTCAAGAAGGTAAATTTTTCTACAAATTTTGTACCTGAAATTTATATTAATTAAGATTTAATAAACATTGTAGATTTATTTTTAATTAACTCTGCCCTAGTTTTAGAGTCTATCATTGGAGTAAGAGAACCTTTGATAAAATCACCATTCATAGGAGTTGCATATTTCTTTTCATTAGCCTTTTGAGTAACAACTTCTTCTTCAAAATACTTTCTAAAAGTACTATCTTTTGCCAACTCTTTGCGCTGTTCAATAACAGTACCATTAGTTGAAAATTTCATTGCATTAATAACTTTATTTGTGGCATCAACTGGTAAACCAGCTTCCAGCATCAATTTACCCATACCGCTTTCAACCATATCTTTTAGATAAGAAGAACGTGCAATCATAGTATAAATAACTTTTTTCTGTATTGCACCAATCATATTTGATGTTGCAAAATTTTGCATCATTTGTAACTTTTGCGCTGGAGTAGCTTTTATAAACAAACCAATGAAATACTTTTGTTTTTGCCTTGGTGTTAACTGCGCAATCTCTTTGACAGTCAACATTCCAGACATCATTTTTAAATCTAAATTGCCTGTTGAAACCTCTGCATCCAAAACAGTTCCAGAAATTGCATTAACGATAATTTCATTTTGGATACTTGGTTGAAAACTAGAAATATTATTATAGATAGCTTCTATAGCATCTTTGTTGCCTGATGAATAAACTTCATCAATGGCTTCTAATTGAGCAGATGCATCATAAGTTTTAATGTTTTCAGCAGCTCTAACTTGAACTTCTTCAAATTTAGAACTCATAACTTGTTTATGCAATTCTGCTTGGTTTTTAGGCGCACAAGATGCTACTTGGTCACTAAAACCTTTTTGAAGTTTTATCGCAGTTTCATCATCAAATGAATAAGATGAATCCATCAAAGTCTTCATTACGTTAGTTTGGTTTTTATCTGCGTATGCGCTCAAACCTTCGCCTAAAGAAGATAACAATTCTGAATTTTTGTTATTAACCGCAAATTCACTATATTGTTTTGATAATTCAACTTCTATAGAATCATCAGTATGACCAATACCTTTAGCCAATTCATTTAAGGCTTCTTGGTTTTTAACTTCTCCAAGAGATCTGCCATAAATTTGTTCTTGCAATTCTATTGAATATTTACCATCTTTAGTTGCATTATTAATTCCTGTTGCAGAAGGCTTACCAAAAGCTTCTAAATAACTTCTTGCAACTTCTCCTGCAATTGTGGAATCTTCTTTACCTATTACTTCAGCTGTACCTGCAGTAATGTCAGCAATACATTCATCAGAAATAGGAGCGCCAGCTTCTCTTGCAGCTTTAAGTTGTTCTAAATTATGTATTTGAGCATCTTTATTGAATGTACCATCAGGATTTTTCTTTAAGGCAAGAGCACTTGATACTCCAGCACCATAATCGTCACAGTAATCAATATTAGGCATTTCTTGAATTTCTTTACATAATTCAGCTAATTCTGCCTGTTCTTCTAGCGAATGACAGTTGTTTCTTAATTCTACAAGTTTTCTTAAAACAGCCCTTTTATTAGTTTTATCAACATCTTCAAACTGATGTTTTATCCAGTCCAACTTGGCATCTTTTTCTGCCAACTCAAGAGCTTTTGTTGCGTCATTTGTGTTTTGGTAGTACTGTGCTTTACGTTTTGCAACAAGTTCTTGATAATGCTCATCCTTGCTCATTAACGCAAAAGTTGAAGTTTCATAGTCGGCATTCAAGTTATCACTAAATTTTCTTTGCCAATCTTTACCAAATTGAGCCTTAGCGTTAGATAATAACTCTAATCTGCCTTCTTCAAATTCATTCAATTCAGCTCCACTCATTTTCTTTTCAAGTAGATAATTCAACTGATTTGAATAGTAATTCTTTTTAGCTTCACGATTCTTGCCAAATTTTTCCAATATAGTTTCGTTAAAAATTTGTTCTTGTTCTTTAGTATCTGCAGCTCTAGTTTCAACAAGACTTTTTGCTACGATTTCAACTTGTTCATTAAATGATTTTTTATATGCAGCAGAAATATTGTCATAATTGTCACAATCGCCATCATAACGTAAATGCCTTGTTTCTTCGTCATCAGATGCAGCAAAAAATGCAAGAGCTAATTTACCTTTATCTTCGGCATTCATTTTTTTCCAAGAAGGAATATTTTCTGCCAAATTTGACTCAACAGCCTTTAACGCTTGAGCTTTTTCTTCTGGGCTCATAGACTCCCACTGTTCGCCAAACATTCTCTTTGCTAATGCATTTATAAAATAATTTTCACGTTCTTCTGCTGGCAAATTGTAAAAATCACAAGCATCTACGCCATCATCAGGCATAATAACAAATTCTCTCATATCTTCAGAATCATAATCTATTTTTACTTCTGTTACAGAAGACTTATTGTTAGATTTCATTTCTGTATTTACAGGAGAATTATTAGCTTGCGCTTGAACTTGCGCTGTTTCTTGTGGTTGTGGTTGTGGTTGAGTTTGAGCTTTTTGAGCGACTGTTTCAGCCTGTGTAGCTTGAGAAGTTTCTGCACTGTTTGTTGTTTCTGTTGTTGCTTGAGTTTCTGTTTGTTGTGCAGGAACGGTTTCCTTTGCTTGCATTTGTTCATAATATACAATCAAGGCATTCTGAATATCAGCATCAGACATTGTTGCTATATCATAACCTTGAGATTTTAAATACTTAATTTCATTTTCTGTTAAATTTTTTGCATTTTTGTTTGCGATAGGAAATAGATTAACCCTGCTAGCTTCAGTACTCTTTACTGTAGAAGGTGTAACACTAACACTTGCACTATTCACTTTTTTTTCAAAATTGTTATTTAGTTCCATGACTATACTCTCTGTTCTTATACTCTAAACATGTAAAAACATGCTGAAAGCATGAATTTCAGCATGTTTGAACATGTTTTACAAAAGTTTACATTTATTGAGCCGTTACCATCAGTCCGTCGCCAGTTATTCTCATTTTAGCTTCTACCATTTCTGTAGAAAACGCATTATTAAATCTTGGATCTTCTGTTACGCTCCATAAAGCATCAAACAATTTTTGATCTGTAATACGGACTTTTGCTTCACTATTGCGCTTATAAAGCTCAATTACACCCATATTAAAATCACCTATTTTGGCACGATCTTCAAGATTTATATGAGATAACTTTACTCCGGCAACTTTGAACTCGCCTTCACCATCTTTTTTTATAATAACAGATTCAAAATCATCATTATTTCTATCTGTACTTACAGCAAATAATCTATATTTACCTTGAGAAGTTTCTATATCAACTGAAGTTAGAGTACGACCCCAATCTTCCGATACTGCACGCCCTTCGTCTAACCATTTAGTATTTATAGCTCCATTTACAAAATTTCCACGTGTACCCATACGAATCTTAAGATCAAGTGGAGCGCCATATTTTACAGCACCATCGTTTTTCATCCCTTCGATTTTCCCATTTATAAAATCTTCTAGAAAATCTGCTAGTTTGTCTGAAGAATATCCAACTGGCGACTCTTTAGTCCTAACTTGCTTGAATGAAAAATTAATATCACTTGTACCGTCATCACCCATTAACGTATACTTTAATGGTCTAATTTCAGTTATTGTTCTTGTTACAGACTCTGCACGTTTAGTTTTTTTGTTATATTCCTTGTTAAACGGCATATCAACCGTTACTGACTGGTATTTTCCGTCAGCATTTTTACTTTGAAAATCAAGATAAAAACTATCGTTATTTTCATCCACTAACTGAACTAACATCCCGTGTCCATCTTTACTTTTAACAAATGTTATCTCATCTGTAGGTGAAGCTTGTTCAACCATTTCAGTTGCATAGTCATCCTCACCAAAAACACTATTGCGTTCAGCTAACACTGGATTAAGAGGACTCATTGCCAACAATACAGTCAATGGTACAGCCATTGCAGTATTTCTTATAGAATGAGATTCCCTGTTATCCCTATTTCTTGCTTCAAAATAAATATTTTTTGTGTACCCTCTGTGCCCTATAGAGCTAATCGGTGTTATTGTCATTGTATTTTACCCCATTATTACCATTAATACTTTGACATGCTAAAATCCCTAAATTATTTTTTTTGCTAGACCCTAGCATACTCTCAAATACATTTACCCGTCGTTTTTAGCATTATATTACACTTTTAGCAGTTTTGTAAAATCATATATATGATATTAACATATCTTAACACTTGCGCCACCTTTATTTTTGTAGTATTTTCATGGTGTAGAGAGTTACAAAAAGAAGGAGAACTCAAATTATGACAAGAAAATTAGTTGGAACTAATGAAATGTTCAAAAAAGCGCTAGAAGGCGGATATGCTATTGGTGCTTACAACGTAAACAACATGGAAATTCTTCAAGGTATCGCTGAAGCGGCTGAAGAAACTCAATCACCTATCATCTTGCAAGTTTCTGCAGGTGCTAGAAAATACGCTAACCAAACTTACTTAATCAAATTAGTTGAAGCAGCTCTTGCTACAACTACTGTACCTATCGCTCTTCACTTGGATCACGGTGCAGATTTTGAAATTTGTAAAGCATGTATCGACGGTGGTTTCTCTTCAGTTATGATCGACGGTTCAAGATTCCCATTGGAAGAAAACATCAAATTAACTAAACAAGTTGTTGACTACGCTCACCCACGTGGAGTTTCTGTTGAAGCTGAACTTGGTAAACTAGCTGGTGTTGAAGATGATGTTAAAGTTTCTGCAGCAGATTCAACTTACACAGACCCACAAGAAGCTGCTAGATTCGTTAAAGAAACAGGCTGTGACTCTTTAGCTGTTGCTATCGGTACTTCTCACGGCGCTTACAAATTCTCTGGTGAAGCTAAACTTGACTTCAAACGTCTTGAAGAAATTAAAAAAGCTGTTAATGAAGCTGTTGGATATGATTTCCCACTTGTTCTTCACGGATCTTCTTCAGTTCCTGCTGAATTCGTTGCTAAATGTAACCAATACGGTGGTAAATTACCTAACGCTCAAGGTGTTCCAGAAGATATGCTTTCATACGCTTCTAAACACGGTGTAGCAAAAATTAACATCGATACAGACTTAAGACTTGCAATGACTTCTACTATCAGAGAATTCTTCACAGAACATCCTGAAAAATTCGACCCACGTGAATATATGGGTCCTGGTAGAACTGCTGTTAAAGAAATGGTTATCCACAAAATGAGAGACGTTCTTGGTACAGCTGGTCACGCTCAAGACTAATTTCGAAGTTTCGAATTACAAAAATACCGTTAGATTATTCTAACGGTATTTTTTTGCACTTAATCTTTTATTATTCATAAAAGAATGGTGACCGCTTAACGGTCACCATCATCATACTTCCATCTATTTTAAGTTATATGCGTTAGACGCATTACTTAAACTATTTTTTTAAGAAATCAGGGATTTCAATATTTGTAAATCCTGATCCCATTTGTGGCATTGAATTTCTTCTTGGTTGAGCAGCTTGAACATTTGTATTGTTGAATGCACCAGAGAAGAAATCAGAAGCGCTTAATTGTTTCACATCAGTTTTTGGAGCTTCAGGAGCTTGAGTTTTTAATTCAAAACCTGTAGCGATAACTGTAACTTGAATTTCACCTTGAATATTTTCGTTAACAGCTGTACCAATGATAACTGTTGCATCTTCAAGAACTGCATCGTGAATAATATTTGCAGCATCTGTAATTTCGTGAAGTGTCATGTCAGGTCCACCAGTAATGTTAACGATTAAACCTGAAGCACCATTGATTGAAGATTCAAGAAGTTGTGAGCTGATAGCGATTTGTGCAGCTTTAACCGCTCTACCTTCACCTTGACCACGACCAATACCCATAAGTGCTGAACCTGAAGACTGCATAACAGCTTTAACATCAGCAAAGTCAACGTTGATTGTTCCTGGAATTGTAATGATATCAGAAATACCTTGAACACCTCTCAAGATAACTTCGTCAACGATGATGAATGATTCTGTCAATGAAACTTGACGATCAACTACTTGAAGCAATTTGTCGTTTGGAACAACGATAACTGCGTCAACAGCTTCTCTTAATTTTTCAATACCTTGAACAGCTTGGTTTTGACGTTTGCGACCTTCCCAGCTAAATGGTTTTGTAACAACTGCAATTGTTAAAATGCCTAATTCTTTAGCAATTTTAGCAACAACAGGAGCTGCACCAGTACCTGTTCCACCGCCCATACCAGCAGTGATGAATACCATATCTGCGCCATCTAAAGCTTGAGTGATTTCTTGTTGAGCTTCTTCTGCTGCTCTTTCACCAACCGCAGGATCTCCACCAGCACCTAGACCAGATGTTGATTTTGAACCTAATTGAATTTTATTTTTAGTCTGACCATATTCTAAAACTTGCAAGTCAGTATTCATCAACCAGAATTCAACGCCTGATAAACCTGCTTTAATCATTCTGTTAACAGCGTTTCCGCCACCACCACCAACACCAACAACTTTGATATTAGTTGGGTTAGCACCACTACGTGTAACAGGTGATTGTGCTGGAGCACTTGTCGTTGCATTCTGTGCAAAGATATCTGATACGAAATTTTCCACTTTTTTACCTCTTATTTATAATATGTTTACTTAAATTCGGTAATCTAGCCCTAATTCTTCGGACTCCCCAATTTTATAATAACATACTATTTTAAATAGAAAAAAAGTACAAGAAATTTACATTAATTATGAACAAAATTTAATATTAGGAAACAAATCAATCCAAACATAAACCTACATCTGCTAATAATCTATATTTTAGCAGGAGAAGTACCCCAATGAAGCTTATCCCTCAATATAGAATAGAAATCAAATCCGTCTAACAACGCTAAACGAGCATTATTTTCAGCTTTTTTAATCACCACGTCAGAATGAACTTCAAAACAATTTTGACCGTCACCAGACACCACAAAACCATCATCTCTGTTTTCAATTGATATAGAGATTACAGAATCGTCAGGAATAACCAATGGTCTTGCATTCAATGTGTGCGGACAAATTGGTACAATTTCAATCACACCCAATCCTGGAACTATAACCGGCCCGCCCGCAGACAAACCATACGCAGTTGAACCTGTTGGAGTAGAAATTATCAAACCATCTGCTAAATAATCACATACAGGTTTCCCATTTATCTTCAACGACAATTTTGCAGCTCTTGCTAACGAATTACCTTTTATTACAAAATCGTTCAAAGCAATGCTATCACCACTTTGTAGCATGATTCTTTCTTCTATATGAAACTTTTCATAGATAATCTTATCAACTACATCTTCAAGATGCTCACTTGAAGATTGTGACAAAAAGCCTAATCTTCCTAAATTCACACCGAATATAGGAGTTTTATACTGCGAAAAGAATCTCGCAGCACGGAGAATAGTACCATCGCCACCAATTACAAACGCAAAATCAAACCCGCCTTTTAAATTGTCAACATCTAAAACCTCAACCAACATTTTTTTCGCTACAAGAATACCCATCAATGCGTCTTTAACATCAATTGAGTTTTGGATTTTTGGATTAAAACATATTGCGTATTTTTTAGTTTCCATACACTGAAATATACCACATGCAGGAAAGATTAGCAAGGATATATAAATATAATAAAAAAAAGGCGGTTTTCACCGCCTTTAAAACTATCCTCTTCTCATTTAAATCTCGAATAGACTATTGTAGAGGACCTCTCCACAATGAATCATCAAATTTGTTTTGGTTAGCATTTACGTCAACAGACAATGTAACGTTGCTAGGAGTGAATACAAATACTTTATCGCCAACTTTTTGTGGTTTTCCACTCAATGCGTGAGCTGCACCACATACGAAGTCGATTGTTCTTTGAGCTTGTTCTTTATCTAAAAGGTGAAGATTAAGAACGATTGTTTGTCTATCTTTTAAATTTTGAACGATTTGAGCAGAGTCATCAAAAGAACGTGGTTCCATAACTCTAACTTCATAGCCTCTGAAATTTGGGTGGCTAACAACTTTCAAATCTTGTGTTTTTTCAACTTTTGGTTGGTATGAATATGATGGAGCAATAGCCAAGTTATCTTGAACTTCGTATCCACCTTCCATATCGTCTTCTACCATATCTTCAAAAATATTTTCTTCTCTAGTTTCAAAGCCTTTTACTAAAAAATCAACTACTGATCTAATTTTGTCTGTTACAATCGCCACCGTTTTTCCTCCGTTTATTTAAATTTATCTTACTAACCAAATAATTTTCTGCCTATTCGAAGCATTGTCGCACCTGTTTGAGCTGCAATTTTGTAATCTTGACTCATCCCCATTGAAAGCTCTTTCATATTACAGTTGAATTGTTTTTCTAGAGCATCTCTTGTTTCTCGAACTTCTTCAAAAAGTGTTCTCAAAACATTTTCATCAGCGCCTAGTGGAGTCATACACATCAAACCTTCAACTTTTACCCCATCAAGTTTGATAATTTCAGAAAACACTTCAAAAAGTTCCTCTTTAGAAAAACCTGATTTTTGAATTTCGCCTGCATTGTTTAGCTGTAACAAAACTCTCTGAACCTTGCCAACAGCCTTCGACGCTTCTGAAACCAACCCCGCAATTCTCAAAGTATCTATTGAATGAATCAAATCAAAATGTTCAACCACTTTTTTAACTTTATTCGACTGCAAATGCCCAATAAAATGAAAAGTTGAGTTTTTGCGAACATCTTCTGGCAAGCGACCAATCTTTTCGATAGCTTCAATTGCCCTCGATTCTGCAAAGTCACGCATGCCTGCTTGATAAGCTTCTTCTATCGCAACTTCGTCAAAATACTTTGTTACTGCAATAATATTCGGTTTATAAGGTGCAATTTCTTCTTGTATTACTGATAGATTCTCTTTTACCTTGAATTGCATAATCATCTAACCTTTACAAGAAACTAATAATCGTAAAACTTACACGCTTTAACAATTATTTGACTATAAATTAATTGTACTCTATACGACTATAGCGGACAACTATTTTATTTTTTGGAATTTCTCCCCAATTTAAACATCTCTAAAACCATGGTACTGACATGATTTCAGCCATTTTTATTTTTTGATGTTGTTCGTAACATTTTGTAATAAATCGTTAAAAACCCCATGACTTCGGGCATGCCTTTTGTAAATCAATCTATTGATGTTTAAAAGTACGATATTTCCATCTTTAGGATAAACTATTTCAGACCGTAATTTATCCTTTAAACGGTTGAATTTTAAACTTTTTGGAAAATCATAACGTATTCATGCTTGAAGATAAAAAATCCACCTGCCAACGCTCTATAACGCCACAAATTAGCAGTTTTACCTTTAGCTCTTTCATTACCCTGAATATCTTTTACGATAATCCCTTTTAGTCTAAAACCTAAATTCATCATCTTCGCCATACATTCAAAGCCAAGAGGTTGAACTTCTGAATTTTTGTAGCTATCGCCGATAATCAACGCTGCAAATCTACCTTTTTCAAGCATGTCATAACCATTTTTAGCCACTTTACCGAATAATTCATAGAATTCATCTGTTGATTCGCAATTAGACAAATCTTCTTTTCTGTCTGAAAACTTAATTATGTCGTCATAAGGCGGGTGAAGAATTAAAAATTGAGCCTTTTCTTCGCCCATAATATCCAAACCTGCCTGAACTTTTTCTCTTACTTGTTCAGAAGCTGAATCTGCGCAAATTATTCTTACATCAGTGACCAATTGTTTTGGCGTAAATTTTTCAGAAACCTTTTCAGCAAGTTCATCTTTCAATTCAACACCAATACAACGACGCCCCATATTTATAGCTTCAATACCTGAAGTTCCTGAACCGAAGAATAAATCAAGCACAACGTCATTCTTTTTAGTAAAACGTTCATATAATTGTTGAGCGATTTGAGGGATATAATTCCCGTGATATTCATTGGAATGACCACCTTCTCTTAACCTTGTTGGAAATTCCCACAAAGTATCAGTCTTAACATGTCCGTATTCTTTCCAATTATTAAGATCAATATCACTATACTTCGTTGTTTTGACAGGCTTAACTACCTGCAAATCAGCTTTTTTTGTCGGTTTTAATTTAGTATTTGTTTTCGCTCTAACCAAGTCTGTATCTCCCTAAATAGCCTCTTCCAGTATCATCTTATAGAAATGTTTCAAATTTGTAATCAATTGTTTAGATGAATTTATTTTTATTGTAGAGTTGAGGTGTATGGAGGAATTATGTTTCCAGAATTTCTAACATTAAGTAATATTTATATGGTTACCGGTTTATTGATTTCGATGTATTCGTGTGTATCAAACGACGTAATTCAAACATTAGGAACTTTTTTAACAACAAGCAGGAAAATGCCAACTTGGGTTATTTGGGGTTATACCAGCCTTGTATTAGTCCTAACAATAGGTATTGGCTGGATAGTAAACGATGGAGATATGGCTTTCGGCAGGTTAGAAAGAATACCTTGTCCAGATACATTTACTCTTGTACACGCATTACCACCAATAATTTTGTTATTCTTAACTAAATACGGAATTCCGGTATCTACAACATTTTTGATTTTAAGTATATTTTCAGCAAACGATATTAGCGTAATCGGTATGATTTTATCAAAATCAGTAATCGGTTACTTTATAGCTTTAGTTGTATCAATAATCATATATAACATCATCGCAAGACCTTTAGAGAGAGTATTCTATTACACTCAAAATAAAGAAATCTCTAAATGGTGGGTTGCTGCGAAATGGATTTCAACAGCATTTTTGTGGTCACAATGGTTGATGCAAGATGCTGCGAATTTGTTTGTATATTTGCCAAGAAAAGCATCATTGACTGAATTATTACTAGTTTTAGCTGCATTTTCAGGAATGTTGTGGATTGTTGCATACAAACGAGGTGGAGAAGTTCAGAAAATTATAAAAATGAAAACTAACGTACAAGACCCACGTTCAGCAACTATTATCGACTTAATTTACGCATTCTTGTTGTTATATTTCGTGAAACTAAACAACGTACCAATGTCAACAACTTGGGTATTTATCGGTTTGTTAGCAGGTAGAGAAATTGCACTATACCACAGATTAAGATTTGAAAGCCCTAAAAAAATGTACAAACACATCCTAAAAGACCTTTCAAAAGTAATGTTTGGTTTGGTAGTATCTATCGCTGTAGTATTGATGCTTATCAAATTTGACGTAGTGAAAGAATTTTTCTTATCACACTTTATGTAACCAGATTAATGCCAAAAGAGGGGAGCTTACACTTTGGCAAGAATTAGACAATTATCAGTTAATTTAATTAACCAAATAGCAGCGGGCGAAGTTATAGAGCGTCCAGCTTCTGTTGTAAAAGAACTTGTAGAGAACTCTGTAGACGCAGGCGCTAAAAAAATAAGCATAGAAATTACAAACGATTGTAGAAACATTCGCATTGCCGATAACGGATGCGGGATTCATCCTGACGACATTATGCTTGCATTTACAAAACACGCAACAAGCAAACTACAAAAAGACGAAGATTTATTTGAAATTAATACACTTGGCTTTAGAGGTGAGGCTTTAGCCAGCATAATCTCAATTTCAAAACTAACTTGTACAACAAGAACCGCAGATTACGACACAGGAACGAAGGTTACTTGTGCAAATTCAGAAGTTAAACAAGTCGAAACAGGTTGTGCCGTAGGTACAATAATGGATATCAAGGAACTATTTTACAACGTTCCTGCTAGACTTAAATTCCTCAAAAATGCTAATACTGAATTTTCGTACATCCAAGAACTTGTCCAATCAATAGCAATAGCAAATCCACAAATAGCTTTTGAATTAAAAAAGAATGACAAAACTATATTAAAAACAAGCGGACTTGGAGATTTAAAACGAACTATAAAAGAAATTTTCAACGGAGATGTTGTTGAAAACTTAAAAGAAGTTTTGAAAACTGACAAACTTGCAGGGATGAAGATTTCTGGGTTTGTAAGCACACCTGACTTTACCCGCTCAAGCAAGAAAAACTATTATATGTATATTAACAAAAGGTCAGTAAAATGCCCAATTTTCCAAAAATCAATTGATATGGCATACAAAAGCCTTATTGCTAGTGGGAAATATCCTTTCATTGTCTTGAATTTAGAAATTCCACCAACAGACATCGACGTGAACGTTCACCCTACAAAAAAAGAAGTTCGCTACAAAAATACAAATATGATTTTCAATTTCATATATTCTTCAATCCAAGCGGGACTTGCAAATTATGTTGAAAGACCAACTATCATACCAGCTATACAAGAAGAATATCGACCAATAGAAAGCGAGAAAGTTGTAGAGTTTCCAACGCAAAGGAACAACGACTTATTCTTTAACAAAGAAACGGATTCTATGTATGTTTCTGACGATGCACTTTCAAGAATAAATCAAGAATTACCAAAACCGAAAGAAGAATTTGTTTCACAAACAAAATTAATTACTCACATAGAAAAAGAGCCTGAACCAGAAGAAAACATTGTTGGGCAATATAAAAACACCTATATATTAATAGAAAAAGAAGATGGACTAGAAATCGTAGACCAACACATTGCAGAAGAACGTTATATATACGAAAAACTTATGTCTGAAAAAGAAGTAATTTCACAATTATTATTCATTTCAGATGTGCTTACTGTAACAGGCGAAGAAGCTGAAATAATAAAAGAAAACATTGATAAATTCGAAAGATTTGGCTATGGAATTGAGTTTACAAAAGAAAACGAACTTATTTTCAGAAAAGTTCCACAAATGATAGCAAAAGTTCCACCACAAGAAATTCTTTCAGATATTTTAGAAAACATAGACGGAAACATTGATGGCTTGGAAGAAAAAATTCTAATAACAACATCTTGCAAAGCCGCAGTAAAAGCTGGACAAAAGCTTTCGACTTGGCAAATGCAAGAAATTATAAAGAAATGGCGGACAACGAAAATGCCATACACTTGCCCACACGGAAGACCTATTTCAAAATCCTTCCCACACAAACAAATCGCATCTTTCTTTCAACGACAATCTTAAAAAAGCACCCAATTAAGGATGCTTTTTTGCTAATTAATTATCATATTATCAACTTCAGGTTCTGGAGCTTTTTTCTGTTGACGTTTCACGATAGAATCAATATCGTTCAAATCTTCTTCATCAGTGAAAACATTTTCTTCATCCTCTTTATTTTTCTTTGGTTGAGGTGGTGCATCCATACCTTCTTCAGGTTTTGGCGGTTCTACTTCAGGAACATCTCCAACTTTTTCATAGTTTTCAACTGGTTCTGCTTCATTTTTAACATCTTGAACTTCTTTTGACATTGAAGAATTTCCGATTTCTACGACTTCCATCATATTTTTCATCTGGTTAGAAACTTTCTTCGACATCTTATCAGAAGAAGAAACTGTAAATTGAAGATCCGCACCTTCCTTAATTGTATTTATTGATAAATTTCTACCAACAGAAGCTGATTTCAATAATTCCATAACACCAAACGAACCATTAAAGCCCGTATTACCGTGTACAGACATATAACTATGTTTACCTTCATCAGGAGCAATCAATTTACCCAAGTGGCTTGCTTGAAGCGATAGGTCTTGAGCAACTTTCGCCTCTGTTGATACGGTTTTTAACAAAGCTGAAATTTCATCAAAATCAGTTGTAAATGTTGAAATCTGAACGTTCGCCTTAAGAGATTCATTATTCATCATTATTCCATATTGATTGTATCTAGCTTGTTCTTCAGGCGAAAGACCTACACCCGATTTAGCTTTTTTATCCAGAACTTGCCATTCACTCATCATTGATTGAACTTTTTGGAGAGTTTGCTCTTGAATATTTTCAGCCTCATTTGTAGAAATATCTAGTTGAGATGAATAACGCTCAAACTCTTTTTGTGCATTTACTAAAACTTCATCCTGAATAATTGCCTTTTTAGCAAGCATCCTTGCGGCATTTCTTTCTTTTGCCTCATCAGGGTCAGCAAATTCTTGCGTCAAGGTATCAACTTCATTGATATCAGAAGCTGTCATATCTTCCAGCTGATATTCAGAAGTATCTGCTCCTTCCATTGCATGCGCCCACTCTAAAAATTCTTCTGGGACAATTTCACCGTTATCTTCCATAGCCAAGATTTCTTCGTAAGTAAATTGTGACCAAAACGCATCTGTAGGTTTCCCAAAATTAGACAAACCAGCTTGCAAATCTGTATTAAGCCTAGAAACATTATTATTTGCAATTGAAGCGTTCAAATAATTCGAAATCTGGACATCTGACCAACCAGCAAACCTTGGGTCTGCCTTTAATAAATCAAAACGCTCTTGCCAAGTATCATCTATGCTTCGTTCTGCGTATTGAGCCATTCCAATTTTGTTCTTCACCGCTTCTAAACTGGTAATTCTATTGTACATAAGTGCACCTTTCTATACGTATTTGCTTGTATAGACGGTTCAAACCACAAAAAACTTTAAACCAAATTTTTCAAATAATACCCGCAAACTAGCGAAAAAGCTGAATTCTATGAGCATTTGGCTCTTTAAAATTCAGCTTTACGAAAATTAATATTTAAAACATTAAATTACAAATGTTTTTCAATATTTGAAATGATTGAAGTTTTTGGCATTAAACCAACTAGTCTTTCTACAGCTTTGCCATCTTTAAATACCAACAAACTTGGCAAACCACTAATTGAATAATTTTTAGCAGTTTCCAAACTTTCATCTGTATTCATTTTTACAAATTTAACTTTTCCTTCAAATTCTGACGCAACTTCATCCAAAACTGGTCCTAATTTTCTGCAAGGTCCACACCAAGGTGCCCAGAAATCTACAACTACAAGTTGTTCAGAATTAAGCACTTCTGCTTCAAATACTGAATCATTAATATCTACTGCGTTTGACATGTTTTTATCTCCTTCTGGTAATTGTCAATAAGCTAATATACAAACAAATTGCACTCAATAATATGACTTATTCGCTTATTAACCTATTAACTTTTTAACCTATAATACCACAGATTTTTTTTTTATGCTATTATCTACATAGAATTCTATAGGATGAAAAGATGGTTAGAAAAAAAATTATTGAAATTGTTTTAGATACTGAAACTACAGGTTTGGATTTTACAAAAGAGAGAATGGTTGAATTTGCTGCTGTTAGACTAGAAAACGGCAAAATCAAAGATGAATTCCAAACTCTTATTAATCCAGAACAACATATTAGAAAATCCAGTATCGCAATCCACGGTATTACAGCAGAAATGGTAGCTGACGCACCAACAGAAGCTGAAGTTATGCCAAAGATTTTAGAGTTTATTGGAGATTATCCAATAGTTGCACATAATGCAATTTTTGATTACACATTCTTAAACGAAGCAAGCCTTCGTACTACAGGAAAAGAAATTACTAACACAAGAGTTGACACTCAACAAATGTTCAAAGAAGTTTATCCAGACCTTGATTCACACGGGCTAGAAGCTTTGACAAAAAAATTCAACGTTGAATTAAACAACCACCATAGAGCAATGGCTGACACTATGGGATTAGCACTTTCTTATCCAAAACTTAAAAAGTTATACTTGCAAAAATATGATTGGGAAGTTAAACAACTTGAGAATGTTGAATATTTATTTGAAAGATTTTTGAGAATTCAAAATACAATCAACACACTACAATCAGAATTACAAGACTTAAAATCAGTATTCAAACTATATTTTGAACAAGGCGGTTCACCAATACGTTCTCAAACAGGTGAAACTCTTGTTTATAATTCAAAACAGTCTTTTGGATACGACTTCCACCAAATAAAAGATGTACTGGAAGAAGTCGGCGCATTCGACAAAGCCGTAAAACTTAATACAGGTTTTGTTGATAGACTTGTTGGCGGATTAAGCTTGGATGAAGACAAAAGGGAAATTATTAGGGAAGCTCGTCAAGAATTGACAGAGACAAGGAATATTCAAATTATAAAGGCAGGGAAGTAGATTATGCTAAAAAAAATGGCTGGGTTCTTTAAGGAACCTCCTGTTCTTGATACTATTCAAGACGAAGGAAAAGTTAAGGATATGTACTCTCATTGGAGATTGAGAATATTTTATTCTTGTTTTATTGGTTACACAGTATTTTACTTATGTAAGAAAAATATCGCTGTAGCTCTACCAGGATTGAGTGAAGAATTTGGTTATTCAAACACTGAACTTGGTCTGTTAGGTAGCTCTTTATACTTAACTTATGGGGTTGGTAAATTTGTAAACGGCGTCTTGGCAGACGGCTCTGACGTTAGAAAATTCTTACCTACAGCATTAATTTTAACTGCAATTGCAAACATCTGTTTTGCACTTTCTGCAGTATTTATCACTCCTGGAGAATTCACATTCTTCGGATTACCAAACGAAACCATTTTGTTATGGTTATTCGTATTTTTCTGGGGCGCTTCAGGTTGGTTTCAATCAGCAGGATTCCCAGCCGTTGCAAAGAGTTTAACTTATTGGTATTCAAACTCTGAACGTGGAACAAAATGGTCATTATGGTCTTGTTCTCACCAAGTAGGAACTTTCTTAAGTGTTATCATATCAGGATTTTTGGTTGCTAAATGGGGATGGAAGATGGCATTTTTCGTTCCTGGTACATTAGCAATTCTTGTTGCTATTTGGTTATTTAACAGATTAAGAGATAGACCTCAATCACTAGGTTTGCCTGACGTTGAAAGCTACAGAAACGAACCAACTGCAAAAAAAGCAGAAGGGGAAGCGGACAACAGAACTTACGTTCAAATCTTCAAAGAAAACATCCTTTTCAACAAAACAATTTGGATGTTAGCTATCGCTTATATTTTCGTTTACATAATCAGATTTGGTGCAGAAGACTGGATGATTAAATACTTGAGCGAATCAAAAGGCAATTCTTTAGAACTTGCTGCATCTAAATTAAGCGTATTGCCACTCGTTGGTATCGCAGGAACTATCTGCGCAGGCTTAATTTCTGACAAGGTATTCAAAGGCAAAAGAGCACCTGTAAACCTTATTTATTTAGTAGGTGTTGTATGTTGTTTAGTTCTTCTAAAATTCAATACAATCAACGCTTTAGACTTTGTATTTATTGGTTTGTTAGGAGCTTTCACATACGGTCCTCAAATGATGATTGGCGGACTTTGTGCAGTTGAATCAAGCTCTAAAAAAGTAGCATCAGCAGCAACTGGTTTTACTGGAACTTTCGGATACATCGGCGCTGTACTTTCAGCTACTGGTACAGGGTTTATGATTGATAAATTCGGTTGGAACGGTGCTTTAGCATTCTGGATTTTCTCTGCTATCGTTTGTATAGCAATCTGTACAGTAATTATGCTTGACGAAAAGAAAGCTAAAGAAAGCAAATAAACAATTTTAAACCAATGTTAATAATTAGTAAAAAAGGATACATAAGTATCCTTTTTTATTATATAATCATCGACATGAATAAAAAATTATACGTAATATCAGGCTCTTCAGGAGTCGGCAAAGGCACAGTTTTAAAAGGATTTTTAGCTAGAAACCCACATTTTATGCTTTCAATTTCTTGCACAACAAGAAAACCTAGAGAAGGCGAAATTGATGGTGTAAATTACTTTTTCTTAACTAAAGAAAAATTCCAGCAAAATATAGCTGATGATAAGTTTTTAGAATGGGCTGAGTTTGCAGGAAACTTTTACGGCACAAAAAGAAAATATATTAAACAATGTCTTGAAGAAGGTAAAGACATAATTCTTGAAATTGATACAAAAGGCGCATTACAAGTAAAAAAACAAATGCCAGAAGCCGTTTTAATCTTCATTTGTCCACCATCTATAGAAGCATTGGAAAACCGTTTGAGAGGCAGACACACAGAAGATGAAGAAACCATTCAAAAACGTCTTAACGAAGTAAAAGTTGAACTTGAACGTGCTGAAAAATTTGATTACAAAGTAGTAAATGACGAATTAGAAAGAGCAATCTCCGAAATCGAAAAAATAATCGAAGGAGAAAGCAAATGCTAACAGGAAAAACAATTCTAGTCGGGATTACAGGCGGAATTGCAGCTTATAAAATATGCGAACTTATCAGAATGTACAAACGTGCAAACGCTAACGTTCGTGTAATCTGCACCAAAAACGCCCTTAATTTCGTAACGAAACTTACACTCCAAAACTTAAGCCAAAACGAAGTCGGAGTTGAAGAATTTGAGCTAGATGAATACAAGCCTGAACATATTTCATACGCAGATGAAGCTGACGTAATGGTTATTGCACCAGCAACCGCAAATACTATCTCTAAAATTGCTCACGGAATTTGCGATAACCTTTTAACTTCCGTTGTTTGTGCGTTTAGAAAACCTATTATTATAGCCCCTGCAATGAATTGCAACATGTGGGAAAACCCAATTATTCAAGAAAACCTGCATAAATTATCCTCTTTGGGATACAAAATTTTAGAACCTGACAGCGGATTTTTAGCTTGCGGATACGAAGGGAAAGGTAGACTTTGCGAACTAGAAAAGATTTTCAAAACAACAAGTGAATTAATCACAACCGAAAAACAACAATCATCACCTGATTTTGTATTTATTTCTAAAGTTGAAGAAGAAACATCAGCAATCAATTTAGCTGGCAAAAAGGTTATAGTAACAGCAGGCGGAACAATTGAAGACATCGACCCAGTTAGATATATTTCCAACTATTCTTCAGGGAAAATGGGACTTGCTATCGCAGATGAAGCTCACAAAGCAGGCGCAGAAGTTGTTTTAATTACAACAAAAGATTTTCAAAGAGATTATAAAATTGTAAAAATCAAATCTGCACTTGAGATGCAAGACGCATTGGATGAAGAATTTACAACAGCAGATTATATATTTATGGCAGCCGCAGTAGCTGATTATAGAGTAAAAAATGTTGCTGACCAAAAAATCAAAAAGACTTCTGACAACGAATTTACATTAGAATTGATTAAGAACCCAGACATTTTGGCTGGACTTTGTGCTAAAAGAAAGTTATTAATGACAGATTTTGGCGACGAAGCGCCAACAATAGTAGGATTTTGCGCAGAAACACAAAACTTAATTCAATATGCACAAAACAAAATTAATCAAAAAGGTTGTGATTTTATTATTGCAAACGATGTCAGCCGAAAAGACATTGGATTTTCGTCTGACGAAAACGAAGTTTACATAATAAACAAAAATCTTGACGTGAAAAAACTGGACAAACAATCAAAAACAATAATTGCAAAAGAAATTCTTGGAGAAGTTTATGAACAGAGCAGAAATTTATGCAATATTGGATAATTTTGCACCGCAAGAACTTGCTGAAAAATGGGATTGCGTAGGAGCTTTAGTTGAAACAAGCAAAACTGAAATAAAAAAAGTCATGCTTGCATTAACTATAACCGATGACGTTGTAAAACAAGCACAGCAACAGGAATGTGATATGATTTTGTCACACCATCCGTTGTTTTTTGTACCATTTGACTACAAAGACATCAATATTTTCTCTGCCCATACGAATCTTGACCGCACACAAGGCGGAACAACTGATACGTTGATAGCTGATTTAGGATATAAAGGTTATACAATGCTCAATGAGCAGGAAACGGCTCCGCCATTTCTGCGTTATGTTGACACAAAAACTACAGTCAAAGATTTTGCAAAGATTTTGCAAAAAGTTTCTCCAAATTTGAGATACGTTAATAATTTTGAGGTAGAAAAAATAGAAAAAATAGCATTTTGCGCAGGCAGTGGCAGTGAATTTATAAAAGAAGCTCACGACAACGGCGCAGATGCTTTTGTTACAGGAGATTTAAAATTTCACACTGCATTAGATAGCCCAATTGTAACCTTTGATATCGGACATTTTGAGAGCGAAGTTTTAGTATTAAAAGTTTTTGAAAACTTATTGAAAGATAGAGTTGAAATAGTATACGCAGAAGAAAACAGCCCTTTTATATACTAAAAATACAAAATTTATAAAAAACAAAAGAAAAATATTGACAATAAAATTTTAGCAAGTATTATAAAGAAGTGCCCAGAAAAGGGTATGACAACAAAATAATGGGGCGTCGCCAAGTGGTAAGGCA
>JAFYQF010000020.1 GCA_017559905.1 bacterium
ATTCTTTTATCAAATATATTAATATTAACTAAATGCATTAAATGTTAAGGGGGTAAATACATGGCACTTATTGAAATTTTAGGAACAAACAATAATGCGGTTGGGAAAAAAGGGGAAGATAATACTATAATTGGTAATGAGAATAATAATAATCTCAAAGGTGCCGATAAAAATGACGAAATCACCGGTGGATTGGGCGTTGATACTATTACAGGTGGTTCAGGTTTAACTACCATTAACTACAAAAAAGGTGATGGAAATGATATAATTTACTTAACAAAAGGTGAAGATTTACTCTTAAAGTTTGAAAAAGGTTCAGAGATTGTTTCTCTTGATTCTTTGCGTTATAAATATACAAATAATAATAAGGATTTGTTAATTTACACCTCAAAAAGCTCTGATGACGAGTATATTACTTTGAAAAATTTTGGTATTAAAGATATTACAAATTCTGTAAAAATTCAGGTTGGAACAAGTTCACCATTAGATTTGAAATCTGTACAAATAGTAACAGATGATGTCGTGAAGAATTTCACTGGGACTTGGTTAGATGATAAAGCTTCTGCGTTATCATACACAGTATTTGATAGAAATGGTGTTGAAGTTTTAACTAATACAAAAGGTCTTACTATTAGTGGTAAATTGGGTGATGACCATTTAACTGGTACAAAATACAATGATAAAATTTATGGTGATGAGGGTAATGACACTATAAAAGCAGGTCTTGGTAATGATGTTATTTATGGTGGCGATGGTGACGATATCATTCATGGTGAAGCTGGTGATGATATCATTACAGGTGGATTAGGTGCTAATACAGTTTATTTAAAACATAATTATGGTAATGATACCGTATATCTCACAAAGGGTGAAAACCTAACTTTAGAAATATCTAATACTGAATATTCGTTTGGTTATGGCGATTCAACTAAAGATGTAAGAATTTATACTACCGCTGATAAAGATGAATATGTTACACTTAAAGGACTTGGTGCAAAAGATGTAACAAATAATTCAAATGCTAAAAAGGGTATTGAAGATACAAGTTCTGTGATATTTAAGGTTCTACCTTATACGTCACTTGAAGTTAGGGAACAATATATTGATACTATATTTTCTGATGATGTAGTAAAGAAAAGTTTTACAGGAACATGGTTGAATGATAATATTGACGCTTCAAATGCACCATTGGTCAGCGCAAAAAATAATAAAGGCTTAACGCTTAAAGGTGCGGGTGGAAATGATATCATTGTTGGTTCAAAATACAATGACACAATTACTGGTGGTGTAGGTGAAAACTTAATTAAATATACCAAAGGTAATGGTAATGATATTATTAACTTAACGAAAGGTGAAAATTTCACTTTATCAATAGATGGTGATGGTATTTCGGATATTGATGATTTGAATTTTGAATTTGCTAAAAAAGATTTGAGAATTTATACTGCAGAAGGTGAATATTTAACAATCAAAAACTTTGTAGCAAAAGATGTAACTAATAACGGCAATGCTAAAAAAGGTATTGATGATACAAGTTCTGTTGAACTTAAAATTGGTAGCGAAACTTATGATTTAAGAGAATACTTCTATAACGTAAACCCTACAAAAAACTACACAGGTTCTTGGTTAAATGAACAAATTATTGGTTTAGGATATAAAAAATATGATAAAAAAGGTCTATTAATTACAGATAACGCTCAAAAAGGTTTATCACTTAACGGCAAAGATGGTGATGATTTTATTGTTGGCTCAATATATTCTGATACTATCAAAGGTGGTAATGGCTCAGACTTAATCGTAGGTGGAACAGGTAACGACAAACTTTATGGTGAAGCAGGTAAAAATATATTTGTGTTTAATGTTGGGGATGGCGCTGATACTATTTATAGTGGAAAAGGTGAAGATAGTATTGAAATAAATGGTGTTAATTCAATAGAATCAATTGAACAAATATATTCAAAAGGCAAAGGAACAAAAGATGCTATCATTTCTTATGGTTCAAATGGTGATTCTATAACTATTAAAGATTTTTATTTAATTGATAAAAAAGGTAATATTACAGGAATAAAATCATCTGTGCAAAACATAACAATAGAAGATTGTAAATTTAACTTTATTACAGGCAAAGGAACTATCTCTGGTACTGAAGAATCAAACATAATTTTGGGTAGTGAAAAAGAACACATTATAACAGGTGATAAAGGGAACGATATTATCTTTGGCGGAGAGGTTAAAAACACTTATATCTTTAATTCTGGTGATGGCACTGATATTATCAACTACAAAGGTGGTAATGATGTAATTAAATTTACTGATGTTGAAATTACTGATATAGCATTCAGTAATTATGATTTAGAAAATCAAACCTTTACAATGTCTTATGGCACATCAGACAAAATTACTGTAAAAGGTTTATCAACAGATAGAAATAGTGTTAAAATTGAAGATTCAACAGGCACTCAATACACTATTTTTGTTGGTGATGGTGATAAGAATAACGATACTGTACAAAAACCAAATGTAGGTGAAAATGCTGTATTTATATCTTCAACTGGTAAAGATAGATTTGAAGGTAATACTGGTATAAATGTTTTCACAAATTGTAATAATTCTGACAGTAATATAGGTTCAAATTATGGAACTAATATCTTTTTGATTACACCAGAGCAAAGTGTAAATCTCTATGCACAAGGACAAAATGATAAGATAATTTTTAAAGATTTAGAACTATCTGATTTGGTTTATACTTTCCCAACTGATAGTGTTGGAAAAGTTGTGATTACAAATATAAATAACTCACAAAGAATTGAACTTATGAATTTTGCAACCAGTAATGTAAACCCAACTATACTTGATAAAAATGGTGATACAACAACAGTTTGTGATGAATTAGGTATTATTTTGGATGATGTTGGTACATCTGGTGATGATATAATTCTTTCAAGCAAAAAAGATGCCGAAGTATATGGAAAAGGTGGAAGTGATTACATTAATGTAAGTGCTGATAATATTACTGTCTACACTTATGATAAAGACCTTAAAAATACGACAGAAGGTTCAAGTGTAATAGTTAAAACAAATCATAATTATAAATATACAATCTATGCTCAATCAGAAGAAAACATAATACTTAATCAAGCATATAGAGCAAAAGGTACATACTATGCATATAGCGACCAAAAGACAAGTATTACTGAAAGTGATAACCAAAAAGCATCAACAGATAGTGTGCTAAATATTATGAATACAAATGATGAATCCGATAAAGATGGTGTTCATAGTGATTTAAGCATTGTATTTAATGTTGATAAAGGCTATACTGCTACTTCTGGTGTAGGTAATGTTGGAGATGTCCATATTGTTGATGCTACAAACTTATCAGCTTGGGTAAATGGTAATGACTTTAAAGGTATTACTATAAAAAATAATGTAGTAGAAACTATCAACTCTGCTGACGGTTATTCAATCACCTCAACACAAATAGCACAACTTGCAGAAACAGTAGCAACTTGGTTGTCATCAAAAGGCTATAATGATGTCCAAGCTGTGTTAGATGGTGGTATTACTGATGATATCAATGCCTTAACCACATACTTTGCACAAGATAGTAATTGGACTGCAATGCCTTAATAAAATTTTGCGAGGGAATAACTCCCTCGCTTTTTAAACATCAAACAATACAGGAGAGAAAATATATGGCTACTAAAAAGTTTTATGATAGTTATGAAAGAGTTGTAACACCAACAAGTAAAAATGTTGTGCTTGAATACAAAGGTGAAAATTCTGCTAATTTTACATTTAATGTCGATATTAGTGGTAAAAATGCCAATAAATATGATTCTAGATATCAAAACATTGCAACGCGAAGTGGTGACGATCTTGTAATAAAAACTGTTTTTATTTCTCTCAATGGAAGTGAAAAAATTGTAACAACAACTCTAAAAAATTATTTTATTGAAAATTTACTTCAAGAAATTGATATTAAAAGTACACTTTTAAAAAATGAAACTATTTGTATAGATCAAAATACTAACTTGGGAACGAGTGGCCTTTATGGTCAAGTTGGTGATAGTTCATATAGTGACTATATTTTAGCGCCTGATGATACTTTAACAATGAATTTGACTAACTCTGGTTATGATCAAGTATTTGATAAAACAGGTGATGATACATATTATGCAAATGGCGGCATGGGTAAATATTTTCTTGATCTAGATGGTGATGATTCATACAATTCAAGTAATGGAAACATAACTACAATTAGAGATACAAAGGGTGATGATAAATATTTATCAGAAAATTCAGGTACAAAAATCAGCACACTTGATTACAAGGGAAATGATGAATACTATGTAGAAGACTCTGCTGCATTACATGCAATCGATTATAAAGGGAATGACAAATATATAGTTGAAGATAATGGTTATCTTTCATTAGTTCAAGATATAAAAGGAAATGATGAGTATTATTTGGGTTCTCATACTGCATCAAAAATATTAGATGAGTCAGGTAATGATGAATATGAATTTGTTAATGCTTGGGTAACAACAGGGGCAAACATAATTGAAGATAGATATGGTAATGATGAGTACGATATTACAAAATCTATTGGTATTAAAATTACTGAATACGGTGGTAATGATGAGTATAAAATAAAAAATATAGATACATCTTCAAAAGATCTTGCAAATCCAAACTTTACTATTTTAGATTATACGGGTAATGATAAATACGAATTGGAAAATATAACAAGTGATGATGGTCAAGGTAGAAGCTATATTACAGAAGAAGCAGGTAATGATAGCTATTTTGCAACAAACGTAAATTATGTATCTTTCTATGATGAAATGGGTAACGACAAATATAACTTTATTGCTGGTAAAAATGTAACTATCTATGATTATCTTGGAAAAGACACATATACATTAAAAGGTACAGAATCTGAAAAACTATCAAATTTAACCATAAATGATATGGAAACAAATAAAAAAAGTGCAAGTGACAAATATATCTTAGAAAAAACAGACCATGTGGGAATCACTGATAATGCAGGAAACGACAACTATAATATAAAAGAAAGCGAATATTGTACTATCGAGGATTATACAGGTAATGATAAATATGATTTACTTGACTCAGAAGAAATTGGAATTATAGATGGAGCAGGTAATGACAAATATAATTTGAAAAATTTTAAACGATCTTTGGGTAACCTAATCAAGGATAAGGCAGGTAATGACTTATATACTATTGCAAATAGTTGGGACGTTAATATTGAAGAAACTGAAGGCAAAGATAAATATACTTTTGTCGGAGAAAATCACTATATATCAATTGACGATTATAAAGGTTCAGATACTTATACAAGCAAAGGAAATAATTTATTAAGTTATACTTATATTTATGATTATGGCGAAGAGGCTGACACTTATACTTTAAATGGTATTAGCACAGGAAAAATAACAGATAATGGTGGTAATAATAAATATACAATAACTAATAGTAAAGATTTTAATATTAAATCAATGTCTACAATGTCTGTAGGTAAAGATACATACAATCTTAAAAACAATACTGATTGGGGAATAGATGATCATCTTGGTGATGATAAATACTCTCTATCTAATTCTGCAAGTGGTAATATTTACGACTATTCAGGCAATGATACTTATTCAAATGGCAACAAAACAAATCTGACATGTGTATATTTTGATGACCAAGGTGCTGGTAATGATACCTATAAATTTTATAACTATGAAGGCACTATAAAAGATGATGGTGGAAATAACACATTCACTATAAATAATGGTCAAGATGTTTATATTACTGCAAGTGGTTTCGGTAATGATAAATATACTCTTCAAAATCGCATTAATGGTTATATAAAAGATTCTGGTGGAGAAGATACCTATACAAGCAAAGGAGAAACTACATTGTGGAGTTATAGTATCACTGATTATGGCACAGATGCAGATACTTATACTTTAAATGGTGGTAGTCTTTTATCTATAACTGATGAAGGTGGTAATAACAAATTTACTATTTCTAATTGTTATGAATCTGGAATTACGGCAACAGGCAATGGCAATAGCAATGATACATATAAATATACAAATATGTCAGATTGCTGGATAGATGATTATGCTGGTAATGATAATTATAATATTAGTAAGAGTTGGTTAGCAATTATTGAGGATTTTGCAGGTAATGACATATATAAACTTACTAATACGGAAAACAGTTCTATAACAGATTCTGAAGGTGATGACAATTATACTGTTGTAAAGAGCAAAGATATTAGCATTGGTGATGGTGATGGCAATGATTCATACTCAATTGATATAAAAGGAATCAAAAACGGACGTTATTATATTGAAGATTGTGGAAGTGGTACTGATAGTTTAACAATATCAGGTTTAAATGCTAAAAATGTTGTTTATCTAACTGATTTTAATGAATATGAAAAAAATACAGGCGATTTAATTATTCTTGATAAATCAAGTAAAAATTATATCCAAATTGATCATTTCTTTAATTATCGTGCAGATAATGGATACATATATGATGAATTTGCTGAAGGCCGTATTGAAACAATAAAAGCCGGTAATACAACTTTAAATATTGATGAATCAAGTATGAGTACTCATCTAAATATTATAAGTGCATCAATTGCTAGTTGGTTAACTTTAGGCGCAGAATATGACAGTGTTATTGAAGTATTAAATAGTGGTGATAACAATGCAATAAATGAATTAATAGCTTATTGTCAAGGCTAGTATTCTATTAAAATAAAGAAGAAAGCACCCTATAATGGGGTGCTTTTATATGTATTTGTTGAAATTGCGATTTTATTATCTATGTTTTCCACCTTCAAAGTTGCCATTAAGTTTGTTAGACCCGATGCCGAATACGTCTTGGTATCCTTCTATTTCGTATGTTTTAATTTTGTCTTTAAGGTTAAGATGTTTTAGTATTTTTTTACGACATCTAGAAACATCATCAACAAATCTTTTACCATCTAAATTTTTGTCTACCATTAAACTTTCATATTTTTTAAGTAGTTCTTTAGCTTTAGTTGGGTTTTCTTTTAAAGCTTTAGCTATAGCTTTTATTTCTGCTCCATAAAAGCCTGTTGTTAGGTCTTTAATTAGCGCCATATTGCCATCACCCAATTTGTATATGTCAATAAGAGAATCTTCTACAAATCTAATTTTTTGAAAATCTCTAGGCCCTAATTTTATTACAATATTGGCTAAAGTTTCAGGGTCGCTACATTTGCCTATTTTTTCTGCGTAATTGTAACCTGGAACATTGATTATTTTTGTAATATCAAGCTTATTTTTTTGTTTCTGTAATTTATAATATTCTTCTTCGGACGTTGCATAAGATAAATAACGATAATTTATGTCTTTCTCTTTAGGTATATCTAAATTGTTTTTTGCATAGTCGCTGAAATTTTTTTCGAGTTCTACTTCTGATTCTTTAATTGTTTTAATAAATTTCAATACTTTTTCTTGTTCAGCTGGTTCGAAAGAATCAGTTGACTTTAAAAATGCTGTTATTTCTTTTGTAGATAGCTGCTTTCCTTTTGTTTGACCGATTTCAAGTAATTTTTTGGTTAAATCATATTTGCAAAGTGCTGTGTCGTAACCTTGAAAAGCTTCAGTCAAAATTTTAATATCTTCAGGAGAAAATCTATATTCACCTTTAGGTAGTTTCGCAAGTTCGAGAACTTTAGGTACAAGTTCCATTTCTCTGGTTTGGGCTTCAACTGTTTTTTGTGCTGATTTAGAGACTTTTGGGGTATCAATTCCCATATTTGACACAATTTTAGAGATGTTAATCTTTGCCATTAAAAAACTCCTATTTTCTACCTGTAAGGTATTAAAGGATTTTTTGTTAATAAAATTGCCTAATTATGAAATTTTGTAAAATTAGTATATAAAACATTGTCGATTGTAACGATATATTGCTTATTAATAATAATTTGATAATTTATTAGAAGGGAAATACTTATATTATATATGGGAAAATTATTATTAAAACTCTTTAGGTACATAACTAATGCTGATGGACATATTATGGCTCCAAAATTATCTTGGAGAACAAGTTTAGTTGGAGCAAAAAGTAACTACTTGTTAAATTCTATTAAAGATTGTATAAGACCAAATAAAGCAGGAAATGAATTTTTCAATATAATGGCGAATTCGCCGAGTGCTAAAGATGCAAAACGTGCTTGTGATATTTTTGAAAAAGAAACAGGTGTAAAAATGTTGATGACAAATCCAAGGGGAGCAATAAGTTTTAGCACAAATGCAAATATCTTAATACGAGATATTAAAAAAGGATATTTCCCAAAAGATGTAAAATATGTTGTTATTGGACACGGGGATGGAACAATATTGAATGATACGTGGCATGTGGCTTACGACCCAAAAGTAAAAATATTTGATTTTATTGAAAAAAATATACCAAAAGGGGAAATGGTAATTGTAAATTGTTGCGAAACAACACCAAAAGAATTAAGATATTTAATTCCAAAAAATAAACCCGCAATAGGGAAAGTTGCCGGAGAGTTTGAAAGTAGTTATCACAATCCAGCTAAAGTTGTAATAAGTGGAACTAGAGATATTGTTGGTGGATATGCAAACGGTTTTTTAACTTTGTATAAATAAGAATTTAGTAATTTCAGAACTTAAAAATATTTTATGAATATTAATAATTAAAAAGAGTTTCGATTTAAGAAACTCTTTTTTTAATGCTTTTTGGACTTTGTCCAATCGTAAAAGCACTCCAGTTCAGTTCACTAGCACTCGAATTCTCAAATTGGTTCTCATCCTCATTACTCAAATAAAAAAGACCTTGGCATAAGCCAAAGTCTTTTTTATGGGGCGGGTGATGGTGTAAACTTCGAACCAAAGGTAAATTATATTGCTGAATTCCTACATTTATGTTTGCACGATGAGGATACTATTGAACAAGTTAAAGAATTTCTTATTAATTGTAACGATTGATAATTTCCTCGTCACAAATAGGTAATTTTTTGAGAGTTAAATACTTTATATTAATACAGGGGATTTTCAATATGTTAAATCAAATCTTTAACATAATAGGTAAACACAAGATACCACGCTATATTTATCACTTAACAAATAGTCGCAGTTATAAGTCTATGATAGAAACTGGTGTAATAAAAGGTTCATTAGGGGATGATTTTATTGGAGAAAAAGCAGTATTTGCAACTGACTTGCAAAATCTGTTTAAGTATTGGGGAAAAAGAAGTCATCCTAGTCGGCCTCATACTTTACAAGAGAACCTGATACTTCAAACAGCACGAGGACAAGATGGAATTGTAATTCTAAGAATTCCTACTTCAAAATTGGATTCAGAAAAACTTTTTATTAGAAGCCAAGATCGCTTATTTGGCTGGTATTTTTCAAAAGAAGGTGAAGAAGCAATGAAGGAATGCAGCTCTTGTATAGGCATAGACGCTTTTAGAAAAAAAGTGATAGAGATTGTTACAAGACAAAAATCACGTAGTTATGCTGAAAATATAACAGGAGGAACACCTGCAAAAATGTCCGGATTATATAAACAACGAAATGAAGCAATTGAATATATTTATAAAGACGACATACCTATGTCTGATGCTGAGAAAATTGGTGAAGTATATTTAAGTAAATTAAGGGGATTTGGCGAAAAAGACCAACTTCCTTCAATGAGAAGGATTTTTATGAGTTTACTCAAAGGTACACCTGAAATTAAAGGTACAGAATTATTGACCTGTTAATTATTCAGCTAAGTATCTATGTGCTAAGTTCGAACCCTGAAAGCCCTTATCGTTCCTAACGAAAAAGCACCCGAAGGTGCTGATTTTAAAAATGGGGCGCCTGATGGGATTCGAACCCATGCATATCGGAACCACAATCCGAGGTCTTAACCGCTTGACGACAGGCGCCATATCTATTCCGTACTTATTTATAATAACATGAAAATATTTTTTGTCTAGTCATTTTTTTCTTTTTATATATATTTTTTATATTAGAAAAAGACAGGGCTTTTAGACCCTGCCTTTTATGAATTACCAAATGCAGAAAATAGACTAACTTATTCTTTGGAACATATATCCAATTCCACGAGCTGTTAAGATTAACTCTGGATTTGCTGGATCTGATTCCAATTTTGAACGCAATCTTGAAATGTGTACGTCAACTACCCTTGTATCAATTCTATGATCTGGTGGGTATGCCCATACGTGTTGCAAGATTTCATTTCTTGAAAATGCTTGACCTGAATTGTTTACTAACAATTCTAACAAGCTAAATTCCATACCTGTAAGACGAATTCTTTCATTCTTACGGAATACTTGACGACGTGCTGTGTCAATTTTAATGTTTCCTGTTGTAATAACATTTTTAGTAACTTTTCCTGCTGGAGTCACTGTTTCTCTGTTATTTGTTCTTCTTAAAACTGCTTTTACACGTGCTTCTAATTCTTTTGGTGAAAATGGCTTAATAACGTAGTCATCAGCACCTAATTCCAAACCTGTGATTCTTTCTGAAACATCACCCAAAGCTGTTAAGATAATGATAGGTACATCTGCTGTACGTCTAATTTCACGAGTAACACCGTATCCATCCATTTTTGGCATCATTACATCTAATACTACCAAATCAGGATTATGTTTATTAAATGCTGCTACGGCTTCTTCTCCGTCTGCTGCGGTATAAACATCATAACCTGCCATTTTTAAACGTGTTTCCAAAATACGTCTAATGCTGGCCTCATCGTCAGCTAGAAGAATTCGTTGACGATCTTCTGTTTCATTTTGCAATTCAGCATTCTCAGTCATAATTGTTTCTTTTCCTTACTTAAATAATCTAACACCACTTAAAAACATATATAATTATTACAAAATATATACTTTCTTAAATTTTTATAACAATATCTTAACCTAATTTAATAAAAAAAGCAAGTACTTTTTCCATACTTTTGGTTGAAATTTGTGGTTTTATTAGAAACAATACTAAAAATCCTTAGATTTTTATTTTAGATTCGACAATAGCCTTGAATTTTTCCAAATCTTGAGCGGTATCAATTCCAACAGGTACAAAATCAACCACTGAAGTTTTAATTTTCATACCGTTTTCTAACGCTCTTAATTGTTCCAAACTTTCAGTCATTTCTAGTGGAGTTTGAGCCAATGATGTCATTGAAATCAAAGCTTCTCTTTTGTAGCCATAAATACCTAAATGCCCATAAAAGTTTCCATTAATAGGGTTTCTTTCAAATGGAATTTTTGAACGGGAAAAATAAAGTGCAAAGCCTTCTTTATCAATAACGCATTTTACAAGGTTTGGATTATTGATTTCTTCCTCATCTTTCAAAATTCTTATTAATGTTGATATATCTGCCCTATCGTCTTCCTGAACGTGTTTTGCTACAGCATCAATTGCGGATGGTTCAATTAATGGTTCATCTCCTTGAAGGTTTACGATGTATGAAATCTCTGGATGTCTGTCTGCAACTTCTCTGATTCTGTCAGAGCCACACTTGTGGTTAATCGATGTCATTTCTACATTACCGCCAAATTCCTCAACAGCATTAAATATTCTTTCATCATCAGTTGCAACAATAATAATATCTGCAAGTTTCGCTTGCATAGCTTTTTCATAAACCCATTGAATTACAGGTTTGCCTGCTACTTTTAGTAATGGTTTCCCTTCAAGTCTGCTAGAACCGTATCTTGCTGGAATTATTATTGCTGTTTTACCCATTGTTTGCCTCCAAAAATTCTTTTATTATTTCATATTCTTTGATACCAAGTGTAAGTTTCAGTGGTGCAAGTTCGCTTTCAACTGTTAATGTAGAAACGAAAGCGCCTGAAAGTTTAAGTTTAGTTTTGTCTTTTATCATAACCGCGCGAGTCATATGTCTAATTATTATTGCGTTTTCAAAAACGTAAACTGTTGCGTAAAAGCCTCTAAATTGCATATTGCCAGCAGTAATCATTCTGGCTGTGAATTTTTCTTTTGCCTCACCAAAAAATAATTTAACATCTTCATACTGCTCTGGAAATGCTGAATTAAGCGCATCTTTCACTAAATTACACGCAAAACTAGATATAAGCCCAGCAACAGATATCATAATGATAATCAGAAACACTTGTCCTAAAGTTTCTTGCATAGGTTAACCTCTTTTTACAACAAGGGCAACCCATTGGTCTTGGTGCATTTCTTCAATTAGTTCAAGTTCGTGAGTCTTTATTGCCTCTACTACCACAGGTTTCTTTTCATCTAAAATTCCTGACAAAACCATATAGCTACCGTTTTGCATTATATTTTTCAAATCGCCCATAATCATTGCTAGCACATTGTGTAAAATGTTTGCGCAAATAAAATCATATTTTTCAGTTAGATTATCTGCAGTATTTAATTCAAAGAAGCAGTTAGCATTATTTTTGAGAGCATTTTCTTTTGCAACGTCAATTACGGTTGGGTCGTTGTCGCAACCATAGACTTTGTTTGCTCCAAATTTAGAAGCGCAAATTGCTAAAATCCCCGAACCCATACCAATATCAGCCATATTTGCATTTGTAGGCATATATTTTTCAATAGCTTTCATACACAATTGCGTTGTTTGGTGGGTGCCAGTTCCAAAGGCACATCCAGGTTCA
Organism: bacterium; assembly: GCA_017559905.1. Classification (GTDB taxonomy): domain Bacteria; phylum Cyanobacteriota; class Vampirovibrionia; order Gastranaerophilales; family Gastranaerophilaceae; genus Scatenecus. The sequence continues at coordinate 12,677 of JAFYQF010000020.1, forward strand.
AGTTTTATGATTACCTCATCGTCTTTTTTAGGTGTGTAATCAATCCAGTCAGGAACTACTGTTATTCTTTCAGAAACGTGGGTTACGTCCCATTTCTCTTTCCATTTTTTAGACCAGTCTTCGTTTTCTTTTTCTGTTACTGTGATTTCCCAGCTTCCAAGTTCTTCCTCTGAAAAACCTCTTGATTTTAGAAGTTCTTTTTGTTCTTTTAAAATTTTATCAGCTTTTGAAAATGGAATCGGTTCGGTTAAGAATACTTTTAGAGTACCTTCTGTAGTTGCAATCATTTCCAAGTCTTTGTAGGTTTCTTCTGCAAGGATTACGCCTTCGCAAGGAAAGTTTTCAAAACAAATTCCTGAAACGATGTCTTCGATTTCAGGATTTATTTTAATCAAAAGTTCTGTGTATTTGTTTGAATTTGTCATTTTAGCCCCTTTATCTTGCAAGGGGTTTGTGTAAATGCACTTAACTCCTTACACTTCACACTTCAACTATTCAAGGAATGCGCCCATTTTTCTAAATTTTTCGTATCTAGAAGATTTAAGTTCTTCTTTAGACATGTTAGAAAGTTCATCAAGGCTTAAAAGAATTGTTCTTTTTAATTCATCAGCCATAGCTTTGTAATCGTGATGGGCACCTCCTAGAGGTTCTTTTATTGCTCCGTCAATTATATCGTGTTTCATCAAGTCTGGAGCAGTGATTTTCAAAGCTTCAGCAGCATCATTTGCTTTTGTTGCATCTCTCCAAAGAATAGAAGCGCAACCTTCTGGTGAAATAACTGTGTAGTAAGCATGCTCAAGTAGATAAACTTTGTTAGCAACTGCAAGTCCTAATGCTCCACCTGAACAACCTTCGCCTGAAATAACTGCGATTACTGGAACTTTCAATTTTGCCATCTCACGTAAGTTGACTGCAATAGCGCCACCTTGGTTTGTTTCTTCTGCGCTAATTCCAGGGTATGCGCCAGGAGTGTCGATGATAGTAATGATTGGAATGTTAAACTTATCTGCGTGTTTAAACAATCTCAAAGCTTTTCTGTAACCTTGTGGTTGAGGCATACCGAAGTTGTATTCCAAGTTCTCTTTTGTAGATTTGCCTTTCATAGTCCCTATAATCATTACAGGGCGACCATCTATTCTAGCTAAACCGCCAATGATAGCTCTGTCATCCATGCCTTCGTGGTCACCGTGAAGTTCAACGAAATCTTCACACATGTTGTTTACGTAATCCAGGAAGTTTGGTCTTTCAGGATGTCTTGCAATTTGCAATTTTTGAGAAGGTTTCAAGCTTGCATACAAATCTTTTTTGTAGTCTTCAGCTTGTTGTTCAAAAGTTTCAATTTCTTTGTCTAAATCCATACCGGACTCCACACTTATTTTCTTTAGTTCATCAATTTTTTCCTGAATTTCCACAATTGGTTTTTCAAAATCCAAAACTGTCATTATATACCTCTTTGTATTGTTCTATTTAATGTTGGTGCTATTTCACCACTGGTTCGTGCATTGAAAGTAGGTTGCCTAATACGTCAGGCAATTCTTTTCTCTTTGCGACAACGTCGACTTGACCATATTTAAGCAGATATTCTGCAGTTTGGAAGTCTGATGGTAATTTTTGGCGAATAGTTTGTTCAATTACACGTCTGCCTGCAAAGCCGATTCGTGCGCCTTGTTCAGCAATAATAATATCGCCTAGCATGCCGAAACTTGCGGTAACTCCGCCAAAAGTTGGTTCTGTAAGAAGGTTAATATATAGCAAACCCTCATCATCAAGTCTAGATACAGCACAAGAAGTTTTAGCCATTTGCATTAAACTTAATGCGCTTTCCTGCATTCTAGCTCCGCCAGATGATGTGATTGCAAGTACTGGCAAACGTAATTCAATTGCCTTTTCAATGATTCTTGTAACTTTTTCTCCAACAACAGAACCCATTGAACCGCCCATGTAATCGAAGTCCATAATTGCTGTTGCGAGTTTATGACCTTTAATTGTTGCTAATCCTGTGATTACAGCATCGTTAAGACCAGTTTTTGCGTGTGCTCTTTCTATTCTGTCTTTGTAGCTTTCAGTATCAAAAAATTCCAATGGGTCAGTAGGGCTGATTTCGCTAAAAAGTTCTTCAAAGCTATTTTCATCAAAAAGCTGCGCAATACGTGCTCTTGCATTTATTCTGAAATGATAATCGCAAACAGGGCATACCATCTGGTTGCTAGTCAAATCTTCTTTCATCAATTGTGCATCGCAGTGAATACATTTTGTCCAAAGATCAGGATTGCCTTCCATATCAACTTTTGCTTCCATTGCACGACGTTGAATTTGCGCTTCTTTTCTTTTTTCAAACCAATCTTGAATTGTCATATTTATATATCCCTTTAAATAAATCTCTATTAAAATCTTCTTTTTAACATGTACATTATACTACAAAATTAAAGTTTGTCACTTTTCACGTTTATTGTTAAGAAAAAACTTTTTCATTTCAGGCGAAATTTGTAGGTTTTGTAAGGCCAAATGATATTTCTTTAAGTTAGCAATATTTTCTTGTTCTTCTAATAAATCTCTTTTTGGTGCAGAATAAGATTTTGTAGTTTGTTTATTTTCACTTGTTGCTACTTTATCTTCCATAACTTTTGCAATCATTTCGTCAATATCTGAACCACCAGTTTTCAAAATAGACGACACTTCTGATACAGTAGCTCCTTGAGGAAATTTGTAAAGCCAGTTCACAGTTAGTACATCTCCATTCGATACGCTATTGATACCTTTTTGGTGTGGAGTGTACATAATATCTTTCTTATTAGGGCTATGGCCAAGCCCGATTGCATGACCAATTTCGTGCAAAATTGTATGATAAACTTCGCTTTCACTCATGTAATCAGCATGGACTTTTCCTTCTGTTAAACCTATTGAGACTTCAGCTCCATAAAGTCTTTGTTGTCCGTCATAAGAGAAGTTGCAATATCCAAGCGCCTTTCTCTCAACTCTTTTCCATTCAATATTAATTTGTGAGTCTAGTAGATTTTCTACTATTTTGAATGAAACTTTGCCTTTTGTTGCTCTCTGCCATTCTTCAAGAGCACGTTTTACCATTCCCTTGTATTTGTAGTCTTCTCCGACTTTGGAATAGAATTTCATCGGCGCAATATAAACGTTTAGTGGCATGTAAGTCCACCGCATCAATCTTCCATTTATTAACGATTCAGAAACATAAGTGCGCTTTTGCATATTTTTATTGTATAATAAAATTAATAAAAAAAGAAGACAGACTTAAGGAGGATATGTAAATGAATATTATGCAAATGATGAAACAAGCTCAAAGCTTGCAACAAAAATTGAAAACAACTCAAGAAGAATTAGCTAATATCGAAGTAGTTGGAGAAGCTGGTTCTGGGGCTGTTAAAGTTACTTTTGATGGTCAAGGAAAATTTAAAGCAATTTCTCTTTCTTCAGAAGTTACAGGTATGGATAATGAAATGTTAGAGGATATTATCACAACTGCAATCATGCAAGCTTCTAACAAAGCTTCTATGGAAATGGAACAAAAAATGAAAGCAGTTACTGGCGGTATTAATATTCCAGGATTGTTCTAGAATGATTTACCCAAAGTCCATAGCAACTCTAATTGAGCATTTTCAAAAGTTCCCATCTGTTGGGCCAAAATCTGCTCAAAGAATGGCGTTTTATTTGTTAAGAATGCCTGAAGCGGAAATTCAAAAATTCGCTCAGGCAATTCTTGATGCTAAAAGAAATACTAGAACTTGTGAAGTTTGTTTTAATTTATCTTCTTCAAGTCCTTGCGAAATCTGCCAAAATCCAAAACGTGACCGCTCTACAATTTGTGTTGTCGCTGAAACAAAAGATTTAATTGCTATCGAAAAAACCAATGAGTTTAAAGGACTTTATCATGTTTTGCAAGGATTAATCTCGCCAATGGATGGTATTGGTGCTGATGATATTCGTATAAAAGAACTTCTAAATCGTTTAACTTCTGATGAAGTAAAAGAAGTTATTCTTGCGCTTCCGCCATCAGTTGAGGGTGAAGCGACAAGTTTGTATTTGAGCAAATTAATCAAACCATTTGGCATAACAATTTCAAGAATCGCATTTGGTTTACCTGTGGGTGCAGATTTAGAGTATGCAGATGAGATTACTCTCGCAAGAGCAATCGAAGGTAGACGTGAACTTTAGAAGTTCTTGTTTCAATATTATTCTGTTAGACCTAAATCTTTTAATAGCTGTTCGTTGTCTGCAAGTTCTGCCAATTTTTCGTCTTCAAACGGATCTGTAATGCCTTTGGCGCTTAATTCATTCATAATGTCTAAATGAGATTCATTCTCTAAATCTGAAAGTACCAGTTTGGAAAAGTTTTTGATGTCACAGTTTTTTTCAAACATCTTTACTGCACGTTTTGAAAGCTCATCAAGAAAATCATTTTTTGCAGGTTGAAATGTAGCAGAAATTGGATTTGCCATGCCTTGAGCTATTTTTTGTTGCTTCACACTATTAAGTTTTGAAACTATTTCTTCAAACATACACACATTCTCCTATTTACATTATGCACTATTTTTCAAAGAATGCAATACTTTTTAATGAAAATTTCTTAATATTTTTCCTTGATTATAATATGTCTTTTGTCTATAATATCAATGCTATTTGATATAAGATGAAAGAGGTTTGAAATGCTTGATATTAAATTAATTAGAGAAAATCCTGATAAAATCAATGAACTTCTTAAAAGAAGAAATCCAGAACTTTCGATTGATGAAGTTATTAAGATTGATGAAGAAAGACGTAAAGTTCAGACTCAAGCTGATGAGTTGCGTGCAAAAAGAAAATCTGAATCACAAAAAATTGGTGAATTAAAGAAAAAAGGTGAAAATACTGACGCTATTCAAGAAGAAGTTCGCAAAATTGGTGATGATATCAAAGCGTTGGAAGAAAAACAAACTGAATTAGATAATAAACAACGTGATATTCTTTTACACACTCCAAACACTCCTGATGAGACTACACCTGTTGGAACTTCAGAAGATGATAATGTTGAAGTTTACAAATGGGGTGAACCTAGAAAATTTGATTTTGATTTCAAAGCACACTGGGATTTGTGTGAAGAAAAAAATCTTGTTGACTTTGAACGTGGTGTAAAAATTTCTCAAAGCCGTTTTACTCTTTACAGAGGTAAGGGCGCTAAATTAGAACGTGCAATTATCAATTTCTTCCTTGATTTCCATTGTGATGAACAAGGTTATGAAGAAATACTTCCACCATTTATGGCAAATGCTGCAACAATGACTGGTACAGGTCAGCTCCCTAAATTTAAAGAAGATATGTACAAGTGTGTTGATGAAGATTTATACTTAATTCCAACAGCAGAAGTTCCTGTTACTAATATTTATTCTGGCGAAATCTTATCTGAAGATGATTTGCCAAAATACATGACTGCTTATACTCCATGCTTCAGACGAGAAGCTGGCTCTGCAGGGAAAGATACTAGAGGTTTAATCAGAGTTCACCAATTCAATAAAGTTGAGCTTGTTAAACTTTGTACACCAGAAACAAGTGCTGATGAACACGAAAAACTTACTCAAGATGCAGAAAAAATGTTGCAATTACTAGAACTACCTTATCGCCGTGAAGCTTTATGCTCTGCTGATATTGGTTTTTCAGCTAATAAATGTTGGGATTTAGAAGTTTGGATGCCATCTTACGGCGCCTACAAAGAAATCTCAAGCTGTTCTAATTTTGGGGATTACCAAGCTAGACGTGCTAATATTCGTTATAAAGAAAAAGCTACTGGTAAAACAAGATTTGTACACACAATTAATGGTTCAGGTCTTGCTGTTGGTAGAACATTTGCAGCTATCGTTGAAAATTATCAACAAGCTGATGGAACAATTATTATTCCAGAAGTTCTTCGCAAATATACTGGATTTGATAAAATCTAGTTTCAAATATTCATAATAAAAACGGGGCTTTTATAGCTCCGTTTTATTTATGTCAAAAATTTTTTATATTTTTACTTGCATAATGAAATTATACTGTCAATTTTAGAGTTATCCGGCGCCCAAAACATATTATTTTCAACTTCTTCAGTTTTTGCACTCATTTTCTTTATAAAATTTATTGTTGATTGCCAAAAACGTTGCTTATATACTTTGTTTGCAATATCTTGAGTATGTTGATTAATATTTTTAGGGCAAATTTTGGCTGTTAATTTCTTTTCACCTCTGCCATAAAAAATTAAGTCAGTGTAAGAATCATTAGCTCTGTCATTAATAACTTGTTTAAATTCATCCCACTGTGCATTTTTTGTAAAAACCTTTTTAAGGACACCATCAGCTCCACCGTATAGTTTTACACCTTTGAATGCTGGGGTTTTACTTTGTTGAGTATAATTGTTAATTCCAATATGCATGTGTTTCTCCTTATAGTTTTATAGGTTAATTTATTAAAGCTGATAATTTTTTTTTTTTGCTATTTTATTAATTTTATTTTACAAAATAAGGTTTTTAGGGCATAATAACTATAGAGTTATATTGTCATTCTGAACTTGTTTCAGAATCTATTTTAGGAACGGAGTAGAAATGTTTAATTTTCCTTTTGAGCTTGATGATTTTCAAAAAGATGCGTGTGATTTTATCAACGAAGGTAAAAGTGTTGTTGTTTGTGCGCCTACTGGTGCAGGTAAAACCGTTATCGCTCAACACGCAATTCATAGAGCTTTAGAAGAAGGAAAAAGAGTTTTTTATACAACTCCATTGAAAGCGCTTTCAAACCAAAAGTTTTATGATTTTGGCGAAAAATATGGTTCAGATAAGGTTGGACTTTTAACTGGCGACACTTCTATTAATCGCAATGGTCAGATTGTTGTTATGACAACTGAAGTTTTTAGAAATATGCTTTACGGAACTAATTTTGGTGCTGTTGCTGATAATATGAAAGATGTTAAGTATGTTGTTCTTGATGAAGTTCACTATATGAATGATGAACAACGTGGAACTGTTTGGGAAGAAAGTATTATTTATTGTCCTACAAATGTTCAAATTATTGCGCTTTCGGCAACAGTGGCAAACTCACAGGAGCTTACTGATTGGATTAATACAGTTCATTCTAAAACTGAACTTGTTAATACTGATTTTAGACCTGTCCCTTTGAGATTTTATTATTTTGATAGTTCTCAACCAACAAAATTGTTGCCGTTATTAACTCCTTCAGGTTGCTTGAATAGTAAGATTAAGCCTGAAAGAAAACAGTTCTCTCACGGTAAAATGAAACAAAAATCTTATGTAAAAGAAGTTGTTAGAAATCTTGAACAGAATGATATGTTGCCAGCGATTTATTTCACTTTCTCTCGCAGAAAGTGTGATGAACAAATGGAAAAATGCGCAGGTTTAGAACTTGTTACAAAGGCTGAAAGGGCAAGAATTCGTCAATTTATTGATGAATATATTGCTGAAAATCCTTATCTTTATAACAACAAGCATATCGAATATCTTCTTTGCGGTGTAGCGTCTCACCATGCGGGGCTTCTTCCATCTTGGAAAATTTTGGTTGAAAAGTTATTCCAACAAGGGCTTATAAAAGTTGTGTTTGCTACAGAAACACTTGCGGCAGGAATCAATATGCCAGCTCGTTCAACTGTTATAAGTTCGACAAGTAAACGCACGGACTCTGGTCATAGAATGCTTACTGCTAGTGAATTTTTACAAATGTCTGGTCGTGCAGGCAGACGAGGTATGGATGAAGTTGGTTATGTTACTGTTGTCGGAACTCCGTTCCAGTCGCCTGAAGAAGTTGCTGAATTAGTATTGAGTGATGCAAATCCTTTAGAAAGTCGTTTTTCACCAAGTTATTCTATGGTATTGAACTTGCTTCAACGTTTTAGTCTTGATGAAGCTAAAGAATTGATTTTAAAAAGTTTTGGTTATTTTTCTTCTGGCTCAAGACTTCAACCAATTTTGAAGCAAATTGAGTTTAATAATAAAGAGATTGCTGAAAGAAGTTTTGTATGCCCTTACAAGCATTCTGATGCGGACTTATTTGAGTATGACAAATTGCGTCACATTTATGTTCAAAACCGCCAAACTTATAAAAAAATATGTAAACAAGAAAAAGCAAAAAATCGTCCACTTTCACCTGAAGCTGTTCAGTTTGGAAAAGAAACGAAAGCTATGCTTAATAAGTTGCACGATTATCATTGTGATATTTGTAAGTTGTATCGCAAGCATACTAAAAATCTTGAGGTTATAGAACGAATTAATGTTAAACAAAAACGTCTAGAGAAAGAAATTGAGCGTCAACGTGATATTTTTTGGAATAAATTCCTTGCTCATAGAAGCGTTTTAATTGATTTTGGTTACCTAAATAACGATTATCCGACATCAAAAGGTGTTACAACTTCTCAAATTCGTTCTGAAAATGAGTTGTTCTTATCTGAAATTATATTTTCTGGTGTTCTAGATAATTTAACACCATCTCAACTTGCAGGCGTTATTTGTGCAATCACAACTGAGGATTTAAGGCTTGAAATACCTTATATACCATTCTCTGAACCTGTTAGAAAAACTCTTAATTTAATTAGAAACATAAGAAGAAAAGTTGAAAAAGTTCAAGGTTATTATCAGGTTGAATCTCCTTGTTATATTAATCCATATTTTTCATCTCTTATTGAGCTTTGGGTTGAAGGAGCTGAATGGGAATCTGTATCAGAACAAATGGATATTGGTGAGGGCGATTTAGTACGTTCATTCAAACGTGTTGTTGATGTTTTGAGACAGTTTACAACAATTGACAATGTTCCAGAAGCTCTTGTGTTCACAGCACGTGAGGCAATAGAGAAAATATTAAGAGAGCCTGTTGATGTAGATTAATTTTAGAATATAAAAAGTCCCACAAAATTTTTGGGACTTTTTGTCATATTTTTATAAATTACTATCTTGCGCAGATTGTTCTTGCTACGTGAACACCAGATGCAGAAGCTTGGATTAAACCTCTTGTTACACCTGCACCGTCACCAATTGTGAACAAGTTTTTAACGCCTTCTGTTTCAAGTTCATTTGTTAATTTAACTCTTGCAGAATAGAATTTAACTTCAATACCGTAAAGTAGTGTATATCTTGAAGCTGTACCAGGACAAATTTTATCAAGCGCATAAAGCATTTCGATAATACTTGTCATTTGTCTGTAAGGAATTACAAGACTCAAATCCCCTGGTGTTGCGCAAGTAAGCGTTGGTGCGATAATGCTTGATTTAATTCTATCTGGAGTAGAACGTCTTCCATCAAGCAAGTCTCCAAATCTTTGTACCAAAATTCCGCCACCTAACATATTAGCCAAGCTTGCAATATGTTGACCGTATTGAATTGGTTCTTTGAACGGTTCTGTGAATTTTTCGCTTACTAATAATGCGAAGTTAGTATTGTTTGTAGTTTTTTCTGCGTAGCTGTGTCCGTTAACAGTAGCAATACCGTTGTAGTTTTCTTGAACAACTTCTCCGTTTGGATTCATACAGAAAGTTCTAACTTCATCGCCAAAAGTTGGTGCGTGATAAATAAGTTTTGATTCGTATAATTTATCTGTTAATGGTTCAAATACAGGTGCAGGAAGTTCAACACGAACACCTACGTCTACTGCGTTGTTAACCATACCGATTTTGTTTTGTGCAAATTCTTTTGTTAACCAATCGGCACCTTCTCGACCTGGGGCAATAATTGTGTATTCTGCAGTAATTGTTTCACCGTTATCTAATAAAATTCCTTTAACTTGTTCGCATTCAACGATTAAGTTTTTAGCTGATACGTTGTTTATAATAGTGATTCTTTCATCTAAATAGTCTTGCATATTTTTTAGTACAGCAAGGCTTCTTTCTGTTCCCAAGTGTCTAACAGGTGAATGAACAAGCTTTAATTCTGCAAGTTGAGCCTCTTTTTCCAATTCTTTGAACACTTGCATATCAGTACCAAATACTTCATCAGTTGCGCCAAACTTCAAGTATAGCTGATCAGAATAGTCAATTAATTCATCAACTTTTTCTCTAGACATATAGTCAACTAAATGGCCACCAACATCAGGTGTTAGAGTTAATTTGCCATCAGAAAAAGCTCCTGCTCCGCCCCATCCGCAAAGCAAACCGCATTTTTTGCAACTTGGGCATTTATCCCAACCTTCTCTTAAAAGACATTTTCTATTTTCAATTTTTTGACCTTTTTCAATTAAAACAACTTTCCATTCAGGTTTTAATTTTGTAATTTCTAAAGCCGCAAAAATTCCGGCTGGGCCAGCGCCGATAATCGCTACATTGTAGTTCATCTTTTTCCTTATCCTTAATTTCTTGGTACTGTTTTATCTTGAGGGTGCTAAACGCTAAATCTCACACATACTTACGATAGCTTGAAAATGTTTTTTTTTAAAGTCTTTGTGAAGTTTTTGTTAAGCTAAAGTTATCTAGTAGTGTTTTCTTTAAATGGTTTTGTATTTGTGGCTCTAGCGTGCTGTATATTTGTGTATAACTCCGCAATTTCTTCTGTGTCATTAATATCTTTAGCTAATTCTAAATATGCTTCAGCATCATCTAAATTGTTTGAATTCAAGTGTGTGACTGCGATGTTATAATAGATTATATACCTGTCATTGTCGGTTTGAGCACGTTCTAGTCCTGCTCTAAAGGCATCAATAGCTTCAGTTGTTTTTCCTAAATCGGCATAGGCAACACCTAAATCAATATAACCTCCAGGTAACCCTGGGGCTGATTGGATGTAATTCTTTGCTTCCAAAACTTTGCGTTTCCCAATTTCTTTTTCATTCCCCAAAATAAGAGGAGCGTAAATTAAACCGTTTTTGTCGAATTGTGACAACGGTGTGTTCGTAATATTAGGAATCATTCTGTATAGAAGTTTAATGGTATTTAAGTCATCTTCTGACAAGTATTGAAAGTTATTTCTGTATCTTGTAATGTTAAATTCTGGTAGAGAAGACATAAACATTAAATCGTCTGAACTGTAGCTATGTCCCATAATCCCTAATGCGTGACCTATTTCATGCAAAATGGTGTTGTAAATCTCTTTGTCAGAAAAATAATTTCCGTTCGCATCTCTGTCATACATCGTGATTGTCATTGTTTGTAAGACGTTATTCTTAATTTCTGGTAATGTGTAAGCCACAACGTATTTACAAGTTCCTTCGTAGCAAATATCTTCAGGTAGTGGTTCAAATTTAACTATAATTTGTGAATTAGTATCATCAGAAATTTCGAATTCTAAAAACTCTGTACGTTTTGACCATTCTGTAAATGCTTTTTTTATCTCATTTTCATAATAGTCTGGAGTGTTATCAGGAACATCAATACGAACTTTTAGTGGAAATGTGTTAATATCCCATCTTACGATATTACTATCATAAGGTGCTTGTTCGATGTAATTATCACCAATTGAATCTAAAATTTTTAGTTTCCAATCGTTAACCTGTAAATGTGCTAAGTTTTGAGCCGCATCTTTTTCTATTCCACGTGAAATTTTGAACATTTCTGATTGGATTTTTTCAATTGGTATGAGCATAGTCATTGATTTTACATAAAAATATCGAATATCTTTGTTTTTGGGTTTTACAAGATACGCTGTTTTTAACAATTTGTATGCAATAACTGGTTGTTTATTTTCAATAAACAATTTTCCAGCACGACAAAACAGATTTGGTATATTGAAAAACATAACCAAAATAATTGTAAGGGTTATCCAATAACCAACCCCAAACTGTTTAACGTGCTTCTTTTTCATCCTTTTGTTCTTCGAGTTTTCCCTGTTCTAAAAGCTTTTCTAATGCTCTTGTATCACCTTTAATTTTAAAATACTCTGCAAATTTTTGGGTTGTTTTTAGGTTAAAGCTTCTACCATTTTTGTCACGAGTTCTGCTTATTAAGCCTTTTTCCAATAATTCTGCTACGTGTTCGTAAGCTGTAGAACCTCTTAATTCTTTTAAATCTGTCTGGCGAATAGGTTGTTTAAGTGCAATTACAGATAATGTTCTCAATACTGCAGGTCTTAAATCCACTGGGCAAAGCTTTTCTACGATGTCCATATGTTCTTCTTTTATCTGTAGAATGTAACCATTTTCGTCGTCAATTTCTAATGCACCATCTCTAGCAGCGTAATCCATAATCAATTCAAGAATAGCTTCTTCAACTTGTTCATTTTCTACTTCCAATATTTCTGCAATTTCTAATGTAGAAAGTGCTTTTGCTGTCGTAAATAACACGGCTTCAATTCTAGCCTTCAATTGTTCCATTTTCACCTCTTACAACATACAAGTCTGAATAAAATTCATCTTGAACAAGTTCATAATCTGTTTCTGCTGTCAAAAATAGTAACGCAATATATGCACTAATTTTGTCCATTCCTAAAAGTGTTAATTCGTTTAGTTCAATTTTTTCTTCTTTTTCAAATATTTGAGATAAGTTTTCTTTTAATCTTAATACGCAGTCTTCGATGTATTCTTCGTGCGCAAGGTTAATAATATCGTCCGCTGTAAATCTAGCATAGGAACGTACTCTGTTTTTGGCACGCTCGTGTGCATTTTCAAGAGATTGTTTCTTTTCTAATTTTTCATAGAACTCCAATTGTCTAATCAAATCTCTCAAAGTAACAACACGATTTCTGTTTAATCTGACGCTTGTACGTCTTTGCAAAACATCATCAATTGAAACTACATTGCTAGTCGGTACATAATCTTCATCGTCGTGGTAGTCCACAATAAACCCATCGTCATCGTATTCGATAAAATCTTGAGGTTGTTGGTCAAATTCACTAAAATCTATATTTTCTAGAACATTTGATTTCAATTTGAGCAAAACAGATGCAAACAAGAATGTACGTCCAGTAAGACGTAAATCTTGTGATTTCATTTCACACATGTGCGCAAGATATTTATCTGTAACATCAATAATGTCGATATTCCAAGGATCAATCTTTCCTGATTTAGCCATTGAAACTAAAATCCCAATGCCTTCATTTTCCAGATTTATATCTTCAGGAATCGCTGAATTATAGTTAAGTATTGCTGTTTCACTACTCATAATTAATCTCTAAGTTTCACTCCTGTCACGCGAGTTATACCTTTTTCTTTTTGAGTCACACCAATAGTTCTATTAGCTGATTCTATCATAGGTTTTCTGTGACTAACTACTATAAATTGCGTATCTTTTGCTTGGTTCTGCACCATTTGGGCGATACGTTCTACGTTCATTGTATCTAAACTCGCATCAACTTCATCAAAGGCGTAGAATGGGGATGGCATATAACGTTGAATTGCGAATACAAATGCTAATGCTGTCAATGATTTTTCTCCGCCTGACATACTTTCAAGTCTTTGAAGTTTTTTGTCACGAGGTTGGGCTTCGATTGTCATACCCCCAGCCAAAGGATCATCAGGGTTTTCTAATTTTAATTCACCCTCACCCTCTGATAATTGGTGGAATACTTGTTTGAAGTTTTCGTTTATGTTGTTGTAAGTTTTCATAAACGCTTCTTTTTTGTCTTGCTCATAACCGCTCATTCTATCAAGTATTTCTTTACGTTCTTTAGAAAGTGTTTCGATTTGAGCTTTTAATTCGTTTTGTCTGTTTAAAACTTCATCGTATGTGGTTAGAGCACGCATATTTACATCGCCCAATTCGTTCATTTTTCTTTCTAAACGTTGAATTTTAGCGGTTATTTCTTCGATTGAAATTTCAACAGGTTCAAGCTTGTCAACTTCAACTCCTGCGTTGATAAGGTCTTCTCTAGCTGATTCAAGTTGTGGTTCAAGTTCTCTACGTCTTGCTTTACAACCTTCTATTGCCTCTTGAATTCTTTCTATGTCTGAAATTCTAACTTTCTTTTGAGTTTCCATGTTGATTAATTCATCATTAATTTCATCACGTTCTTTAAGAAGTTTTCCAAGTTTTTCTTCAATTTCAGCAATTTTGTCGTTTAATTCTTCAGCTTTTTTAGCTAAAACTTCAATCTCTTCTTTGAATTTTTCTTTGTCCGCATTTAATTTTACATTGTTTTTTTCAATGCTATCAATTTCATCATTTTTTGTTTCGATTAAGTTTTCATTAAATGCAATATCTCTGTTGAAATCAGCTTTAGCTGCATTTGCGTTCATTAAATTAGTATCCAAACGTTTGATTTCCGCTTCAACGCCTTCAGTTTTTTCTTTTAAATCTTTTAAATCTTTGTCGTTGATAAGCTTTTCAACTTCCTCAATTGCAGATTGAACGCTAGCCATATCATCAAAAAGTTTGATGGTGCGTTCTTCAAGCTTGTCTAATTTTAAATTTAGCTCTGCAATTTTAGGTTCTGTTGCTGTGATAAATTCTTTACGTTCTTTCAAAATGTTTTCGCTATTTTCGTAAGTGCGATTCATATTATCAAGCTCAATTTTTGCTTTTGAATGTTCACTTACGGCTTCAGAATATTTTTGACGAACATCATCAAGTTTTGCTTCCAAGGATGATTTTTTATTTTGTAAGCTTTTTGATTTTTCTTCAAGTTCTTTCAACTTTTTCTTGAAGTTTTCAAGCTCATTGTCGTCATTTTGGCTAAAACTTAATCCTGTTCGTTTTTGAGAACCACCAGTCATTGAGCCTGATTTCTCAAACAACTCGCCTTGAAGAGTAACCATACGGTATTTACCAATTAGTTTTTTTGCACATTCCATATCTTCAACAACCAATGTGTCACCTACTGCATAGTAGAATGCATTTATATATTGGTCATCAAAGTCAACAAGGTTTATTGCAAAGTCAATTACACCTTTGTCTTTTGGCAAGCTTAATTTTGAAGGCGCTTTAACAATTTTGCTTAACGGAATGAATGTCGCACGTCCTGCACCGGATGATTTTAATAGTTCAATCGCTACAGATGCAACGTGTTCATCATCAACTACGATGTGAGTCATTCTGCCCCCAAATGCTACTTCCATAGCTGTTGAGTATTCTTTATCTACTGTACCTAACTTAACTAAAGGTGCATGAACGCCACGAAGTTTGGCATTCATAACAGTATCAATAGCATTGTTAAAGCCTGATTGAACAGCCTCTTTTTTAAGTTCCATTGTTGAAACTTTTCTATGCGCAGCCTGAATATCGTATGATAAATCATTTAGTTCATTCTTGGTTATATCCAAGTCGTACATTGTGTTTTGTTGTATGATTTTTAAATCCCCAAGTTCTGTCTGTAATTGGGCAACTAATTGTTTCTTCAAGTCGTAATCTGATGCAAAATTAGCTTTTAAAGTTTCTAATTCTTCAACTTTAGCTTTTGCTTTAGATAATTCATTTTGAAGATTTTTAAGCTCATTTTCAAGTGGTAGTTTTTCTTTGATTAAATGGTTTTCTTTGTCTTGTAGAGCTTCTAGTTCTTTTCTTAATTTATTTCTTTTTTCAATATGCTGGTCCGCTGTAGCATTCAAGCCAGTCATATCTTCTAAAATTTTGTTTAATTCTGCTTTTTTCTCATTAATATTGTTCTCAATGATTTTTATTTCATCGTCTTTTAATTTTATTTTTAATTTGAAGTCTTCGATTTTTTGTTTGTAATTTTCGATGCCGTTTTTAGCATTTTCAATTCTGCGCAAACCATCAACAATTTGCTTATCAGCATAATTTGAGGCGTTCTGTTTGCGGTCGATTTCACCTTTGACTTCTTCTTGCTGTTTTTTTAATTCAATTTGATGAGCTTCACCTTTTTCTTTTACTGTTTGTGAAATCTCATTGTATTTTGCTCTAACAAGTGCTAAACGTTCGTCAAGGTCTTTGTTTTTTACTTCTTCTTCTTTTTTCTTTTTTGTAAATTCAAGAATGTTTTCGTGAGCTTTTTCAAGGTTGCGTTTAATATCGAAAAACTTAACCTTATTTACTTGGCTTTCTAGTTCGTTTTTCTCATCACGTAGTTTTTGATATTTAAGAGCAACTTCACGTTCTTCTTTAAGTTGTTCTAGTCGTATATCAACTTCATTTAAACGCACTGACGAGTGTTCTACACGTTCTTCAACTGTTTTTAATTCATTAGTCGCCTGTTCTATTCTTCTATCAAAATCTGCAACGCCAGCTATCTCATCAATGATTTTTCTACGATTTTTTGGTGTACAGTTCGTAATACCCATCACGTCGCCTTGCATCATTACGTTATAGCTGTTTGGAGTTACGTTATATTTTTCAAGAAGTGCATGCACATTTGTTAAAGTTGAAACAGAATCATTGATGTAATATGTACTTGCGTAACCTTGAGTTGATTTTCTAATTTTTCTTGCAATGCTTAAATCTTGACCATCAGCCATTCCGCCAAAAGTAACTTTTACAAAGGCATCGTTTCGCTTTGTATAAGTTGAGATAAAGTGTGACAAGTTTTCTGCACGAAGTTCACTTGCGTTCGCAAGTCCTAATGCAAACAAAACGCTGTCGATGATGTTACTTTTCCCTGATCCATTTGGCCCTGAAATCGTTGTGAAACCTTCTAAAAGGGGGATTTCTGATTTATTGGCAAATGATTTAAAGTTATCTATTTCAAGTTGTTTTATGTACATATTCCTACCCAACAATAGTCCTATATTAATTAGACTATAACTTTTTGAACATGTCAAAATATTAAACAAATTGTTACTTTTTGAGTATGAATAATAAAAAACGACCTAAAAGGTCGCTTAATATAAAAAAGGGAAAAAAGGAAATGAAATTGAAATTTTATTAAATCTTTTATTATTTTATTGTTATTGTTTTTGAGTACTGTTTTTTCAAACAGTTCGGTTTTGTAATCCAGCGTTTGTGTATTATTTTGATTGGCTGAATTTCTGCTATAAATGAGGTAAACACCTTTAACAAGCCAATTATTAACCGAATGTTTTGAATGTTGATTC
>JAFYQF010000021.1 GCA_017559905.1 bacterium
CTGGTTGATCATCATCATCGTCACCTGCTGGAGGTGGTGGATCTGGTTGATCATCATCGTCATCACCTGCTGGAGGTGGTGGATCTGGTTGATCATCATCGTCGTCACCTGCTGGTGGTGGTGGATCTGGTTGATCATCATCGTCGTCACCTGCTGGAGGTGGTGGATCTGGTTGATCATCATCGTCATCACCTGCTGGTGGTGGTGGATCTGGTTGATCATCATCGTCATCACCTGCTGGTGGTGGAGTTTCTTCTTCAGGAACTGGAACAACTAAATCGTCGCCATCCTCTTTATCAGGGTCAAATCCTTCATCATCTCTTTGACCACTACCTGAAACTGGGCCATCTGGACCTGCATCATCAGGAGTTTCACCGTTATCTGGGTCATAACCATAATAGTATTCACGAACGCCTTCTGGTTCACCTGTTGCAGTAACGTCATCTGGTCTAACTGCTCTGCCTCTAATTGAAACAGCAACTTCAGGATCACCACCATTTACCAATGGATTAGTTCTATCGTCAGGAGTTACTTCAGAAAGACCTGGCATTCTATGTTTACCCATATTGAAGTAGTAACCACCAATATAAGCATTATCTGCTGTAACTGTAACATCTTGGTCAAGATTTGGGTGACTTATTGAACCTGCACCATTTAAAGTACCGTTTTTAACAACAATTGTTGAATTTGGTTCTTCATTAGGAGCATATTCAGTACCCATATCAAGAGCTTTTAGGGTTGCTTTTTCAGGCATAATACCGTCATAATTACCATAGTAATCACCAGTTTCTGCATATCTCGATGGAGCGCCACCCAAGTTTTGAATATACATTTCAGTTCCACGAGTAACAACATTTACTTCGTTTTGAGCTGTAATATCTCTAATATATGTATCTCCAGAGAATTCCGCATTTACAGAACCTTCTCTTGATGAAATTGTACATACATTAGTATCATTTTTTGTTCCATCAGCGTTATCAAGGCCTTTTACATTAATATCGCCAATTGCCAAGAACTCAACACCGCCGTTATTTGTAACATTTGGAACATCTAACAAATCGTGTGGTTGAGAAGCATCATCGTGTTCATTTGCGATTTCAACTTCAACACCTGTTTGAATAAATGTCACTTTATCATTTTTGCTAGCACCTATATTTCCGCTTGCGATAGCAGAGATTCCTGTACCTTTCAAGTTTGGTGTAGCATTGTTGTCTGCTGATTTATTCAAAATACTGTACGCAGTAGCACCTTTGTTAGTTTTATCATCAGCAAGAAGGATTACACGTCCATCAGAATGAATTCTGTTAACATTCATATCTTTATCTAGAGATGCAAGGTTAACTAAAGCATCATTACCAGTATTATCAACTGTAATATTACCATCAATTGATGTGTTAATTGATTTTGTCAAATCTCTTTCAGAAGGTCCAATACCTGTACAGATACCACCATCACAAGGTCCAACTTCTTCACCAACTGAACCATTAGTCACAGTTGCTATTAAATCAGCACCTTCAGTTGTTCTGATTAGAGTATGAGCAACTCCGTTATTTAACAAATTACCATCTTTTACTGTAATATTTACATCTGCATTAGAGTCAATATTGAAATCATTTGAAGTATGACCGATTGTCATATCAGAATTTTCATTAATAAACTCAACTCTACCTGCAGTATTTTCGTGAGTTACAGTACCTTCAATATTAATACCGTCAACACCAGTGTTTTTAACAGTTACTATATCACCTGATGAGTAAATTTGTCCTAAATTTGTTACTTGAATACCGCCATTAGTATTTAGTATATCAAGCGTACCATTAGTATTTCGGATTGTACCTTTTGCGCCATTCTCACCTGTAATATTGATACCGCCAGCACCTGCATTTTCAATAAATAAGCTATTACCAGTATTTTCAACTAGACCAGAAATATTTAGTCCACCAGTTGTGCTACCAGCGCCGTTTGTAATAACAGTGCTACCTGCTTTGTTCAAAACTTGACCAGCGATTAACAAACCATTAACGCCATTATTTTTAATTTCTACTTTAGTACCAGAGTTTTCAACAACGCCTGTTTTACTAATTGTCAATTTATTTGTGTTATTTGTAATTGTAGTAGTATTTTGATTATTTAAAACTTTACCATCAATTACAAGTCCACCTTCACCATTGTTAGTGATATCTAGACTTGCGCCATCATTTTGAACAAGACCTGTTTCTGTTATATTCAAAACTTCAGCAGTGTTAACAATTTCAGTCGCACCGTTGTTATTAAGGACTTTACCTGAAATAGTCAAATCATCATCTAGATTGTTTGTCATAACAAGTTTTGTACCATTATTAGTAACAACACCTGAAACATTGAATGCACTGCCATCATTTGTTAGAGTTGCATTGCCGTTATTGTTAGTTACAGCACCAGCGATTTCAAAAATTCCAGCGCCATTATCGTTGTGCATATTTAAGCTTGCGCCGTCATTATAAACAAGACCGCCATCAGCAACTGTCAATCCACCAGCAGTATTTGTAATATTTGCAGTGCCTGCATTATTTAATACTTTACCTGCAATATTCAAACCATTAGCACCGCTATTTTCGATATCAATTTGTGTACCAGAATTTGATACAACGCCAGTTGAATTGATTACTAAATTATTATTAGTGTTTTTAATTTTTGTTGTATTTTTATTATTTGTAACAGATCCGTCAATAACTAGACCGCCGTCACCTGAATTTTGCAACAACAAACTTGTACCATCGTTTGTTACAACACCGGTTGATGCGACATTCAAACTACCTGCTTTATTTGTGAATTCCGCAGTACCAGCATTGTTCTTAACAGTACCTTTAATATTCAAACCGCCAGCACCATCATTTGTAGCTATAATTGATGCGCCGTCATTTTGAATCAAACCTGTTTCAAGAATATTCAAACCTTTAGCACCATAGTTATTAATATTTACTGAACCATTGTTAGTATTAAGAACTGTACCAGAAATTTCAATATCACCATTTGTACTATCTGCAGTATTCAGAATATTTGTAGTTCCGTTGTTATTTACAACTTTACCAGTGATACCTAAACCATAAATACCGCTATTTTCGATATCTACAGTACCATTATTATTTGTAACAACACCATTAGTGTTAATTAACAATTTAACATTTGAATTAGTGATTACTGTTTCGCCACCATTGTTAGTAACATTACCATCAATAATAAAGCCACCAGCACCACTATTATCTAGAAGTAAGTTATCACCATCATTAATTGCATTAGCGCCGTCTGCAATAAACAACGAACCATTTTTATTAAATACAGTTGTTGAACCGTTATTGTTATCAACTGTACCAAAAATACTTAAACCGTTTAAGCCATTGTTTTTAATTTGAACTTGATTACCATCGTTTTGAACAAGACCACCAATTGTCAATGCGCCTTCACTATCGGCAGTATTTTCAATTGCTGTAGCACCTTTTTTATTCAAAACGCTACCATTAATATCTAAACTATCAACGCCGCTGTTTGAAATATAAAGAGTAGCGCCATTATTTTCAACAACACCATCAGTATCAATATTCAAACCTTTTACGGTATTTGACAATGTTGCAGTTCCGTTATTATTAAGAACTTTTCCATCAATATACATACCGCCAGCACCACTGTTGATAATTTCTATGGATGTACCGTCGTTTTGAACGTGTCCAATAATATCTAAACCACCAACTGTACTCAAATCAGAATTCAAAATAGAACCTGTACCAGTGTTGTTATAAACATTACCAGCAATTTTCAAACCGTTAACACCACAGTTAGAAATTTCCATTTTTGTACCGTTAGAAGTAACCGTTGCATTTGTTCCGATTTCAAGTTCGTTAACTTGGTTATGAATCAAAGCTTCGCCATTATTATTAGTAATGGTTCCACCAACAAAGAAGCCGTCATTGCCTGACTCGTTTACGATACTCATATTACCGTCATTTTGAACAGTACCTGAAATATCAACGCCAGCACCAGAAGCTGTGTTAGTAGCGTTTAAAGTACCTTTATTTTTAATCAAGCCAGTAGAAGTTTGTTTAAGTGAACCAGCTTGGTTTGTAATTGTCATTGTGCCATTAGGGTTAGAAACTTCGCCCGCAATTTTAATTCCGTTTGAACCAGTGTTTGTAATTTCTACAGAACTATTTGCAGAAACATTATAATTTCTTACTTTAGCATTTTCAGCAATTTCAGTTCCTGCAGTTGATTTAATAACAATTTTGCCGTTTGTACTAGCAAAAGCGTTACCAGAGCTCATATTATCTGAATTTACAATACTATTAAACAAAGTATCAGCTGCGCCATTTGTTGTAATATAAGTAGAATCATTACCGATACCAGCTAGTAGCAAACCGCCATTACCGATATTTACTTGACTACCATATAAACCAACATCGCCTCTTGAAACAATTCTACCGTTAATAGTAATTGTAGAATTTCCAGATTGCAATGCTGAACTTGTAGGATCAAAAGTGTTAGTTACTTGAGTAGCAAGTGCTGTTGTTGTGCCATCAGAGAATGATGCTGTTGTTTCAGCGTTTGGCAAGCCATTTCTCATATTGTTAAAATCAGTCACGCTTGGTGTGAATACATTTAAAGAACCGACGTTCAATACACCGCTTGACCCAACAATCATACCGTTTGGCGAAATGAATACCAAGTTACCATTATTAGAAGCTGAATCACCGATATTTGCCAAAGTATTTACTATACCGTTGATTGAAACACCGTTTTGAACCAAGTTCACAAAAGTGTCAATATCCCAATATTTATGCTGGTGAGTTCCATCAGCAGCAACTTCTAATTGCATTGCTTCATAAATAAAGTTTAAGACATCACCTTCAGATAGGTTCAAATCCTTAAACTGTTTAAAACCATATTTACCGTTAAACGCATCCGGTCTAACGTTGAAAACGTCCTTTCCAACTGCAGCACTATCAATTGGGTCAGTAGCAATTGCGTTACCACTAGCATCTGTAATAGTAGAAGCAAATGCAGCATTACCAACTAAAGATTGCTGAAGCACCAATACTGAACAAACCAGCAATGGCGTCAATTTCTTCTTGTTGAGTTGTGATGATTTTCTCATACGAAACCTCTTTATCTTTTTAGCACATAACACTCGTATTTTTATATACTCATATATAAACGGTTCATGCCTCATGGAAATTGAGCCATTTTGGGTAAACTTTTACAATTTGTTACATCTGCATTGGGGTAAATGTTCAAGTGCAACCATGATTGGACATGTTACAAAATATATTATACCCATATATACCAAAAGTATATACATCATACATATTATTAACTTTTGTAAAGTCAGATTTTCAGCCTCAAACGCAGTTATATCAAGAAAAAATATTTTTATTAAAATTTCTTATTAAATTTCCTGCAATTTTGAACCGAAAAAAAACTTTATAGAGGTAGAGAAGTATAAAAATGTGCTTTTTGCATGTCAAAAAGTACAGAAAGGATTATTATGTGTGCTAACGGAATCAAATTAACTTCATCTCAATGGCAAATGCTACCGCCAGAGCTTAAAGAAATATGTAAAGCAAACAAAAACGGCACAGCAGAAACAACCATTGCGAGAATGTTAAATGAAGGAAAATCGGTTGAATTTATTTTTAACACTTTAAAAGTTAAGAAAAATCCTGACACAATAACTGGTTTAACAGTCGAAAGTGCTGATAAGCAAAGTGAAGAAATAAAAGCAAAACAACTTCAGCAACGAGATTTAAAAAGCCTTGATGCTCTAAAACCCGACATTAAACCTGGAGCAACGGAAGGTATCGAAGGCAACAAAAAGCTTCAAGAAAGCAGATTTGAATCTTGGAAAAAATACTTTACCGAACGCTATAACAACAATCCTGAAGAATTAAACAGCGACTACATCAAAATTGAAAAGCGTTTAAAAGTTAAAAACATGGCAGAAAACATGATGAAAGCCATGCAAAACGACCCTATTTTGATGAAAACAAAATATTTCTCTGAAGGTCACGCAACAGCCGATGAGAAAAAAGTTCTTGACGAAAGAATTGAAGCTAACAAAGAGTTTTACTCCGAACAAAAAAATATCAGTCTTGCCAGAGCAGAATATAACAACATGATGAAAAATTTAAACAAGAAAAATCCTGTTGGAACTGGCGAACAACTAACTGAATCTCAAATTAAAGAACTTGCACTATACAAAGCTTATAACAGCTTTGAAATTGGTGCTGACAGAATTAAATCAATGGCAGAAAAAGCAGTTGAAGCTGAACACTTTAACAAAGCTCTTACTATAATGGCAGATTATCAAGACAAAATTGCAGAAGCAACTACAAAGCTTGAAACTAAAGAATCAAAAGCTGCACGTCGTGAATTTGCAAAAAATGACCTTGATTATCAAAGACGAATTGCAAGAGCAATGACAGAAGCCGAAACTGAAAAGTCAAAAGAATTAAGAGTCAAATTCAAAAAAGAAGATGGTGAAAGAGCTGCTGCGATTGAAAAAGCTTTATTAGAAGGGAACACAGAACTTGCTAATGAACTAAAACTAAAAAGAGCTGAAGCAGAGAAAGCCGCACTCAAAGATTTGGAAGCTGCACTTGATCCAGAGAAAAAGAAACTTGCTGACGATTTAGCTACAGAACGTATGGCTAAATTGAAAGAATTCAACGAAAAACTACCTTCTTTACAAGATCAAAAAACAATAGATAAAATCAAAAAATTAGAAGCAGAACGAGATGAAAAAGTTAAAAAAGTTGCAGCAGAGTCAAAAGCTCAACAATCAAAAGTTTCGGCAGAAAAAATGGCAGAAGTCCTAGCTGAAGCTCAAATTGACAAAGAAATCGCACAAGAAAGAATTAAAAACACAGTAGTTCACTGGAACAACGGTGACAAAAATAGCATAAACCAAAACGATGGCAAAAACCATACTTTCCCATTTGAAAACGAAGATGCAAAAGAATATATCATTGCAAACGGCGATGAATTTGGGGATGAAGTTACTGATGGAAGCAAAGGTGACTACGAATTCAACGGCAAACAATACAAATTTAGCAGTGACAAATTCAAAGCACGTATGGTTCAAATGGCAGGCGATCACGGTTTAGACAACGAATATGCCAAAGACGAAATGTACGGAGCAGACTTGTACGCTCAATTGTACGATAGAAAAGAACTAATCGACAGACGTGTAAACGACGAAGAACGTTCTGTTCAAACAACTGATAAACAACAAATTTCATTAAAAGAAAGACGATTTGCAAAAGATATGTTCAAAGCTGCAGGGCTTGACGTAGGTAAAGACCAAACAGTAGCAAAACGCTGGGGTCACGTCGGTCTAGGCTTTGTAAAAGGTGCGGTAGCCGCTGGTTCTGTCGCAACATTCCACGAATGGTTAAGCACAATGCCAACAGTGGAAAAAGCATATTCTGACATTGCAAAATTCTCTAAAGTAGTGCCATATAGCGCAGTAATCAACTATAGCAAGACTCACAACGTGTCATTAACAGATGAAGTTACTTTAGGCGGTGAAGTAACCGGCACAACAGGTTACAGTACTCAAGTAACAGTTGAAGGACTTGCTAAAGGCGAAGTTGGTATTCAATTTGAAAAAGACTACGGATATGAATATGAATACAATGGAAACCTCACAGGAACATTTAAAGGTTCTGGCCAAACTCCGTACAGCTATTCAGACGAAAGAACAATTTACAACACCTCTCAAGTATACGAAAACGGCAGACTAAAAAGCGAAATCACCACACCAAAAACTGTAACAATAAGCGGTAGCGGTATGGCTGACTATGAATATTCTCACGATTATAATTTGCCATATTCAGGCAAAGGATCTGGCACTCTACACGTAAACGACACTGTATATGGTCAAGCTGAAATTCCATACTCACAAACCGTAAGTGTAGAAGGTGAAACCACTTTCAAAACCCATGCAACCTTCACTGAAAATGTGACTATGGAAGGTGAAGTATTAATTGAAGATCAAATTCTTGTTGAAGACGAAATTTTGGTTGAAGACCAAAAAGTAGTTGAAGGCAAAACTAAAGCTCGTAAAAAAATGAGCAAAGACGTAATCGGCGGTGCAGCCCTTGCCGGAGGTATTGCCGGAGCTGCAAACGCAGCTTCTCAATGGAACACTATCTACGACGATACCGACAATGAATATTCAACTACCAGAGCTATTCTAGGTGACAAAAATGTAGATTATGTAGCTAAAAACCAACCAGCGCCACCAGTGAATGAAACACCTGCTCCAGCTCCTGCCCCTGCCCCTGCTCCTGCTCCTGCACCTGCACCAGCGCCAACTCCAGCGCCTGCACCTGCTGAAACAGTTAAAGCTGAAGCTAAAAAAGCAGAAACTAAAGATGAGTTTGTAAAAACATTCCCAATGAAAGGTAAGTTATTAGCCGATGTTATCGCTAAAGCTTATGGTATTACAGACAGCAACGAACTATACGATGCTATTGGTATCGTAAAAGAATGGCACGGTATAGCTCAATCAGAACGTCATAAAAACATTTGGATTGCAACCCTTGGCATGAAAGAAGAATTGCCGTTACCAAATGGTAAAAAACTCAAACTAGTTAATGCAAACCCAACAAATGCTAAAGCCCTAGAAGATCCAAAAGATTATTACGATGGCAAAGAATACGAATACAGATCTTACCAACATGCTAAAGTCGAAGTTGTTGGTAACAAAGTAATCGTAACTTGTGGCAAAAACGCTGACGGTTCTGACAAAGTAATTGCTCAATTCGATGCAAAAGACTATAGCGAAGCTCAAAACGTTGCTAACAAAATCAACAAAGAAAAACTTACTCCAGAACAGTTCGAAAAAGAACTTGATAAATGGAAAAAAGATGCACTAGAAAACGATTAACGAAAATTTGTTTGCAAACATCATACAGTAAATAGAATAGACGGAGGTAATAAACGTCAGAGAGCACAATTGAATAGTTTTTGAAAGCGCCTGTAAAGAAAGGCGCTTTCGTCTTGTTTGACGCCTTATTTTAACGTGCTAAAATAAGTATAAACAAATAATTTAACCTTTTGTTATTTAACTATCAAAACCAAGTCCCCACGGACAACTTGATTAGCTAATATTTTTATCACCTGATTATCCATACGCATACAACCTTTTGATGCGTATTTGCCGATACTACTTTTATTATTATTACCGTGAATAAACTCTCCTGTTGGATATTTCATACCAGTAACAGGGTTTAATTTTTCTAAAATAATAGCTTTTGGGCCATAATCTTTTGGATTTTTATACCTTTTTGTTTTTGGAGAAGCTGTTCGGTAAGGATAACTCTCAACATGAGAAACTATACTTATACCAGTATCTGTAGGTGTTGATTTTTTCCCACTAGCAATACGATACGCAATTTCTGGCTGCCCATTGTCATCATATTTATACAAAACATTTGTAGATAATTGAACAACCATTTTTGCTTTTTTGGCTTCATCTTTAACAAAAACGACAGGACTTGGCGCATCTTGCAATATTGCAGGGTCAGAAGTCCCTTTTGCAGGTACTAAATCTCCTCTGTTGACATAGACATCTTCAACAGGTTGAGTATTTATATTTTGGGGTTTTGTTTGTGGGGTGGCAGTTGCTATAGCTCCCGCTGTAAGCACTACACCCAACGCGGTTCTTAATCCGCCTAAAGCATGTATTTTCATAACAGTAATATTAAACACCAAACAAAATATTTTTTGCGCATTTAAATTAAATAAATCATTTTTATGATACAATTGACAAAAAAGGAGAGGTGTATGATTAAGTTTTTAAAAAGAAATTTGGATGAATTCAAAACTTTCGCAGTAAAAGGTAACGTTGTAGATATGGCAGTCGGTATAATTATCGGTGCTGCATTCGGCAAAATTGTTAACTCACTTGTTAATGATATCATTATGCCACCTATGGGTTGGTTAATGGGTAAAGTTGATTTTACAAACCTTTATTGGACATTACCAAAACTTGGCGAAGAAGCAGTTGACTATCCATCTCTTGAAGCCGCTAAAGCTGCAGGAGCTGTAACTATTAATTATGGTGTTTTTATTAACACATTAATCAGTTTCCTTATGGTTGCATTTGCTGTATTTATGTTAGTTAAAGCTATCAATAAACTTCGTGCAACAAAAGCTGTTGAAGAAGAAAAAGTTGAAGAAGCAACTACAAAAGAATGCCCAAGATGCTTCTCTACAATTGATATCAAAGCTACTAAATGTCCTCATTGTACTGCTGATATCTAAAAGTTTTAAAAAAGGCGCTTTTTAAAAGCGCCTTTTTTATTCTAATCGTTTCTTGAATCCATATTAAAACTATTTTGGGACAAATATATATTTAACATTTTACAAATCCTTATTTAGATTATTATTTAGTTTTACCATTACGAAACTGTTCTTTTATCGGGAAATGTCCACTTTCCCTACAAGCGTGTTGAACAACAGCAGTTGAAACTCTAAACTGTTTTGCAACTTCACGAGTAGACATTCCACCCATAACTTTATCTACCATTTCAGCATCACGACGATACTTATTCCTCTGTGTATGCCCTATTGGTTCAATCAAAAGTTCTGGCAAAATATTTTTGTTTCTCTGAACTTTTTCATTTGCACTGCACAATGATTCTGCCATATCAAACATTTCATCATTACTAAACCTATATTTTGTAGAAAGTTTATCTAAAATCTGTCCTTTGTCATTGATATTAAGTATACTCAACATCACATCTTTCAAATTCTGTAAATGACCATAAACTTGCTCTTTTGGCAACGCAACAGATTCAGAAATTTTATCTAAAGTTTGTTTTTTTATTATCAAACTATCTATTATCTTGTCACTGATTTCTAAATCAATAATAGCTTTTTGGGCATTTTTAACAGAATTAGCTTTAAATGCAATGTTATTTTTCATATTTAATTGATTATTGAGAAATGAAATATTCATAAATTTATACATCCTTTCTATTTAACTATTTTTTACGATTTTCTTTTTTTGCAATCGTATTTTTTAGCAATACGCTTTACGGTATCAACAGAAATCTCAAATTCTTTAGCTATATCTTTATATAGAACTCCAGATTTAATCTTTTCGACAACGACCAAATCCCTTTGTTTTGTTTTTCTATTCCAAACATCATTATCTTGAGCTATTCTGTCTATTGTACCTTTAGTTAAACCGAATCGTTTTGCTACATCATTACGTTTAGCTCCAGAAATTAACATTGCAACAATTTCAGGATCACGCTCAATTTTATTACTTTCTCTTTTCCCGATAAAACCTAATCTTTTTCTGTAACGTGCAACAGTTTCCTCATTTATACCAGCCTGCTTCGCAATATCAGATAGCTTTTTATGTTCCTTAAATCCTTGTTCCATAATTGCTCTGGTTTTATCCAAAGAATTAGGAACATCCCATTTTGAGAATATATACGATATACTAGAAGAAGAACGACCAATGCTCCTTGCATATTGTTCAAAAGAAACAAATTTTTCCATATAATCACTAATCATTTTTTGCTCATTCAATACTTGTTGGTGTTTTTTTAGCAACAATTCAACTATTGATTTTGGCACACTCAAAATCTTCTGCAATTTATCTATATCTTTAACCTGTAAAACTAAATTAAAAATCCCAACAAATCTATCTTTTAAGATTTGAGCTAATTTATTTGTATCATTAACATCAATCTGTTCCATAATTTTTAAAACTAAAAGTTTTGGAATTCCAGAACGATAAGCTGTATCTGTGACATCCTTATCTAAAGTACTGTATAAAATCGAATTAGCTTTTTGTAATGGAGTATATCTACCTTCAAATGATACAGAAGGTTGAGACTTAAAATTAATAATATTCATAAAAATCCTTTTTGTTTCTTACTTGCAGATAAAAAATCCGTGAATATTATTTTTTGCACAAATTCTTTAAATTATTTCCATTCTGGATAATAAAAAATTACAACTTTATCTTTTGGTTTTATACTAGCATGCCCACCCTTAATAAAATTGGTCAAAGTTCCAACAAACGGGATAACAGTCAAAGCCCATTTTATAGGATAAACAATTAAGCACCTATTTTGTCCAACTTCGGTGTATGTAGAAAGAAGTTTAGAGCTTTCAACATTTGGGATCTGAAAATCATCAACGATTATTTCAGCAGGAAATCCATTCATTCCACTTGTAATAACAGTTTCAACTTTTGCATTAATAATTTCACCAGCTTTAACAA
The DNA here is from genome assembly GCA_017559905.1 of bacterium. GTDB lineage: Bacteria > Cyanobacteriota > Vampirovibrionia > Gastranaerophilales > Gastranaerophilaceae > Scatenecus. The sequence continues at coordinate 12,281 of JAFYQF010000021.1, forward strand.
TAGTTTGACCATTGTACAAAACATCTTTGCGAACTTTAAATTGCACATTTTGACCTTCTGTAACGCCCTCTTTAGTAGAGATTTTTTTTATAACAGAAAGCTCAATCGGCACTGATTTCACTGACGAAAAATCATACTGCAAATCTTCAGCTAAAACTGGCTGATGAAAAGTTATTGAAAATATTAAACTGAATAAAACTAAAAATTTATTCATATTTAACTTCCTTTTTAGAATTAGTTTCAATTTTTTTAGCCAATTTCTTTCTATTTTCGATTGATGTTAATAAAAAGTTTTGGTAATACATATTGTTAGCGTACTCATTATTTTCTAGATAGCTAGGATACTTGTAAGTTATATATTCATAAATTCTAGCTAAACGTTTTGAAGTCAGATTATGTTGAGAAAATCTGTCACCTTTTTTTTGCGGACAAGTTTTATTTATAAACACAATTAACGCTAAAGGATTGTACCCTGCATTGACCATATAATCTACAGCTCTTTTATCAGCAACCGTTTCAAATTTTTTAGGACCCAACGCAACTTGGATAGAATCAATTTTACCGCCCCACATACCATTATAAGATTTTACTGCCATAGAAATATCTCTAGCTAAAGCCGCAGCTAATTCATCATCCGATTGAATAAAACGATAAATTCCATCATATAGAATAATTTGTCTATCTGTAAGAGTTTTGCTCATCAATCGCAACTCTCCTTTTTCTTTTTCGTCATAAACAAAAACCATTCTTTTGGTTATTTTATTTTGATTCAACAAATCAGTCCCAATCTTATCTACACGAGTCTGAATAGAATTCAAATCCTCTACAGAATGGGTATTTTCCAATGCAAAAACTGGCGAAGCCATAAACAAAAACATTAACGTTAAAAGGATTTTATTCATCTTCGGATTACCTTCTAATTTTTATTTCTCAAGTCAATTATACCATAAATTTTATATAATTTATTACTCACTAAAACAATCACATTATCTATTTTTTTTATATATACCTTCGTTCAATTTTTCAAATTTATCTATCAAGTCAGTTCTTTCCAAATAATCATAATGGGGGTCAGTAATAAAAACTCCATTCTTTTTCAATACACGATAAACTTCCTTCACTGTATTATCAACAGCATTGCGATCTTCTATGTATCCTAAAGTATTATTTATAGAAACAATATCAAAATCTTTTGATTTATAATGTTTTATGGCTTCTTGAATTTGGGTTTCCCACAGAGATTTTGATTTATTCTTATAAACAGAATCTAAAAAATTGAATATATCATCATTAATTCTATAATAACCTCGTGCAACGCCATAAAGAATATTATCTCTTACATCTTTAACAAAACTCGATGCAACAAACGCTGGTTCATAACGACTTTCATAATAAGAGTTAATAAACAAATTTCTTTTTGAAGGTTTTGACTGTAAATCAACAATATTCAAATCTAAAGATTTCGCAATGGGACTATCTTTAATTAAATTTTTTATAACTGCTAAATAAGAAAAAGGTTCTTGAGAATCCCCAATACCAGCAATCAACATTTTTTTAGAATGTCCCATATTCTCTCCAAACATTTTTGCAAATACGCTAATAATATCGCTAAATTGCTCATCTGGAGAACCGTAAAAAGGTCCTCTTCTAAAAAAGCTAGAAGCTTTTATATCAAAAGATTTTGACAATCTTTCAAAATCTGGATGTGCCTTAAAATTTATTTGATTATTTTTAGTATTATACTTTCTATTTATATTCAGACTTATATTAGGAATAAACATATTTACCTCAATAATATAAAAAACACACAAAAAATATTTTGCTACCAAAATTAAACCATAAATCAAGCTATTGCAAAAGAATTTATAAAGATTAAGAAAAGACAACAAACAAAAACATTTCTTTTACAACCTTAATTTTTTGCATAAAAAATGCCGATGGCCACTCTGCCGAGCAAACGATTGAGTATCGTTTGCGAGAGGTAAGAACCGGAGGTCCGACTCCGTACAACCCTAAATTTTTGCATAAAAAATGCCGATGGCCGGAGTCGAACCGGCACGTGGGGTGAACCACACCAGATTTTGAGTCTGGCACGTCTACCAATTTCATCACATCGGCATTTATATTTGGTTGTCATGTAAGAGTATCTTAACAGAAACATTTTTAAAATACAAGAACATATTTTATTTTTTCTTACAAACTATCTAGTTGTGCAGTTTATGAAAATGACAAATTAGATAAAATAATTAAGTATAAAACAAGAGTAGAGGTAACATGCACAAAATTTTATCATCATTAAGTATAATGACCATTTTATTAACAAACATTGCATACGGCGCTATTATGGAAGGTGGAATAACTAAAAACGGCGAATTTAGCGGAAATCAAGTCATTGATAGCACTACTAGCGAACCCGTATCTAATGCAACCGTGACCTTACCTATGCTTCAATACAAAACATACACAGATAAAAATGGTACTTTTCATTTAGGCACAAAAATTAACGGTGATACAATTATGTCAGTTGAAAAAGATGGTTACAGACCATATTCCATAACAATTAACGAAGATAGCGTTAACAAACCTCTTATTGTTGGAATTGAAAAAAGTAATGCAACAGACATAAGTTTAGAAAACAATCTTTTACATCTAGGAGACAACAATTATTCAAAAGGCTCTGCGAATTCAGGGGATTTCAAAGTTAACGGCAGTGGTCCTATTTATACAAAGACGTTCAAAATATCAACAACAGATGCAAGAAAAAATTACTACCTAGTTATAGGTTCAATCATAGGAATAGATACAATAATTGCTCGTTCAATGGGGCAAAACAGAATAAGAAATTCTTATTCAAGCCCGCCGGAAATATTTTTAAACGGTGAAAAAATCGCAGAAATACATATTAACGGCGACGGCCAAAAGATAAAACTTCCATTTCCACATATAAAAAGAAATCAAGAAAATAATATAACTATAAAAACAGGGAAAAACATGACTCAAAGCGCTTACACGGATTATGACGACATTGAACTAATTAATTTAAGCATAGTTAGTGAATAATAAAAAACGACCTAAAAGGTCGCTTAATATAAAAAAGGGAAAAAAGGAAATGAAATTGAAATTTTATTAAATCTTTTATTATTTTATTGTTATTGTTTTTTGAGTACTGTTTTTTCAAACAGTTCGGTTTTGTAATCCAGCGTTTGTGTATTATTTTGATTGGCTGAATTTCTGCTATAAATGAGGTAAACACCTTTAACAAGCCAATTATTAACCGAATGTTTTGAATGTTGATTC
>JAFYQF010000002.1 GCA_017559905.1 bacterium
CGTTTAATCACTACTAAACTCAACCCAAGCGAATTAACTCACTTCGTTCAAACAAAATTCGCTTTGCTGTTGTTTCGTTAAGTAGTGATTAAAATAATAAAATATATAAAAAGTGGCGATAGTGAAGTGAGCAATAATTGTTGGCGAAACAAATAACAAAGGCTGATTTTGTTTGAGCGTTCTTTTTTTTTGCGATTCTTCACTTCGTTCAGAATGACACACAAGCGAGTTAATCAGCCTCAAGTTGAGCCGTACAAATTATTAGCGAACGTAACGTGCCACTGGTTTTGGATACTTTTGCCACCAAAAGTATCCCCGTCTGGAAGACCCGCCGGAGGCAATAATAAAAAAATTCTCCGTTACTGTGTGACACATCCTTTATTAAAGGATGCTTTTATAAAACTCTCTCCCGACACTTCGTGTCACCATCTTCCCTTGGAGAGGGTATAAATAATATTTATTATGTATAATCAGAATATGGAATACGAATTGGAAATTTTTAATAACGCAATTGATAATGTTGACATGGCTAAAAACATTATTGCTCTTGTTGACTGCGATTCATTTTTCGTATCCTGCGAACAGAAAGTTAACCCTGAACTTAAAGGGAAACCGGTTTGCGTGCTTTCCGGACACGGTCAATGCGTTATTTCACGCTCTAGAGAAGCTAAAGCGTTAGGAATCCCCATGGGCATACCAACATTCAAAATGACCAAAGAAATGAAAAAAGCGACCCTTATAACGGCTTCTCACGACTTGTACTATGAAATTTCTGAAGAAGTTATGGATGTTTTGAAAAACATAAGCCCTAAAGTTGAAGTTTATTCTATTGACGAAGCGTTTGTTGAATTAACGGGGCTTTCAAGGCTCTATAAAAGAAATTATTATGAACTTGCACAAATGATTAGGCAAGAAATTTTAGAAAAAGTAGATATCCCTGTTTCAATCGGAGTAAGTACATCAAAAACTCTAGCCAAATTGGCTTCAGATAAAGCAAAAAACATCGAAGGCGGAGTGTTTATGGTAGGGACAAAAAAAACAATCCCTGTATTAAAAAAAACATCGGTAGATGAAATTTGGGGTATTGGGAAAAACTTATCCCTGAAATGTCGTCAAAATGCAATCCTGACAGCCTATGAGCTTGTGCAAAAGGACGACAAATGGCTAGATAAACAATTTGGAATTAGAGGTATTGAGATGAAACATGAACTTTTAGGAGAACAAATTTCTCCTATTGACGATACTTTCAAACCGCCAAAATCAATTCAAAAAACAAGTGCATTTGGAATTTTCACTTCTGATTTAGACTTCATAAAAAATCAACTGAATTATCACATTCATTCAGCTTGCAAAAAACTTCGTAAACTAAACCTAAAATGCCAAGTAATCGGTGTTATGTTAAGAACAAAGGTCGATTTTCACGTATACTATGAAAAAATCAAAATTCCTCATTCAACTTGCTATGAATGGGAAATTTCAGATATTGTCTTCAAACTTTTAGAAAAAATTTACAACCCTAACATCATCTACAAGAGTTCTGGTGTTGTATTAGAAGATTTTATGTCTACAGAAGAAGAACAAATGTTCTTATTTAGCAACAACGAAGAAAATGAAAAATCTGACAAACTTGCAAAATGTTTAGACAAACTAGAAAGCAAATTTGGTAAAAATATAGTCAAAACAGGTTTTGTTGACAATCTAAAAAACGAAAAAGAGCAATAAAAAACGCCACCCAATTGGTGACGTTTTTCTATTTTTTATATTTGTTATTCAATAATCCAACCGTTAGTTAAATCAACTTTTATTGGTTTTAAAAGTTTTACATCCACTAAATTTTCTGGAAGATTTTCTAACTTTTCACCTTTCAACAAGGCTCTAACTATTTTCATAAACCAGTTTCTATCTTTTGTGATTTCACCTTCAGCATGGAATTTTGCAACTTGGTCGTTTGGAGTAACAATAAGCGTGTTGTCTAGAACCAAAACCCCATTTCTAACAAACCATTTACCTTTTCTTACATCCAAAAGTTGTCCTCTTAAATTAGAACCTTTGTAAACTAAAATATAACCTTCATTTGTTACATAGTGTTCAGGAACAACAGCATTAAAAATATCACCAGATTCATTTATTTGTGAACTGATAGCTTTTGTTAATCTAATAGGAAGAATTGTACCAGCAGGGATAGTCCCAATTGAACCTTGAACAGTTGCACCTTGAATTACAAACCCTTCACCAGTTTTTTTACGCATTACTTCTGCCAACTTTGCGTTAGGATTAAGTCTTGCTTCTTCAATCATTCTGTAAATAATTGCAGAAATTTCTGCCCTTGTTGCAGGACGAGTTGCTTCAATCATTTTGCCATCAGCTGTTGGGGCTGTAACTAACAAATTGATAATAGACGCTTTACCTGCAGGAATTAAAAATGATTGAGGAATATAAGCTGCATCTTTATAAGATTTTAAAGCTTCCAACGCTTTTTCTTCAGAAATTTCTTGAGTAGTCAAAGCATTAACTGCCATTGTGATAGATTCAGCTCTTGATACAGAATCATCTGGTCTGAATGTACCTGTAGCATCTTCATAAGTTAACAAATCAAAATACAATGCCTTTTGAATAACATCGTATGCCCAAAAATCTTCGGTTATATCAGTAAAAGCAACAGGTTGCGCAACACTAATATCTTGTTGACCTAAAGCTTTTATTACCATACTTGCATATTCAGCTCTTGTTACATTATCATCTGGTTGAAAAGTTCCATCAGGATAACCTACAACAATACCTCTCTCGTGTAATTCTTGGATTTGTTTTGCTGCCCAATGATCTTCTGCTACATCAGGGAACGCAAAAACGCTACCAGCAAATGCAACTACTGCACAAACAGATAACATTAGTTTAAGTATATTTTTCATACTTGTCTCCTATAATAACTTTTTCACACTTAAATAATACACTTATTCTCACGCTACTTCAAGATTTTTAAGTTATGTAAATATAAAGCAAAATTTGTCATGTTTGTATTTAATATTTACAAAGGAGTTTTTAATGAAAATCTATAACAAATTCGCCTCTACAATATACTGCACATCAAAACCAAAAAATGAAATTAAGAATAAAAAAGCTCAAGAAGCCAAAACTAACAAATACAATCTAACACCGGCTAAAGTGTCTGCAGCAATTGTGACAAGTGCTATAGCTGGAATTGCAATAGGCGGAGCAATTGTATCAAGAAGACCTGAAGTCCCTAACAGGGCTATTGAAGACCTTGTATCTATAAAAACGGAATTATCAAATAGATTAACTTCAACAATACAGGAACTAAATTCCTTACGAAAAAATCTAACCTCAATTAAATCAGAAAACGAAGCTTTAAAAATCCAATGCGACGAATACTCAAAAAATATTAACGCAATATTATTAAGCGAAGACAAGCCTGACAAAGCTATCGCTAAAAACATATTAGAAAACATTCAAACTGACAACATAGATTATTACAATATCAAAATGCCAGAGGAGCGTAAAATAATAAATCCATATTGGATACACAAAGAATTACCCGAAACAGTATCAACTACAAACAGAGCTGATATGAAGCCTTTAGTCATACCAGAAATAACACCTTTCGGAAGCTTTCATTTCGCAATGCCATACTCTGACGAAATAAAAATTTCTAAAGTTTCAGAAAGTAAAATAATCCCAATTCCACTAAAAACAACAACTATTTCTGCATCATACGCAGATTCTATCAAATGGAATAATGACAAAATTGCTAGAGATTTATTACAAAACTTCTTTGATGGTCACGGACAAACTTTAGATGGTGTAAAGCTTACATTCTCACCAGTTCTCAACAAATACAGAGTTAGAATTGAAGGACTCTCAACTTATGATGCAGAGAACGCAATTTATTTAGGAGAAAGCTCAAAAAGAGCTGACAAAAACGCTGCAGGAAACTTTGGAGAAGGTCTAAAAGTCTCAACTCTAAAACTTCTACAATCACCAGACACAGAATCTGTCAGAATCGGTTCAAGCAATTGGAAAATCACATATACAATCGCAAACGATTCAATTACTAATAATCAATCTAAAAAAGTGTTAGCATTTTCTCTAGAAAACGCAGAAAAATTTGACGGAAATTACATCGAATTCGAGACAAGCAACCTTGAATTATTAGAATCCTTAAGACTTACTCTCAATCGTTTTTATCATTCATCAAACCCTGATTTCAAATGCCCAGAATTCGAAAACAATGTCATTGGCATTAAACGGTTAGAGAATGATGCCAAAGGAGGTGTTTATATTGCAGGTCAGCGTTTCGAGGTAAACGGAGATTTTGACGGCTTAAACGGAGTTTCAATTTTCATTAAAGAAAAACCACCAATCAACGTGTTAGACCCCTCAAGAGATAGAACATCACTTAACAGTGATCATTTCAAAGCTTTAGGGGAATGGATAGGAAACGATGAAAAATTAGTAAGCAATGATGACTTTCCAAAACTAATAAAAGCGTTAGAACCATACTGGGATTTTAGACATCAATACAATTCTCCTGAAGCGAAATTTGCACGTGCATTAGCTTCAGAAGGTGGTATGATTAGATTTCTACAACTAAACTTCCCATCAAATTATATAGCCTATTCAAATGCTTCAACTGAATTAGTCCAAGATCTTATAGAAAAAGGTTTTACTATATGCGATGACAAATTTCATTATTTGGGAATGCAGGAGCTTAATGAAGTAGTAAAAAAAGGTAGAGCACATAAATTATTACAACCAACAGAAGAACAAAAACAAAAAATTCTCATCATGCGCGAAGCCCTAAATACATTAGCTCCAGTTTTATCAAAAAAATATTTCAAACCTAACGAACTAAAAGCTAGAATTTATATTTTTGACAAGAGTGATGCGACTGAAAAAGAACTAAACAGCAATACTCTTGCTGAAGCCATAATAAAAAACAATCATTCAAAAGGTTTTTGGATTGACAAAGAATATCTTGATAACACAGATTTTAGCAATGCATTAGAAACAGCATTACACGAACTTTGTCACAAGTTCGGTGGCGATGAAACTTCTATATTTTCATACGCACTAACAGATGTAAACGCAATAGTTCAAAATGAACTTGTTAACAACAACTTGTTAAGAACAAAAATAAAAATCCTATCTGATATGTGGAATTCTTTGAATATAAAAACAAACTAATAAATAACCCGAGAGGAATCATGCAAATTCAAAAAAATAATAACATACATTTTGGACAAGTATTTGTTAAATCAAGAAACGCCGAAAAGCTTTTGAGAAAAGCTGACAAGGCGATTAAAGCGTCAACTGCGACCTTTCTCGATACAAACATTCCTGAAGGCCACAAAAAACCTCTTTGGTCAGTTCTCTCTAACCTCATAACAAAAAGACAAGCCTCAAATCCAAACCACATACTCATTGATATTTCTGAAAAATCCAATCAAATGTTGTGTGTAAAAACACTCGACAATAAAGGTTTCGTGACCACGAAAATTGACGTTTCACCTATGCCAGAATACGGAACTAAAAATGATTTTTTCCCAACAAAAGACTTGCTGAAAATTCACAGACAAAGCATGGACACAACGCAATACGGTCGTTCAAACTTTTTTAACGTAATTGATAACGCTGAATTTGAAGCCGACACACTTTTAGAAGAACAAATCCGAACACGCCCAGAAGCAAAAACTCACCTGCGCTTGCTTCCAAAACAAACAAAAGAAAAACATGCCCCCACTACAATACTGAACCCAAAACGACTTGAAAAAGCTAAATTAAAAATAATAGAACACGTACAAAAACCTTTCGAAGACTACAAAAAACTTCTATACTCTGCTATTGAAAAAGAGCAAAATAAATTAACTACATCTGAAAAGACACGAATTCCTAGAAGCATGAAGAAAAAAATGAAGAAAAAATATTTATAGCATGCTAAAACCTAACCGAACTACCATTTTTTAAAGATAAAAAACACAGCTAAAATTATGAAAAGGAAACCAACAAGGTAGTTCCAACGGAATTCTTCCTTCAAATAGGTGATTGAAAAAACACTAAAAACAACAAGAGTAATAACTTCTTGAATAGTTTTTAATTGAGCTGCATTATAAAACTCATGCCCAATACGGTTTGCTGGGACTTGGAAGCAGTATTCAAACAACGCAATACCCCAACTGACAAGGATTACAAGCAATAATGGCGCAGCTTTAAACTTCAAATGACCATACCAAGCAAACGTCATAAAAATATTAGAAATTAAAAGCAATAAAATTGGTGCAATCTGTCTAATCATAAGGGTTTCACCTCCATATCTCAACAAATTAATTATACAACAAAGAAAAAATACTTGACATTAAAATATTTTCTTAATACAATAATTCATGTGACTTGCCGACTTGGCTCAATGGTAGAGCAACGGTTTTGTAAACCGTAGGTTGTAGGTTCGATTCCTATAGTCGGCATTTTTTCTGAAAATAAATATAGTTTTTGATAAAATTTGAGCCTTTGTGGCGCAGGGGTAGCGCACTCCCTTGGTAAGGGAGAGGCCACGGGTTCAAATCCCGTCAAAGGCATTTTAAGTTCAGAAAATGAAAATAGAATATGGGTAGGTGGCCGAGTGGCTAAAGGCGACAGACTGTAAATCTGTTCTCGAGAGAGTACGGTGGTTCGAATCCACCCCTGCCCACCACTAATAAAAATCCCTCATAGCCAGAGGGATTTTTTTCTTGGGGGTAAACGTTTTGTCGTTTTTATTTAGGTAGGTGGATTTACCACAGTTGTATTTTATTGTCCGTTTTGGACGGAAGCCCGTAGGTTAGGTGAAACCCAACAAAATGACATTAAAATAAGCAAAAAATTTTCTTTACTGTTTTTTTGAACAATATGAGTAATCTATCAATACCCTATTTAATAAAAAAATATATTTTTAACATCCCCACAAAAAACACAAAACTAAAGCTCAAGTCTGATTTTTTACCACTTGAATTTAAAAAAGCTAATTCAGTTGATTATGCAAAAAACTATGCGTGGGAAAACTTTGGTATAAAAAACTTCTCCGCTAATAAACTTGCAGACCTAAATACCATAAATCAAATTTGCACAAAAATATTCAATATAACAGAAGGTGAAGTTCAATTCCCTCCTACTGTCATCCTGAAAAAACAAAAAAATCACGGTCGCACAGTCGGCACATACAGTGATAATTCTATCGAATTAATCGAAGATAACAAATTTATCTCTACACTTATCCACGAAATTGCACACTACAACCACGAATTATTTAGCAAAAATTATATTAAAATGGGCAAAATATCAGAAATTAAAGAAGATATGTTATACCCAGACTATTCGATTTTTGAAAAATTTTCTAAACATTCAGACCAAAAGCTAATTCGTTCCCATCTTGGTGGTTATGCAACATCATCTCCTTGCGAGTTTATAGCTGAAATGTTTATGAATATAGTTAATGAGAAGAAATTACCACGCCAACTATTTGAACTCTACAAAGAATTTGAAGGACCTTTTTACGAAAAATTCCTCAAACACTACACGTCGAATAATTTATTTATATAAAAACTCATTTATTTTATTATTTTAATTTTCTATACAAAAATGGAATATCAGTAAGCTTGAATCCTCTTTCTTCAAGCATTCTATCCATACCACAAGCTCTGTCAAATGAACCAATCGCTAACAAACAAGTCTTGTCTAATAATTTCGCCAATTTATCTGCTAGCATAACTTGTTCTTGCCCTGACAAATATCCCCAAAAATTACGACACAAAAGCACGGTATTTTTAGTTGGAATAGTGTCGATATCTTGACAAATATCTGCTTTAGAAAAATTTATATCCCTTTTCAAGAAGTCTTTCACAAATGCATACTTTTCCAACCCATCATCAACAATATCAATATATCTATATAAATTCTTACCCCCCAAAGAATCTAGTCGAAGAGCTTCTTGATTTGAAATCTTATACCTTCCTCGTTTTGCCTTTAATACACAATTAGAATCTATATCTTTTGCAATTATAGGCAACAATTTATTTGAGTTTTCTCTCATCTGTGTTTTGAACGCTAATGCTAAAGAATAAGTTTCTTTCCCAGTAGAACATGCATAAGAAACAACATTAACCTTTGCTTCATCCTTATAGATATTATTTATTTTATTAACAAAACCCATCCAATCAAAATCCTCACGCAAAAATTCTGTAGTATCTAAATACGCAACTTTCGCAGATGTAAATTGCGGTTGAGAACATCTTTTTGCCAATTGATTATGTGAATATACGTAAGAAGGATAAACTTTCATCTATATCTATTGTTCAGCTTTTTTAAAGATTTCTTTGTAAATCATTTCAAGAGCTTTTTTCAAGTCTTTATCTTGAGTTTCAGATAACTCACTTGATTTTAAAACTTCTACTGGTGGCATAGCTTCAAGTTCACCAGAAGCTTTAGTGTTAAATAAAATTTCAAACTTTTTGATTACTGTATCAATACTATTTTGGCATTCATCAGCTAGATTTTTATTGTTTAATTCTTGCAACTTAAACATCGCCTGAAGTCTTATTTGAGGCTTTTTATTGTCGATTTTCACAGTTGGCTCGTATCTAACACCTTTACCAGAAGATTTCAACGCACCGTCAAATTCATACGATCTTTCAGTACCATCATTCAAAATCGCAAGCAAATTGTTAAACAATTTTTTTATTTTTATATGGTCATTAGTCTTAATTGTATATTCAATGCAGTTTTCAAGATACTTGTTCGGCACAATTTGTCCTGAAAAAGCTTGTTTATTATTTTTATTATAATTACTATTTCTATAATAAACTGGGGTTATGTTCATATTTACCTCATATTTTAGGGCTTGTGAGTATTAAAAATCCGTAAAAATTTTTTTTTGCTAGTTTTTTTAAATTGTAGCAAAAATTTTTTTTAGATGTTTTAAACCAATATGAAAATTTTACCAAAAATAAAAAATTACATAAACGCACCAACACAATGCTTCATACCAAAATGTAAAGCAATATGTTGTGCAAACGCACCACTCCCTGAAGATTTTTTACCAAAATACAAAGATAAAATTGTAAGAGATATTTACGGTGGTATAAATATTGGACAAAACGACATTCACGATACATACAATTCAATCCTTTACAAGACAACCCCAGACCCAATCCAAATGATAGGATTTGACGAAAATGGAAACAAATTAATGGGAATTTCACGAGAAATGATTGAAAGATTTGAGCTAAAGAGTATGGAAGAAGTAATGGCTTTATCTGATAAATACAAAGATTACCCAAACTATTGCGCATTCTTAACAGATAGAGGCAAATGTAATGTTTACAAAAAACGTCCGCCAATATGCAAAGAATTCGGAACAAAAATAGAAAACCCACAAAACATCTGTCCTGACAAAACTTCACGAAAAGATATCTTAAAATACTTCGTAAAAGATTTTATTGGATTTTATGCAGGACTATACAATAAAAGTGTAAACTGGCTGACAGGATTCTTCAAAAAGAAATAAACATTTTACACATTTGCGCCCTGTCTAGACTGTTTATATAGCAACAAACCTTGTGCCAACTGATCTGGACAACTTGTTGATTTGTCGCCACATTTAATCCCTTGTAATTTTTCAACCACGGCGTCAATAGTCATCCCTTCAACAAGCTTTGAAATTCCTTGCAAATTTCCGTGACAACCGCCCATAAACTGCACTGACAAAATTTTTTCATCTTGAATAACGACTTGCATCAAACGGCAACAAGTCCCTTGAGTTCTAAATTGAATAGTTTCGGCTTCCATACTCATAATTAATCTCCTCATGTTTTACAACTAATTATAGTACACTAAAATCTTTGTGGCAAAAATTTTGCATCAAGGAGCTTGTAACCTTTTATTTCTCCAATTGAATTTCTTATAACCTGAAAATGAGTATGTAATACACAAGGTTTACCATTGCTATCATAAATTCTTCGTTGAGGTGACAAGACAAAATTCAAACCGTTTTTGCAATATTTGTCGATTGCAGCTTTTGCTTTTTCAGAATAAGGAGTGCCTAAAGTTTGGCGAGCTTCACTTTTTTCTATGCCAATTTTTTTAGCAAGTGTATTTTCAAAAGTTTGGATATCAATCCCAGTTATTGCATAAGCTCTAGGACGGTTTGTATCCTGATTATGCGAACTTCTATCATAAAACGAACGAACTTTTTGACATCTACGAAAATCCATATCTAGTTTTTTCAAAAGATTATGCACCTTAACTTCGGGTGGAACAAGCATTTCTTCCGCAGGAGATAAAGGTAATTGAGGTTGAATTTTTGCATTTTTTTGAGATTTGCTAATTTTATTAATCAAACGAACCAACTTGCCCTGCAAAGTTCTAACGACATCCAAATTAGTTTCTCTAGCGGCACTACCGTTAGTTTCGGAAACCCAATGAACAACAGGATAAGTCGCCTTAAACGTAGGATTGCAACATCTTTTATTCAAACTATTATTATGCTGAAAACTTATATTTTTGATTTCCATACCAATTAAAAACCCGTAAAAATATTTTTTGCTAGTCTTGAAAAGATAAAAATATAGCCAAACGGCTAATTGACTAAAAGTATAAACAAGTTTATTATCAATATACAAATCAGGGAGCATCACTTTTTAAATACAAATTTCAGAGCATAATTTTTGGAAATACAGGGCAATTTAGCACATCAATTTCTATTGACTAAAACAGTTGAAGATATAGAATTGACTTAATACCTTTTATGGAGGCTATGAAAAAATGAAAAATATTCTTATATTATGCACCATATTATTTCTTGGAATATTAATACTTGCTTACTACCATATTACAGCTAGAGGAATATATACAAACGCCTCAAACTTAACTACACCTAGAGCTTATCACTCTTCAATATTAACTTCTGATGGCAATGTTTTTATTACGGGTGGGGTCAACACCCAAAGTTCCTCTAATTACGAACTAAACTCTTCAGAAATTTTTGATGTTGAAAACAACTCATTCAAAAAATTAGCAAACTCAAATCTAACACATGTTTATCACAAAACTTTTTTAATGTCTGATGGAAACATCGTTATCGCAGATATTAATGGAATAGAAATTTTTAACCCCAAAACCAATTCGTATAAATTACTAACTTCTAAATTTCTAGACAGACACCCAGAATTTGGGAATTATGATTTTGCACTACTTCCAAATGATTTATTGGCAATATTTGGAGGCAGAAAATTCAACAAAACAACAAAAAAACTTGAAAACATAAATTCCTTTGAAATTATAAATTTAAAAAATGATACAGTAGTTAAAAAATCATCATTTAACAGTAGCGGGATAAGCTTAATTTTAATTAATGACAAACTTTTTTTAATAGGTGGAAAAACCATTGACAAAAACAACGAAATTTTGTCTTCAGAAATAAATGTTATGGACACAAAAACTTTCAAAATTTCTAAATGGGGTAATTTAGCTTTGCCACAAATTAAACCATTTGTTTTTGTTGACAAAAAATCAAACAATTTGGTTGTATTAGGTGGAAAAATTCAAAATGGTTCATCAATAATCAATAAAACAAATTATGCAAAATTGACAGGTGCGAACACTTTAGAAATCATTAATTTAGACACAAAAGAAAGTAAAACAAAAAATATACAACCAATTTTGACAACAGAAAAAGTCATTGATAACATTATATTAGATTGCACACAGTATTCGGATAATTTATATTGGCTGCAACTAAAATCAACCAACAAAAATAATTCTATTCTCTTGAACATCGATACACTAACAAAAGAAAATCTATTTTACAGATTTGAACCAACAACAAGATACAGGTCTAGTAACATAAAAACTAAAAATGGAATTTTCGTTAGCGGAGGGAAACTCTCTTATGAAGAACCCACTGAATACACAATCTATTCGGAAATAATTCCAGATGCAACGGAAGCTTTTCAATATTCTAAAAATGGATTTATTACTAACAAAAATTTTATAATAAAAATCAAAAACTAAATCTTTATAAAAAATTATTGAACACATAAGCCATTAAACAACAAAATGATATATAGAGATATTGAACACGAAGCTGTATTTAATAACATTATTTTAGATTAAAAAAAAGGAGCAAGCTATAAGATTTTTATGATAAAATTTGTATATAAAGGAGCATTTTATTTTGTTTAAATTTTAAAATATTATAAGGAGAGAATATGACTGGATTAAATGTATTGAAAAGATTTTCATTATTGGCTATTCTTATTATTTTAGTGTTGGGCTGTGCATATTATTTTACATTCCAATATAAAAAAAAATAATCCTTTAGCATACCAAATCTTTAAAGGTCCTGACTTAAATTATCGTCAAGATACAACTCATTCAATAACATTGAACAATGGCAATATTCTATTATTAAATTTACGGTCTTTACACTTACCAACTCAAGCCGAATTATATCAACATAAAAACAATCAATTTGTGCAATTACCTGACACTCATTATGACCATAATCAACGTGCACCCCAAAGAACTCTATTTATACAAAACAAAAACAAAGTATACCTTATTGACCAAAACCCTCTAGAATACTTTGACACAGAAACAAATTCTTTTATCAAACTAGACATATGTATAGCACACGCTAACTGCAACAACAAAGAAATTAACAACAATAAAGAATTTGCGATAAAGGCATATAATTACAACAATAAAGTTTTATATAGTTTCCCTTTTAGCGACACGAAAAGTCAACAATTATTCCTTTATGATTTAGATACAAACACAACACAAAAGCTTCCACCGTTGACAGAAAACTTACAAGCTTATGATATTCTAATAACCAACGATGATAAAATCATTGTTTTTAACGGGAAATTAAATGGTGCAACAACAATGACTGCAGAAATTTATGATCCTAAACTTAATAAATTTTTGAAATACAACGATTGGATTTATATACCATTCAGGGATATTCAATTTAAGTTGAATAATAGTATTATAACCAAGCTTAACAAATATGAATACAATAAATCCACAGGCAAAATAGATAAAAAAACACGAAAATCATTTGATAAATTTCCAAATGAATTGATATTAAACAATAGATATTCATTATTTTTCAACAACAAAAAAACGCTTCTATATGACTATGAATTAGAAAAAACACTCGAAGGAGCAAACTTACTACATCCTATAGATATATATTCAGGAGTGTTGGAATTAGATAAAAATACATTTTTAATATCAAATTCTAGATATCATAACTACTCATCAAGAAAAACACAAATATTAAAATTTTAACAAAACAAACAAAAAAGGAGCAAAGCATATATGTTAGAAACACTTTTAATTTGTATTTTAAGTTTTTTTCAATTTATTTTTGAAACTATAGACAACAATACTCCAGCTACAAAGAACTTTCTTAAAACAGTTCAACCACAAATAGAATATTCACAACTCGCTGAATTAAAAATTCCGAGAACAAATTTTTCAGTAATACAAAATCAAAATAACAATTTACTTTTTATTGGTAATACAAATTCTTTTGAATTCTATGACGCAAATAAAAACCAAATGACAATCCTTAATACAAATTGCCCATTTGATTTATACAACAACGAACCCTATTTAACAGATAACAATAACATCTTAATTTTTTCCCAAAATGGAATCGTAGAATTCAACCAAGAAACATCTGACTGTAACTTAAAAACAAAAATTGATAACACTCATACATTAAAAACAATCAAAATTGATAATAATAACTATTTACTAGTAAAAACAAAATCCCTAAAAAATGAAAATATTCAAAGCTTAAGTTTATACAATTCAAAGTCTAATAATGTAAAAAATATCAAAGAAATCAAACAGAATGATTTACTCTGGTCTGGAGTTTTGACTAAAATTGGTGATGACCAAATTTTTATTCACAACAACAATCAAACAGAAACTCTTGGTGAAATCTACAATCTAAAAACACACAAGCTAACCTCTGTAACACCTCAAAATATCAAAATTTTTGACATAAACTCTCCAATACTATTTGAACGAAAATTATATAACAATAATTCTAAAACATTCATAAATTTTGACGAATTAATAAACAACAAATGGAAACCAATAATTGTAAAAGACAACTTTGTTTATTTTAGCAGACTAAAATCTAGCACAAACAAAACCGTAACAGAATTTGGAAAATTAAACATTGAAACTGAAAATTTTGAAAGACTCGGATACATACCGTATATGATAAATCCAAAATATACTTATTATTTGAATAAGAATAAGCTTTTGTTTGTAACAAGAGGCAAATATGGAGATATTGAACACGAAACAGTATTTAATAACATTCTTATAGATTTATAAAAACAAAAAAGGAGCAAGCTATGAAAAACATTATCACAATATTGGGTATCAAGAGGATTAAACTATGAATATTAAAAAGATTTTATTATTAATTATTGTTGGCATTATAGTTTTGACACTATTTTTATTTGGTGCATATACTTACACTCAAGGACATTTCAAAAAAATATCATTTGATAACAAAAATATTTTTAGAATTAACAAAATTTATAAATTTAATGATAAGCTAGTATTACTTGATTATCAAAACAACATATACTACTTATTAATCAAACAAAATAAAGCTTTTGTTGAAAAATATCCATACCCTACTGCTGAATTAATGGTAGAAGAACCTATCAGAAAAAAATTTTCAACAAAAAATCCTCTAACCCAAAATATAAAAATAGACAATGATAAAATATTTTTCTCAAATTTAGATGCTGAACGCAATGCTAATGCAAAATTTTATTTATTAAACATAAACGATGGAAAAATTAAACAATATCCATCTCCAAATGAATTAAAAAAAGCTTTTAATCAACCAAAAATTTTTAATTTTAACAACAGTACCTTACTTATATATATTAGCTCTTCAAATCCTTCTGATAAAAAAATCCACCTTTTAGATTTGAAAAATGATAAATTAACGACTCCAAACAGTGCTGAACCAGATATTTTAGCCAATTTTAATAGAGATTCCATTGCCATCAATTTAACAAATAATCAATTTTTATTACTACAACAACACAAAGACGAAAAATCTTATTTATTTGATAACAATAACTATTATTTAAAAGAAATCAAATTACCTATCACAGTAGCTGATTCTTCAATGTGGAGTAAATATTTTAAAATTATTCCTACTGGTGTTGCTAAATTTTTACTCATTGAATATTCAAAAAGTGATGATATTAACTATATTACAACTTCAACTTATAAAAATGATAAAATTA
Organism: bacterium; assembly: GCA_017559905.1. Taxonomy (GTDB): domain Bacteria; phylum Cyanobacteriota; class Vampirovibrionia; order Gastranaerophilales; family Gastranaerophilaceae; genus Scatenecus. Next base: position 15,342 of record JAFYQF010000002.1, read on the forward strand.
CTCACATTACAACCCATAAATTCCCAAATCTAAAATTTCCATTACATACTGCAACATTTGCTAAACTAAATGATAATGAATATCTAATCATCGGTGGATTAAGAGGGATTCCTGGTCTTACTTTAAGATACATTAACAACGCCTACATCCTAAATACACAAACAATGAAACTGAAAAGAATAATGAACTTAAGGCAGGTATTTAGTAACCCTGAAATTATAGTAATTAATGAAAACAAAGCACTAATATTAGAACAAAAAACAGATGGCTATGAGCACACAATAGGAATTTTTGAAAGGAGCAAGCTATGAGATTTTTATGATAAAATTTGTATATAAAGGAGCATTTTATTTTGTTTAAATTTTAAAATATTATAAGGAGAGAATATGACTGGATTAAATGTCTTGAAAAAGATTTGGGTTAAAATTTGGGGTGAAGATATTCCGCCTCAACAAGAGATTTTCGAAAACAAAAATGCCAATCTCTTTAAATCTTTCTATACCAAAATTAGAAATAAATTAGTTTTTAGAAGACTTGCTATCGTTCTTTTTTTACTAATTGCAACTTGTTTGACTTTCAACTATTTAAAATATACCAAATTCTTTGCTTGTCTTGGCAAAGATGTTTGTATTTATAGAGGTCCTAAATTGGCATCTCCTAAAAATCCTATATCTTTAATTACAGATACCACTGGATACATAAAACTAAAAGATGGAAATATTATTTGTTTAGTAATTAGACCTACAGACCCTTATAATTACAATTATCACAAATTCATATCTTTATTCTCTATTTTAATACCATCAAAACCTATGTACTACTCTAGTAGCATAGCAGAGAAAAAGCATTACATACTAAATCTTCTATTTGAGAATTTCTTGACTTTTTCAGATAAAAATTTATATAAATTTTTTGGAGATAATCATAAAGCCGAATCCGAATACTTTGACACAAAAACAAATAGTTTCTATAAAATAACTAATCCAGTGTTACCAGAACGGACAATCAATCTTGAATATACAACCAATTCTAATAGTGAAATTATTCTTTACAATATTGACCTACTGGTTAAAAATAAAGAAATTAAACTTAACGAAAAAATAATATATAATTACAAAACTCAAACTCAAAGAACTGAGCCCGAAACTATTTTTAACAAGATTAACGGGGAAATAATTGCAAGCAAAAGAATTAATCATAATACCAATTTGTATACTATTAAAGGCAAAGATTCTAGCATAAAACTTTATCGCCACGACACTGACAAATGGACTCTAACTGAAGTCCCTAACAATTTAGATTTAGTTTTAGACTTGCAAAAATCAATTATGTTGTTTAATGGAAACGTTGCAATTGCATCTAAACACAACTCCAAACCTTGTAGCAAAACTAAAATTTGTGAACCTGTTGTTTTGTATGATGTTAAAAGCAACAAATTAATTGCAAACAATGTTGAATACAAAGATTTTGAAGATAATTTATTACACTTGGCTAAACCAGATGGTACAGAACAATTTTTTGTAAGACATATGCATTGGGGCATGATTTACAATGATAATATAGGATATGCACACGTTGATATGAGTGATATAGATGCCTTATTAAGAAAATATACAAATTCTAGCATCCATGACAAACCATTTGTATACGCAATAACACCTACAAAATATTTAATATGGCCTTCTATAATAGATATTCATTCTACACTACACTTCGGAGAAGTAAAGCATCCTAAAGAATACAAACGAACAATCTTCTATGATGCAGAAAACGGTATTGCCAAAAGAGGTCCAGATTTCATATATCTACCAAAACTAGGTTATGATTTCGAAAAACTTTCTTCACAAATTTCATTAGATGAGAATAAAGCTATATCTATTGGGGAAGTAAATTACCTTTATCATGAGAACCACGAATCAATCTACGCATACAGCATACCACACGAATACACACAAATTATAGAAGTTAAAAAGTAATAAAAAAACAAAAAAGGAGCAAGCTATGAGTATATTAACAAACATTAAAGGGAAATTAACAATCAAAAATGCAAGAGCTCAAATTGCAAAAAGAATTTGGCTATAGTGATTACAATTCACTAATAAATATGACTCTTATCGCTAATTCTTGGTCGGATGTCGCTTAAATATTAATTGTATGAATATTTTATACAACTTAAAACCCACCAATTTATAATCGGTGGGTTTTAATTCGGAGTAATAGGGATTTGAACCCTAGATGCAGGTTAGACCCACATAACACCTTAGCAGGGTGCCGCCTTCAGCCACTCGGCCATTACTCCATATTCTTTTGTCATGCGAAAACTTCCGCATACCTAAAGTATATCATAAAAAGTTTTTTTTCATAGTGGTTTTAAAAAAATATTTTTCGGATTATAATACTGGTATCGTTTTACTTTGAATTGAAAGGGTTTTATATATGATTGAAATGAAAGTTATGGGTATTGCACTCGACACAAGAACGGGCTCGCCTATCGTTGTTCTTCACGATAAAGATAACAGAAAGGCACTTCCTATTTGGATTGGTTCAGCAGAAGCTAGTGCTATTATTAGAAAAATTGAAAATCTTACAGTTTCTCGTCCTATGACTCATGATTTGATTATTAATATGATTGAAAAATTAGGCTACACTCTAGACAAAATCGAAATCAACGACGTTGAAAAAGAAACTTACTATGCAACTATGTTTATTAGAGATAAAGAAGGTAACTTAACTGAAATTGACTCTAGACCATCTGATGCTATTGCAGTTGCAATTAGAGTAGAAGCACCTATCTTCGTTACTGCTAACGTTATATCTAACGGCTCTGTGTCTACTGATAGCGCTAAAGACGAAGAAGAAGCTCAAGAATTTAAAAAGTTCGTTCAAAGCATCAAGCCTTCAGACTTTGAAAAACTTATGAAAGACAACGATCACCACGAAAGCGATCAGTAATTTCATCTAAACTTTTCTTTTTATTTAAACGGAGTGAATATACTACACTCCGTTTTTTCAATCATTTATTATTAAAAATGTAACAAATTCTCCATTTCCTGAAATAACTAATTTGATTTTTCGTTTATATCTTTGGAGAGCTTAAATATGAACATAGACAAAATTCAACCAAATTACATTTTCAAAGTTGACCCTGTCAATTTCTTCGAAGCAGGCAAACAACGCCAAACCGAGAGAAATAACAGTTTCAACTCCGGTTTGTTCTCCCAACAAACCAACGAAAGCTACAATCTTAACCATCCTAGAGTTCGTGGCAGCGAAACTCAAGCCAAAAGTTTAGATTTGTTAGCTTAACATTCCTTAATAAAGACCAGAATTTTAGCAATTCTCTGTATATATATGTTTTAATATATATATAGGGAAATTTTGAGGTCTTTTAATGGGAACTTTTATCAGCAAAAATCCAACATTAGCACCAATCGGCAGAGTTGACGCATACAACGGCAACAATACAAATGCGTCTGCTATTACCGAACAGGTTCGTGTTGATAGATTAAAAGCTGGTTATCAAACTTTTCAAGGTGGAAATTTTATCAAAAATTCTTTTGCTGTAAAAGGCAATCTTTACCACCCAACTGCAAAAAGCGACTTCACTCAAGATGAGCTTTGCGGTGCTCCTGTTAGAGCTATGCACTTGGACGTGTTAGGTTAATCTGACCTTATAATAAGAAAAAGTTATTCTTTGTATTTGTATTATACAAAGGACTTTGTGCATTGAATTGCGGTACATAGGTAGAATTTATTTTCACAAATTCTTTGCTAAATGCGCACAACCCAATAACTTTGTCATCTTCTAAACCAAATAATTTTTTCAAAAATTTCATTTTGCCATACCTTCTTTTTTTGATGTATAATGTTTTTAAGGATTTTATCTTAAATGTCAAGGAGGTATATTATGGCAAAAATTAGTAAAGAGATGAATATTTTGGAAATCGTTCAAAACTGCCCTGAAAGCGTTGCAGTATTCCAAAAATATGGTTTGGGATGTTTAGGTTGTGCAGCAGCAAGATTTGAAAACCTTGAAGCTGGTGCTAGAGTACATGGTTTTGATCCTGACGAAATGGTTGCAGAAATCAACGCTCTTATCGAAGAATAACAGTTTTCAACAACATATTTGAAAAGCTCCTCAATTGAGGAGCTTTTTGTGTGTAACTGTGTAACTATTTATATTTTGGAGTTGTGTTTTATTATTAAAAATTATTTTGCAAAACCTGCCATTGATGGTTTACTTCCTACGGTTTGAGACAACTTAATAGCCTGAATTTGTTCTTGAGCCTTTTGTTGAGCTTCTTTAGTTTGGGTTAATTGAACAGTATCTTGTGCCATCATTGCACGTTCTTTAGCTTTATTTTCTTTTGTCATTCTTTCGCAATATCTAGCCAACCAAATCATAAATGCTGGTACTAACAAGATAATTGATGCGAATGAGAATGCACTATTCATTGTTTTTGCCTGTCTTACAAATTTGTTATTTGTATCTGCAAATACTTTATATATTTTCTTCAAAGGTTCAGCTTCTTGTTCTCTTGCAACTTTAAATGCTTTTTCAATTTCTTCTAAAGTTGAATCTTTCAATGTTTTACCAAGAATTTTTTCTGCTTCTTCTTTAACAGTTTTATCCATTCCAAGAACTTTCTTTGGATCTCCACCGTTAGCTTTCAAGAATTCAAAGAATCCATTGATACCATCTTTGTAACCATCAATATTACTATATTTAGTAACGATTTCTGCACTACTTAAAACATTTACACCGCTACCAGCAGTAACATAGTTTTTAACCTTGTACAAGAATCCTTTGCTATGGTCATCAGGTTTTGTATTCAAAGCCAAGCCTGACATTCTTGCAAATCCATCAGAGAAACCTCTTGAAAGAGCTTTTGCACCAAACAAAATAGCAGTGAATGAAGACATATCTCTTACAACGATTTCACGTCTATCGTGATGGTCTTTTGCATCTCTATAACGTGGAGGCAAACAGAAGCCAAACAACAATGTTAACATTGCAGGTACTGACATTGACGCTCCGTTAAATTCGAATGTATCTGACAATTTTTTGAACATTCCGCCTTTTAACACTTTTTTACCAACAGCCTCGTTTACAGAAGCCATGCCACCTTTAAACGCAACATCTTTTGCTTTTTTATCATCATCTTTTTTAGCAGCTGAGTTTTCATCAGAAACGGATGGCATTTCATCTACGTTAGCTTTGATACCAATGTTATAAAGCTTTGGAATAATATCATAGAATCCAACAACTGCAAAGAACATACCGAAGTTAGACAACAATCTTGAACCTGAACGACGAAGATTAAATGATTTTAAGAAACCAGTAAAGTCTTCACCATTATTTTTCAAATATATATTAGCAGATTTAATAACGTCATCCGTATAATTTGTCATATTATCTAGCAATTTACTAAATGAAGTTACAACATCTTTATCACGCCATTTTACATTGAAAGTAGCTTCAATTTCATTAGATGTTGGCGCACCATGTTTTTTGCGTAAATCCATGAATTCTTGAATCAATTCACCTGTCAAATCTTCTTTTTTACCAGGGGTAGCTTTACCAATAAAATGTTTAAAGAAGCCTTTAGATTCAGCTTGTTCAATGTTGATAAGTTTATTTGCCATATCAGCAGAAACAGTTTCTAACTCTTCGCCTTTTAGTGCATTTTTTAAAGAAGCAGATAAAGTCTCTCCAAACATTTGTTTGTAGAACGCAAATTTTACATTTTTTACTTGTGCTGGATCTTTAACATCAGTTATAACCTTGATTGCTTCTTTGTTATTGTCAGCAATCTTAACGAAATTTTCACTCAAAGTGTTAATCATGTTAATAGAAACATCATTAGCTTTGCCTGAATATTTTTTAATCACAGCAAGAATACCCGCTGGAATTAAGAAAGCACTAGGACCTGAAAGTATTTCACGAATACCTTCACGTCTAGCAAAAGCCCAGTTGTAAGGTCCTGTTTTTTTGCCAGTTTCTTCATCACGAGGTCTACCACGGTTCAAACCTTCCCAAATACGAGGAGCAACCATGCCAATACCATCTTGCGCAATAAATTCAGCCGCAAAACCACCACGTGCAATTGCATCAGTGACTGTGACGACAGGGTTAAATGAACCTGTAAATTGTGGATTTACACTAGTATAAGGCTTATTTTGTTGATTTACCCCTAATCGTTTTTGACGATTATTTTCTACTGAATTGATTGATTTTACTGCCATGTCCCTACTTTAAACTTTTCATAACTGTTCTACACACATACTATTTAAAAAACTTCTGCATCACATTTATTGCCCTTTTTGTTCCTTATAATTAAAAAAAATTAACAAAAGATAAATGTAATTTAAAAGATTAAGTGTACCAATTATACTTAATTTTTACAAATTTTGCAAGTATTGCACTACAGACGTAATAATATTTTCACAATTCTTAACATTTTACTATTAATTAAGCCCTAATGGAGTTTGACAGTACTCTGTTTTCATAATACGATTCGAGTATGGAAGTAAATATTATTGGAGCAGGTTTAGCAGGTTCAGAAGCTGCGTTACAACTTGCGAAACGAGGAATAAAAGTTAATTTATACGAAATGCGTCCTGTAAAAACTACAGGCGCGCATACGACTGAAAAATGCGCAGAATTTGTTTGCTCAAACAGTTTAGGCTCATTTGACGTAACTAACGCAAGCGGTTTACTCAAAAAAGAAATGGAATTACTTGATGGAGAGTTAATAAAAATTGCTTATGACTCTAGAGTTCCAGCAGGAGCAGCACTTGCGATTGATAGAGAAGGTTTTTCAAAAAAAGTTACTGAAGCAATTGAAAACAATCCAAACATAACATTAATAAGGGAAGAAATAAAAGAAATTCCTCAAGGCGCAACAATAATGGCATCAGGTCCACTAACCAGTCCCGAATTAGCTGAAGAAATAAAGAAATTCACAAAAAATGACCATTTATATTTCTTTGATGCGATTGCTCCGATAGTTGAGGCTGACAGTATAAATTTTGATATTGCGTTCTGGCAAAACCGTTACGACAAAGGCGATGCGGCTTACATAAATTGTCCAATGAACAAAGAACAATATGAAAAATTTTATGAGATACTAACCAACGCACCAAGAATTGAATTAAAAGAATTTGAAAAGAACGCAAAGTTTTTCGAAAGTTGTCTACCTGTTGAAGTTTTGGCATCACGTGGAGTTGACACTTTAAGATTTGGACCAATGAAACCTATTGGTTTGGTTGACCCAAGAACAGAAGAAGAAAATTACGCTGTAGTTCAACTTCGCCAAGATGATTCTGCAAAAACCTTATTTAACCTAGTAGGATTTCAAACTAACCTAAAATGGGGTGCACAAAAAGAAATGATTCATTCAATACCAGGGTTAGAAGAAGCAAATATAGTAAGATATGGAGTTATGCACAGAAATACATTTATAAATTCTCCAAAAGTACTCAATCCAACACTCCAAACTAGAGAAAGAAAGGATTTATTCTTTGCGGGTCAACTGACTGGTACCGAAGGTTACACAGAATCAATTGCATCAGGACTTTTAGCTGGTATAAATATGGCACGATTTGTCAACGGAGAAGACCTTTTAACATTACCTAAAACAACTATGCTAGGTGCATTAACCCAATACATCACAGATCCAGCGCACGAAAAATTCCAACCAATAAATTCAAACTGGGGCATTGTTGAAAAAATAGAATTACCTAAAAAAGAACGTAAAAATAAAAAACTAAAAGCAGAACTTTTATCAGCCCGTTCAATTGAGACATTAAGTACAATTTACAAAAATCAATAAACAGCTTAAATAAAGCAATTTACTCCTTAAAAAATCCTTTATATAAATATATATGGGGAAATTAAAGGGGAATTTTTAATGAGCATTTTAACAATTGGTATGAAACATGCAGGGAAAGGAGTAAGTTTACTTCGAAAAAGCGTTTTGTGTACAAAACCGCAAAACATTACTAGTATTAACATAAATAAATTAAAATACGTACAAAATACCGGCGAAGATGTCTTTGAGCTAAAAAACACTGCAACAAAAATCAATCTACAATTAAAAAATGTTTATAACATTGAATCAGAAATAAGCAACCCCGAAATCTCAAAAAGGGTATTATCAACAGTAGAAGATTACTGCAACGTAAACAAAAACAATAATTTATTCAAAGGTGCAAAATTAAAGCAAGATTTTCTGGATAATATTGATAACCCATCAACAACATCTTGGGACTATAATACAAAAGATATTTCAATTACATTTAATGAAAATTTTGATTGGAAAAATTTAAAACAAATTTCGCAGGAATTATATGATAATTGTGAAATACCAAATAACAATCCTAATTTTTATATTTATAGAGATTGCGCAAATATCTTAAACTTCAAACATAATCCATACGCATTTCACTTTAACAATTCCAGACATTTTGTAAACGGAAGTGAACTTGATGCTTATAGATTATCCGACACCTCAAACATTCTTAAATTTAATTCCAGTTATGTAGCCGCAAGAATGTCAGGTAAAAAATATCCTAAAGCCCTACTAACAATGTTTGAAGAAAATGGGGGGAACACAAATCTAAAATTTCCAAAACCAACACCAAACAGAATTATTCAAGGTTCAATTCATCATTTCAAAAATCAAAAGGATGCAATAAATTACTTAAGTAAACATTATGGCATAGATGGCAACTTTATAGACACAAAACAGGCAAATCTATTCGCTGGCGCTGTTGATGACTTGTCTAAAGCGTTAGGTAGTAATGAATATTTTAGAGGTCTAAAAGTTAGTGTTGATCCAACACCTTTTGAAAACACATTGACCAAAATGACATTATCATGGAATTATGCAACAGGAAAAGCTGAATTATTTATAAATCCAGCGTATAATTGGAAGAATGCTAAAAAATTAAATGTATCAGATTACGATGAACTATTCCACCCAACAATAAATCCCAAAGATACATATATACATGAATTGGTGCATTGGCTTGATTTCAAAGGGAACCCAACGCGCTTCGGAGAAACTGAAATAGCCTTTTCTTCGGGAAAAACTTACTATAACCAAAAGGGGAAAATAATAACAGCTAAAGTTTCATCGTACGCCCCAAAATCTCCTGGAGAATTTCATTCAGAATACATAAGCGCAAGAATGAATGGAATAAAATTTCCTAAAGCAGTTGATAAGGAATTTGAAGCAGGTTGGAACGGACCAGTTTTAAACTTTCCAGATTGACAAATAAATTAAAAGTCGGGCTTTTTAGCCCGACTTATTTAGTTATAATATTTTTTATTCCTTGAACTAATTTTCCCAAAAAAGATTGTGAAGATCCCATTGTTCTTCTCGCTTCATAAGCTTTTAATTCCGATAATCTTTGCGACTCTAGCATTTCTTTAGCAGTCTTTGTATAAGTCTTCACAGCACTTGTAAGTGGTAACTTCCGAGTTTGAAAAACTTGATATCCTTCTCTTGCACCATAAGACAAGCCTAAAAGCTTCATCTCAACAATATTTTTTGAATAATCTTGTTTCAAACTCATATTAAATTTGCTCTGATTATTAACAATAGCCTCTACTTTTTCAATAGCTTTTGCAGGCTTCTTACTTAAATTATTTTCAACAAATAGTTGACCTCGTATACAGCCATAAAAATTTGTTATTTTTAACATTTTTAAAATTCCTTTCTCCTTATAAATTCAAACTCTTAAACAGTCTTGTCCAAAGTTTTTACAGAAGATTTTTTATTACCATTTTCGTCTTCCAAACCTAAAAATTTCATCGCAGGGTGAATAAATGCATGCGAAACTTGTGGTGCAAAAATTGCAAGCCCAAACACTGAACCAATAATATTACCAAGTTCAACAGCTCCTTTCAAAACGGGGAATTGATTAGGTTTTTCTTTTTTCAATTCATCTAAAATTGTTTGGTCATATTTTTCACTAACAACAGTTCTTGTACCTTGACTATTGGCAGTACCTTTAATTTCTTTATCAAGAGTTAAAGTTCTGTTTTTAGGGGTTGTTTCACAAAGTTTTAGATAATGACCATATTGCTTATTCGATTTAAACTTTCCAACATCAGCAGAGTCAAACATTTTTTGAGCTAATTTAAACGCACCATTTTTAAACAAAGGTACTATTAATAGGGCATAAACAGCCAAACAAGTCGCTTGATACAAAAACTCTTTTGTTGCTGCATAACGCTTTGTATCATGGTCAATATCATTATCTATTAAAATAAACCCAGGTCTACCAATTGCCTTAAGAGTAGTTTCAACAACAACTTGAGAGTTTGTATTTTGAGTCACATTTGTTAATGATGAACTAGTAAGCATTCTTCCCAATATGTTCATTATACACCTCCCACTCTCATACCTGATTGCGGACGGCTAAAAAACGTTTGCAAAGTAGGCTTTTGATTGATATTTAATTTTAAATCGCTAACAACCGCAACTGACTGAAGTTGAGGTGCAGAAGAAGTAACATCTAAATTTTTATCAACTTTTTTCTCATCTTTTTTTGTAGGAAAAAATTTATCCATAATTGGCTTTATTGTAGCCGAACAAAGACCTGGAATAATCAAAAGAGCTGCCACACAAACCCCAAGAAACATAGCATTTTTCTTACCCTGTTTTTGAAGCTCTTCAGGCAAGAATTTCGCACACTTACCAGAAAGTTCTCCTAAACCCCAATATACAGGAATAGCAATAACTTCAGTCAAACCTTCTCTTATTGCAGTATATTTTTTAGTTTCATAATCTTCATGCTTATCCATCATTGTGAAAGTAGGACGACAAATACCTTTTACTGTTGCAATAGCCATTACAACATATGTCGGCTTACAATTTTCACCGAGGTTTTTACACAAACTCTTTAATTTTCCTGATATATTCGATGCCATGTTTAAATTTCCCTACGTCTCATGCTAAAACAGGTGAATTTATTTTTTTGCTAGTAAGTAAAAAAATATTAAAAATGAACTTTTTAAAATTCATTTCGTTATAATAGTACAGAGGTTACAACAATGAAAGATAAATGCACAAAATACGAAGCTTTATTTACATTTGCTGACGAAAAAACGCTTTCGGCACACCTTGAGGAATGCGAAGATTGCAGAAATGAACAAGCAAAAATGGATAGAGTTTCAGAGTTATTAGAAGAAGTTAAACCTTTATACAAACAAAGAAAGAATTCATTTAACCAATTAAAAGTTGCTTGTGTTCTTTTCGCATTGATATTTGGTGGAGCTTCAATAGGTGTGGTAGGTAATAATCAAGATTTTATGGATTACGTAAAATACGGAGAAACTTTAAGTGCTGAAGATTTAGGATTTCCGGTTGATTCATACGGCCTACTGCTGGTGGAATAATGGATTTAAAGGAATTAATTAAACAAAACAAACAAAACGTAAAAAGCATAATCAGGCTGATTACAAAAGAAGAAAACAACGAAGACCTTGAACAAGAAGTCTATGTTAAAGTGTGGAAAAACGCAGACAAATACAAAGAACAAGGCTCTTTTTCAAGCTGGATAAAAACTATTGCAAAAAATGTATCGAAAGATTATCTAAAATCTTCATACAGAAAACACCAAGACCTAACATCATCAGAAGACGAAGTTCTAGTTTTAGTAAAAGACCAAAAAGCAACACCAGAAAATAAACTATTAAAAACAGAACGGCAAGAACAAATTTTAAAAGCCATAAATGAACTTAAACCTAAATTTAAAGAAGTTATTCTTCTTTGCGAAATAGAGGGATTTAGTTATGAAGAATGCGCGCAAAAACTAAAATGCCCTTTAGGAACAATCAAATCAAGATTGTACAATGCAAAAAAAGAATTGGCAGAGAAATTACAAGATCTAATGTAAATAAGAAAGGACATAACATGAAAAAATCATTAATTTTAGCACTAATGGTAGCATTGACTGCAGGTTGCGCATTTGCTACAACAGAACCTCTTACAACTCCAACTAAACAAGCTCCTATTGTAGCACCTGAACCTGACAAAAACCTTCAAGGTCCAAAAGGTGATAGAATGCACAAACCTCACCACAAAGGAAAAGTCAATTTTGAAAAAAGATTAAACCTAACTGAAGAACAAAAAATAAAAGCAAAAGAATTGCGTCAAAAAGGTCACGAAGAAATGAAACCTCTTATGGAACAAATCAAAGACCTTAAACAGAAAAAAGAAGCAGTTAAATTATCAAGAATAGCCGTTGAAGAACAAGAAAAAAGAATTGCGGAAATAGATAAACAACTACAAGTTCTAAAAAAACAAGCTCACGAAATGAGAACTAAAAACTTCAAAGAATTCGAAGCTATTTTAACTGACAAACAGAAAAAAGAACTTAAACAAATGAAAAAAGAAGGTAGAAAAAACTTCGAAAAAAACAAGAAAAAATGCAAGAAAGAAACAAAATGTGAGTGCCCTATGATGCCTCCAAAACCCCCAGTAAAGAAATAAGTTATATTGAATAAACGGAAGCTTTTAACAAGCTTCCGTTTTAGATTTCAATTATTTTTTGTATTTGTTTAATAAATTACCTTTATCTTCAATCTTATTATCTGCAACAATTTTTGATTGAGCTTGAACCACTTGTTTTTTAGCTGGCTCAATGTCAGCGTAATAAGCAGGGTCATCCAATGATTCCATAGCTTTCATAACACCCAATCTTCCAGCTTTCAACTGCATGTCCGCCAACCAAGACTGGATTGCCCAAGTTAGTAAAACGTTCAATGCAAACCAAGATACACCCAAAGCCGCTGCTGTATTCACCAAACCTTTTGTCATAAATATTTGTGCAACTTTTCCTGAAGAAACCAACTTAATAACTTCATCTGGATTTTTTTGGAACTCTTTCCACAATGAACCAAGAATTTTTTCTAACTGTTCTTTAGGGATATTATCAATAATTTTTTCCACATTTGGCAATATCTTAAGCATAGTTGCTTTGTCCATACTAGAAAATTGTCTGCTATCAGCCCAGTCTTGGAACTCACTATCAGTCATTTTTTCAACTTTTTCTTTGAATTTAGAAATTTGTTCTTTTGGACTAAACATTTTATCAATGCTTTCTTGTAATTTAGATTTTGGCGGAGGAACGGATGTGTCAACATTTCCAGTCAAAGAATTTGCTTTATTTTGAGCTTTACCCATTATTGCATTGTAGCGGTCAACAAAAGCATCAACTGCGCTAGGAACCTCTTTCAACGTATAAGGGAAGTTCTCTTTTGAAAAAGCCTTACTAAAGAATTTATCAATATCATCTGATTTTTCAACAAAAGTTTTCTTATCAATTAGTTCTGCAAAAGCCTTTTTGAACGCATTCGGATCAAATACAGCAACATCACCATAAGTATATTTTCCATATCTATTCATTAATGCATAAATAAAATCTTCCATTTCTGGATGAGTTTTTGAAATTCTTTCGCAAGACGCAAGAAGATTTTTAATATTATCTTCCCCAAGTGCATCGTAAGCAATATCTACATATTTTCGAACAGCTCTATCAAAACGAGCATCTGGCATTCTTTGCAAAGCACCTGTATTTTTAACCAAGATATTAAGCATATCAGCACGCAACTTTGGATCAAACTCGTTTGTTTGCAAACGTTTCAATAGGTTTAAAGTGAATTTCCATTCATTATCACCCAAATCCAACCTATTTTTCATATCAATAATAGAACTTTCAATCTTTTTAATTATCCTAATTTGTTCAAAATTAGGCATCATACCAAATTCTTCAGAATTTATTCTTATATTCTTAACAAGTTTTGTACCTAATTCACCAATAGTATCGTTTTTGAAATCCATTCCGTTGATAAGTGCGGCAATTGGCTTGTCTTTAAGTTCAACGTTACCAACCTTGTGCGAAACGTTTTCAGATACAGCATTCAAATAATTTGTAAAAGTTTTGCTTTTTAAGAAATTGCTTGCTTTTGCCAATTTATCAACAACTTTTTCTAATACAGATGCGGCTGATAATTTACCATTTTTCACCTGAACCGCAGTGTAAATAAATGGTGAAAGCATTGCAAAAAATCCAGCATACAACGCAAATGGTTGTGCAATTTCAACAGCAGCTTCCATTGATTCTGAATAAATTTGCGAATTGTCATCTACTTTTTCAAAAGTATTGAATAATTTTCTCTGTAGATTTTTTGCTTCTCGAAGTTGTTCATCACTGATATCTTCTGATTTTTGCAACTGATCCAGCAACAATTGATGGTCTTTAAACTCATTTCGTTTATATTTATCGTAAGCATAATACTGTTTCAATACAGTAGGAACAAATAATGCAACCTCTTTTGTTTTTTGTGCAAATGTTTGTTTTTTACCTTTTGTATCTTTTACTTCTTTATAATCTTCTTCAGCATAACCAATAAAGTTAGTTGGGTCTTTTTCCAATTCACGTTTTGCTGTATAACGACCAGCACGAGCAGCAGATTTTTGTAGTTTCAAAGCTATTAATGCGGCAGGAATAGCTGACACAACAGCGCCTATTAAACCAATTATTTTAGCGTTACCCCAACGGTGAGAAAGCCCTGCGGCAAAAAGTTTTTTAGTATTTTTAAAAATTTCATCAAAATCGTATTTTTTAGAAGATTTTGACAATCCATTTCTTGCCATTTTATGGTCAGCACTGTCATCAAGCAACTCTCCAACAAATTTTTTCCATCTTGTTGTATAACCTGGAGCACCTGGCTTAAGTTCTTTAAATCTTGCAAATGCCACTTTAGCTTCGTCAGTACCATATTTTTCAACTGTATTATTTATAATTTTATCAGTTAGACCTGTTTTGTTCATAACAAGCCCTGTTAACCAGCCAAAGAAGCCACCAACAATTGGAGTTGACCCCATAATTACACCAGCTGCAACTTCCATATTTTCAGAATATTTTTCAGCTTCATTGTTGATAATTCTAACAGAACGTTGAATAACTTCTTTATCTTTTTGCGCTTGTTTTAATTCTTCAGGAGATAGCTGACGTGAAACTTTTTTAGAAGCATCAGAATCAGCTAATTTTGATTGTTTATAAGCTTTTCTATCCTTAATTATTCCAATAATACTTTTGAATAAACCACCTTTAAGTTTATCCTTTTTCTTTTCTTTTTTAAGTTCAGGATGTTCTTCAATATATTTTTTAGCTTGTGCAATTTGTTCAGGAGTGTATTTTACAAAAGCTTTTGGATCTTCTAATATTTTTCGTGCTTGATAACGAGCAATTTTAGAACTGCTAACTTGTAATGATGAAGCATAAATATTAGCTCCAATAAATGAAGCTACTGTTAACCCTAGAATCCCCAAATAACCACCTTTAGTTTTTCGAAGATATTTTTTAGCTTCTTTCATATAGTTATTATGAATTTCTAGCGCTTGTTTTTTTAATTCAGGGTTTCTAATAGCATCAACTTTTTTCTTTGATGAAAAATGCCATTCATAAAAACCGCTTTTGTTAGGTCGAGTTTTATGAATATCATCAGTAATTGCTTGAGCAAGCTTCCTTGCATTCTCATCGTCCCAGAAAAGCTTTTCTTCCAAATCCCATAGAGCTTTGTTAGCAGGAATAATAACTTTTTTACCAATAGCCCCGCCTGAAGCAAACATCGTCAAAAATGGTGCTATCGCAACAATTGGTTGAGTAGCAGTTTCAACGTTTTCTGCGACATTTTCAGAATGGTTATCCATAATGTCAACAACGTCGATAATAGTTTCGCCAAGTTGTTTTGCAGCATCTAATTCAGCTTTGGAATACTGTCTTCTTTTAGCTAATTCTTCTCTTTGGGCATTGTTATTAGCTTGTTCTTCTTCCCAAGTTTTAAAATTCTTTTGGTTTTTAGCTACTTGAGCTAACGAATTAAAAAAATCCATTTTGTTTCCCGTTAATTTTCCCTATATTATTATAAAAAACAGGAACACAAAATATTTGCTATTTATATACTCTAAATATTAATATTTGTTTACAGACAACGAAATTACAAACTCTGTGCCCTCGTCATCAGATTTTAATAAAGACAAATCTCCACCCATTAAACGCAAATTATTTTTACAAATATATAATCCTAGCCCACTACCATAGGATTTAGAAGTTTTGCCAAAATCAAAAATTTTAGCAACAAATTCTTCAGGAATTTTTTCACCATTATTAAAAATTTTTACAAACACAACATCTTTTTCTAACTCTATTTTTAAAGATATTAACCCCTCATGCTCGATTGCTTCTATAGCATTTTTAATCAAATTCAAAAGAATAGCCAGAAACTTATTTTCATCTACACAAACACAAATTGCGCCAGATGCTTCAAATTCTAATTCAATTTTTTTATCCAAAATATAAACTTTTGCCATCTCGACAGCGTGAGTAACTAACAAGTTCAAATCATAAGACTTTACTTCATAATTATTGATAGCCTTTAAATCTAACAGAGAATTGCTTATCATTTGAGAAGATTTTTTTATGCAATTAAGCGCATTGTCAATCGAAGGGATTGTAATATTATTTTTTTCAAGGTGTTTTTTTATAATTTCACAATAAACATCAGTAACAGATAACTGATTACGAATTTCATGAGAAACACATCTTACCTGATTTTTAATTAAGTCTTCATTATTTTGCATAAAAATTATCTCCTAGAAAGTTTGACTAAAAAAAGGCTTGACCCTGTTATAAGCCAAGCCTTTTGCCTTTAAGTTTCAGAACACTTAAACTGATGCTTTAACACGTCTTTTGCTAGCAAATCCGTTATTCAAAGCATATAAAACTGCTTGAGTTCTATCATTAACTTGTAATTTTTGGAAAATATTATTTACGTGAGTCTTAACAGTAGTTTCAGAGATAAATAATTTTGCCGCAATACCCTTGTAGTTATTACCTTGAGTAAGTAAATCAAGAACTTCTTCTTCACGACCAGTAAGGTAAGAAAGTAGATTTTCTTCTTGAACTGCAGAAGATTCGTTTTTGAAAGAACGTTGAAAATATTCAAAGAATCTTGAAGATAGAGCAGAAGGCAAGTAAACTTTTCCTGCAGCAACTTCATCAATAGCATAAATCAATTGAGCAGACGCCATAGTTTTTAGAACATAACCTTTAGCACCTAATTTCATAGCTCTAAAGATTAAATCAGCATCATCATAACCACTCAAAGCAATCACTTTTGTATCTAATTCTAATTTTTCAATTTCTTGAATAGCTTGCAAACCATCTTTTTCTGGCATATTAATATCCATCAAAACAATATCGGGGCAATATTTTTTAATCAAGTTAATTGCTACATTAGCGCTTGTAGTAGCTCCAACAACATCATAGCTTGTTTCAAGACTGATTAATTCTTTCACACCTCTCAAGTGATCAGCATTATCATCTACTAACAAAATTCTTGATTTTCTTTTAAACTCTCTCATCATCTTTCCCCTTTATTTAAATTAAGTAATTAAGTTCTCTCTACATTGTTTATACTACTACTTTTGAGGGGGTGAATTCATCCATGCACCGATTGATATTGAAGTCATGGGAGTCTGAGAAAACAGTCTAAACCTTTGGATTGACAAAACCCCTCAATCCATGTCTACATCATGCTTTGCAGCATGGTTGATTTTTTAGAGTTGCAAAAATTAATATAATCTTTTTAGACTAAACCACATGTGGTATAATTCATAAAAAAGAGGGAGATTTTTCAATGGAAATTCTAATTTTCATATCAGGATTTATACTTGGCGCAATAGGAGTTTCAATTCCTTTATATCTAAACAAAAAGACTATGTTAGAACAGCTAAATCTTCATTTTGAAAACACCGCCAACAAGGTACTAAAAGACAATTCAACAACGCTAACAGAGCAAAATAGCGAAAAGTTAGAAGAATTCTTCAAAAGATTTAGAGATAAAATAGAAGACTTTGAAAAGCGAGCAGAAGAAAACCTAAAAACAGAAAATGAAAATTTCACCAAATTCGACCTTAATATCAAGCATTTTATAGAAGCTGGCAACAAAATATCTCAAGACACACTCAATCTGACAAATGTAATGAAAGCTGATAACAAAACATCAGGCAGATGGGGCGAAATCGTTTTAGAAAAAGTCCTAGAGCTTTCTGGCTTACGAAAAGATGAAGAATACTCAATCCAAAAAGGCGTAAATTCAGGCATTGCAGATGCAAAAATCAACCTGCCTAACAATAGAACAATCTACATAGACAGCAAAAACTCTTTCAATTCTTGGTACAATTACACCAATGCAGAAAATGAAGACGAAAAGGCTCTACACCTAAAAGAATTCTATAAATCAACAAAAGCCCATATCACAGGGCTTTCCAACCGTGATTACGCAGACGACATAACCTCTCCCGATTATATTTTAATGTTCATACCAATAGAAGGTTGTTACTCAATGTTATTCTGCAACGATTGTGAATTATGGGATTTTGCGTGTCAGAAAAACATACTACCGGTATCACCATCAACACTTTTAGCGGCACTAAAAATAATAAACACGTTCCACCAAACAAATCGACAAAACAAAAACATATTAGAAATGGCAAAACTTTGCGCAGAAATTCACGACAAATTTGCAGACTTACTAAACGACCTAAACAAC
The DNA here is from genome assembly GCA_017559905.1 of bacterium. Taxonomy (GTDB): domain Bacteria; phylum Cyanobacteriota; class Vampirovibrionia; order Gastranaerophilales; family Gastranaerophilaceae; genus Scatenecus. Next base: position 33,976 of record JAFYQF010000002.1, read on the forward strand.
ATTAATAAGCATCTAAACAACTCCCTTACAAAACTTGACGGCAAAGGTAATATCATAAGCAAAATTGAAAAACTCGAATCGCTAGGCGCTAAAGTAGAAAAACAACTACCAGAACTTAAACTCTAAAACTCAAGAGCTGCTTCTTTGTCCATCAATGCTGTTTCAATTTCATCAATAATCAACTGCGCTGCCATCACACGATTTTCTGATTTTGTAATAGGACGACCAATAACCATAAAATCAACACCAGCCAGAATTGCTTTTCTTGGAGTATCAACCCTAACTTGATCATCAACACCTGCCCAAGTAGGACGCGTTGCAGGACATACAATTATAAAATCATCACCTATTTGCTTTCTAATACGCTTCGCCTCATCAGCGCTCGCTACAACGCCGTCCAATCCAGATTCTTTTGCAACTTGAGCAAGCCGAAGAACATAGTCTTCAATATTTTTATCAACACAAAGCTCTGTAGTTAAAGTTCTTTGACCAAAACTAGAGAGTAAAGTAACACCTAATATAACAGGAGGCTCTTTTTCTAACCTTTTAGCAGCAGCATTTACAGCCTTTACAACAGAAGTCGTCATTTTAGAACCACCCTGAATATGTATATTGAAAAAGTGAATATTATTTTTTACAAGATTAATACACGCTTTTTGAACAGTGTTAGGAATATCGTGAAATTTACCATCATAGTAACATTTTGCACCTAATTCTTCAATTAAACGCACAGCCTCAAAACCATAATTTATAATTAAAGGCAACCCTATCTTGAAATACCCCACATAATCCTTTAACTCAAGAACTAATTCTCTAACTTCTTCTAAAGTATCAACATCTAAAGCTAAAATAATTCTTTCTCTAGCAGATAACGGTTTAATCATAAATAATACACCTCATAATACAGATGAATCTTAACATACACATACTCTAAAATCAATAAACAATTTACCTATAACACACCCTCTATAGGATAAGCGAAATAAGTTCAGGATGACAAATATTAACTTATTTTTATTTCCCTCTGTCATTCTGATGAGCAGAGCGAAGAAGAATCTCTAATTACGTCATTCTGAAGCTCAAAGTGCTGAAGAATCTCTTTTGAGATCCTTCACTGCGTTCAGGATGACAGGTAAAAGTTCAGGATGACAGACGTTGGTTCAGGATGACAGGTGTTTATTCAGGACAGATAAACACAACAAAAAGCCTCCTATGGGGAAGCATAGAAGGCTTTTTGCAAAAATTCTAGACTACTTTACTATTTAGAGTAAAGAACCGCTCTAGCTGCACCTGATGCAGGGATAACTGATTGGTTGTAGAATGCGATTGGGTAGATGTCAGTTGGGTTAGTAACTGTACATGCATAACCATCTTCACCTACAGCACCGTTAGCTGTATCACCTGAACCGTTGTCACATTTTACGATACGGTTTGGACCTTTTTGACCGTTAACGTCGATGAAACCATAACACCATTCATCAGAAAGGTTGTTAGTAGTTGTACCATCGATACAGTTAAATTGAGTATTGTCAAAAATCAATGTAATACCATCGTTCATGAATAACAATGTAGCGTCAGCATTCCAAGTACCAGCATCAGCGATTGGTGGGAATGAGTGATCAGTTGCAGTAACGTGATTTTCAGCAAATGCTGTATAGTCAGCAGTATCACCAGCTGTTACGATTAAGTATTGGTTAACATCACCAGCTGTAGTAACGAAGTCAGCACCGTTTCTAACTTTAACAACGTTCATTCTGTTTCTAAAAATAGAATATAGTGATTGCGCTTCAGTGTCCATAGTTGCTTCTGTACCGTTAGTACCAGTAGCTGCTGTTTCTGACAAGTCATAGTCGTTCAATGCAATGTTCATTGCAACAGCTTGTGACATTACTGATAATGCTTTTTTGTAAGCAGTTTTATATTGTGCACCGTTTGTTGAGTTGATCAAAGTAGGCATAGTCATTGCTGCTACAACACCGATAATACCCAAAGTAATCAATACTTCAGCAAGCGTAAAACCGCTCATTCCATTAGTTCTCTTTAACATTTTATACCTCCATAATATAAGTTACTCTTTCATATTAACACATGAGGATTATTTTGTCAACAATTATTTAAAAATTAAATACTATTTATCTATATTATAACCAAAGGATATCTAATACACCAAAACACCTGCCACATAAGCAATACGACTACATTACCGTCATAGATAATCCTTTAGTATACTAATAAAATGTTATCTTTACACTAATTGTTACATTTTCAAAACCCTCTCATATCAAGAGTTTAACACCTTGTAAAAATTTTTAAATTAATATTAAATATATTAACATTTGGAATTAATTCTTAAGAATTACAAATAAAAATATCTAATACTTTAGTATTACTTTAGGAATTTTTCTGTTACATAATCAAATTTTCTATCTTCTGAAATAAAACGATAAACACTATATTTTTGACTATCTACAACAATTTTTACCGTACCAACTTCATCTGTCCTGAATATATCTGTCGAAGACAAAGCCTCAAGAGTTTTTATATTTGGATGCCCATAATTATTTTTACCAACAGAAACCAATGCAACTTCTGGGTTTAAGGATTTTACATAAGATTTATTTACAGCACCTCTCGCACCATGATGACCGACCTTAAGCACTTCGACTTTATTTGGCATTTCACCCTTGATACGATCAAGCGCAACTACACCAGCATCACCCGTAAACAAAACATCAAAATCACCATAACTTAACAATAGAACAACAGAACTTTCATTTTCTATATCATAATCATGCTGAAAAGCTCTCAAAACTAGTTTATTTTCCTGATAAACAACTTCATTATCCACAGGTTTAGTAATTTTTGTATTAACCTTGTCCGCAATATCATATATATTTTGTGCCATTTTAGAGGTGTCCGCAAGCGAATTCACCAAGACATTCTTCACGTCCATATTTTTTATAATATCGTAAGCCCCACCGGCGTGATCGCTGTCAAAATGTGTAACAGTCAACAATTCAAGAGATTTGACACCTTTATCTTTCAAATATTTTCTAATTATCATTTCAGCTTGAGATTTACCTTTTTGATAAGGCATTTTACCAGTATCTACCAAAATATATTTATCTTTTGGAGTTTTAATAAGAAAAGCATCCGCATTTCCAACATCAAACATAATAACTTCGAGCTTATTATTCGGTAAATGCACAGAACTCACAAACAGAACCGCGATCAAAGCACCTAAAATGCACCAGTGACGTTTTTCACACCCCTCTTTGATAAACAATGTAACCAAAAGAACAATAGAATAATACAATATGACCTGAAAAACAGTAGGATGGAAGGTTTCTAGCAGAGAAAAAGGTATAGAAGAAAAGAATTGAGAAATAGCAACTACAATATTTAAAAAGAAATTCAAGACCAAATCAACAAACTTACAGATAAACTCACCTACATAAGGGATTGGCGCAACTACAGAAGACAAGAACCCTCCAAAACTCACTACAGATAAAAATGGGACAACAGTTATATTCGCAAAGAATGAATACAAACTTATTGTATTAAAATAAAACATCTGAATAGGAACAACCCAAATTTGTGCAACAACAGGCACTAAAACCGCACCAACAACAGTTTCTCTAAACTTATTACCTTTAAACTTTTCAACAACTATTTCCACACTACATAAAAGCCCAAATGTAACCACAAAAGAAAGCTGAAACCCTACATCATTAAGATAAGACGGATTATACAAAAGCATCAGGAACGCAACAAAAGAAAGTAATGCAATCCCGTGAGAATCTCTGTCCAACAACTTGCCAAAAAGAACAAACAACAACATTAAAGAAGCTCTAATCACAGAAGCTCCTAACCCTGTCATCAACGTATACAAAACAATTATGCCCATACCGCTTATCACTCTAGGCTTATAAGGTACTTTTAATAATGACAACAAATAAAACCAAAACCCAAAGATAAACGCAACATTCATGCCAGAAGCCGCAAGAATATGTAGCAAACCCGAATTAACGAATGTATTTTTAATATAATCTGGCGGAGCAACAGCATCATCACCAAAAACTATCCCACCAAGAATTTCTAAATTTGGACTTTTAAGATATTTGGCATGAACATCAATTATTTTATTCCTAAAAGAGTTTAACCCACCAACAAAACGCCATTTAGCAGACAAATCTTCATCTATAACCAAACAATCAGCTTTTTCAGCATACAAAATAGTAAAAACATCAAAATTTCTTAAATATCTACCATAATCAAACTGCGATGGGTTTGTTGCCTTAAAAGGAGTCCTTAACTTACCTGAAATTTTGTAAGAACGTCCAACTTCAAAATCCGAAAAATCATCGTCATAGTTGACTATATTTATATAAGTTTTTGCATTTAAGGGTTTGCTATTAACAGATTTCACTTCAAAGAAAAATTTTGTCTTATTAGTTATATTACTGTTTGGGATTGAAGTAATTCGACCTATGAGTTCAACATTTGCGGGCGCAAGTGGCACTAACTCATCAGTATTTTTAACTCTAAAATACGCATTGAAAAACCCTAAATAAAAAATTACAATCCAAATCAGTATAGTTTTGAACGGTATAACACGCCTTACAACAAGAATACACAAGACTAATGTATATACTGACGCAACCTGCATTTCTGCATTAACAAAGAACGACATAATCCCAAAAACAAAAGACAATGACGTAATAAACATAAGCGTATTCTTTTTATCGAGCGCAGATTTAGCAAATTCCCTAATCATAAAAACATTCTAACAGAAAAAGAACTTATCTTTGCCAAAAACGTTTCTTCTTTTTGTCTGTTTTTTGTTTTTTAGTAGGATTTGAAGCTACAGATTGGCCTGAACCATCAATTCGTTTCAATCTAACAGTTTCAGAAGGAACATTTGCATTTTTGTCATTACGTTCACTGAAAACTCTTGTAGCTAGAGCATTCACGTAACGATTATCCAAATGTGCAAAATCAAAGAGAATAACTCCACTAATATTCATTTTTCTTGTTTCATGAATTTCTCTAATCAAATCTTCTTCACTACCACCCATAAATGTCACAAACAATCCCGCATACAAGTCTGTACCAGGAGCTTTTGCCTTTATAACATTTGTGACTAAAGTATTTAACGTTTTGGCATTACAGGTTAAAAATAGCGGTGTAAATCCATTTACATAACCTCTGGCACTCCAAGTTTTCCAATCCTGTTGCTTTGTAGTGAGAGCTGATAACCTGTCAGGGAAGATTACTGCAGACAAATATACACCTTTTTCTCTGGTCAAAGCACCAACTTTTGCAACAAAATTTGTAATTTTTTCACGTCTGTACTCACACCATTTCAACCACAAAGGATCTGCCATCGTAATTACAGCAGGGTCTTTGCCGTAAACAGCTTTGAATTCTTTTCTTGCAAAATCAGTATACCCCCAAGAATTCATATCACTAACAGCAACCGATTGAGGATATCTAATATAATCTAAATTTATACCTTCAACCTTGTAGTTATCCAAAATTTCTTCCATTAATTCTAGCAAGAAAGTTTGCACCTCTGGATTTGCTGGGTCAATAAAAAAACCATTATGTTCTGACGCAGATGGAGTCGCTGTATCTAATTTATAATTTTTTTTAGTTTTATTACCCCATTCAGGTTTAATAGCCAATATGTTTCCAGGATGAGTTTCTGGACGTTTTATACCAACATAAAAAGTTTCAAACCAAATATGAACTTTTATATCGTGCTTACGCGCATATTTAACCCATAATTTTAGCGGGTCAATACCTTCAAACTTTTCATTCTGCTCAACAAAGCCGTATTTTACCATTGTTTTGCTTGGAAAAATAGTACGTCCATGATAAAAAGTTTCAATGAAAATATTATCTATACCAGCCGCTTTTATACGTTTTACCGATTTTTCAATATCATCATCATTAGTTTCGACTGGTCTTACCCAAACACCTTTAAATTCATTGTTCTTATAAGGAATTACGCTCTTTAAGGCAGTATTAGCTGATTCTATTGCCAATTGAGAATATTTTTTAATTTGTTGAGGGTCTTTTTCCGCTCTTTTTAGCAAATCTTGAGCATCCCTTATATAATAATTTGGAACTCTGAAATCATAACTTGCATTACCTGCTTTGTAATATTCAACCATTGATTTGGCTTCATCAATTTTTTTACCAGCTTCAAATAAATAACTTTCTGAAGTTGTATAAACATACAGCATCTTATTTTCAGAATCAAAATAAACCTTTGTACCAACCTTTAAATTTTGGTTAATCCAAGTTTTTGCAACACCATGTCCACTTATTACAATACCATTTTGTGGGATGTAAGAATCTGCTCCACTCATCTCTATAACAGTATTGCCATCTACAATTGCCTCTGCACCAAATTCATTAGTCCCTGTGCGTGGGTTAAAATCACTTGTATACACTATCAACTGATTTGCGCCTCTCGCTCCAGGCAAATGACTTGCAACTTTATTTGATTTAGCTGTAGGGTTTATAGCGTCTATTTTTCTTGAAGCTTCATGAAAAACAATCTCATTTTTTCTAGGTTCGTATTTTGAATAAACAGGCGGAACATAAGGACTTAATGAATCATAATCATTAACAAAAGTATCATACGCAAATGCACTACCAAATGTTAGCGAAATTACAAATATTGAAACTATTATCTTTTTTATTAACACTACCTACTCCCTAATCAATTGGTAATATCCTGTACTTTCGTAATTTTCAGCATCAAGTGACCTTATTTTAGGTCCAAGCTCATCTGAATACGGATTTATTTTATAAGATTTTTCGTACATTTCTTTTGATTTTTTCAAATCCCCTAATTTTTCGTATAACCATGCCAACTTCATTATTGTTACATAGTTTTCCCCATAGCCATTATTATACGCAGTCAAATAATATTTTAAAGCCTTCTGATACCTTGCCCGCTTGGTGAAAAATTCTCCGTAATAAAAATTTGTATAAGGATTTAATTTATCTAAATTATACGCAAACGCAAAATCCATTCTTGCTAAAGAATCCTCTTTTCTTATATCATGAATTCTTGCCATTTGTACATATCCATAGTAATCACCTGGTTGCAACAATGTCAAAATATAATATTTTTGCATTGCATATACAAAATTCTTTTCTTGTAACTTCTGTGTTGTAGCCTCGTAAGCCTTTACAAAATATTCATCGGCCTCTTTTCTAACAGTATCAAAGTCCAAAGTCGATAAATAAATCTTCTTTTCTTCAGCACTCAAATATCCGCTGTCTGCATACGACGGCGGATATTGAACAAAAATCATTAATAATACCAGAGATAGAACCGCTAATAACTTATTATAAATCATTAAAGTTTGGTGAAAATTTAGTATCTTCTCTTAAATATTTACCATTATCCATACCTGAATCAAGGTATGCATGACCGCGTTCCAACCATCTCAAGAACTTACATTTTTCATCTCTTTTTGCATCGCTAGGCAAATAAACTTTTTCACCGTTTACTCCGCCTTTTTTAAGTTCAAGGATATCAATAGTTGCATGAGAATAGCCATAATTTCTCAAATATTCACGAGAAGTTACGTCATCAACTGTCAATTCAGCTCTAACTGGAATTGCCAATATTGAAAATAACGCAAACGCTAAAAATAATTTTGTTTTCATAAAGTCCACCTCTGTATTTATTTGATTATAATACTTTTTTAGATAATGACAAAAGTATTATAATTTCTTTACAGAAAAAAAGAATGGATTATTCGTATGATTTTTTTATAATTTCTTCTAACTTATTAATAAGCTCTGATTCAGGAACTTTTGCGACTATCTCACCTTTTTTAAAAACTAACCCTTCACCAATTCCACCAGCTATACCAAAATCAGCGTGACGAGCTTCACCAGGTCCATTTACAATACAACCCATTGTCGCAATAGTAATAGGATAAGGTAAATTCCTAAAACGTTCCTCAACTTTTTTAGCTAGCGAGATCAAATCAATTCTAGTTCTTCCACAAGTAGGGCAAGAAACAAAGTTTACGCCTCGTTCTCTTAAACCAAGGCCTTTTAAAATATCAAAACCAGCACTTACTTCCTCAACTGGATCTTCAGTTAAAGAAACACGGATTGTATCTCCTATACCTTCGGCCAACAATGTCCCCAAACCAATTGAAGATTTTATCAATCCTTGTCGCATCGTACCAGCTTCAGTAACTCCCAAATGCAATGCGTAAGGAATTTTTTCCGCGATTAATCTGTATGCCTCAATTGTGGTTAACACGTCAGAAGATTTTAATGACACCTTTATTAAATCAAAATCTAAATCCTCTAATATTTGAATATGCTTCATCGCACTAACAACCATTTTTTCAGCTAACGACATGTCTGCATCTAGCAATTCTTTCTCTAAAGAACCTGCGTTAACACCTATTCTAATAGGCGTTTTGTTAATCTTTGCCAATTTCACAACAGCTTCAACATTTTCTCTTTTGCCAATATTACCAGGATTTAAGCGAAGTGCGTGAATACCATTATTCAAACATTCAACCGCTAATTTATAGTCAAAATGAATATCTGCAACTAACGGAACTGGAGATTTTTTGACAATATTTTTAATTGCAGACGCCGCATCCTTATCTAATACCGCCAATCTAACTATCTCACAGCCTTGTTCTGCTAACATATCAATTTGCCTTAATGTCGACTGAACATCCCTTGTGTCAGTATTACACATTGACTGAACACTGATTGAAGCATCACCGCCTACTTTAACATCACCTATTAATATTTGTTTAGAATTACGTCTTTTAATCATATTTTTATGTTAGCATAAAGAAAAAATTTTAGAGGGAGAATTTTATGAAAATTGCAGTTATTTCTGATATTCACGCAAATTTAATTGCGCTAGAAAAAGCTCTTGAGGATATTAAATCTCAAAATTGTGACAAGATTTTTTGCCTAGGTGATTTAGCTCTAGCTGGCGCACAACCAAACGAAACAATTGAGTTTGTAAAATCAAATACCGACTGGGAAATCATTCAAGGAAATACAGACAAAATGATAGCAGAATGCACTGATGAAATGATTGAAAACGTAAAAAAAGTTTTTCCTGTAATGGGCAACTCCCTTGAAGATGACAATAAAATTATAACACCCGAAAACAAAGAATACCTAAAACAGCTTCCTGCACAAAAAGAAATCACAATAGCTGGAACTAAAATATTACTTGTACACGGGTCACCTAGAAGAAACAACGAAGATATTTTCCCTAATCTTCCAATAGAAACCGTAGAAGAAATGATTAGTGGAGTTGATGCAAATCTAATACTTTGCGGACACACCCACATGCCAGCAGGCTATCAAACTTCAACAAAACAAACCGTTGTAAACGTAGGCAGTGTTGGGCGTCCGATGACAGAGGATTTGAAACTTTGTTACGCTATTATAAACTTTAATAATGATACTTTTACGGTTGAGCACAGACTTCTTGATTATGATAGAGAAAAATCAGCACAAATCGTAAGAAATAGAGGTTTCAAAGACGCAGACAAACTAGCAGATATGTTAACAAAACCATCTCCTAGACACGGCTAGAGATTAAAATTTTACCGAAAACTTTGTTTGTGATAGGATAAAAGAAAAAATTTTGAAGAGATTATGATTATGGATTTTGATAAAAAGAAACTTATATCTTATATAAAAAGATTAAACGAACCAAAGATTTTAGTTGTTGGAGATTTAGCTATTGATGAAATGCTTTACGGTGATACCGAAAGAATTTCAAGAGAAGCTCCAGTTCTTATTCTTCAACATACTAAAACGGATATCATTCTAGGTGCAGCATCAAACGCAGCGCACAATGCTTCAACATTAAATGGCGGAAAAGTTTTTGTGGCGGGCGTTTGTGGAGAAGATTATCAGACAGGATTGCTAACTCAAGCTTTTGAAAAAGCAGGCGTTGATTACAAATACTTAATCAAAGATAAAACAAGAAAAACTACAACAAAAACAAGAATTTCAGGTAGCATTTCAACGTCAATTACCCAACAAATCGTAAGAATTGACCGCCAAACAAAAGAAGAATTATCTAAAGAAACAGAAAATCTTTTGATAGAAAACATTAAAAAAGCTATCCCTGAAGTTGATGCGGTTATCTTGTCAGATTATCATATCGGAACTTTAACTAAAAAAGTTATAGAAAAAACAATTGAAATTGCAAACAAATACAAAAAAATCATTGTAGTTGATGCCCAAAAACATCTTGAATGCTACAAAAACATAACTTCAATGACACCAAACTTGCCTGATACACAACAAGCAGTAGGTTTCTTCGTTAATAATGACGAAGACTTAAAAAAAGCTGGCGACAAGCTTTTAAGAGAAACAAGGGCTAAATCAATACTTATTACCTGCGGTGCTGACGGAATGTTTGTGACTGAACCTAACCGAAAATATACAAAAATCCCTGTATTCAACAAATCTGAAGTATTTGATGTAACAGGTGCAGGAGATACAGTTACTGCAGTTTACACTCTTGCTCTTGCCGCTGGTGCTGATAGCGTTTATGCAGCTTTAATCGGCAACATTGCAGCAAGCCTTGTTGTTAAACAATTTGGTTGTGCAACAACTACAATCAGCGAACTTCTTTGCGCTGTTGAAAATATTCTATAGGAGAGTTTTATGGAAAAATTTCTAAATATTTTTAAATCACTAAAAATTGTGGATTATGTTATCATTATCGGTTTGATTTTAGCAGTTGGTGTTGGTTATTTTACACTTAAAGGAACAAGGCAAACTGCAAACAGAAGTATTGAAGCAACCTCTAAAATCTCTTTTGATGTAGTAATCAGAGGAATCACATTCACTGGAGAAGAATTACCTCTAAAAAGTAACGAAAAAACTTTTATTAGTATAAGAAATGTACCATATTCTGACTTAATAATTACAGATGTAAAATCTGACAGAAGGAAAATAGTACTTCCAACATTTAATACTAAAGATACAAAAACTGTACTTGTAGTTGACGATGTAGCGTTACCTAATGTTTACGACGCTACCGTAACACTTTCTGACACTGCAAAAATTACAAAAGACGGTGCTGTAGTTGGTGGAAACAAAATAAAAATCGGGCTTCCTATCACTCTTGAAGGTAAAGATTACCGTTTAAACGGAACTGTTTCTAATATCAAGCTTATCAACGGAGCAGAAGAAGTAGCTAAAGACCAACAATTAAGTGCAGTGGAAAATGTTCAATAGATTATTAAATTTTATTCAAAATCATACACAATTTATATACAATAATAGTTTATTAATACAAAGAATAGATAAATTTATTTATTTATCTATACTTGCAGTATTTGTATCCTCAACTGTAATGACTTCAGATTTGATAGGCTTAATAGCCCTAACAACAACAGCCCTAACAATTACAAAACTATTATTTACTAAAGGCGAAAAGCTTGAAGCTTCAAAATTTGAAATATGGTTGCTGGCATATTTTATGATTGTAATAATCAGCCTTGCTGGTTCAACCTTGTTTGCATTAAGTTTGAAAGGTTTTCTAAAGACATTAACCTATCTAGGATTTTATGTTTCAGTTGCACATTTCCTAAAAAGCAATAAAGACAAAATATTCCCAATTTGCGCAACAATAGGGCTTTGCATAAGCTTTGAAGGAATTATAGGAACTTTGCAGAACTTTAACAAAGTGCAAGAAATTGCAACTTGGCAAGATGTTTCAAAACTTAACCCCGAACAAATCATGACAAGAGTTTACGGAACATTAAAGCCACTGAACCCAAATCTTTTGGGCGGATATTTTGTTGCAGGGCTTCCTGCACTTTACGCAACAGTTGCCACATTCCTTGCTGATAAAAAATACAAATGCGTTCTTATTGCAGGAATATTTGCACTAATTTCAACTGTAGCACTTGTTTTGACGGGTTGTAGAGGTTCATATCTTGGACTTTTAGCTATTATGGGCGGAACTTTCTTGGTATCTGCAAAATATTTGTGGCAAAATTACAAAGCAATATATATTTCAATAGTAGGTGGATGTATTGCACTAATAACCAGCGCAATACTATTATCTACCTCTTTGAGAGCTAGAGTATTATCAATATTTGCAATGCGACAAGATTCTTCAAACTCTTTTAGATTTAATGTTTACCAATCTTCATTCAATATGTTTAAAGAAAATTGGTTATTAGGAATAGGTGTTGGCAACAAAAACTTTAGAGAAATCTACGGAATATATATGCGTACTGGTTTTGATGCTTTATCAGCGTATAATGTTTGTCTTGAAATTGCAGTTGAAAGTGGAATTTTTGCACTTGTAGCTTTTTTAGGATTTTTAATAACAGCTTTAATCGACAGTATAAAAATCATTATCAAATCAACTGATACTAAAAAAGTTATTTTCTTATCTGCAGCAACTATTTCTATTTGTGCAATGATGGTTCACGGGCTTGTTGACACTGTATTTTTCAGACCACAAATCCAATTTATTTTCTGGACAATGGTTGCTATTATTTCTGCGATATTAAAAGATGAAAAATAATATAAAGTTTATGTAAAGACACACTATTACTGTGGTATCATATTGTTAAGGGTAGTAGTTAAGAAGGAGAAATTATATGATACCTATTTTAGATTCAAAACGTCAATATGCACAAATTGGCGCAGAAGTTGAAAAAGCAGTGTGCGAAGTTTTACGTTCTGGTTCTTACATCCTTGGACCTCACGCAAAAGCATTTGAACAAGAAATGGCTGATTTTTACGGTTGCAAATACACAATCGGCTTAAACTCTGGTACTGATGCTCTTCATTTAGCGTTAAGAGCTTTAGATATTGGCGCAGGTGATGAAGTTATCACTGTTGCTTTCACATTTGTAGCTACAACAGAAGCTATCGGAATCGTTGGCGCAACTCCAGTGTTTGTTGACATCGACCCTGATACATTCAACATTGATGCATCTAAAATAGAAGCTGCTATTACACCAAGAACTAAAGCTATCATCCCTGTTCACTTATACGGTCAACCTTGCGATATGGATGTAATTATGGATGTTGCAAAACGCCACAATTTACACGTTATCGAAGACTGTTGTCAAGCTGTTGGTGCTTTATATAAAGGCAAAATGGTTGGTACATTCGGCGAATTTGGTTGCTTAAGCTTCTACCCAACTAAAAACCTAGGCGGTATGGGTGATGGCGGTTTATTAATGACTAACGACGAAGCTCTTAAAAATAGAGTTGTAGCATTAAGAAACCACGGTGGTGCTATTCGTTACTACCACGATGAAATCGGTGTTAACAGCCGTCTTGACGAAATCCAAGCAGCAATCTTAAGAATTAAACTTAATTACATTAAACAATGGAACGAACAAAGACGTGAACACGCTTACTACTACAATGAACTATTGAAGGATTGTAAAGATGTTCAAACTCCTGTTGAAATGGATGATACATACTGTGTTTACCACCAATACACAGTAAAAATCCCTAACAGAGATGCTGTTCACAAAATGCTTCAAGAAAATGGCGTTGGCGCAATGCTTTACTATCCAGTGCCACTTCACTTACAAAAAGTTCACGCTCACTTGGGCGTAGGCAAAGGCTCATTGCCTGTAACTGAAAAGAATACAGAACTTGTTGTTTCACTTCCTATGTTCCCAGAACTAACAAAAGAAGAACAACAAACAGTTGCAAAAACTCTTATCAACTGTATCGAAAAATCAAAAACTGCAGTTGGTGTATAGTTAAAAATAAAAACATATCAAAAAAGGCGAATTTGAAAATTCGCCTTTTTTATTTATCATTTACTACTTATTTATTAAATCTTTCATCCTGCCCTTCTCTTGGACCAAAGAATCTATTAAACACATAACTAACAGCACTCAAGCCAGCCACTGCGCCTACTGCTATCAATGCAATTCTAGAAATTGATGGAGCATGTGGCAACTCCTCTGTAACATTCAACCATTCTTTTTTGAAAAATAAATCATCTGCGTTCTTATAAAATATTTTTTCAATCAAATCATCAGCATCTTTGCTAAAGTTTTCTTTGATAACTGTTTTTAAAGTCCCTACAGTTCTTTCGTAAGCTTGTTTTGGAGATAATCCTCCGGCAAGCTTTTCACCATAACAACCTAACGGAGCATCTGTACCAAACAAAACTCTGTCAGTCGCATCATTTTCTTGAAGCATTTTTATTAACTTAACAACACTTGGCTGTTCCGCTTTAGCTAAACCATCGTCGCCCCAATCAACCCAAGACAAATCCACATACAACTTCGCATCTTTATTTTTCAAAGAAGTTTCTAATACCTCTATAGCCTCATCATGTGAAATAGGCGCTTTACCAGCTCCCATATGAGCCATAACTACTGGAACATCAGGGAATTCTTTTGCCGCATTATATATAGACTTTGGTGAAGATATCACATCTTTTACAGAACCATCATCGTTTAAATTTACATCAGAATGAAACACACAAGGTAGTTTGTACCTTTCTGCAAGCCTTAAATATGTTCTATAAGCCTTGTTATCAGCTTGAAGATTAAAATCTCTAGGATGGAACTTCAAACCAACAAACTTGTCCGGATTCTCTTTTAGTAATTTATTAATATTGGCAGAATTTCCACCTGTTTTGGAAGGCTGACAAACGGCTAAGGGATGGTACTTCGGATTTTGAGCACAGAAATCAAGCATTTCCTTATTCCCATCAATTTCGTTCTTCATTCCATCCCTGATTAAACAATCCAAATTTGAAACAATTACTTTTTCAACATTATCTTGTTGTTGAACACCGCTAACAGACACATTCAATGGAGCTTTAACAAAAGAATCTAAATGATTTCCATCATACATAGCAAGCTCATTTGGATTATCTACTCTCTTAAAATGACCATAATGAATGTGTGAATCAATTATCACTCCCTTAAAAGAAACCCCGTTCACTGCACCAATTATCATCCAAATATATCTCCTATATTAACGTCATTATCAGCACGACGTTCTAAAATTTTTAACCCTTTTGCAGAAAGATGTCTTACTTCTCCTGAAGCGTGCATACATTCAATTTCAGGATACATTTCACCTCGACGTTTTGCTATTTCAGCCAACTGCACAAAACAGTCAGCGATTTTACCCCTAATTTCCTCAGTAGCTATGCGTCTGTCATCTTTGGCATAATCTTCTAGGAAATTTTTACTTAACGTATTAATGTATTTATTATAACACCAATTAGCTCCACCATAATCGCCTAAACCGAATTTCACATCACCCAAATGTTTGTATGTTAGTGTATGAATTTCTTTACGTCTATTAAAACCTTCCATCTCATTATATTCAATAGCCTCTTGGAACAAAGATTCAGCTTCTTTTAAATTATTATGAGATTTTTCCTTTAAAGCACTTTGGAACGTATTGAACGCTGCAGTACTGAAATTAACATTGATTTTTGCACTCAAATCATCTGCAAAACGTTGTCTTTCAACGTCACGTTTGATTGCATTAAGCATTGAATATGAACTACCCCACATTCCTCTAACGCTAGGTTTTCCGTTGCTTTCACAATCAGCCTCTGGGTAAATTATTTCATAATGAGAATTTCTTCTATAATAATTTTTCAAATTTGAATCTACAAAATCACCTTTATCGTAAATTTTGCCTTCAAACAAAGTACCTTCATCAAACAATTTCCATACAGGATATAATTTGTCAGAGAAAGCTGAAGTATCATCGCCATTTTCTAAAGCTGATTTGAAAGCATAAGTTTTATCGTCATCCGCCACAACTTCATCAACATGTTTACCAACAAATCTAGCAACTTCACTCACTTCATCGTTGTAAGGGAAATCTTCAACAGGGATTTGATTTGTAACTGTGTCTTTGTAACTATAACCTACAAGTCTACCGTTTTCTCTAACAGGAGATAAGTTATAAACACCTCTAGCGCCATCATTTACGGTTGTATCATACGCTGAATAAATATGGTCAGAATATCCATCTCTCTTTTTCAAGTTCACAACTTCCGCTTTCGACAACGCTAACAAGTTAAAATCATACCAACCCTCATTTTGAATATAATCCAACATGTTATGAACTCTACCTTCTTTGTCATATCCAGTAGCTAAATAATTTGTTAATTCAGGTTTTTCACCTCTTACATCCGCCATCCAAATTAAAGAGTTGTATTGTGGATGTTCTGCCGGTACATAAACCTTTTTACAATTCAATTTGTTTATCTCTTGAATAATACCATAGGCATACTCAATACCTTGATTATTTGGATCCATATAACGAATATATTTTTTATACTTTTCAGGTTCTTCATAAAGAACTTTCAAGAAATCCATTATTTTCTTTTTGCAAGTTTGAGTTGTATGTGGACGCAAATGTAAATAGTAACCCATTACTTGCTTATATTGTTCCGCTAAATTTTGCAACGGAACACTAATTTTAACAGGAATTGCAACATAAGAGTTTTCATCAGTCAAACCAAATTTATTAATTTCTTTTAATTGTTCCTCAATATTCTTCAGCGGTTTATTGAGACTCCAATCTTCAGTATCCTCCGCTCTGTGTAGTTTTACGTCAATTCGTGGAGAATCTGCTTTTGTAAATTGCGCCATTTCAATAGCATGTTTTCCGCCATCAACAATATGTACGTCATATCCCATAAAAGAAATAGTTTTTGGTGGATTCAAAGGTTTTTCAACTGATTGTGAAACAGATTTCACAAAAGAATCACTGGTAACATTCAAATTATAAGCAGAAGTCTGCGCATAATTTTTTGAATTATTAACCTTTTGATTTGACCAAAACATAGATATAGGCGCAATTTTCATAATTATTCAGCTTTCATCACTATTTCATTAATACCCACTATATATAAACCCTACAATAAATTATTTGCTAGTTAAAAGCCAATTTTTAATAAAAATTTTACAAAACATAACAAAAAACCCCGCAAAAACTTTCAGCGGGATTTTTAAAGTAAAGAGAGAGACTAAAACCTTTTAACCAATTCCTATTGTACGCCCAGTAAGAATTGTACCATCGTCACGATATGCCAATATTTGCTCCGTAAAATTATTTTGAAACGGATTCAAACCAGTAGCGAAAGGACTCGTTTTACTTAAAAAACTCATACTTGTCGGATCCATATTTTGTTGATATCGCATAGTATTGCTCACATCAGCTATTCTTGACGTGTCATAATAATTGGTTGGACTCAACCCAACTTGAGCATCATCACCAAGATTTACCCGATTTATAGGGGCAATACCGCCGTTGTTGTAACCGCTTGACATATTTCGACCTTTTCCAATTAGTTAACCAAAATCCACTTTAATTCTATGTTGATAAAGCTCTCAATCGGTTGACTAATTTTTATTTTTATACTCTTATATATATAAAGTATATACTCTTATAAAAATTGCCTTTTTCTGTTTTGTGAACTTTACATTTATTTACATAAATTACATACCCAATTTTTATTAAAAATAACATATTATTAAGTTTTGTAAAGTGTAAAATCTACACTATTATTGTGTTTTTGGATTTGCTAAAAATTTATTAAACCAATTTGTTGACATTTAAAAACTAGTATGCAATAATAGGTACATAAGATTTAAGTGTAGTCGAAACACTAAATATAAATAGATTCATTAACCCCAAAAACATATAAACTCCTAAATAATAAACACTAAAAGAGACCATTAGGATGCAGAAAACGACCCACTCAGTAATGAGTGGTTTTTTTTACGAACGAGCAGAGGCACGAGCATAGCAAAAGTCTTTAGATTTTATAATCAATCTCGTGTTTCTTAAATAACTTATTATAATAATCAGCATTAGCTTTAAGCATATTTTTATCCAACATTAATGGCACATTATAAACAAAATTTTGATCATCCCAACGGTTACGATTTTGCACGACATAACGTGTCACCAAACCAGATAGAGAGGCTTGATACTGACTTTCATCTTTAGATGAATAAAAATCAGCAAGCAGCTTTTTAGCCAACTTATTCAAATCTCCAGCTTCGTTTGTTCGAAGAATTATATTTTGCAAAAGATTCGACATAGTTTCTTGTTTATAATCTGGGAAATAGGGTTTAAATCTATATTTTATATGAAATGGGAGAGCTGTTGATAAGGACTCTAATTTAATACCATCAAGATTATTTTCTTTACACATCATAAGACTAGCAAGGCGGAGAAGTTCACCTAGTCCATTTCCTTGGTGTTTATAATCAACTTCCATATAATCACCATCTAAAACATTCTCACTAATGTAGTATTCATGATGCCCTAATATATTGAAACTTTTATCAGTAACAAATGTACGCACACACTCTGAACTTTCATCATTTATAGAATTCAAATAAACAATACCGTTATTAGCCCTAACTGGCATTCGATTAAGGTACTTAATTCCATCCTCTTCATAAAATCTAACTTTTGTAGGTAGTTGAATTGGCTTAGTTTTCGGTTTTATAAAATTAAAAACTTTAATCACTACACCTAAACTCCATAATCAATAGAATGCTTTTCAAAAAGCTTGTTATAGAATGGTGCATTTTCTTGAACTTTGCTTATAGAAAGGCTCATTGGAATATCATCAATCATCAAGTCTTTATCCCAGTTATCAAGATGTTTTTCAATATATTCAATCATTAAAGAATCTAGCCTTGCCAAATCCTCTTTTGGCAAAGATTTATTCACAAACAACTTATCCAAAAGCAAATAAGCTTGTTCTACAGAATTTCTAGACAATCCTTTATTTTGCGTTAAATACAACAAAGTTCCTCTAATAAAATTAAAAGGAGAATCCGCCCCTGAAGTATCTGCAAAACTTGTATTTTTAATAGCCTCAATATTAGCAAAATCTGGTCTAAATCCATATTTATAATGAAATGGTATTGCTTTTGATAGGGCTTCAATATTATTTTTAACAACGCCATTTTCTTTCATGTGAATAATACTCGCTAATCGCATTAATTCACCATATCCACGTGACTTGTAAAAATTATAAACATTCATAGATATTCCATCGAAGAATTTCTTCTGTTTATTAATAGTAAAAGAATGCGACGCAAAGGGATATGAATTCCCAACTCCAGAAACAAAAGTTATACAAGGTGCAAACGCTGCATCCGGATTAAATGTTGATATTTCAACCAAATCACCTCGCAAACTGTCTTTTGCCAGCAATGAATGTATCAATTTAACCCCATTTTTTATATCAAAATCGGGAACGCTTAATTTATTGCAAGTTTGTATCTTGTTGAATAATTCAATCTTCATCACGAGATATTCAAAAACTGTAAATCTGAAAATTTGCTACTTTTTCTTTATTACTATCAAAACTCTTGTATGATTTTCTTCCAAAGGTAGCTCATATTCAATCATATCCACAATTTCAAGCCCAAACTTTTTCAATATAGATTTAGCATCATCAATTTCTTCTTCTGCTCTTTTGGACTTGTAAGCAATAAAAACACCATCTTTTTTCAACAAGGGAGCCGCATAAGCAGTAATAACCTTTAACGGAGCAACCGCACGTGAAGTTATAATATCAAATTTTTGCGTAATATTTTCAGCTCTATCACAGATAGTGTAAAGATTTTCAAGCTGCAATTCTTGTTTAATATTTTCAATAGCATTAATTTTTTTTCTAATACTATCAAGTGCATACACCTTAATATTCGGATAATTAATTGCGATAGGAACAGAAGGGAATCCTCCGCCTGTCCCAATATCTAATAGAGAGCCTCTTTCGTTAGTAATGTATTTTTTCTCAAAGCAAGCTTCTATAGACAAACTATCAAACACATGTTTTTCCCAAAGATATTTTTCATCATTTTTTGAAATCAAATTCAACATCGAATTCTGTTTCAAAAAAGCATCCATATAATTCTTAAACTTATCTTTATCTAATTCCATTTGTAATTCCATTCATTATTTCATTAAATTGATTTTCGCCTGCCTGCAACTTCAAATCCTCAATTCTTCTATTAATTTTTTGAAGATTTTTTTCACTCATTTTGCCTTGCGCATTTGTTTGAGCTAAAACGTATTTCTTAAGCGCATTTACAAAATCTCTATTCAATAAATAGAAATCTCCTAACGCCATTAAAGATGCCACTTTGTAATGTACTTCACCCAACTTATTTGCAGTTTGGTAAGCCTTTTCATAATATTTCAAAGCTTTTTCAGAATTAGCTTTGCGATTTAACCCTGCTAATTTCATAGAGCTTTGGTAAATACCGTTTAAGTTACCATCTTCTTCATCTATTGCAAAACTCAACTCAAAAAACTTCTCTGCAGACTCTTTTGCATCAGCTTCTTGGTATATAACCGCCAAATTTGCATAAGCTCCAGACAAATATGGATTATGTTTTCTATCAATCTCAACACAACTCTTATAAAAAATAACAGCCTGTTTAGTTTCACCAACTTCATCACTTACAATCGCATATTTGTAATACAATTCAGCTAACAAATCTTCATCATTAACACTCTCAACATACTCAACTGCAGCTTTCAACAAACCATAAGCAATGTCGATGTCATTGTCATTTAGCTCCGCAAGCATTATGAAAGCTTTAACATAAGTTTCGGCAGGCAAATTCTTTAACGCAAGAACACCCTCTAAAGAAACTCTTGCCTCATCACGCTTATACATTTGAAAATAAACATGAGCAATTTCCAGCTTTATTTCACCTTGTTTAAACACATCCCCTGCGGATTTGTATACACTCAAAGCTTCTTCAAAATATTTTAACGAATTAAACCAATCAGACAATTTACCATAAGCTGAAGCTAACTTCGAATATATTTTAGGCAAGAAGGTTTGATAATCCAAATTATCTTTCAACATCAATGCTCTATGATAAATCATAATAACTCGTTTAAAATTAAACTTCAATTCTTCCTGTAACGCTAAATTCATCAAACCTAAAAGATTCATATTATTTTCACGTTCAATTTCTTCCAATTGCTCATCAGAAATCGTTATAAAATCGTTGATTGAATCAACAATCTTGCCCATAATATCGGCTTCTTCTTCTTCGCTGTCAAAAATAAATCTTATACTGTTTATATCTTTAACTTCTGGTGTTTCAACAACTTCAGGAATAAATTCCTGCACCACAGGTTCTTCGATTGGAGCTTCTTCAACTTTAGGTTTAACAACAGGCTTTTTAGGTAAAAACATTGTGTGATACTCAATTTCAGAACGCATTGTCGCACGAGAAATCAAAAGATTACGCTCCATTGGCTTCAGAGGCAATTGAGTTTCATACAATTCCACACAACTTTTGTGCAATTTTATTGCAACATTGTCAGGAATAGAATTTTCAGCTATTTTTTTATAATAGTCTTTTAAATATAAACTATTTCCCTCTCTAGACAAAACCAATGTTTCAATAAATACCTGCGCTTTGTACTCATCAAACAATCGCAAAGCATTCAACAAATCTATGCTAACAGGGTGTCTTATTATAGTTAAAAACCTAAACAAATGTCCGCTAACTGGATCTACTAACGCCAAACCCTCTCGCAATATAAAATCATTGTATGACAAAAAACTTTTGCTATATCCATCCAAAAACTCAATTAAACTCAAACCTCTGATTTGGATAATTTTTATCGCCAAAGCTACATAGAAAAAATAACCTCTTGTATGCTTATACAACTCATCCGAAACAGGTCCAATAAGCTTTATACCATAGGATTTTAAAAATTTTTCATACAAAGACTTTTCTAACGCTCCGAAAAGAACCTTTTTATAATCAAAAACACCATCTATATTTTCTGATTCAAAAGTCCTTGAAATAAGCACTACCTTTATCTTTCCTAAAGTAGATAAGTGTTTTAAAAATTCCAAAATCTCAACCTTATTCACTTTCAAAACATCTTGAAATGAATCTATTACAATAACAATAGGAGCTGAAATCGAATAAAAATAAGAATTAATCTTTTGGACAAAATTATCTGAACGCATTTTTGGCTCTTGGATAACATTTTCCGCAATCAATTCTTTGAAAGATTCAAAAAAAGTCAACAACATATCATCCAGAACAGTTGTTTCATAACAACTGTATCTTAAGACAATCGTTTCTTTTGTTAAAAAACTCAAAAAATAATCAACCAAAGCCGATTTCCCAACGCCGAGATACCCTGCAACACACAACAAAAAAGACTCATCGCAAAAGAACTCTTTCATTGCCCAGAATTGATTTACACTATTCTCCGCCAAAATCGGATTGATATTCAAACTTTGATTATTTATAAAAACTTTTTTATCAGTTATGTTGTCGATAAACTTGTATTGCATAAAATAATTTTAAACTATACGCAGATTTTTTGCAAATTTAATTTTACACAATTGCACAAAAACTTTTTTATAGTACAATGTTGATATTAGAATTAGGGGAAGAAGATGGAATTTTTTAGACAACACCAAAAATTAATCGTCGGGATTATAGCTGTAACCTTTATTGCTTGGACAGTAGGGTTGATGTTATTACCGGTATTATTTAAATAAGGGAACAGATGATTTCAAACAAGCTAAAAAGAATTTTTATAGCTACATTTTCGGCGCTTATTTGTTTTACATTACTAGCACCGCAATCTGTGTTTGCAAATAACGTTGAGCAGAAAAAACAACAAACAAGAGAAAAAATCAAAAGAATACAACTCTTGGAAGGACTTGAGAGAAATAAATTATACAAAAACCAACAAAAATTAGAAAATACTCACTCAAGCCTCACTAGCTCAAGAAACAAATACAACAGCTTACAAGTTAAATTAACACAAATGGAAACTGATTTAGCAAAAGCTC
Organism: bacterium; assembly: GCA_017559905.1. GTDB lineage: Bacteria > Cyanobacteriota > Vampirovibrionia > Gastranaerophilales > Gastranaerophilaceae > Scatenecus. The sequence goes on from JAFYQF010000002.1 coordinate 56,855, forward strand.
AAACTGCATTCAATTCAGCAGATACTATTTTAAAAAGCAGAATCAGACAAGTCTTTAAATCCCAAAGACTTGGTATGTTCGAACTAATTTTATCAGCTAAAGACTTGAATACTTTATTAGATGTAGTTTATTTTGAAAGAATCATCATCAAACAAGACTACAACAAAATGGTTAAACTAAAAGAGCAGTCGGACAAACTTGCTAAACTAAAAAAAGATATTGAATTTCAAAAACAAGCTCTTGCAAAAACAATTGCTAATATGAATTGGCAACAAAAATCTATCAAACAAGCAATTGCACAAAACCAGAACATGATTAACAAACTAAAAACCGATAAAGCATACTACCAAAGAGCTGAAAGAGAACTTGAACAACAATCAAAAAGTATCCAAAAGATGATTACAAAAGACCACAGTAATTCGTCTGTACAAACAGCCTCTGCTGGATTTTTAAAACCAATCGCAGGAAGAATAACATCACCATTCGGTTGGAGAACACACCCAATATTTAACAGTAAAACATTCCACTCTGGAATAGATATTGGTGGTCCAAACGGCGGCAACATCAGAGCCTCTAATGGTGGAAAAGTTATATACGCAGGCTGGTACGGTGGATACGGGAAAGTTGTTATTATAGACCACGGGAGAGTAAACGGCAAACCGACCACAACACTTTATGCTCATATGTCAACAATAAAAGTTAACAATGGGCAAACCGTTACAAAAGGTCAGGTGATAGGGCTTGAAGGTACTACAGGGTATTCAACAGGACCTCACTGCCACTTTGAAGTCAGAATTGACGGAAAGCCAGACAATCCGATTAAATTTATTTAATAAAGGAATTCATTTTGAAAAAATTACTTATAACAGCTTTAATAACATTAATGCTACCTAGTAGTGCGCATGCTTTTGTCGATTTGTACGACGACTTGACAGTTGAGGATACTCCTGAACAAAAAGAGCTTGAGCAAATACAAGGTTTCTTTTATGAATCGCCAATTATCCACCAAGAAGTTACAAAAAAACCGACCGTAACAGAATTGGAAGATGTTTATATTAAAGATTTTGGCGGGACTCCTTTATTCAAACAATTAAGAATTAAAGCAACAAATTACTTTAAAACGAAGGCTCACGACGAATATTTAGAAGAAAAAAGACTTCAAGCTGAAGAATTAAAAAAATTCGAAGAAGAATTAGAAAAAGAAGCTAGTTTAGAAGATATACAAACTGAAAATCTAAAAAACTTCTTTGATGTAAGCAACCGCTCTAAAGAAAAGAAAAAATTCACTTTCTTCAAAAAAGACAAACAAAAACAAGAAGAACAAAGAACTGAACCTAAAAAACAAATTTCAGAGGAAATTAAACCTCAAGAACAAGAAGAAATCGTAGAAGAAGTTCAAAAAATTGAGGGTGGAGTAAGACAAATTGAAGCAGATAAAGATGTTATTTTAGACTGCGAAATTGTCAATTACATTGACCAAACAAGCGAAGTTGAAGCTTTAGGTCGTCCTACACTAAAATTCCCAGCGCAAGATGTTTCTTTAGCAGCAGATAGAATTACATACAATACAGAAGCGAATATTATCAAAGCATTTGGCAACATCGAGATAGAAAAAGACGGTCAAAAAATGACTGGCGACTATCTTCAAATAAACATGAACGAAGAAAATTCATTCATTACAAACTTAACTTCACCACAACCAAACGTAACCATTTACGCAAAAAAAGCTAATGCTACAGACGATATGGTAATCCTAGAAGATGGAAAACTTGCGTCTGAACATACTTATATTTTAAAATTAAAAACCCACAGCAACAGAGTTAAGTTTGAAAGAATGGTTATTCCTGAAGCTGGTCGTTCACATTTAGAAGAAATCGTTGGCAACACAAAAATAAAGATTGTTGCTGAAAATATAAAAGTATCAGCAAATGATGAAAGCGATATTTTCAGATTAGAAAATGCAACAGTTCAAGCTGATGATACAAAACTATTCAAATTTAAGAATTTAAGTTTCCATACAAACAAAAATCACAATTACGTAGAATCAGATATTTTTGAAATTGGAAGCCGTTCTAGAGTAGGTATTTACGCAGGTCCGGGATACGTATTTGATGCTCCGTGGGGTGCTGCCGTAAAAGTAATGCCAATTGTAAACTTTAAAGACGAAGTTGGTATTGGTGGCGCATTACGATATTCAAGCGCAACAAATAGAACACAAATGGTATATGGTTCAGCTAACGATATTTTCGTTATGCGAGGTCGTCAAAACTTGGATGACAGATTATTCTTCCACTACGGTGTAAACTCCTATATGAACGATTGGTGGATGGGGCAACGTATGGCGAAATATAACGCCGAACTTATCTATGCTGATGGACACAGAATAAACGATTTTCTTGGCGACAAGAAACACCTAACTTTTAGAGAAAGAGTTTCAGTAGGTTATATCCACGATTCTGACGTTAACAGACACAGTGAAGAAATTGCAGGCAACGATATCGGCACAATGCGTTTCAAATACATGTCACAAATTACGCAATCACTATATTCGTATCACAACCACCCAAAACGCTTGCACCTAAATGCTGGTGTAGCACTTCAAGGTAGTGCTGCTTTGTATGGAACTGGAGATACTCAATTTATTGGTAGAATTGGGCCGTATGTACGCACTCAATATAAATATTGGATGCAAGATATAGGATACTTCCAATCAACATTCACAGGCGAATCACCAATCCCTAGATTTGACCTTTATAGATACGGAAAATCAAATGTATATTTCAGAGAAGCAATCAGAGTTAATAAATACTTAATTCTAGCTTATGCAGGCTCTTTGAATTTGTCTAACGATTCACCAAACAACAAAACATTCCAAGAAAATGCATTCATTGTAGCATTTGGACCAGATGATTTTAAAGTTAGTTTAGGCTACGATTTCGTTAGAAAAAACACTTATTTCAATATATCCTTGGCACTTGATACAAAAGGTTCTTCAGTAGAATACGACAAACTTGAAATAAGTCACCCAGAAAAACTTGGAAAATCTGACAAGAAATACGTTCAACCTGTAGAATTTCCAGAAGACAAACCTCTACAAAGACCTGCTAAACGTAAGTTTGCACAAGTTGTAGATATAGAAGATCCAAACAGAGAACAAATATAAAATATGGAATTACACGAACTAAAACAAGAACTTATAAAATATGGTAAACTAGCTGGCGACAAAAATATGACACCAGGGATTTCTGGCAATATTTCTGCAAGATTTGAAGACAAAATTCTCATCACCACATCGGGTTCTGCAAATGGTTATCTGGAAGAAGATGAACTTGTTCTGATTGATTACGATGGGAATTTAGTACAAGGAGAGAAAAAGCCCTCAAGTGAGAAAATGCTTCACGTAGAATATTACAAGCAAAGACCTGATATCAATTATATTTTACACATGCACTCCCCATATTTAAGCACTTTTGCAGCTTGTAACAAAGCATTAGACGAGCCATTAATGCCTGAAAATATCTTTTATTTTGGGCAAATACCTCTGGCAGAATATGGATTACCAGGCTCATGGGATTTAGTTGAAAAGACTTCAAAATATTTCAAAGATTATAATGTAATCTTAATGGCAAATCACGGCATGATTTCGGCAGGAACAACCGCAAAAGATGCTTATATGAACTTGGAACTTGCTGAAAGCTATGCTCAAGTAGTTTTGCAAAGCCACATTTTAGGCGGAGCTAAACCACTAAATGAAAAAGAAGTACAAGAAATTCTCTCACTTAAAAATTAATTGTGATAGAATAACAGTAAAAGAGGAAACCAGACATGTCTTTAATGTTAGAAAATAAACAAGGATTAATCGCAGGAGATGGTATATTACCTGTAAAATTAGCGCAATATGCAAAAGAAAACGGATTTGAAGTGATCTGTATTTCGCTAGCTAAAGATAACAGAGCGCAATTAAAAAAATTTTGTTCAAAAGTTTATGAATGCCACCCTGGTGAAATGAACAAAATTGAAAATATTTTAAAAACAGAAGAAATCAAACAAGCTACATTTTTAGGAAAAGTACACAAAAGAGTACTTTTACAACTTCACAAGTTTGATAAAAAAGCTATTGAACTTTTAAAAAGTATAAAAAGACTTAACGATGATGAAGTTATGCTTCTTATCGTAAGAGAATTTGAAAAAGCAGGCATTACAGTACTTGACCAAACAATTTTCATCAAAAATTTAATGATTCCTGCAGGCGTTTTAGGCAAACACAAACCTACAGAAGCTCAATTAGAAGACGTTCACTACGGATTTTGGTTGGCAAAAGAAATGGGCAAAATTGACGTTGGTCAGTCAGTTGTAATAAAAGACAAAATGGCAATGGCAGTTGAAGCGATTGAAGGAACAGACGTTTGTATCAAACGTGGCGCTAAATTAGCAAAAAAAGGAGCTGCAGTAGTAAAAGTTGCAAAACCAGCTCAAGACAAACGTTTTGATATTCCAGCAGTTGGACTTCGCACATTAAAAACAATGAAAAAATATAACGCAACACTTCTTGCAGTGGAAGCTAACGAAACAATTATTGTAAACCAAGAAGAAGTAATCAAATTTGCAGATGAAAATAACATTGTAATAATGGCAGTAAATTCATGAAAAAAATCTTTATTATAACAGGAGAGCATTCAGGAGATATTCACGCAGCCAAAGTTGCAGAGCATCTTTTTGCTTTAAATCCAAATATAATAATTGAAGGCATAGGCGGAGAAAACTTGAAATCTGCTGGTGTAAAGCTTTTTTCTGATCACAAAAAAATGGGCGTTGTAGGGATTTCACCCAAAATTATCATTGACCACATTTCATTAGGCAAGAGAGTTGTAGACTATATTACAAAAGAATTCAAGCCTGATTTAGTTTTGCACATTGATTACGGTGCTTTCAACCTTAACGTTTCAAAATTTTTAAAAAGAGCTGGAATAAAATCATATTACTACATTCCACCACAAGTTTGGGCTAGTAGAAAATGGCGTATAAATGTTATCAAAAAGAATATAGAAGAAGTTTTGTGCATATTTCCTTTTGAAAAAGAATTGTACGAAAGCTACGGGATTAAAACTCACTATTGCGGGCACCCATTGGTATCTCAATTACCACCCAAGGCTGACCGTGACACATTCTTTGAGAAATACGGACTCGATAAAAACAAAAAACTTGTAGCGATATTTCCTGGTTCAAGAAAGTTTGAGCTTGCGCAGTTAATGAATATATTTGTAAAATCTGCAAATATTCTTAAAAACAAACATTCAGACATTCAGTTTGTAATTTCACACGCTCCAAACTTAAGCGATAGCGTTTTTGATAAATACCTAGACAACAAAGATTACAAAATTATAAAAGGTGATAACCAAGCTTTGTTAAGCGTTGCCGACGCCTTAATACTTGCATCAGGGACTGTTGCATTAGAAGCTTCATTATACGAAACACCTATGATTATTGCATATCGTGGACCTTGGATTTTGTATTTAATATATTTACTTGTAAGATGCATTAAAATGGTATCTTTACCAAACATAATTGCAAACAAATTTATCGTTCCAGAAATAATTCAAGGCAAAGTAAATGCAAATAATATTTCATACGAAATTGAAAAAATATTATATGACAACGAATACAGAAACAATTATGTAAACGAACTTTCTAAAATAAAAGAACTTTTGTCAGAAAAAATTTCATCATTAGAAGTTGCGCAAGAACTAACAAACGCGCTAAATTAACATAAATTTACCAAACACTACCTAAATACGCAAATTTTAGATAAATTATACGTTTATTAAAACAGGTAGATGTTTTAATATGGTAGATTTAATTACGACAAAAGTTAATAGTGCGCAAAACCCGTTTGCTGACTTCAAACATAAACAAGCGAACTATTATTTTGCGACAACAAATCCATACGGAGCAGATACCTTTGAATCAGAACAAACAAAAGAGAAGAAGCTAGGGAAGAAAATTGCATTATCCGCACTCGGCGTAGGTGTTGGGATATTATTTTTAATGAGAGGTCTACCTAAAAACGCATACAAAACCATCGACAAATGGATTGAAAACCTTGAAAATAAGCTTTACAAAGCCAGAAAAGATGGCAACGTAGGAAAAATGGAAGAATTCTACACTTTCTCCGCAAACAAGTTAACTTCATTTATGGAAAAAGCAAAAAGTATCAACAACTTCGTATCCATAAAAGACGTTTCGTTTGAAAAACTTATGGCAAAAACAAAAGTTACTAAAAAAATCCACAACAAAATCACAGAAATTTACGAATATATAGGAAGAAGAACAGTAAACAAAACATACAACAAAACCAAATCAAAAATCTACCACCTATTCCAACATTTCGAAGATTTGGACGACAAACTTTTATTCCAAACAGGAAACAAAAGCAAATCGGTTACAATAAACGGAGTGACCAAAACTGTCGAAGAATGGCTAAACGAAGTTGAAGACAAAAAGACATTCATTAGAAGAACTTGGAACTCCGCTTTTGGTCAACACGCAAGAGATGCTAGATTTACGCAGATGCAAGATGCTGTAAAACACATTTCTGAAGATGTTTGGAATGCAACATTAGGCAATCTAGACAACCTAACCAAACGGGATTTATATGAAACATTTATCGCAGAAGAAAAACTTGCAGGTAGCAAACTTAAAATTATGAACAGTGCAAAACAACACCAATTTGCTATCACTCGTGACATTGACGATATTTACAACAGTTCGGCAGACATAATTAGAAACATAACTTCTTTCGTCAACCCAAAAGACAAAGCATCACGTGAAATTATAAAAGAATTACGTCTAAAACTTTCTGATTACAAAAAACTTGCAGGACCAGAAGAAAAGACAAAACGAATTGAGCTTCACGATGAAATTAACAAGCTACTTTCATCACTATCAAAAACAATTACCGAAAACAAAAAAATCTACAAATACGATGACAATACAATTGAACACATGGTTGTTAATATTAAAGATATTGGGAAAATCCTTGGTGAAGACGGAAAAGGTGCAATCCAAGAGATTTTAACAATATACAAACATCTTCTTCCAAAAGAAGATTACCTGAAATTAAAAGAAGTAGCTATCAAAACAGCACACTCAATTGATGATGCGGTTAGCAAAGAAACGGATAGTTTCTTCGACATGAAACGTGATTTAAAACTAGGTTCAGCTCCAACAGATATCTTGTCAATATTAGCCGCAGTAGGCGCAATCGGAGTAGGACTAAAGACTGCAGAAAACAAAGACCAACAATATTCCGTACTTCTTAAAGCCGGAATTCCAGCATTGGGCGCAATCGCAACTTCATTATATTTTTCTGCAAGTTTAGTATCTGGCGGCAGAGCAATGTTATATGGTGGTATTTCTGGTTTAATAATAAGCAAAATTGGCTCAATATTAGATGATTACAGAAAAAAACATTTTCCAGTAAATCCTCAAGCACAAAGCCCTCAACAGGCTTAAGCTTTCACAATTGTTAAAAAAAGTTAAGTAAAAAACACAAAAAACGGCAAAATTTATTTTATTATAATTTTTAAGTACTAAAATTATAACGACCCCAAAAAATTGTGAAAGGAAATAAAATGGCAGCAATAATCAAACACGGTGTAAGTCTTCTTGAAAAAGGTGGTAGACATACATTTAAACTTAAAGGCAAAGCGTTAACTGCGTCACTACCTCAAATGAAAGATTTAGACAGGCCAGTATTAGAAGTTAGAATCAACGGTCGTGGAAAAGAAGGTTCTGCTTACGGCGTTAAACTATACACTGGAGGCAATGAAGACCCTGATTTAACTTTATTTGGCAGAGTAGATTACAGAGGCAAAAGTCCAATTCTACAACTACGTGGTGATTATATGGAAGGCAAGGATTTTGCTGGGGGCTTCATTACAATAAATACTGGAGCTGAAGCAAACTACAGCAACACTGTTAATAAAAACAAAGATAGAATTCACTGGATGTCACGTTCTGAAGCTTTGAACGCAGAAATTTATGCAAACACAGATGCACTAAAAAAAATAACAACACTATTGAACAAACTTGGACTGAACTTTGATTTAGAAGAAGAACTTACATCTGCATTTACAAACATGAACGAATTTAACATCAAACTTGCTGAAGAACTAAACAAACTGAATCCTTTCAGATTAGAACCTTTGAAAAAAACTGCCAATGTTCAAAATGCATCTAACTCAATCAATGCAACAGTTAAAGAAGAAATAAAAATTAACCCATACGATTACTTTAAAGAAGATAAACCAACTCCTGCAAATACTAATAAGCAAGTCCTTAACCCGCTTAATAAACATCAGTTAATTGAAAACAAAAAACAACAAATTGCACAAATTGATTTAAACATAAAAACTCTTGAAGATAAGCTCACCACTGCAGAAAAAGAATTTAAAGATGCAAAAGTTGGCGGAGATGCAATTACTAAAGCATCTAAAATCAAAATGATTAAAGAACAGCTTGAAACTACAAAACAAAGAAAAACTATTTACGAAAGAGAATTAGCAAATTTAAAAATATAAAAAATTCGGCGGATTTCCAATAATCCGCCTTTTTTAATACAAATGTAGTATCAAAAAAGCCTTTATTTTTGCTATAATTCAGGCAACAATGCAGAAGAATAGAGAAAGATTATGACATTAACCGAAAATATCAGAGAAAAACTTGAAGAAAGAGAAATCCAAACCTTGAGCGAATTTGCGACAAAAAGCAAATATTCTAAAGGGAGAAAAATTCAAGAAGAAGAATGTGTTTTAAGAACAAGATTTCAAAGAGACAGGGACAGAATCATACATTCAAAAGCGTTTAGAAGACTAAAGCACAAAACTCAAGTATTTCTATCACCATTTGATGACCATTTCCGCACACGATTAACGCATACACTGGAAGTGGCACAAATTGCAAGAACTATTGCCAGAGCCTTGAACTTGAACGAAGATTTGACAGAAGCTATCGCACTAGGACACGATTTGGGTCACACACCTTTTGGACACTGCGGGGAAGGAGTTCTAAATGAACTTGTAAAAGGTGGTTTTCACCACAACATACAAAGCGTTAGAGTAGTAGAAATTTTAGAAAGGCTAAACCTTTGTGCAGAAACTATTGATGGGATTATGACCCACACTTGGGGCTTTGAACCCAAAACTCCAGAAGCACAAATAGTTCAACTCGCGGACAAAACAGCTTACATAAATCACGACATCGAAGATTCTATACGTGCAGGCATTATTTCAGAAAGCGACTTACCAAAAGAATGCATAAAATATTTTTCATCAAACCAAAGTCAAAGATTAAACAAAATGATTACAGAAATCATTAAAAACTCTATAGACAAACCAATAGTATCTATGGGTGAAGAAGCTTGGGGCTACACAACAGAACTCCGCAAATGGATGTTTAACAATGTCTACATGGATTCACCTGCAAAACTTGAAGAAGACAAAGCTAGAAATGTTGTAAAAGAATTATTTTATTTTTACTGCGATAAATTAAAAAACATTTGCGAAGAACACAGAATAGAAAGAATAGCGACAGACTACATTTCTGGAATGACAGACCGCTATGCGATTGAAAAATACAAAGAAAACTTTATTCCAACAGGTTTCCAATCTAGCGCAAAAGATGATTATCTCTACAGATTGGCAAATATTATCGAATAATTCTCCAACTGGGGAATAGCCCACTTTAAAAAAACTCCCTTATTGTCTAATTGGCAACAAGGGAGCTTTTTCGTTTAATATAATCATTAAATCTTTTTCATACTTCCAGCTATTCTTAATTCCTCGGAGTCATTTGACTCCGTTTTTATTTTGCACAGCCCAAATATTACCCTAACAAATAACTACCTGACTAATTTAATATTTTGTTTAAAATTTTAATATAATTTGTATGAAAGAATTTTTAACCACACCAATTTCAAAAAACGTATCAAGAATTGCACTTTTATCATTCGTAATTCTTTGTTCGATACTTTTCATTTATAGAATATCAACCTACACCTATCTAACAGTCGAATTTAATGACGCACGACCTGTTCGCAACAAAATCCCTGTATACTACAAGGGTTATAGGATAGGAAAAGTTGAGAAAATCAAACCTAGTCACGATTTTCAATCCACAAAAGTTACGTTAGTTTTATATCCTAAACACTTAAAACTACCTAACAACACAACTGCTCTTCTTACTAGAGAAAAAAGAGGAGATAGATTTGAGACAGACTTTATAAATTTAATTTACCCCGAAAACCCGTCTAATATAAATTTAAAAGACGGCGACAACATACTTGGAATTACAACAGTCGACATAGAAAGCTTCTTTTCAGAAAAAGCAATTAGCGGAGAGTTAGACGCAATTACCCACAATGCGAACACTCTGTTAGAAGAACTTCAAACAACAAGCCAAGCTCTAACATTGTTAATGAGCATCCTACAAGACACAGTAAACGAAAACCGACCATCAATAAAAATAATAACAAGCAATTTGGCAGAAATGTCTAACCAATTTAGAATTTTTGCTACCAAATTAAACAGCTCTATAAATGAAAAAGAGCTTCAATCTACATTTGGCAACTTCAACAAAACCTCTGAAAATTTTGAAAAGACATCGGACAACCTAAACTCCATAACAGAAAACATCAATAATAAAAACCAACAAATCTCTAAAACTTTAACTAATGTTGAAAAAGTTGCTAACGACGTTGCTATAATTACAACAGGTTTAAAAAACACGATGTCAAAAAACTTTGCAGGATTCCGATTACTTTTCGGGAAACCAATAAAACAAATTAATTGCAAAGATATTTGCGACTAATTACGTAGTTTTTCAGCTTCTTCATAACAGAAATTAGCCTCTTTAATTTTGTTCATTTCTAACAAAATATCGCCTTTAATTTTATAATTATCAAAATTTTTCTGACGTAAGAGCGCCAAATTTATATATTTTAATGCCGTATTTAAATCATATAAACCGCAATACATTAAACAACGCCAATAATCATAATTATCAAACTCTTGATTTTTATCTAAATCTTCCGCCTTATTAAGCAACTCTAAACCATCATCATACTCACGAAGTTTCCAGCTTGAAATTGCCTTATAATAATACGCATACGCAGATTTTTTGATTATTAACATTCTATTTGTAATATCATAACACTTTTTATATTCTTCCTGTTCCCAATAATAATCCGCCAAATATCTATAACTCCAAGCGCTCAATCGCTTGTCATTTTTGGCAAGATCAAAAAGAATTTCCAAAGCTTCATCTTCTTTTCCGACACTAATCAAGTATTCTGCCATATCACTACGCAAAACACTTCTAAATGGTAGCGAAATCAAAGAATCTACTAACAAATGTATTGCTAATACAAAAAAATTACTATCAAATTGGGTTTTGTACTTCCAAGAAGATTTAATCGCATCAAAAAATGCCTTATACGCCAAATCATACTTCCAATGACCTGCATAAACATACGCTTTTCGAAACAAATACCCAGCATTATCATTGTCAATATTCAAATACATAGTTTCATATTTATCACGCTCAATATTGTCGGATTTATTGGCAGCTGCGCAGATTAACTCATAAATCGCTAAATAGTAATCTTTTCCTGCTAAAGCCAATGCTTTTTTAAAATATTTTTCTGCTTTAACATAATTACCGTGATTTTCACGCAACAAAATACCCATAATAAAATAAGAATATGCATAATTTTTATCGTACCAAATTGCTTGCCTTGCAAACTTCATAGCATTTTTGTAATTGCATCTGGCACTGTAAGCAGTAGCTAAAAACGCATAATTTTGCGCAGTAGCTTCCCCCTTTTTAATTTTCCACTTCAAGTATGGAATAACTAAAAAAGAAGACCAATACCCTATAAAAATCTTCGAATCCTTATAATCTATGTAAATATTGTCGTACATTCTAACCTTCCTATTCCCTAATACGGTCACAAGAATTCAAAACTTCAATTATTTTTACAATAATTTACACACTAAACCATCTCAAGATTTGTTAACGAAAAAGATGCCAAAACATTCTTGATTTCAGCAGAAACAAACTTGAATTTAAGAGTTTGCGCAGGAAATTTTTTATATAAATAAGACGAAGTCAAAACCAAAACTTTAACAGCATCGAACAAATTCATACCGCTCAAATCAAGTCCTGAATTATCAACCTCAACTTTTTTTAGCTTTTTCTTAATTTCTTCTGCCGCAAGAATTGGGTTAGAAGAAACTGGACATATAAATTTTTTTAAATTTGTATTACTCATAAATCCCCAAACGGCAAAAAATAAATATATTTTAAGATTTGGTATAAATTTAGTACAATTATATGATTTTCCTGTATAATTAAAACAGGAGTTGAAATATACTCATTTATTGGATTAGACCGACTTAACGATATATTAGAGTTAGGAGTAGTTTAAAATATGAACGAACTTGAGTTGAGAGCTTCAAAAATAAAACTTGTAGCCTTTGATGTCGATGGTGTAATGACAGACGGCAGTATCACTTATGATGAAAACGGTATAGAATACAAAACCTTCAACGCAAAAGACGGACAAGGGATTACAAACCTAAAAAAAGCAGGAATCATCACTGCGATTATAACAGCACGCAACAACGGCACAGTTCAACATAGAGCTGAAAATTTAAAGTTTGATGAAATCCATCAAGGTTCAAAAAACAAACTTGAAACTCTTAATCAAATAATGCAAAAACACAGTTTTTCAATGGATGAAGTTGCGTATATGGGAGATGATTTGCCTGATATTTGCATTCTTGAAAAAGCAGGGCTTGCAGGATGCCCAAACGATGCAGTTGATGAGGTCAAAGCCATTGCAAAATTCATCTCAACTAAAAACGGCGGTAGAGGAGCAGTTAGGGAATTCTGTGACTTTATAATCAAAAACAAGTAGATTTAATAATAAAAGATAAGGGGATAATTATGTACGAAATAAAAACACAAGCATTTTTTTCAGCTGCACATCACCTTTTGAATTACGAAGGAGAATGTGAAAACCAACACGGACACAACTGGATGGTAGAAGCTTTTGTAAAAGGTGAATCTTTAGACAAAAGCAACATTCTAATTGATTACAAAGTTCTAAAGCGTGAATTGAACGAAGTTTTAGACATGCTTGATCACAAAGATATCAACGAAATTCCAGAATTCAAAAACGAAAGCCCATCTTCAGAGATGATAGCTGCATTTATTTATACAAAATTGAAAGAAAGAATTGTTCAATTGAGTAAAATTTCAGTTTGGGAAACTCAAACATCATGCGCTAGCTATTATGAAGAGGACCAATAAGCAATGAATTTAATACAAGCAATATTAATGGGGATTGTGCAAGGTTTGAGCGAATTCTTGCCTATATCAAGTTCTGCACATCTTGTATTCACGTCAAATTTTTACAAGGTATTCAAGGGTATCGAAATTATACAACACTCTAACGAAGAAGTATTTTTCGATATCATGGTTCATTTAGGAACTTTAATTGCCGTTTTGATATTTTTCAGAAAAGAGATTTGGCAGATTATCGTTGCATTATGGCATGCAATAAAAACAAAAAACTTTAACAACACAGACGCAAAACTTGGACTTTACATAATAACAGGTACTTTTTTAACAGTTCTACTTGCGCTCCCATTCAATAAAATTGCTGAAAAACTTGTATACACGCCATCAATTGTAGGAATACTGCTTTTTATAACAGGATTTGTACTTTTAGGTAGCGAATACATGTCAAAACATTTTGTTGCAAAAAAAGAAAATGTAGATTTCAAAACATCTGTATTAATTGGCTTGGCTCAAGGACTTGCGGCATTACCTGGGTTTTCCAGATCAGGATGGACTATTGCAACTGGTCTGTTCTTCGGATTAGACAGAACAACGGCAGCAAGATACTCTTTTCTTTTAAGTATCCCTATTATATTAGGCGCATCAATGATTTACCCAATTATAGAGATAGACATTCAAGAAGCTTTGACTTATAATTGGACTGCAATAATCATAGGAACAGTTGTTTCAGGGATTGTAGGATATTTGTGTATCAAATATTTTATGAAATTTATTTCAAAATTTTCACTTGCAATATTTGGCTGGTACTGCATATTAGCAGGGATTGGCACATTTATATTCTTTAGATTTTACGGTTAAAATTTTTGTAAAAAAATGTAAAATCTAAAACTAGAAACTAACAAAATATTTCTTTCAGGAATGTTAATATGACTGCATAAGATATTGTGGAGTAATAATGATTTTACCGGTAAATAGCAACACACAACACAATCAGAAGTTTTCTGCGAGGAATAACGAAGAAAACAAAAAATATACGCACGACACATTATTACCAAATAATTTTTCGACACGTTTTCGTATAGGCATGGACAAATTTACAAATGCCATCACTTTGTATCCTGCTAAAGGTCTAAAAGGCAACCGCAACGCAAACTTTTATGAATTTTTGACAATGGGACAAGTTCCATACCTTATAGGTAGCGGTATGTTAATGGGAGTATTCAACTTTGCAAACAAACACTTCAAATCGTTTGCAGAAAGCAAAGCCTCTAAAATCGGTAACAAGATGGCTTTAGGAGTTGTATTCTACGGAATAGCAAAAGACTTATCAAAATCATTAATTACAAAACCGGTAGAACTACTCACAGGAGTAGACACAGAAGTTCCTTATGCAAAAGTAAATTACGAACTTCCTGACGATTTATACGACACAGACATTACAAGCATTGAATACCACAAAGTATTTGAGAGTGTAGAATTTCCAAGATGGGATTTATTATACAGCCCATCAGACAGCGGAAAGCCAAGAAACGCTTACTACGACAGAGTTGCTAAAAAACTTGGATTAGGCTCTAACCTAAAAGATTCTGACCAAGAAGTTAAACCAAGAATAAAAGAAATAGTTGTAAAATCAAAAGTTGCGCAAAATATTTCATCTTATCTATGGGCGGCAACTGGTGTAGCAGTAGCATTCCAACAACCTTGGGACGAATTTTTCAAATCTGCGACTTTCAAATTCTGGAAAGGTAAAGATTTCAAAAAGACATTATCATTATTCGGACAAAGCATGGAAAGAAGCTTGAAAGCATTCTACCGAGGAGAAGGAAACGGCATAACAAAACATGCCGGCAAAGCCCTATTATTCTCTGCTCTTGCGGTATCAGCATTAGGTGTAGGCAACGTAATGTCAAGCTCGCAAAAACCTTCAAAACTTGACAGTGCCGACATTATAGAGAAAGAAAGAAAGTACGTGGTGAACTAATATGAAGACAAATTTAATCCAAAACTTCATACAAAATCAAAACACACAGCAAGCTCAACCTGCTCAAAAACCAAAGAGAAAGGAAGCTCCACATTTTGATATACACCACGAATTAGCTAACCGAACATTTATTAAACCATTAAAAGGTCACGGCAGGTTAATAAATGGTAATCTTCTTGATGCACCTGTAACAATGGCAAAAAGTTTGGCTTATGATACAAAAGCTTTATTTAACGGCATAGACGGAGAAGCTAACGACCACCAATTAGGAAAATTAAATGATATCGGTATGAAACTTGGCGGTCTTACGATTGCAGGATATTTATTCACGAAAAAACAAACTCCACTAACTAAAGCAATGGAATTTGTAGGTTTAGGTTCATTTTTTGCATCAATGGCAATTTGGCCGAAACTTGCAATTCAACTTCCTGCACGATTAATCCACGGTTTCAACGTACAACAACAATATGAAGATAGCTTTGGACGTAAAAAACCATTCTACCAAGACCCACAATTCTTACCTTGGGATTTATACTCTGATGATGAAATAAACAAAATCGGGGATAGAATGGGAGTTCCAAAAGACTTGCCAAACAGAAGAGAATTCATTCAAGAAAAAATGAAAAAAATTGCAATCCAAAACAATACTCTTTGGATGCTTACCGCAGGTTTCGCGACTCCTGTTATGAGTGCATTGATATGTAACGCTTTAGAAAAACCATTATCTAAACCACTATCAAACATGAGAAGTTCTAGCAATGACAACATTTTAGCTAACTTCAACAAAATAGTTAAAGAAAATAATTACCAAAAAATTACAGAAGAAATAGAAAAAGCAATCAGCATAGACAGAAACAAACCTCTAACTAAAGAAATGGTAACAGAGTACGCTTATGTTATGTGTAAAGGCTTCCCTGCAGAAACAGCAGAAGCCCTAGCTGATGATTTGTGCGATGTAATTAAAATAGAAAACAACCTTATTGGAAATACTACAGCTAAAACAATTTATGAAAACGCAAAGAAAGCGCTTAAAGCAGTAGAAATACCTGATAAAATTATAGACAGTGTAATTATGAAACCTGAAGAATTAATTCAATATTTCGAAGAAAAAGGTTTCTACGGAAATGATTACAACGTTGATGACATCGACAGAATTTATAGCGAATACGTAATTGACATGAGAAGCAGAATAAACAACTACAATTCTGCAAATCCTGACAACAAAATTTCTAAAAAAGCATTTAACAAGATCATCGACATTATTGTTAGAGCTCCAGAGGAAGACAACCCTATACTAAAAGGGCTAAAAGTTGAACACGGCGCAATTCTTAACCCTAAAAATGAAGCTATTATAAAAGGTGTAGCTCAAACAATGAACGACTTGAGAGGAAACCTCAACGTTGTTAACAAATATCTATTACATCAATTAGGAACAGCTCCAGAAACAACAATAGCTGATTACTGGAATAACACAGTAGATAAATTAGTTAAAGCTTTAAAAATCACGCCAAAAGAAATTGAAAACACTAGAGGCGATAGACTTTTAGTGACTGATTTATTACAAAAACGTTTTGACGACATTGCAACAGACAAAAACGCCTACAAGGCAGTTATGTCAACAATGATTGAACAAATGACAGAACTTACCAAAACAATTAAGCAATCCAACGTTAACGAAACAACTCTAAATTCAAAAGAAGAAACCAAATTTAACAAACAGCTTGATGCTATCTTCAAATCTTTTGAAGAAAACCTTAAAAAAGTAGCTGGCTTAAAAGATGGCGATATGGAAGGAATTTTGAGTGAAATGCTTGGTTCTAGAAAAAATCAAGAAGTTCCTCGTTCGGCAAACGGCGGATATAACGATTTATTCAAAAAGATTGCAAGCGATAGATTACTAGAAGTTAAAGCATCTTTCTTTAGAATATTAAACTCTCTAGACTTACATAGAAGAATTGCGGTAGGTGATCCAAAATACTACACTGCACTTCACGGAGAAATGTTGAGAGAAGCAAAAGAAGATGTTGTAGAACTTTCTAAACTTATCGGTATTAGTGGACACACTTCTGACTACTTAACAAAATTCTTCAAACAACGTAATCCTCAAATGGCACAAAAAGATAAGTCAAACATAGTTGTTGAAAACGGCAGAATGGTTAGAAAATACACTGCACAAAACAGATCTGGCGAAATTGTTGATTTGCCACAAGCAAAAGAATTATTTGTAGAGTCTATGAAACTACAATACGAAAACCCATTACTTGATGAAACAGTTGCACTATTTGGTTCAAAACATAAGGAATTATTCAAAGAATTTGAAACATACAGAAGAACTGTTCTAAATGAAATCGGTAATGCTAATGCAATAGAAAAAGAACTTCACAAAGTTTCAGATGCAGGTTCTTCAGCGTCAAGTGCAAAAATCTTTAAACTTACTGGAGCAGCAACAGATGAAGTAATTGCAAACTTTGGACAACAAGCTTTCAATACAAGAAAATGGCTTAAAATCTTTGGAACAACGGGAGCAGCATTGCTTGGAGTTACAGTACTTTCACAATTCTTCTTTGGAAAGATGAAACTTCCACAAACACCACAGGAATCGAAAAAAGGATAAAAAATGATTAATTCAACAAATCTTTTAGCGCAAAAAGTAAATACAATCAAACAAACGCCAACACCTGAAGTTTCGGTTCCAGTAACAACTTCAAAACCGAAAAACTCATCAGCATTGATTTCAGCGTATTTGAATAACCTTGCAATGATTAACACTCCAGCGGTAAAAAAATCAGAACCAAGTGCGCCTATTGTATACAAAAACGATTTAAGAGACCTATTTAAAAACAACGAAGCTAAAATTTTGGCGATTATTCCTAGAACATTCAACGCACAAGACACCAACGGCAATGAATTCATTGACGGTAACGAAAAAGTTGGAACTTTTAAAAATGCAATAGAAAGACTTGATGAAATTAAAGCTCAAGGATACAACACGTTCCACATTTTACCAATAAACACTCCAGGTAGACTAAAAGCTATGGGTACAGCAGGTTCTGTATATTCTCCAAAAGATTTATTAGAAATAGACCCTGTTTTACTAGACCCGAATGATTCTAGAACACCAGTAGAACAGTTCAAAGCTTTCAACGATGAATGTCACAAACGTGGAATAAAAGTAATGCTAGATTTGCCAAGTTGCGCTTCTTACGAAATGTTCCTTAAACGTCCAGAACTTATGGCAAAAGAACGTGATGGACTAGCAAAAACGCCTCAAGGATGGAACGATATCAGAATGTTTCAACCTTGGAACGATGAAGGCAAAAGAACTCTTAACCCTGCATTATTAGAAGAACATAGAAAATTTATTGATATGTGTATTGATGCTGGTGTTGACGGAATTAGAGCAGATGTATCTCGTGCTAAACCTGTTGAATTTTGGGACATCATTATTCCTTACTCAAGAATGCGTGACCCCCAATTTGGATGGCTAGCAGAAACTTACACATACGAAGATGCCTCTCCACAAGCGAATATGCCATTTGACAGGCCTGAAGATGCATTAAGAGCAGGCTTTGATATGATTTACGGACAGTACCACATTTTCCATGAATGGCCTACAGCAAGCACATTTATGGATTACGTAAAAGATTGTCTTGATATGTCTTATAGATTAGAAAAAGGTAAATCTCTAATCGGCTCGTTTGCAACCCACGACGACATTTCACCAATGTTCCACGGTGGAGTTGATTATTGCAATTTAACAACAGGACTACAAGCTACACTACCAATGTTGAACCCATATTTTGTAGACGGTTTTGACTCTGGTGATTATTATGATTACCAATACCGTGAAAAACTAAACCCTGTAACCAAAACCGATACTCACGAAATGACTGTTCACTATGGGAAATTAGATATTTTCAACCACTCAAGAAAACCTGGTGGTGATTATCCTGAAATTGGCAAATTTAGAACAAAAGCTTTTGAAGCAAGAGATGAATTTAATGATGTAATCACAAAAGGTTCTTTCATTGAATTAGAAAAACTTGGTGATACAAACGATCAAATTATAGCATTTGCAAGACACTACAGAGGAAAAACTCTTGTTGTAGTTGCAAACAAAAACATAGATAGAGAAGTTGCAGCAGTAATTAAAGTTCCAACACTAAAAGCGGACCAAGATATCAATAACATATTCCTATCTTATGGCAAAGAAAGTATTTTACAGGCGGCAGACGGCGAATTAAGAATAGATTTAGGTCCATCTAGAATTCACGCATTCGAAGTCGACACTCCTGATATCGAAAATCATACCAAAAAGGTTTATAAGCAAAATATAAATTAAGGCACATTAAATAAACCAAAGAATACAACCTCTCAAGGGTTGTATTTCTTTTTGGGATTTAACTTTATTTTTTAATATGTTTGTTCTAAAATACTAAAAGAGGAAAGAGATATGTTACAAGAATTTTTATTTTCAAAGATACACAGAGCCACTGTAACTGACGCAAACCTTAATTATGTCGGATCAATAACAATTGACGAAACATTACTAAAAGCGTCAAAAATTAAAGAGTGGCAAAAAGTCGAAATTTTAGATGTTAACAATGGTGAAAGATTTCAAACTTATGTAATCAAAGGCAAAGCTGATTCAGGCTGTATATGTCTTAACGGTGCGGCTGCAAGAAAAGTTCAACCTGGAGACAAAGTTATTATTGTGACTTACACTTACCTAACGCCTGATGAAATCGACAAACACAAACCTACCGTTGTTATGGTAGACGACAAAAACAAAATAACAGAAATAAACTAAAAAGACCGATTACTCGGTCTTTTTTATTATCTGTAGTTTGTAAATTGTAGCGGATAATCATATTTTTCTTCATTAGCTCGAAGCATTCTTATAACTTCTTGCAAATCATCTTTATCCTTGCCTGAAACCCTTACTGCATCGCCTTGAATTGAAGCTTGAACTTTTTTCTTCATATCTTTAATGTCAGCAGATATTTTTTTAGCCAACTCTTGAGTCAAGCCTTTTCTCAAATTATATACCTGACGAACATTACCACCAAGAGCGTTTTCAATGCCTTGCGGGTCTAAAATTCTAATACTCAAATTTCTTTTTACTAATTTTGATTGCAAAATATCATAGATATTTCTCAATTTCATTTCGTCACTTGTTGTAACAGTAATAGCCTTATCTGCTTCTAGCTTGATTTCCGAATTAGAATTTTTCAAATCAAATCTTGAAGATATTTCTCTTTGAGCTTGGTCAACTGCGTTAACCAATTCTTGTTTATCAAATTCTGATACAACATCGAAACTACAATCTTTTGCCATATTAACCCCCTTTTTGTAATCGTTAAACCTTTTTAAAAAGAATAACACAAAAATACGGAGAAATAAATCCTCCGTACTTCATCTCGGGTTTGCGTATAATAAAACTTTTTACGGTGTAACTCCAGAAGGTGGCGGTGGTGGTGGAGCAGGTGCTGGCGCTGGAGAAGTCTTACCCAAATTTTTAAACCAATTAGTCACTCCAGAACATTGTTTGCCAATCCATCCGAAAACACCTTTACCTTTCAAAATAGCACCCGTCGTAATCGCAGCTAAAATTAAACCAACATTTTTTAGAGTTTGCCATCTATCTTTCTTCTTTTTTTCAAAAACCACTATATCATTTTTGAGTTCTGGTTTCATCTGAATTCCACCAAGATAATTTGTATAAGAGCCAAAATAAGGATATGGCACTCCTAGCATACCCATATTTGGATTACGCAAATCTTGATACATTATTGGCATTTGAAAATCATCTGATACTGATGGCATAACATTTCTCCATTATTGAAATAATATTATTATGCTGATAAATAATGACAACGCCATTATCTCAACGAATTTTTCAACCATTCTAGTAATTTTTGTGTCATACGTTTTAACTTCTTTTTGTTTTTTATCTTGCGCTTGTTCTGATACCGCAATATCAATATACGAACAATCTCCAAAATTTTGACAAGCTAAATTACCGTTGACGTAGTTTCCCTTAACTGTCATAGTCATTCTCCAAAATTTTCCCTTGATATATATATAAAAAATTTTTCTTCTAATGAATTGCGTTTTAGTTCCGATTTGTAACTTTTTGTAAAGAATATCGGGAATTTAGATGACGAAAAATAAGAAACCACTTGCTAAAATATTTTTGGAGATTAAATATGGAACAAATTGACGATATAAAAACCTTTAAAATGAATTTTCATAAAAATTACCACGAATTTTTATTGCCAAATTTAACATTATTTGAAAAACAAAGAAAATGGCAACTAATTAAAGCTATACTCTTGACAATAATATTATTGTGTGCGAGTGTTGCATATTTTTGGGTAATTATTAAATTTGAAATAAAAGGGAGACATACTGGAGATCCTGGCATAATTTTATTAGCGCTAGGGCTATCACAATATTGGATACACAAAAAATCATTTGAAGGTAAACTTAAAGATTTGATAAATTTATCAAATCTATATGCAAATGCTTTGGAAATATTGAATACAAAAATTACTATTCTGATGACGAACTTCGAAGGTTTTCTAATGTTGGATTATTTAGTGAGTTCACAACTTCAACAACAGACGATGGTTTCAAAGGGGAATACAAAAATGTTAATATTGAAATTATTGAAAGTGAATTCGAAAGAGGTTCTGGAAGAAATAGTACAACTGTTTTCAAAGGACTTTTAATTAAACTTGATATGAACAAAAACTTCAAAGGTCACACTCTTTTGATGGAAGATAAATTATTTCACAAATCTCCACTACCTAATTTAAAACATACAGAACTCGAAGATATAAAATTTGAAAAAAGATTTGATGTATTTACAGACGATGAAATCGAAGCACGCTATATTCTTACACCTACATTTATGGAAAGATTAACTGCAATTAGAACAGCTTTCAAGTGTAAAAATGTAAGATGCGCATTTTATCAAAACCAATTATTTATAGCAATGAGCACTAATCAAGATTTATTTTCTTTAGGAAGTCTTATAAAACCAGTTGCTGACCCTAAACAATTCACAGAATTTTGTGCTCAATTTGTTTCTGTTTTGGCGTTAATTGATCATTTGAAACTGGATACAAGAGCAGTATTATAGCAAAAAGTCCGCTCTTAATAGAACGGACTTTTTAAATTTTATGAAAATTTTCAACTTATTTTGCAGCTTTAGCAGCTTCGAAAACAACTGAAAATGCTTCAGGATCGTTAACTGCCATATCAGCAAGCATTTTTCTGTTAACGATGATGTTAGCTTTTTTACAAGCGTTTACGAATTTTGAATAGCTCATGCCTCTGTCTCTAACAGCTGCATTGATTCTAACAATCCACAAACGACGCATATTGCGTTTTGTAGTTCTTCTGTCTCTGTAAGCATATTTCAATGCTTTCATAACAGCTATGTTAGCAACTTTAAAAATTCTGCTTCTAGCGCCAATAAAGCCTTTAGCAAGTTTTAATATTTTCTTATGTCTTTTACGACTTACATTACCACGTTTTACTCTCATTGTGTGCTCCTATCTTGAATACTTCTTGTATGGTAACTCATTAGATACCAGTTTTAAGTGTGACTCAGAAACGCCTACCATCTTGAAAATTCTGCGTTTTCTAGATGAAGACTTGTGTTGGAGCAAGTGGCCGATACCTGCTTGTCTTTTCATAATTTTACCGCTAGCTGTAACTTTGTAACGTTTTGCAGCGGATTTGTGTGTTTTCATTTTTGGCATTTTCTTCTCCTTTTATTAAGTTAAGTGTCAACGAAAAACTTTAGGCATACCAAAGCCTTAAAGTTTTCGGCTACTAGATTATAATATGGTAAATCCCTATTTGCAAGGGGTTTGTAAATTTTGTAAACTAAAACACTGACTGTGAGCTAATTAAAACCTCTAACAATCGGGTAAGAAACTCCATTTAAGAAACTTCTTTCTGTCAATCTCAAGCCTAAACAACACTGTTTACGCTTAAATTGAGTTCGTGAAATTTTTCTGATAGTTTCATCAACAACAGACTTGTCGTATTTTAGGTAGATATCATCTATTGGACAATTTTTTTCAACATACATTTCAATTATATCGTCAAGAACTTCGTATTCAGGAAGGCTATCTTGATCTTTTTGATTTGGACGAAGCTCTGCAGATGGAGCTTTGTCAATTATAGCTTGCGGAATAATTTCACCATTCCTATTTATATAATTTGACAATCTATATACATTTGTTTTTGTCAAATCGCAAATCATATTATATCCGCCTGCCAAATCTCCGTACAAAGTGCCGTAGCCCATCGCTGCTTCAGATTTATTACCTGTTGACAATAGCAAATAGCCATCTCTATTTGAAAAGAACATCATAATTAAGCCTCGAAGTCTTGCCTGAAGGTTTTCTTCAGCTAAATCATGAAGTCTTTCGTGCGCAATTTTTTCCATAAAATTGTCAAACAAAGGAGTTATTGAGTGTTTAAGGGTTTTTATCCCTAAATTTTGAGCCAACTCTACAGAATCATCTATACTACCCTGTGATGAAAACATACTTGGCATCATTACACCTAATACATTTTCTTTGCCTAACGCATCGACAGCCAACGCTGCAGTTAAGGCACTATCAATTCCGCCTGACAATCCTAAAACAACTTTTTTGAAACCTGTATTTTCACAGTATTCTTTCAACGCAAAAGTCGCAACTTTATAGACTGCTTCCATTGTATTTTCCATCGCAAACATTATAGATGATGTAAAATCCACAACTTGAACTGCTTCTTCACACAATGGCATTTGCATAACTATTTCATTTTCAATATTTTTCGCAAAACTTCCACCTGCAAATATGCTTTCGTCAGCCATTCCTATTGCATTGACATAAATGAAATGCGCTTTTGCATCCATACTATCAACAAAATCATTGTATGTATTCATTGCAAAGTATCTATTTTTTGACAATACATAAATATCGCAATCAACATCTTCTATATATTCATCTGACACAAAGAATTTTTGTCCATCAATTTCAAAAAACTCAACTTCTTCCGCCGAACCATCTTTGATTAAAACATTACCGATTAAA
Source organism: bacterium (assembly GCA_017559905.1). GTDB lineage: Bacteria > Cyanobacteriota > Vampirovibrionia > Gastranaerophilales > Gastranaerophilaceae > Scatenecus. The sequence goes on from JAFYQF010000002.1 coordinate 81,299, forward strand.
ACAGCTTTTTCATAATTCTTATCAGCAATATTTTCATACATATCAATTTCTTTTTGGATTAAGAGCTCATCATAAACCAAATCTTTTCCACCTAATGACGCCAAGTCTGCTGATGGAAAAATTAGTAAATCGCAATCATTTTCTTCAATATGTTTAATTATATTTTCATAATTATAACTAAAATTTGCGGTCTTCAATTTTATTTGTGCTACAGCTATTTTCATAAATTTCTCCTAATTTCCAAGCTTTAAGAACGGATTATCCCAGCGTAAATCAAGATACTTGATATCTGAATCCATTAAATGAACTTGAGGTAATACAGAAGGCAGACGTTTAATTCTATCGTAAATTTCACTGTCTAACCTTCCCAATCTAATATTCACTGTTTTTATTTTTATATAAATATCTTCAGGATTTCTCAAATCAATATATTCTACTGGTTCTTTTGAATATATTGAAACATGTTTTGCAAGGTCTTCCAACTCTTGTAACTTTTTCAAATCCCATTGGGCGTAATCATCTCCCTTGTTGCCGTAAGACAAAACTAAAAGAGTTTTATATTCAGACTTCAAAGGCAAATATTCACGCCCTATCAAAGTTCCATCTTTTGTGAAAAATGCAACAGGAGGAACTTTAACATCTGGTGATATTGAAATATATGGTTGACGCTCTCTTACAATAATCAACAATCTCGCAGGAAAAGCGTATCGTCTAATATAAACTTCTTCAATCGGTGTAAACTCCAATAATTTTTCTTTCAAATGTTTTGTGTCTGCCATATAAATCGGCACCTTTGGGACTTCTTCATTTTTCAATGACGCCAAAATTTTTGGAGTTGAAACGATATCATTATTCAAGATTTGAACAGATTCACCAGCAGTAAAAGCATTTTCTGCCAAATACCACTGAGGCATTTGAGTCAAATAAACAAGAGCAAAAATAATTAAAAAATTCATAACCAAACACAAGAAAGTACGAAAAGCGTTCTGACGTTTTCGACCTTTTCTCACTTGACGGTTACGTTGCATCTTTTTAACAAGACGCTTTCCGTCTCTCAATTCACTTGGTTGTAATTTGAAATTATTATCGTCCATAATACCTATTATTTATTCAATCCTACACTATTCAAAATCAATTGAACTAACTCATCATACGTAATACCCATCGCCAAAGCTTGCGCAGGCAAATCACTTGTTTCTGTCATTCCTGGACTGGTATTAATTTCTAAAACGTATGGAACACCATCAACTATCAAAAAGTCTACTCTTGAAACACCGCTACAACCGGCAATTTCATACGCTTTTATAGCAATGTCTTTTACTCTTTTTGTCATATCAGCCGACAATTCTGCAGGAAGAATAAATTCTGTCATACCTTTTGTATATTTTGCTTCATAATCATACCACTCATTTTTTGGTCGAAGCTCTAATATTTCTGTAGCAAAAGGCTTGCCATCATTTTCTAACACACCAACGGTTGCGCATACGCCAACCAAATATTCTTCAATAAGAACATCATCATTGTATTTAACAGCTTCAATATACGCTTTTTCAAGTTCATCAGGCGTGTTGACTTTTGTCATACCGAAACTTGAACCCTCACATACAGGTTTTGTTATCAAAGGATATTTTAAATTTTTAGTTTTTTCTATTACATCATCACCTTTTCTTACAAAAACAGATTTGATAAGCGGAATATCTTCACAAGTTGAAAGAATACGTTTTGTATATTCTTTATTCATACAAACAGAACTAGCCATTACTCCACATCCAGAATAAGGAATTTGAAGAATTTCCAAGATACCTTGAACACAACCATCTTCACCATATTTGCCGTGCAAAGCATTATACGCATATTCAAACTTGCCTTGTTTCAAAACCTCAGCAATATTTTCATCAACAACAACTAATTCTGCATTGCTATACCCAAGTCTTTTCAAAGCCTCAAAACACCCTTTGCCTGAACGCATAGACACTTCAGCTTCGCTAGACATTCCGCCTGCAAGAACTGCTATCTTTGAATCTTTTTTTATTTTATTTTCAACAATTTGCATATTTCAACCTCTCTGTTGTTTTTATCACCCAAAAATCTCATTTCTGGTCTTAATTCAATATTATACTTCTTTTTAACTTCACTATACATCTTGAATATCAGTTCCAAAATATCTAATGACGTTCCGTTTTTGCCATTTATAATAAAATTGGCATGATTTTCCCAAACTTTTGCATCCCCAAAAGAAAAAGTCTTCGCTCCAACTGACTCTAACAATCTACCCGCAGAATCACCTTGAGGATTTCTAAAAACGCTACCACAATTTGGTAACACCAATGAGGGTTGTTTAGCCTTTCTGAAATTCAAATTTTCTTGCATTTTCGCCGTAATACAATCTTTTTCGGCAGGTATCAATTTAAATTTCGCAGACAACACAACTAAATCACGTTTTTGACAAACTGAAGTTCTATAAGAAAATTCCAACTGTTCTTTTAATAAAGTTACTAATCCATTTTCTTTATCATAGCAAACAGCCTCAACCAAAGTATCACTAACTGACTGCCCGTGCGCACCAGCATTCATGAAAACTTCTCCGCCGATTGAACCAGGAAAAGCAATCATAAATTCTAATCCACTCAAGCCCTTATCACAAACTTCTTGCGACAATTTTGGACCTTTAACGCCACATTCAGCAACAACTGTGTCATTTTCAATTGTAATTTTATTTAAATGAGTTGTTAAAATTAAACTACCATCAAATCCATCAGATGATACTAAAGTGTTTGAAAGGTTTCCAAAAACTTGAGCACTAGGTTCTTCTTGCAAGACCTGCACAAACTCATCAATACTTTCAGGGTAGAAAACCTTTTTTACAGTTCCGCCACATTTGAAAGAAGTTAAATTTTTAATCTCAAAATTTTCTTTAATTTGCAATGTTTGCCAACCCTTCATTCACAGAAAAAAGTTCTTTACCCAATGCTGTAATTGTACCTGCACCTAAACCAATTACAACATCACCATTTTCAAGATGAGGAAACAGTTGATCTGCAACTGCTTTCATATCACCAGCAAAGTGTTTACATGGAACATTCAATTTAGTAGACAATTCTTTTACAAAATCAGCACCACTAATACCCTCGATTGGAGATTCAGAAGCTGCGTAAACATCAGTTACTACAACCATATCCACGCCAGAAAAAGAATTTAAGAAATCATTCCAAAGATTTTTCAAACGTGTATATCTATGAGGTTGAAATACTGCAATAACTCTTTTGTTCTTAAAACTTTCTGCACAAGAAAGAGTCGCCTTAATTTCTGTTGGGTGGTGAGCATAATCATCATAAACAGTAATACCATCAAACTCACCGACTTTCTGAAATCTTCTACCCATGCCAGTAAAAGTCGCAAAATGTTTCTTAACTTTTTCTATATCAACACCGGCTTGATGTAAACTTGCAACTACAGAAAGTGCATTATAGACATTATGTTTCCCACGCAAAATTATTGAAATTGATGCTAACAAATTATTTTTAAAATAGACATCAAATGTCGTACAATCTTGGTTAAATTCAATATTTTTAGCTACATAATCCGCATCTTCATCTAACCCAAAAGTTAAAACTTTTTTTGCGTGAAGTTGGCTCAAAACTTCACAATCTTTGTTTATCAAAACTATTGAATCTTCTTTTACATTTGAAATAAATTTTTCAAACGTTGCCAATAGAGATTTCATACCATCTTTATAAAAATCCAAATGGTCTGGTTCTAAATTATTAATCACTACGATATTTGGAGCATACTTAACTATAGTACCATCACTTTCATCCAGTTCTGCTACAAAAAACTTGCCATTTGTAGATTGTGAATTCACACCTAATTCAGGAATAATACCACCGACAACAAACGAGGGTTCTAACCCTGCTAAATCCATCACATATGACGCCAAACCGCTTGTAGTAGTCTTGCCATGAGTTCCTGAAAACCCTATGAAAAACTTGTCTTGTTTTGAAATTTCAGCAAGCAGATCTGAACGATGATAAATAGGTAATCCTAACCTTTTTGCTTTTTGCATTTCAGGATTATCTTCTTTTATTGCGGTACTAGCGACCACAACGCAATCATCTGGTAAATTTTCTTCTGCATGACCTATATATACATTTGCACCTAGTTTTCTTAATTTATCAACATATTTACTGTCTTTTATATCAGAACCAGAAACTTCGCAACCGTTTTCTAGCAAATATTTCGCCAAACCGCTCATTCCAATTCCGCCTATTGCTATAAAATGATATTTTTTATTCAAAGCTACATCCCTATATTTACTATTTAACCTATTTACTTAATTATATTACAGAAATATTAGAAAAACCTGAATATTAACCTTTTGTAAAAATATAATTATCTTTTTATTACATACGATTTTTACAAAGTTATAATTATCAAGTAAGGAAATTTTTAAATGATTATTAACTCAATAAAACCACACATAATACCAGATAGGTTAATTTATACACGTGGCGACACTAGTAAAATTTTTTCAACGAAAACAGGTATGCAATTAGGATACATAAAAACTCAAAAAAAACTAATTGCAGACAATGATTTTTACCCAAACTATCAAGGAGCAGACTCTCTGTATATTAAATATCTTGAGGTATTTGCTTTCGTAAGAAGACAAGGTGTCGGCTCTGAATTGATTAAATTTGCGAAAAACTTAAGTAGAAAGATGGGCGCAGAAGGTAGACTTCACTGCATCGCTTGGAACTTCGAACATCCAGGTAATCCTCCACACAAGTTTTACAGAGTTAACGGATTTACTACAACGGACCCCAACGTCAATGAATCAATAGACTTTGCAATAAAACACGATATCCCAATTCATCCAAAACTGACACAAGGAACTCCTATGTACTTAAAGAATTTTTGGACTAAATAATAAAAAAAAGACCGATATGAAAATCGGTCTTTTTTATAAATTCGATATCACTATTTAACAACAATGTTAACCAATTTTTTAGGTACTACAATTGTTTTAACAATAGTTTTGCCATCAGTGAATTCTTTTACTCTTTCGCTTGCTAAAGCAAGAGCTTTCAAATCATCTTCAGAAGATGACTCATCTGCTTCAATCTTGTCACGAAGCTTTCCATTCACTTGAACAATCAAAGTAATAGAACTTGCTTTTGCAAGATTTTCATCCCATTTTGGCCAATCTTGAGCGTGGATAGAACCTTGACCACCTAATTCACTCCAAGCTTCTTCTGTTAAGTGAACAGCCACTGGTGACATCAATTTAATTAAAGATAAAATTGCAAAACTTAAAACATCTTTATCTTCAGCATCAAGTTCTGATTTTTTACCTTTCCAGTCATAGATGGCATTAACAAGTTCTCTGTATTTTGAAATTACTGTATTGAATTGGAAATCATTAGAAATATCGTTAGAAATCCCTTTGATTGCAATATGTACATTTCTCAACAAGTCATCGTTATCTTTTTTCTTCAATGCGCCTGCAACAAGTTCGGTATGAGAGAAGTTAACATATTCAGCACTTGAAGAAATTAATCTCCAAACTCTATTCAAGAATTTGTAACAGCCTTCAACACCCGCGTCAGACCAGTCAAAATCCCTTGCTGGTGGTGAGTCTGAAAGAATAAACAACCTTGCAGTATCTGCACCATAATTTTCAAAGATTTCATCAGGGTCAACTGTATTGCCTTTAGATTTTGACATTTTAGCGCCATCTTTCAATACCATACCCTGAGTTAACAAGTTTTTGAAAGGTTCATCAAAGTCAAGTAAACCTAAATCTCTCAACGCTTTTGTGAAAAATCTTGAATATAACAAGTGAAGAATTGCGTGTTCAATACCGCCTACATATTGATCAACAGGTAACCAGTGGTTAACTTTATCTTTTGCAAAAGGCATATCAGCATTTTTAGCATCAGAATATCTTAAATAATACCAGCTTGAACAAACAAACGTATCCATTGTGTCAGTTTCACGTCTTGCTTTTCCGCCACAAATTGGACAAGTTGTTTCTGCAAAAGTTTTTGAGGTTGTGATAGGTGATTTTCCAACTACAGAGAAGTCAACATCTTTTGGTAACAATACTGGTAATTGGTCTTCTGGAATAGGTTGAATTCCGCACTTGTCACAATATACAATCGGAATTGGAGCGCCCCAATATCTTTGTCTTGAAACTAACCAATCACGAAGCCTGTACTGTGTTTTGAATTCACCAAAACCTTCATCTACAGCTTTTTGAGTAATGGCTTTTTTAGCATCCTCGTTGTTTATTCCATTGAATTCACCTGAATTCACTAACACACCTGGTTCAACATAAGCTTCTTCTGAACAATCTGAAGGATTTTCAGGATTTTCAATAACAACTTTCATCGGAAGTTTATATTTTTTCGCAAAATCGAAGTCCCTAGTATCGTGAGTAGGAACAGCCATAACTGCACCTGTACCATATTCAACAAGCGCATAATCTGCAGTCCATAATGGGAATTCTTCTCCATTAAATGGGTTTATACAATGAGTACCAAGAGGAACACCTGTTTTAACTCTATCAGTTGAAAGTCTTTCGATTTCTGACATTTTGCGAGCATTAGCACGATATTCTTCTACCGCAGCTTTGTTTTCAGGAGTTGTCAATTTTTCAATATCTTTGTACTCTGGAGCAACTACAAGATATGTAATACCATAAACTGTATCAGGTCTTGTTGTATAAACAGGAACTTCCATACCTGGAATTTCTTTAACTTTGAATTTTAACAATGCACCTTGAGATTTTCCAATCCAATTTGCTTGCATTGTTTTAACATTATCTCCCCAACCTGGAAGTTTATCTAAATCTTTAAGAAGAACTTCTGCGTAATCTGTAATTTTCAAGAACCATTGAGAAAGATATTTCTTCTCAACAACACTATCACATCTCCAGCATTTGCCATCAATAACTTGTTCGTTAGCAAGTACTGTACCGCATTCATTACACCAGTTTACTGCCGCTTCTTTTTTGTACGCTAAACCTTTTTTGTACAATTGCAAGAACAACCATTGAGTCCATTTATAGTAATCTGGTTTGCAAGTAGTAACTTCTCTATCCCAGTCATAAGAAAGCCCTAGCATTTTGAGTTGTTTTGTCATATAAGCAATGTTTTCATCAGTCCAAGTTTCAGGATTTGCACCGTGTTTCATAGCAGCATTTTCTGCTGGTAACCCGAAGCTGTCCCATCCCATTGGGTGAAGAACATTAAAACCATTCATCTTTTTAAATCTACCAATTACGTCAGTAATTGTATAGTTTCTAACGTGTCCCATGTGAAGTTTTCCTGATGGGTACGGAAACATTGATAACGCATAATATTTTGGTTTATCGCTATCATCTTCAGTTCTAAAAGATTTATTATCTTCCCAAACTTTCTGCCATTTCTTTTCAATTTCCTGCGGATAATATGATTCTTTCATCTTTTTCTCCCTAATTCTCTCGCACATAAAAATTATCACAAACAAATCTCAATCTCAAATTTTAATAAAGATTTTTTAAGCTCTACAAAATTTAATTTATTTAAACTATTACAGTTTTTGATAATTTGTATTATAATTAATACATTATGAAGAGAGTTATTTTACCATTAATTTTAAGTATCGCATTCTTAAGCATTCCGCAAGTTTCTGCAGAAGCAGGAGTAATTAGCGATTATAAAGCAAAAATTTCTAAAAACAGAGAACTTAAAAGCGCAAGAAACACTATTACTAAAATCTTTACCAATCAAGACAAATACACAAACGCTCACGATTTAGAAAAATTGTCAGAACTCTATGACGAAAGCTTTGTGAATAGTGATGGCTTTGATAAAAAAGTTTACTTTAAACTTATCAAAAAAACGTGGGAAACTTACCCATCAATAATTTACGATTCAGAATTACTTGAAATCAGAATTAATGGTGACTACGCAACTGTATACGCTTACGAAACAGCTAGCGCAACAACATTAGAACAAACAGAAAACATTGAAGCATACGGAGAACTTCGTTCTCAAGCTAATACAATGTATCACTTAAAAAAACGTGGCGAAAATTGGACAATTGTATCTGAACAAGTTTTGAACGAAAAATCTCAACTTAAATATGGCGATGCAAGATTTATAAAAATGGATTTATCTGCACCTGAATTAGTTAAAGCAGGAGATGAATACACTGCGTTTCTAGACATTGAACTTACTGACAAAGAAGGCGCAGTTGCAACAATTGACAATCAACATATCATCCACCCTCTAAAACAAGCGGATGAAGCTTTCAGACAATTGTCAGATGAAAACGAATTAGAAAGAGTGTTTATTGCAAATAAACAAAATTTAAACGAATACGCAACAGCATCAATTGGTATTGCAAAAGCTGAAGTGTATGATGAAACAAAAACTCGAGTTTACTTAAGTGGTATAGCATTTCTTATGACAAGAGTAAATGTTATTCCCGAAAACAAATATATAAAAGTAGAGGATGAAAATGCACAGACAGATAAGTAGTTGTTTGTATTTAATTGTATGTTTTGTATTTTTTCTATGGGTAGATTTATATTTTTCAACCCAAATCATTAGACAACTAAACAGCGGGATGGTAATTTCTACAAAGGTTTTCGCACTTACTTTTGTAAAAAATTACGGTGCAGCATTTAGTATTCTTCAAGATTCTAGAGAATTGCTAATTATTTTATCTGTGGTAGCAATCACCCTATTATTTGGATATGTATTAAATAACCTAAAATCAATTTCACTAAAAAGCATATTCTTCATATCATTGCTTTCAGCAGGGATTGCTGGGAATTTACACGAAAGAATTGCTTACGGATACGTGAGAGATTTTTTTGAAATCCGAGCATTTAACTTCCCTGTTTTTAATATTTCTGATATATTTATAACTATCGGTGTAATCGCACTGATAATCCTCATTCTTATAAAGAAAACCAAATAAATCGGAAATAAACAAAATGATATTCTTTGTTGATGAAAATGATGAAAACATAAGACTTGACAGTTTTTTAACATCTGTCACTACTGATTTGTCACGTTCTAGATTACAATCTCTAATCAAATCAGGAGCGGTTAAAGTCAACAACTCCGACAAAAAACCATCTTACATAATTAAAGATGGTGACAAAATAGAATTAGAAATTCCCGAAAATGAAATTCTTAAAATTGAGCCAGAAAACATTTCACTAGATATCATTTGGGAAGATGAAAATATGCTTGTTGTAAACAAACCTTCAGGAATGCTTACACACCCAACAACCATTGAAAAAAGTGGGACTTTAGTCAATGCGCTTTTATATAAATATAACAACAATCTTTCTGACATTAACGGAGAATTCAGGAGAGGAATTCTTCACAGACTAGACAGAAATACTTCTGGCTTATTAATGATTGCAAAAAACAACAAAACCCACGAATATTTAGCAGAAAAAATTAAAAACCACGAATTTACAAAAAAATATATAACAATTGTCAAAGGCAATTATCCACTTGATGAAGATATTATTGAATACCCAATCGGTAGACATCCTACCCAACCTCACAAAATGGCAGTTGTTGAGAACGGAAAAGAAAGTACGACAATAGTTAAAGTCATAAAACGATTTAAAGATGCTACACAGCTTGATGTAACTCTTATAACAGGAAGAACTCACCAAATCAGAGTACATTTAAGCAAAAAAGGACATCCTGTCTTTAACGACACGTTATACGGCGCAGGACAATCAAAAGTTAAAACTGAAGAACAAGTGTTACAATCGTATTACTTGAGGTTTACAAAACCATTTTCTGATGAAATAATAGAGTTACAAATCGAACCTGATGAAAAAATTAAAAAAGTTATAAACTACTTGGAGAGTAAAAAATGAAAAAATTATACTATGTTTTTGTAACAATATTAATCGTTATTTTCACAGCATTAATTGTAGCATTCAACGGGGGAAACGGCACTGAATTCACAATGTTTGCATGGAAAGCAACTATTTCAACTCAATTATTAATCTTATGTAGTTTACTTATTGGTTTTGGAATTGGAATACTCTTTATGCTTCAATTCGTTATAAAAGGAAACTCATCAATTAAAGCATACGAGAGACGACTAGAAAAGACATCTGTATCTAACGATTCTAGCACTGCAAAAATAAAAGTATTAGAAGCTAAAATTGAGGTTTTAGAAAAAGCTCTTGATGATGCTCTTAAAAATCAATAACATACTAGCAAAAAATTTTATGTTTAGATTTTATTAGCTAATATGCGAATCCCGTCATTAGAGATTTTAAATATTATTAGAAGTCGGAGCTTAAAAGCTCCAAAGTTTGAGCTATTTAACGACTGCAAAATCATCTCAAAACTCAATGCCATTGACAAAATGGGCAACTCTATTGAACTAAGAACTCATTATGGTACAGAATATTCTCTAACGCCTTGCTTTATCACAGAAATTTTCACAAAAGACTCTCCATACGCAGTCGGATATAATACCTTTTCCATAGCGAAAAAAGACTTCGTTTTAAATGGGAATAGCATGCAGGTAAACAAAGAACTTCAAAAAAAATATGGATATGGAGAAGTTTTACGTCTTGCAAGTATTATTGATTTACTTGAGAACTCTCTTGATAAAATTTCAATATTTGCACTCACCGAAGCAATTCCATTTCACCACAAATACAAATTCAAACCCAATATTCCCCTACGAAAAGATGAAATAGAAGATTTATTAATCAAAATTAGTAGACAAAGGAACCCAAAATTACAACAACATTCCCAAACTGCAAAAGGGATTCTTAATGAACTAATATACTACAACTTCGGAATGAGTAATAATAAATACACAAACCTAACAAAAAAAATAAACCTTTTAGTTAGTAATTATTTAAAAACTACAGAAAAAAACAACCTAGCTTGGGAATCTTCAATCTCTACATCTGGAGTATCTTTCAGAACTGATATAGAAATGGATTTAGATAGAAATTCAATATATGAAAATAAAGATTTTTTCAATGAGAAATTTTTAGCACACGGAATTGATTATAAAATTTAGACATTAAAAAGCCCTGTTATAAAACAGGGCTTTTTTAATTTTTAAGCTTCTTGATTTGCACCTTTTTGCTGGTTAATTAAATCTTGAAGTTTATCTCTTAATTCGTCGCCTTTTCTTTGCATATCAGAAACAACATCATCCGCTTTTGATTGAATTTCTTTTACTGTTTCATCAGCACGGCGAAGGGTATCTCTAGCCGTATCTGCAATTAAAGCTCTTGTTTCTTCACCAGATTTTGGAGCAAGCAAAATACCTGCAATCGCACCAATTGCCCCACCTACCAAAAATCCTGCTAAAAATTTAGTTGCTGACATAATTAATTACTCCTTTACTGTTTAATTCGGTCTACTTTAGCTAATATACCTGATATTTGACTCTCATTTTAAGCATTTATTTTAAGAAAATTATTCTCTTTAAGTGCTATCTTTTATTTTTTGAGAACAAGCCCATCACGGTAACAAATCCTTTCATTAATCCACCAAACAAAGAATCTGAAAGCATTTTTGTCTTACCTAAAGTTTTTTCTACTGCATTTTTAAAGCTGTCTACATTTTTGTCAGTATTTCTTATAAGTTCATTTACCGAATGTAATGTTTCATTAATTTCCTGCAATGTAGGCTTTAATTCAGTATTAATCAAAATTGATGTTTCATTTACATTTTTAGATAAAGCTGACAAATCAATCAGTAATTTCACCAAAAAACCACCAACCACTAGAACTACAAACCCTGTAGCCCAAGCTAAAAATGTCAACCCATTATTCAATGCTATTTGTGAATATTCCATTTATTTAGTTTCCTTTTTATTTAGTAATCAAATTCAGAAGCTTCTGAACCCAAATCTTCTAGTTCTTTAGCTTTCAAAAGTTTCTTTGATTTTACCATATTGTTGTATTTTCTAAATTGTCTTTCTAGCTTATATTTCATCAAGTCCACATTTTCCATAGCTTGACGTTTAGCTTCAGCAATAGCTGGAGAATGTTTTTCATATAATTCACAAGCTGCGTCTTTTAATTCTTTTCTTGATTCTTCACCTGGTTTTGGAGCGAATAAAACGCCCGCAACAAGCCCACCAACAACACCTGCTAATAAGCCCATACCAAACATTAAGGATTTATTCTTACTCATAATTTACCTCTTCTTTCGTTGATATACTAATTATAGCATTACTTTTAAAATTTGACAAGATTATTAAGCCGAAAGCCTGTCCCAGACTTCTTTTACAAACAATGCACCCTGACAAACCTGAACAATTCTTCTACTTTTATGTTTAAATACAAAAATCGCCAAATACAAAGCGCCTGTGACAACAGCTCCCGCAATATAACGATTTCGCTTCTTATTCAAAATATCAAAGAAAGAATCCTTCTTCTCTTTAACCAAATGAATACCACCTCTAGCGCCAACCAAAGCTTTTTCCAGCTGCGGTTTCAATGCAACAACTTCTTTTTGCAGTTTTTTCACGGCTCTGTCCGCTTGGACAATTTTTGAAATCAAAGTCCACACAATAATCAATTCAGCTATAAAAATTGTTGCAATAAATAAAAACATTTTAAATATTTCTTCTTTTGTATTATATTTGAATTATAAAGTATTTAAGAGAGATTTGAAATACGCCTAAAGGACTATTTATGATAGACAAATTGAGATTTTACACATCACTAATTTTGGCAAGAATGGCGTTCTTGGGAATTAAAACATTCTCAAAATCAGAAGGAACATCATTTGCAGGAATGATTGTTTTTAAATTCTATCCAAAATTTCTTACCCACTGCAAAAATTACATAAAAGAAAAAAGTATCACAGTAACTGGCACAAACGGGAAAACAACAACTTCGGGTTTAATCTCACACATTATAGAAAACGCTAACCAAAAGGTTATCCACAACCTCAAAGGCGCAAATATGTTAACGGGCATAATCAATGTTTTCGCACTAAATCTTTCACCTTTCAAAAGCTTTGATTATGCTGTAATTGAAGCTGATGAAGCTTACCTTACAAAGGTATATGACTATATGGCTTTTGACTATTTAGTTGTTACAAACTTATTTAGAGATCAACTTGACCGATATGGCGAGATTTCAACAACTGCAAACTATATCAAAAACGCTATCAGCAAAAACCCAAAACTTAAATTAGTATTAAACGCTGACGATCCTTTAGTTTCAACGTTCAACACTACAGAAAGCGCAGTATTTTATGGTTTTGAAGATGTTCAATTTGACTGCAACTATGATGAACACTCAAAATCACCATCAGAAATTTTCAATTGTACTTGCAATAGCGCATTAGAATACAACAAAAGATTTTTCGCACAACAAGGACATTATTATTGCCCTAAATGCGGATATCAACGTCCAAAATGCGATTATAGCGCTCGTGCTATAATCCACAACGATTATTCAGAAATAAAAATTTCAAACAATGAAATTGAATATGATTTCAGAGTGAATCTTGTAGGATTATACAATGCTTACAACGCACTAGCAGCAATCTCTCTAGCTTTTGAATTAGGTTTAAACCAAGCAGAAATTCAAAAAGCCCTAAACAGTTTCAAATCAATGTTCGGCAGAGCTGAAAAGAGGACTATTGAGGGCAGACAAACATTAATCCAATTAATCAAAAACCCAACAGGTGCAAGCGAAGTTTTAAAAACCGTTGACCTGAATTCAACAATACTAATCGCAATTAACGATGAATATGCCGATGGGCGTGATATGAGTTGGCTATGGGATAGCAATTTTGAGAAACTAAAAGATGCAAACAAAAAAATAATAGTGTCAGGAAAGCGTGCAAATGACGTCGCTGTTCGCCTAAAATATGCGGGAGTAGACACAAACAATATAATCATTGAGCCTGATATAGAAAAATCAATAACACGTATACTTGAGAGCTCAAAAGTTGGTGACAATATTACAATATTGCCGTCATACACAGCTTTACTAAAAATAAACAAACTAAAACTAAAAAAATAGAAAGAGGTAAATAATGCTTTTAGGAGTAAATATTGATCACGTTGCAACATTAAGAAACGCAAGAGGCGGAATAGAACCTAGCGTAATTGATGCAGCAAGAATTGCAGAAGAAAACGGCGCTACATCTATTACAACTCACTTAAGAGAAGATAGAAGACACATTAAAGATGAAGATGTTTACACGCTTACTAAAACATTAAAAACAAAACTAAACCTCGAAATGGCGATGGCAGAAGATATTCAAAAAATAGCTTTGGAAATTAAACCTCACTCAATTTGCCTTGTTCCAGAAAAAAGACAAGAAATCACAACAGAAGGCGGACTAGATGTTGCTGGACAACTTGACAAAGTAACCAAATTCATTAAACCTTTATTAGATGCAGGCATCATTGTTAGTTTGTTTATTGACCCAGATTCAGAACAAGTAAAAGCCTCTGCAAAAACTGGTGCTCAATATATCGAAATGCACACTGGAACATATTCTGAAACTTTTGGCACAGAAAAAGAAGAAGCTGAATTCCTAAAACTTAAAAACGCTGCAAAATTAGCACAATCACTAGGCTTAACTGTAAACGCTGGTCACGGCTTAAATTACGAAAACGTTCACAGAATGCACGAAATTGAAGGTTTGTACGAACTAAATATAGGTCACTCAATTATCTCACGTGCAGTTTTCACTGGATTACCAGAAGCTGTTAGCAAGATGAAAGAACTTATTAAATAAAGGAAAAATGATGAAATCTAAAGAAGAAATTATAGAAGAAATGCAACAAGTTGCAGAGCAAATGCGCCTTGATGATATAGAAGAAAATCCAGACGTAATCAACGATTACTTTGACTGTGCATGTTGCGGACAATACAAATGTCTTGCAGGTTCTATCCAATACGGGCAATACAGACTTTGCAACGATTGTGTGCTTATTGCAGAAACCAGTTTTGCACTAAACAAAATAAAAGATATTCAAGAATTAATCGACGCAATGGAAGACAATCGCCTTGAAGGTATGTGCGAATTCTTGAAACAAGAAGAACAAAGAAAACTTAATTAAAATCATTTAACTAACACTTAAGCGTGTCTTTTTTACACTTAACTAATACTTAAGTGTAACTTGCGTTTTCAAAAAACTAATACTAAAGTATTACATTTTCTTTACATAATAGTTATAAATAATAATATCTTGGGTATATATATTATATCAAAACAAGATATCCAATGTGCTTAATAAAAAGTTTTGTTTTCATTAACCCCGACATTAGCTTGCTTTGGCAGAAGTGCAACCATTAATATTTGCAGTGCGGTTGCTGCCACGACCGCGCTCCTTAATATATCAGACTAACCAAAGATATTTTTTGCTAATCATATAAGGACTGAGCGGAGTGACTTCCGCTCTTTTTATTTTAGTGTATAATGAAGATATGGATAAGAAGATTTCAGAGAAAGTAATCAACCGTTTAACGCTTTATCATTACATTTTAGACGATTACGAAAAAAAAGACATTGAATTCATTGCGAGTAATCAGATGGCGTCACTATTGAATATTGACGATTCACAAGTTCGCAAAGATATTAGTATCCTAAACAATTCTGGCAAAGGTCGAGTTGGTTACATCGTAAAAGAACTAAAAAAATCAATTGAAACGACATTGGGTTTTGCAAAAACCAAGAATGCCTTTATTATCGGAGCAGGAAACTTGGGAATGGCGCTTGCAAAATACGACAACTTTACCAATTACGGTTTAAATATCGTTGCGTTATTTGACAACGACGACAAAAAAATTGGCAAAACGATTAATAACAAACTTGTATTAGACATTGAAAAACTACCAAACTTAAGCAAAAAATCAGGAGTCGACATTGCAATTCTGACAGTCCCACGAGAATACGCACAAATTATGGCTGATTTCCTAGTACAAGCTAACATCAAGTATATTTGGAATTTCACACCTGCAGTATTATCAGTTCCAAAAGACGTACAAGTTTGGAACGAAAATTTGATGGGTAATTTCCTACAATTTACATACAATATTTAGCAAAAATATTCTTGCCTGAACTTTAAAATATTATGAAAGTAAATTCAAAATTTAATATAAATAATAATCTACATCATAATATTAAACCGCAGACGTTCACAGGTAAAACTTTAAAGGATTTAAAAACACTAAAAAAGAATACTAACGCACTAAAGGATATAGTTTCTATACAAAATTTAGGACTTAATAGCATTAAAAATGTTCATTCAGGCGAATATGGAACAATTTGCAAAGGTTCAATTCCTTTAAGAAATTTCAATGACTACATAAACGAAGAACAATTGTTTAATCTTTATAAAAAAGGGATATCAACTAATAGAAATGGGTATGCAAATTCATTTTTAAAAACATCTGCAGATAATCCAATTTCAACATCCTACGTTCACGACTGCTCTGTTATGTACCTTCACAACAAAGACACTAACACCCATATGCTTTACCATACACTGTGGAATACGCAAAAGAAATATTTTAAATTTCTTATTGAAAACTTCATGCCAGAAGGTGTTACAAACGCTGGACTTGCACCTGGTTGTAAATATTGGACACTCAAACACGAATGGACTTTACAGGATATGTTCAAAGCAATAAAAGAAGTAAACAAAGACACTATAATAAATGTTTATCATAACAACAGCCCTTATCCAGAAATAGTTGGGCACAAAGGTAAACTCTTTGAAATTCCAAACAGAGAAGTTCTTGCTCAAAAATGTATTGAGCCAAGAGATTATGGACAAGCCAGCTTTAGTATTTCTGATATACAAGAAATCCACACAATCGATAGAATCGAACAAGACTGGACTACAAAAGACGATTTAACAGAACTCAAAAATGAATTTATTCAATCAGATTATGACATAGAGATAAAGAAAGTCTTATCCAACTTAATAGACAGATACGTTGAAGCTCTTGAGAAAATCGAACACTGCAAAACAAAAGCCGACTTAATTAATCTAAAAATAACTCAAGGAATTGATTTCGTTAAACAATTTTATGACAAAATTAACGAAAGACTAACAAAACTATTTATCTAAACTTCAACTGGCAATCTATTTAACTGATACAGATATCTCAAACCCTCAAGCGTCAAAGTTGGATTTATAAAATCGAAAGGTCTTTTCATATAAGTTGCAATCAATGAAGAATATCCACCAGTTGCAACGATAGTAGCTTTTTCACCCAATTCAGCTTCACACTGTTCAACCAAACCATCGATCATACAAGCCGCACCCCTGATTACACCCGACAAAATCGCATCAATTGTGTTATCACCTATTGCTTTTTCAGAAACAGCAACATCTATTCTTGGCAACTTTGAAGTGAATGTATTTAGAGATTTCAACTGAAGATTAAGACCTGGAGCAATTACACCGCCAATAAATTCCCCATTTGAATTAACTATATCAAAAGAAGTTGCAGTTCCAAAATCAATCACTATCACAGGCTTTTTGTACAAAACATAAGCACCAGCAGCATTTGCAATTCTATCAGCACCTGCTTCTTTAGGATTTTTCAACTTTATTTGAATACCAGTATTAATTTCAGTATTCAAAAACAAAGGCTCTATTTTAAAAACATTCCTTACAGCATTTTGGAATTTCTTATTCAACTCCTCAACTACTGAAGAAATAATACAGCCATCAATCGCAAATTGCTTAAATAAAGATTTTAAAAGGACTTCGTATTCTTCTAAAGGTAAGTCCTTGTCCGAAGCTAATCTAAACTCCTCTACCAATGCATCATCCTCAAACAAACCCAATGTAATACTGGTATTTCCTATATCGGCTGTTAACAACATAAAAAATAGTCCTTTCTTTCAAGGACTATTTTATACCAAAGATATTAATATGCAAAATTTCGATTAAGCTTGTACACCCCCTGTGGTTGTTTGATTACCATCGGGATGACCTAGCAAATTACCGATACCACCTGCTGGCATAAATGCTACTTGTGCATATGGTACGTGAATTGAATTCATTTTCTTTTTGAAATCATCATTCTGTCCTATCACAGGTGTATTATAATTTTCATATGAGCAATTAACTCTTTTGTTTCCATCAATACGCATGTTATCCGACATAACAATACTCCTCAATATTCTCTAAGACCACTATATATTTCTTATACATATATAAAGTATATTATTCCAATATAATTGCTTGATTTATCATGAATAGTTACATTTCTTTACAAACCCACTCTATGTAGCAATATCAGGGTTTGTTGACAAATAAACTTGGCTAAAATATAATCACTTTATGGCTAAAATTATTAATGTTGTAAAAGGAACAAAAGACATACTTCCACAAGATGCACCGATGTGGCACTTGTTAGAGAAGAATGCACTAGATATATTCACAAAATATGGATATAAAGAGATTAGAACACCTATTTTTGAGGTAACAGAACTATTTGCAAGAGGGGTTGGCGACACAACCGACATCGTAAACAAAGAGATGTACACTTTTGAAAAAAGTGACCGTTCACTCACTTTACGTCCAGAAAACACTGCGGGCGTAGTTCGTTCATATATTGAAAACAGCATGAGCCGACTATCTGCACCGGTTAAACTTTGGTACAAAGGTCCAATGTTCCGCTACGAAAGACCTCAAGCAGGACGTCAAAGACAATTCCACCAAGTTGGAGTTGAAATGTTTGGTGTAAAAGATGCAACAGCAGACGCTGAAGTTATACTTTTAGCCGTAAACTACTTAAAATCATTAGGACTAAACGATTTAGAAGTTGAGATAAACTCACTTGGATGTCCTGAATGCAGAGAAGTTTACAAAAACAAGATAAAAGAAGTTTTAAAACCTGAATTTGACAATCTTTGCGAAGATTGCCAAAACAGGTACGAAAAAAATCCATTAAGACTTTTAGATTGCAAAGTTGACAGTTGCAAGGAAATTTTTGAAAAACCTGAAATAAAAGCAGTAATCAAATCTGACTTTATATGTGAGTCTTGCGCTGGCCACTACTCTAAACTAAAATCTTACCTTGATGAACTAGATGTAAAATACATTGAAAACAAGCTTTTAGTAAGAGGTTTGGACTATTATAACCGTACAGTATTTGAAATCAAATCAAACAATCTTGGCTCACAAAACGCAGTTTGCGGTGGTGGAAGATATGACAGTTTAGTCAAAAACCTTGGTGGAGAAGACACACCAGCTATTGGTTGGGCAATGGGAATGGAAAGACTAATCTCATTAATCCCTACAATAGAGCCTAAAAAGCTTGACGGATACATAGTTTCAAACTCTCCAGCAGACGCGTTTAAATTAGCTTCAGAACTTCGTGACGCAGGCTTGGTAGTTGAGTTCGACTTGCAGAACAAAAAGTTCACCAAACAGCTAGAAAAGGCTTCTAAAGTAGCAAATTACGCCTTTATACTTGGCGAAGACGAAGTTAAAAACAATATGGTTTCTGTAAAAAATCTGTCTACATCAACACAAAAACAATTAGACAGAAAACAACTTTGGAGTGAATATAAAAATGTCTAAAAAACTTGAAGAAGTTATTAAAAAGTTATCGAATGTATTAAGTAAGACATTTGATGACTACAGAGGTTTGTACGTATTTGGAGTACACGCAGACGGCGAAGACCACAAAGATGAAGACATCGAAATCGTCGGGATTTTTGGCACAGTTGACAAATCAAAACTGGAAGACATTTGGCCGATTATAGGCAAAGTTGAAGCTGAAACTGACACTTTTATCGAATTATACCCTCACACAACCAAAAGCCTAAAAGAAGACGACGTAATAGGGGACGAAGTTTTGGAAGAAGGCATATTTTATAATGCGTTAGGAATTAGACAAGACAACGGTTTAGAGGGTTAAAAACCGTTTACAATCTATTGATTTATTCAAAAAATATGATATATTAAAGATATTCGAAAAATGGTAACCACAGATAGGGGAAATTTATGGACAAAATCACTATTCGTTCTGACAGAGACACAGACTACACTTTCCAATACAAAGGGGAAGACGTAACACTAAAAGCAAGAAGTATTATCAGCATTGCAGACGGTCTTAACCACGTTGTATTACCGACTTGCGCAATGAAGATTGCAAACAACTTAATTATCATCAAAAACGACGTAAAAAAAGATTAACAACACATAACAAATGATAAAAAAATGGCAAACCTAGATTATGCAACAAGGTTTGCTATTTTTTGTGAAATTTTTTGAGCCAATTCTTGATTATCAGCATTAATTGCTTGGATCTTAGCTTTTTCTAAAAGCCCTTTAGCCTTGTTATTGCATCCGTAATCAATCATAATTTCAGCAGCATCCATATAATTTTGGGCAGCTTTAAGAGGTGATTTAGCATCAGAATAATGTTGAACAGCTTTTGAATAAGATCTCAAAGCTTCTTGAGGTTCGCCAAATCTATCATAAGCTTTTGCAAGAGTAGAAGAAACAAATCCTTTAACTTTTGCGTTATCAGTTTCAGCAGCCAATTCATCAGCCACAGTTAGATAATCAAGCGCATCGTTCTCATACATATCAGTATAAATTTTGCCCATTTTAGCTAAAGATGTTGATTGAGCCGCAAGATTTTCACCTTCACCGCCATAAGCTACAGAGCTATAATAATGGTCAAGAGCTGGTTTAACTTGATTAGCGTCATCGTAAATTTGTGCCATTGAATAGTGAGCTTTTGTTTTTACATTGTAGTCAGTAGTTTGATTAATTGATTGATTGTAACTTTTCAACGCTTGAGGAAGATAGTCATAATCATCATAGATTTTACCGACTTCAAAATATATTTTAGCGCCAGTTTCTGTGTCACCAACTTCGTTTGCTCTAACTAAAGCCTTTTGGAAAGTCTTTATAGCCTTTTGAGGTTCGTGAGCGTACGCAAGTTTTTTAGACTGCAAGAAAAGAGATTTCAATTCTTTATCTTGAGGAATATAAACTTTAGTTTTAGCCTCGTCCTCTTGAACTGGGTTTACAACAGAACTTTTAACTTCTACTTCAGTATAGACAGGTTTTTCTGCAACGACTTGTGATTTTGGTTGTTGATCTGTAGAACCTTCTGGGAACTTAACCAAGAATTGTGGATTTACATCACCTTCATTATATTTAAAATCGATATCTTGTAAGAATAAAGCGCCAACCCAATTTTCAACAACTTTTGAATCTTTGTTTAAAGTTGCAGAAATATACTTGTCCAAAAGTTTTGATGCATTCATTAAATCAGCTTTTACAAGAGCGATATCAGGGTTTTCTTTAGAAACTTGCGCCTTGATAATGCCAATGCGGTTGTCGATTTCAGCGCTTAATTCAGCGGGAGTACCGATAGCCACTGCAGTATTTTTAAAATCTTTTAAGATTTGAGCGATATTAATACTTGTAGAGCGAGGAGTAGTCATATTAGAAACTGTTTGAGGTCTTTGAACAGTTTCAGCACCTGCATTCTGAACATATTGCCCGTAAAGATGTTGCGCACGTTGAGATTGAGTAGGAGTGATATTGTTGTGAGAAGTTACGTACTGATTTTTAGCTTCTTCAACATATTGAAGTCCCTTGCTACGAGCTTGGGAATTAGCACGTTCTTCTTGTTCAGCTTGGGTAGCTTTTTTAGCGGCGTCATCGTCTTGTTTTTTGCGAACAAGGTTTTTGCCGTCACGCATTACATATGGACTTTGGTATAAGCTGTTTAAATTCAACCCCATACTGGTTTTACAATACCTCACTAATCTACTTTTTGCGTCAATTTATAACGCTACTTACTTACTATAACCTGACTTGAAGATATTGTTATCATACTTTCGTATGATATCTTCAGAAAATATTTAAGGATTATTTTTGTAAAATCAAGTATTGCATGAATTTGTTATCATTCTAATACCATTTTTGTCATTCTGATGAGCGCAAGCGAAGAAGAATCTCTGATTACGTCATTCTGAAGCACAAAGTGCTGAAGAATCCCCGTTTCGTCATTCTGAAACTCGTCAGAGTTGAAGAATCCTTTTTTTGAGATCCTTCACTTCGTTCAGGATAACAGAGAAAAGATTCAGGATGGCAAATGTTGTAAAATTCTTTTTATACGAAACGGCGGGATTTTTAATCCCGCCGTCCTGCTTTATTTACTGTAACTTGTTTTGTAAACCAGCTACATTTATATCCAGGTTTTGGTACTGCCATCAATACATATTGACCGTTTACTTTTCCGCCACCTGCACCTACCAATGTTTGCAAACCTTACGCCGTCTTGGAAGTTATTGATTGGCAAATACCATTCAACACCCTCGTTTGTTACGGCGTTCACTTGACCCGCTGTACAGTTTGGTTCTGTGCCTGGTTTTATATTTAAATTTCTATATTATAACTCACCTTTTGGCAATCCGCGAGGGTGGAATTTTATAAAACTTCATATAACGTTGAAGACTCTTGAACACTGACATTGTTCAACGGGATGCGCAAAACTCTAACTACAACCTCTCTATTTGCATATTCTATTTTTATAATATCGCCTTCTTTTAGTTGTTTTGCTGGCTTTGCAGGGTTATCATTCACAAACACTCGCCCCATCTCTGAAACTTCGTTTGCTACCGTTCTTCTCTTTATTAATCTTGAAACTTTTAAAAACTTGTCTAATCGCATATATTCCTCTTTTTAACATTTAGTCTATCACAGAAATTTGTTTATGTTATAATCGTTTTTGAGGGAAATGGAGTATTTATTTATAATGAAAAGATTATTTATTAATTTGTTTGCTATTTTGACACTTTTGACAAGCCCAGCGCTTGCTAAAGATATTAAATTCGTTCAAGTGACAGACGTTCACTATGCTTTAAATAACGATTTTTCTCAAGAAGTTTTGGAAAAAGCTGTTAATGATATTAACAAAATCGACGACGTTTCTTTCGTTATCTTTACTGGCGACAACATTAACCGCCCTAAACAAAAAGATTTAGTTAGCTTTGTTAAAACTATAAACAAGCTAAATGCACCTTATTACATTGCTTTTGGCGACCACGACGTCTACAAAGCTGGAGGACTTTCTAAAGAAAATTACATCAAAACTATTAAAACTTATAATTGGTTCTACAAGCCTTCTCAACCAAATTACGTTATCAAAAAGAAAGGCTTCGTTTTTATTGTGCTTGACGGAGCTAAAGAAATAATACCAGGTGCTATCGGTTATTATAAAGACAATACAATATCTTGGCTTGATAAACAACTTACTAGATACGAAAAACGCCCTGTAATTATTCTACAGCATTTCCCGCTTTTACCACCAAAAGAACTTAATTCGCACAAAGTTTACCAGCCTGAAAAGTATTTTGAAGTGCTAAATAAACATAAAAATGTCATTGCTATAGTTTCTGGTCACTACCACTTGAATGGAGAAAAAATGCAGAATGGAATTTATCATATTTCAACTCCTGCACTTTTAAAACCACCTTATAGCTACAAAATTATTGACATTGTAACTACTAAAGAATTCTCTCCTATGATTTATACTGAATTGCGACCTGTTGACGTAAAATAATTCTATGGTTGCATTTTTCAAGGAAGGATATTATAATCAACTTATTATTAGTTATATGAAAAGTAAAGGAATAAAATGGAAGAGTCGGGCAATATAGTATTTAATTTGTTTGTAATCGCTTTCTTGCTGTTTTCAAACGGTTTTTTTGTTGCAGCAGAATTTGCAATGGTTAAGGTTCGAAAAACAAGAATAGAACAACTTGTTAATGAAGGTAACTTCAACGCAAAAATAGCTCTTGAAGCTATTAAAGATTTAGATAAATTTATTGCTGCAGTTCAACTCGGTGTAACAATATCAAGCCTTGGTTTAGGTTGGGTCGGGGAAAGCACCGTAGCTAGAATTATTGAACCTATTTTTGCTTACTTACCTAACGTTAGCCAAAGCATTGCAACTCACACAGTTTCAGGCTCAATTGCATTCGCCCTAATTACATTTATGCACGTTGTTATCGGCGAACTTATTCCAAAATCTATAGCATTGGAATACCCTGAACAAACTTCGCTTATTATTGCAAGACCGATGCATGCAATTTCATTCATATTCACTCCATTTATCTGGATGCTTAACGGATTTGGCAACTTTGTATTGAGACTATTCAAAGTTCCGCACCAACATAAAGCATCTTTAGCTCACTCCACAGAAGAACTTGATATGCTAATTAACGCTAGCTATGACAGCGGTGTTCTTAATGAAACCGAAAAAGATATTCTTCATAACGTATTTAAATTTTCAGACCTAACAGCTAAACAAGTTATGACTCCTAGAACAAACATGATTTGCATTCCAAATGATATGAGTTTAGACGAATTAAACAAACTTGCTACTGAAAACCAATACACAAGATACCCTGTTTACGATGAAGACATCGACCATATCACAGGTTTGGTTCACGTAAAAGATTTGTATTCTCTTTCAATTAAAAATTTAGAATGTCCTATCAAGGAAATAGAAAGAGAAATATTACTAGTTCCAGAAACTATCACAATGGATAACCTAGTTCTAGAATTCAAAAAACGCAAAGGTCAAATGGCAATAGTTATTGATGAATTCGGTGGGACTTCTGGACTTATCACTCTTGAAGACGTTCTTGAAGAAATATTCGGAGAAGTGCAAGATGAATTCGACGAAGAAGAAGAAATCTGCGATATCATTGAAATTGAACCTAACCATTACACTGCAAACGCAATGGTGCGACTTGATGAAATGGCGGAGTTCTTCTCAATGAACGAAGACAAAATTGATGACGAAGATATCGACACTATCGGCGGACTTGTAGTTAAATTATTAGGAAGAATCGCAGAAGTTAACGATACAGTAACTTTTGAAAACCTAACATTCACAGTTAATGAAGTCGACGGCGCAAGAATAGTTAAGTTAGATATCGTTAAATTAGATCCCGAACAAAAAGATTCAGAAGATACAAAAGATTAAACCAAAATCCCTTAAACAAATTTAGTTTAAGGGATTTTTTAGATTATTAGGCAATTGAATTTTGTAACTTTTAACATAATAATTTTACAGGAGTAAAATGGGAATTCTTGTGAAATTATTAGCTCTACTATTTACATTTTTAGAAACACTTTGTTGTCTCCCAGCAATAGCTTGTGACAACAATTATGTATACGTGAGCACAGCAATAAATAGTCCGATAGCTGATATTAAAAACAAACTAGAAAAAACACTCCCAAATAACGCTAACATTATTTACACATTCGTTCCCAGAGGTCTAATTATTAGCGTAGATGAAAATCATTTCTTTTCTGGTGAAAGTATTTGTATAAAATGTTCTGGCGCAACAATTCTTGATGGAATCGCATCAGTCATAGCTGAAATCGAAAACGATTGCACAATAGAAAGCCACACTGAAGGTCATTCTAGCAACTCTGGAGATTACAAAACAAATTGGGAAATCTCAATGGCTCGTGCAAACAGCATCGCTGACTATTTTATTTATTGCAAAAAGATTCCAACAAAAAGAGTTTTCCCACTCGGTTTTGGAGAAATTATGCCATTCAACGACAACGTTTCTAACAATGCAATAGGCTTTGACAAACGCATTGACTTTGTTATCTTCTATTATGGATATGAGCGTTGAAATCTAAACAATCTTTTGTCTTAATCTTGAAGAACGGTCTTCGCTTAAAATGTTTTTCAACTTCATAATAGATTGAGCGTGAAGTTGGCAAACTCTGGATTCTGACATATTCATAGTAGCACCGATTTCCTTAAGCGTCATGTTCTCTTGATAGTAAAGAACCATTATAACTCTTTCACGTTCAGGAAGTCTTTGCAAAGCTTTTTCCAACTGTTGCTTAACGTTCTTTTCTTCCATTTGCTCTTGAGGATTTAATTTGTGAGTATCCTCGATAGTATCAATAATTTCCATACTATCTTCACTCGAACCTCGTTTGTCATAAATAGAAGTTATTGTAGTATCTTCAGATAAAATTTGACTTACTTTGTCTGGGTCCATATCCAAAGCTTGCGCAACTTCTGTTGTCGTAGGCATTCTGCCAAGCTCTTGCTTTAATTCTTCTTGTTTATTTTTTATATCTTTTATCTTTTTGCGAACGCTTCTTGGCAAAAAGTCTTGAGCCCTAACTTTATCAAGGATAGCTCCTCGAATTCTAATCAAAGCATAAGTTTCAAATCTGGTATTCTTTTGTGGAGAATATCTTTCTATAGCATTAATCAAGCCCTCTACGCCATATCCAGCAATATCTTCAATAGACATTGTTATTGGCAAAGTTGCTTTTACACGGCCAACTACATAACGAATTAGATAAATATATTGAACAATAAGTTTATCTCGCACCGCTTTTTGGGTTTTATCTCTAAAGTATTCCTCCCACAGTGCAATTAATTCATCTTCCGCAAGTCTTTTTATATTGTTGTAAGATGTGAAATCAAATCCTTGATCCATTAATCCGCCCAAATATTAATTTATGTTACATTATAATTCTATACAATCCTTAAAAAGTAACATCATTTAAAAGGTTGAAGTTTAACACTCCTGATTAAAGTAAGTGGAGGATAGTATTCACAAATATTGAGCAATGTGCTATAATTCGTATAACTAATGGCAATATAATTTAAATAGAGAGTTTTATGTAAATATTTGTAAACATGCTAATTTACATGTAGCAAATAACAACATTTAGAATTTTTATTTAAATTATACAAGTGTGTATTAACAAGGAAGGACACAAATATGGTAGATGCAGTAAACAACAACAACCGTAATACGGTTATTGCAGCGTCAGGATTAGGTTTAGGCGCTGTGGCTGGTGGAGCTTATGGTTATACAAAATCATTATTGAAAGATAATGCTCCTACAGATGCTTTTGTTAGATCTTATGTAAAAAACGATGCAAAAGCTAAAATTGATGAAGCTAAAAATGCTATTTACGGAGATGCATTCAAAGATGCAGACGTAGCAGCATTGAAAAAAGAATTAAAAGACAACGCAACTAAATACGGTTTAGCTGAAGTTAAAGCTGACGCTGATGGCAATGGCGCTAAAACTTTAGACGAAGTTATTGAAGAATTTGCTAAAGACACTGACAAAGATTCTTTGAAAGAAAAAATGTCTAAAGCTGCTGGCGATACAAAATCTGCAGAATTCAAAAATGCAGACGATATGCTTAACTTGAAAAAAGCTGCAGAAGGTCTAGCTGATGACGCTGACGAGGCTGCTCGTACAGCTTTTGTTAAAAACAACGCAGAACTTCTTGGCGTAGCTGAAGCTGACGTTGAAAATGTTGGTAAAAAGACAGTTGCTGAATTAAAACAAATGGCTGACGATGCAACAAAACCTTTAGCAGATGCTAAAGCAAATATTTTAGCACAATTTGATAATGGCAAACTAAAAACTTTACCTGAAAACGCTGATGAAGCAGCAAAAGCAGCTTTCAAAGCAGTTAAAGATGCAGCATCTAACGCAAAACTTTGGGCTGGTGCAAAATGGGCTGGTATCGGAGCTGCTACACTAGGTGCCGCTTCTTACCTTTACGCAAAAATGACAGACAAAGCATAAAAAAAATAGCATAGACCATATTTAATTATATAAAAACCTCACCTGATAGGTGAGGTTTTTGTCATTAAAAATTAGTTTTAAATAATTTTATGGTTTCAATATTGAAATAACAAATTTATCGTTAAAATACTTATTCGCACAAGCTTGGAGTTGTTCTGAAGTCACAGCTTTTACTCTCTCTTTAGTTTTGTCATTAAAATCAAAACCTAAATCCAAAATACCATAATGAGCATAATTGCAAGCTTGTTGAGCATTAGTTTCAAATGAAAATGCCCATTTACCCAATATATTATTTTTAGCGTCTTCTAGTTCATCTTCTCCAACTGGTATTGTTTTAATTTTTTCAATTTCTTCACCAAAACCAGCTAATGAAACATCTATATTTTTAGGTTCGGTTGCTATGTAAATAGAAAAAGTTGCACCATTCAACATAGTTTCATAAGAACTTCTCACGACATACGCCAACCCTTTTTTATCACGAAGTTCTAGGAACAACCTAGAAGAAAGTCCACTAGCACCCAATATAATATTTAATAATATTAAAGCTGGATAATCTTCACTATCTACAGATTCAACTCTCCACCCTTTGATAATATGTGCTTGGTTTGCATCAGGTTTTATTATTTCGTAATTTTTCACTTCATTCAATTCGCTAGGAAATTGACGAACCAAACCAGCCTGCCCACAAGACAAATCACCCAAATATTCATTCAAAACATTTTCAACATTTGAATAATCTACATCACCGACTACGGTTATGATTTTTTTTGAGTCGTTCAACAATTTTTGGTATGTTTCAACAACTTGTTGTTTAGTAATATTTTTAAGATTTTCTAAAATTACAGTATTTGAATATCCGTAACTGTGACCTTCAAAAATATTTTTTGTATAACCGTCAGAAGCTTTAGCTCTTGCTGCATCCAACTCTGCAACAATTTCACCTTCTAATTTCACAATTTCTTTATCAAATTCTTCAAACGTTGAATTTTTCACCAAATCATTAACAAGCTCAATTGCTTTTTCAAAATCTTCATTTAGGCATACAAATCTGAATCTCAAATAATCCGCACGCATTTCTACTGAAAAATCAATACCATTATTGTCAAATTCAAGCGCAATTTGTTCTGCACTACGAGATTTTGTACCCTGAAACAATAGCCTTGCCACAAGCGAATTCACACCTGGAGCAACTTCTCCATCAACTAACGCAAAGTTCATACAAAATGCAATTCTGGGAGTATTCAAATTCTTTTTGTAAAACAATTCTATATTATTTTTTAACCTTATAATTTTTGATTCCATAATCTCTCTCCTATGTCGAAAATATTACCACAATTTAAGATAAATAACAATTAACTTGTTTTATAAGTTATGCTTGTAATTTTCAACTCTTTTAATTATAATTGACTTATGGGAAATATTGAAAAGATTAAATTAAACAATTTTGAGATTGGTTCTGACAGGTTAACTATTTTAGCAGGGCCATGTGCTGCAGAAAGTGCAGAAATTTTAGATGAGACAGCTAGAGTGTTGAAAGCAGTGACACAAAAACTTGGTATTAACTTTGTGTTCAAATCTTCTTTTGACAAAGCAAACCGTTCTTCAATAACTTCTTACAGAGGTCCTGGAATTGAAAAAGGGTTAGAAATGTTGAATACTATCAAAACAAAATACAACGTTCCGATAGTAACAGACATTCACCTTCCTGAACAAGCTGAAGTTGCAGCTCAAGTTGCAGATATTATTCAGATACCAGCATTCTTGTGCAGACAAACAGACTTGCTTGTTGCAGCAGCTAAAACAGGTAAAATTGTAAACATAAAAAAAGGACAATTTTTAGCACCTGAACAAATGGGAACGTTGGTAAGAAAAGTTGAAGACTCTGGTAACAAAAAGATTTTGCTTACCGACAGAGGCGTAACTTTTGGCTACAACAACTTGGTTACTGATTTCAGGGCAATACCTATAATGCAAAGTTTTGGCTAT
Organism: bacterium; assembly: GCA_017559905.1. Lineage (GTDB taxonomy): Bacteria > Cyanobacteriota > Vampirovibrionia > Gastranaerophilales > Gastranaerophilaceae > Scatenecus. The sequence goes on from JAFYQF010000002.1 coordinate 110,905, forward strand.
CCTGTAGTGTTCGATGCAACACACAGCGTTCAACTACCAGGAGCAAATGGAGTTTGTTCAGGCGGAGATAGAAGATTTGTTCCAATCCTTGCAAAATCTGCGGTTGCAGCCGGAGCTGATGTTCTATTTTTTGAAGTTCATCCAAACCCTGACAAAGCGCTTTGCGATGGACCAAACATGCTTAAACTAGACTCTGTTGAAGAAGTATTTTCAACTTGCAAAAAAATATACGAAATTGTGAGAGCTTAAAATGATTATAAAACAATACATAGCAGGTCCAATAGATGCAAACAATTACCTCGTTGCAGATGAAGTTTCAAAAGAAGCAGTCTTAATTGATTGCTCTGACAGAACTCAAAAACTTATTGATGACGTGAAAGAATTGGGATTAAAAGTAAAACACATCCTATTCACACACGGACATTTTGACCATGTTATGGGTGCTAATATAATGAAAGAAGAACTCAATACAGAGGTTCTAGGTAGCGAAAAAGATTTGGAACAAACAGATCTAACCAAAACAATTTTGCAGTCAATGGGAATTCCACTTATTGAAGACCCTAAATATGACAGGTTTATTGATGAAAACTCAAAATTAAATATAGGTGATATTGAAATTAAAGTTATTGAAACTCCTGGTCACACAGAAGGCGGACTTTGTTACCTAATTGAGGACAAATTATTTTCAGGAGATACGCTTTTCAAGAACTGTGTCGGCAGAACAGATTTGCCTGGTGGAAGTTTTGCAAAACTTGAAAATAGTGTCAAAAATGTTCTATACAAACTAGATGATATGACTCAAGTTTTACCTGGACACGGAGATATAACAACAATAGCTTACGAAAAAAAATTCAACGAAATCGTACGATAAGAGGCAATTATGAAAGAACAACTAGAAAAAATTTATGACAATGCAAAAACTGATATCGAAAAATCATCTTCTATTAATGATTTAGAAGAAATTCGAGCTAAATATTTAAGCAGAAAAGGTGAATTTAACGAAATCAAAAAGAACCTTAAAAACTTATCTGACGAAGATAAAAGAATTGTAGGTTCTTTAGCTAACGAAATTACTCAAAAACTTGAATCTGCTTTAAAGCTTAAACATGACGAATTTTATAAAAAAGAATTAGATGCAAAACTTTTGAAAGAAAGAATTGATATAACTCTACCTGGTAAATTTGTTAGACAAGGTAAACCTCACCCACTAACAACTACCACTAATGAAATCGTTTCTATCTTCCAAAGTTTAGGATTTTCTGTTGTTCCAAATGAACATTCTCCAGAAGTAGAAACTGAATATTACAACTTTGATGCGCTTAACGTTCCTAAAGATCACCCAGCAAGAGATATGCAAGACACTTTTTACGTTCAACACGCGTCAAATGTTATCTTAAGAAGCCAAACTTCTGGCGCACAAATTCACGCAATGGAAGGTAAAAATCCACCAATTAGAATTATTGCTCCTGGAAGAGTTTACAGAAATGAAAGTGTAAACGCTCGTAAAAACAACTTCTTCCACCAAATCGAAGGTCTTTATGTAGATAAAGATATCACATTTGGCGATTTGAAAGGTGTTTTAAACGAATTTATTAGAATTTACTTTGGGGCAAGCCGTCCTACACGTTTCAGAAACAGCTTCTTCCCATTCACAGAACCTTCTGCAGAAATTGACGTTCAATGCATTATGTGTGAAGGCAAAGGTTGCAGAACTTGCTCTGGAACAGGCTGGCTAGAAATACTTGGCGCTGGTATGGTTGACCCTAATGTATTGCGAAACGTAGGAATTGACCCTGATGTATATTCAGGATTTGCTTTCGGTATGGGGGTTGAAAGACTTGCAATGCTGAAATATGCAATTGATGACATCAGGCTATTCTTTAATGATGATGAAAGATTCTTAAACCAATTCTAAAAATAAAAAGGCGGTTTTAAAAACCGCCTTTTTATTTATTAATTATTAATCACAACCTTGAGGAACACAATAACCTGTTAAATAATACTATTATAAGTAACTCACAAACATTATATAAATAATTGTAATCGCATACAATATTATTACAATTATTGTACAACTTTGTTTAAGCCGTGTGGCTTATCAACATTACGTTTCAATTTTTTAGCTATTTCTAGCGCCAGCAATTGAACAATAACAACTATACAAAATGATTTTACAATATTTGATTCACAATTAATATTTATATTAAAATCGGGTTTTACTTTTTCGTTTGAATTTCCGATTATGCAAAGTAGTGGATTATAATTTTCCTGAATTTTATTTAGGTTTTTTATCGCATTGTAACTCAAATCATCAATTGAAATGTGAATTTGCGCAATTTTATTATTTAACACTGCAACGTGACCATGCATAAACTCACCCAAAATATTTGAATACACATTTATATATGAGGTTTCTTTTATTTTTAAAGAAGCTTCCTTTGCAATAGCATAAGAAATTCCATCTGCAGTCACCACCAAATTCTTAAATTCAGACAACGGTTTTGCTATATCTTTAACTGTATCGTGTAATTGATATACCAATTCAACACCTTCTGGCAATAATTTTAAATCATCAATATAATGCATAATGTCAATGCCTTTAAATTGAGCATATTTCAACACTATCAATACACAACAAAGCATTTGAGAAGTTAAAGATTTTGTTGCCGCAATAGATTGTTCTTCGCCAGCATAGCAATCAATCTTATAATCTGAAGCCTGCCAAATCGTTGAGTCCTTTCTATTTGTGATACAAAGTTTTCGCATTCCAAACTCTTTTGCTTTATTCAAGGCACTGTTTGTATCTGAAGTTTCTCCAGATTGAGTTATGAATATATACAAAATATCGTTTGAACTAGGAACAACAGATTTCAATAAAAATTCGCTAGAATAAATCGCTCTAGCCTCAATATTCGCAATACTACCAAACAAATCTGCAGCAAACCTTGCACAATGATAGGAAGATCCGCTAGCAACCAAAATCACACTTTTGACATCACTCGGCAAATCAATCAAAATTTCATCGTTATCATTTATGTACGTAGAAAGAATATTTTCTAAAACAGAATTCTGCTCGAAGATTTCTTCTTCCATACTTGATTTTTTCTCTTCTTTAAATAACATAAACACCTGCTAAAAACTAAAAACTGCCCCCTCAAAAAGAGAGGGCAATTTATATTAACCAAGAATTTCTTTTACTAAATCATTAACGGCTTTAGGGTTAGCTCTACCTTTAGTTTCTTTCATAACTTGTCCTACAAAGAAACCTAACAATTGAACTTTACCGTTTCTGTAAGCTGTAACCTGATCTGGATTTGCATCAACAACTTTTTGGACAATAGCCTTGATAGCACCCTCATCAGAAATTTGACTTAAACCTCTGCTTTCAACAATAGCTGAAGCTTTTTCACCAGTTTTCATCATATCAATAATAATTTGTTTACCGATATTATTTGAAATTGTATTTTTTTCAATCAAGCCAATCAACTCTGCTAAATTATCAGGAGTCAATTTTGTTTCAGAAAGTTCTAAATGTTCTTCTTTCAAATATGCAGCAATTTCACCCATAATAAAGTTTACTGCAATTTTTGGAGTAGCACCTAATTTCAAAACTTCATCAAAGAATAACGCAAGTCCCATTTGCTCAACAATTACGCTAGCATCATATTCGCTTAAACCTAGTCCCATATATCTTTGACGTTTTTGTTCAGGAAGTTCTGGCATCTTGTCTTTGATTTCTTGAACCCATTCTCTTGAAATTTCTAATGGCAACAAATCTGGTTCTGGGAAGTATCTGTAATCGTGAGCATCTTCTTTACCACGCATTGATTTTGTTTCTCTTGCATTATCATCCCAAAGTCTTGTTTCTTGAACAACTTGTCCACCTTCTTCTACAATATCAATTTGTCTATCAATTTCATATTCAATAGCTCTTTGAAGTGCAGAAAAACTGTTTACGTTTTTGATTTCAGCACGAGTACCAAACTCTTTTGAACCTTTTGGCATAATAGAAATATTAGCGTCACATCTCATTGAACCTTCTTCCAAGTTCCCATCACAAACACCAATGTAACGAACAATATTTCTTAATTCTTCCATATACATTCTTGCTTCTTCGGAACTTCTCATATCAGGTTCAGAAACGATTTCTAACAAAGGAGTTCCAGCTCTGTTTAAGTCAACTAACGAATAGCTTGAACCTGCAATACCAGCCGCACCTGCGTGAACTAATTTACCAGCATCTTCTTCCAAGTGAGCACGAGTAATTCCGATTCTTTTACCTTTAATATCAATGTAACCATTTACACAAATAGGTTCATCATATTGCGAAATTTGGTAACCTTTCGGCAAATCAGGATAGAAATATTGTTTTCTATCAAATTTACAACGATTTGGAATTTCACAGTTAAGAGCAAGACCTGTCAATATGCCCATATTTACAACTTCTTTATTCAAAACAGGTAACACACCAGGCATACCTAAAGTAATTGGGCAAGTTTGAGTATTTGGTTCTTTACCAAACTCTGTACCGTCAGGTGCAAAGATTTTTGATTTAGTTTTCAATTGCGCGTGAACTTCTAACCCAATCACGACTTCGTACTTATCTCTTAAGCTTTCCATAACTTCTCCTTATATATCGACTTTTTAATTTCTCTTAAAATCACGCCAAGTCTAGCCTAGCTACTACTTAATTCTATCACAAACAAAGATTTATTCAGCTTCAACCCTTGCTGGAAAATTATTTTTTAACAAATCTTCGGCCACCTTAAATGCTGTATCTTGACTGCTATAAGAGCCAGCTTGCAACGTATATGAACCATTCACATTTTTTACAAATGTATTCATACTTAAGCCTGCTTCAGCAATAATAACTTTTGCAACTTCAGCTTGTGCTGCAGAATCGTAATTTCCAACATACACTTTATAAACTCTTGTTGTAGCCGTAGGAATAGGTGCAACAGGAGCTTTTGCAACAGTTGCAACTGGCGCTGTTACTACTTTTGGCTGAACTGACACAGGTGCAGACACTGTTGAAGTTTTAGGAGTCGGAGCTACTGCAGATGGAACTGGAGCCGATTCCGCCGCTTGAAGTTTAGCTTCTTTTGCAGCATTTCTAGCTTGAATTTCTTTTATTTGCTCTTTTACAGATTGCGGAATCAAAGAATCTTCTTCTGAACTCAAAATAATTGGTTCTTTTTTATTTGCATTTGCAACTTCTGCGTTATTATTTTTATGAGTTGGGATTACAACTTTCTCGTCCAATTCATAAGAAAAGCCTGAATCAACGGCTCCAGTAAAGCTGTTATCTTCATCCTGAATCTGTTTTAACCTGTCATCAATGCTACCTTTCACAATAGCGTCACTTTCTTGTTCATACACAACTTCAGGTTCTTCACCGATTGCTAAATCAACCTTTGGTGAAACCATTTTAGCTACACCTAAAAATACTAACAACAATACAAAAAATGTTGATACAAATATCACAAAACTCTGATGTGGCTTTTTTGCCAATCTTTTTTTGTATTCTCTATAGCTTATGTGATCAGGTTTTATTAACTCTTTTGCGGGTTGTTCATCTATCATTGCTAGACTCCTCTAACTTTAGTGCTGGCAAGAACTATATCTTCAAGCTCATCCACATAATTTTTCATTATTTCATTTGCAAAATCTTCAATATCAGTTATGCCCAAATCATTCTCAAGTCCACAAGCCCTGACTGGTGCACCATCTGAATTAATATTTATTCCGGTATGGATTAAAATTGATGTCATTGATTTTGTAGCGATTGAGACTGTTAACTTTTTATCATCCACAAACAAGTCATCGCCACTTCTGCAAACTTTAATTCCACGACGTTCTAAAGCCTCTTTTATTTGACAAATCAAAAGCCTTTGGCGAAAAACACCTTCAACCAATTCAACATTAAATTGTTCAGTAATGAAACTCAACATATTTTTGCTATAAATAGGCTCATTATTGATTACATCTTCAATATCAACCATCTCTGTAAGTTTCACTTCGCACTCACCTACAAAGCCAACAATCGCATCACCTTGTATTTTAAAATTCTTGTAAATCCAATGGGGCGCAAGCTGATAACCTTCATATTTTATTTCGTTTTCAATTAATTTATACTTCATTTTTACTCTCTTGGTTTATCCAAACAATCTTGTTATTAACTCTGTATTATTATTATACAACAAAGCATTTTTAAGTCTTGTACAAGATTCACAAATTCCACAATGACCTTCTCCACCTTGATAACAACTATACACAAGCTCAAGAGGAATGAAATTTTCCACTGCAAGTTTTACTATCTCATTTTTATCACAATTAATGAGTGGTGCCAATACTTTTGGGTGTTTTCTTGTCGAAAATTCAAATTCCAAATTTACTCTTTCAATAAATTCTTTTGTATTATCAGGAAAAGTTTGCGCTTCTTCTTGGTTTGCACCAATAATTATATAATCATAATCTTCACTATCCGCAAAACTTCCAGCTATATTCAAAAACAATCCATTTCGATTTGGAACCCAAACTTTTTTAGAACTTTCTTCATAATCAAGCAACCCATCTCCAGTCGGAATACTCTCATCGGATACTAAAGAAGTATGCGTAATTTCTTTTAGAAAATCTAATTTTATTACTTTATGCTCAATATTGTAAAACTCACAAATTTTTGCAGAAGTTTTTATTTCAGACATCGCTGATTTCTGCCCATAATCAAAAGTTAAAGCCAAACTAACTCCATAATCCGCAGAAGTTAATCCCAAACTAACTAATGAATCCAATCCGCCAGAAAGTAAAATTACAGATTTAGTCATCTAACTCCTCTTTAAATTTTTCGGCAAATTCAGCATCTTCATCAGTTTCATATTCATCAATCATTGAGACAGCTTCCATTTTTAAAATATCAGAATATATCGGCTCTCTAATTATTTCATCCAAAACTGAACGACCTTGCAAGTTATAAAGTGCAACTAATGCATTCTTCTTAACTTCGTCATCATCATCCAATAAACAGCCTTTTATTACATCATAACTTTCTGGATGTTCACTTTCCATAATAGCTTCAATTGCATTTATTCTAATTTGAGCTGACGGATCCATCAAAGTCATCTTTAAGGCGTTAAAAACCCTTTGATTGTCGCTTAAACGCAACTTACCCAAAGCCTCAATTACTCTTTCTTTCAAGAAAGTAAACTTGTCAATTATTCCTTGTTTAGTTTCTAAAATACTAACCAAAGGATCTACTGCACGCATATCACCCAACATTCCCAACGCAGATGCAGCAGATTCTCTTAAATAAACAGATTTTTCATCTTCATCCTGAACAACATCAATCAATGGTGCTACCGCATACTTATCACCAATTTTGCCCAACGCATCTGCACAAGCAAAACGAACCTTGTAATTTTCGTCTTTATTATTCAAACAATACAACAACGGTGTAACAGCAGAAGTATCACGATAATTTGCAATAGCTTTTGCACTCATTACACGTACATTTGTATAATATTCTTTTTCTTTTGGGTTAAGCCCATCAGTATTCTTTAGCAACAAAGTATCAATCAACACTGCTAAAGTTGAATGATTTCTAAACCTATCAGCCAGACTAATCACATAAATCAAAACATCAGGAGATTTTGAATTAGTTAATACAAAATTATAAATACGAATCAAATCTTCACGTTCGAAAATCAAATCCAAAACGTCAAGTTGTTTCATAACCCTATCAACATCTAATGTCGCCAACAAATTATATTTTTCAGCAATTGCCTCTAAATTTAATCCGTTTTCTTCAGTCATTCCTAACTCCAATTTCCCCTTCTTATGTTATTCTAAAATACTATAAAAAGGTTTTTATTTCAAGTTATTCACATTTTTTTATATAGAAAAGCCCTAATTAAATTAGGGCTTTTTTATTATGCATTTAACTTTTGTTGTCTTTCTTTTTTGTAAGTTAAATATTTATCGCCTAATTTATTCGCAATCGGTGTTACAGCTACCGGAACGATGTATCTATATATCAATGTGAAAATTAACAACTTTTTAGCTACATCCATACCTCTTAAGCGAATAGCTAATGCTTGTTTTTTAGCTGCGCCCAATTCTGGTAGGGTATCTTTGTGTTGAACAAAGTCTACCAAGTCTAATTTATTTAGACCTTTTGCTTTTAATTGTTCATTGAATGTATTCATTTTTTCTAGAATTTTTTCATCTTTACTAAATAGTTCAGCATATCTATTTGTTTTCTTTTTCCACCAACCGATTAGAGCTCCATCTAATCCGTAAGCACCTGCAGTTGACACACCGAATGTTAATGCTTGGTTTGTCATTAGAACAGTTTTTCTATCACTATCCATTTGATCTTCAGGAATTTTCGCTGTTCTGTACATATACATACCAGAACCTGTAGCAGCACCTATTGTCAAAATGTGATTTGTGATAAGTTTACTATTCTCATATTTATTAGCAAATTTACCAACAAGATCAGTGTTCATCAATTTTGCAGTAAAGTTTTTCGCTAACCAATCAGTAGCTGTATCCCAGGCTTCTTCTAACGGTTGGAAAAATTTTGATTTTGCAGTCATTGTTTCAACAATAGACCCAGCAGTAGCTGATGCACCACCTTTAAAACTTGGAGCTGTGTATACATTTTGTTGAAGCGGTTTTTGTTGAAGTGTTCTATAATTTTGTCTGTTATTTTGAATATTTGAAACTAACATTATTGAACACCTCCTTTCACTGCGCTAAATGCCGAACTGTTTAATGAAGCATTCGCAAATTTTTTATTCATATCTTCATTTTTAACTTCCTGAACTGGTTTTTGTTCAGCTACTTTTGCACCCTTTGGTTTCTTTTCAATTCCAAATACATATTTTAAAATTGGAGGAATCAAAGCGATTGTAATTATTGAACGAGGGATACCGATTATAATATCTGGACCCATTTTCATTAATGTTTCTACGTTTTTGAATTTAGGAGTTTTTACCATACCTGCAGCTTTCAAATCACCCAAATATTCTTCTGCTTTTTTACCTAGATATTTAGCAGGGTTTTGCTTAACTTTTTTCATAGCTGCATCAAATGGAGTCATAATTATTGTTGCTGAAATAAATCCAATAATACCAGAAGCAACAGAGTGCGCTGCAGCATTTATTTTATCTTGTTTTTCTTTTTCTTTACCACCAGGTAACGCCATAATTGTAGCTGGTCTTAAAATACCTGCTAGCACCAAAGAAAATAATGCGTTACACGAAATTGGGTGAGCTTCTGCATACTCTAAAAGATTTCCAAAAAGCTTACTGTTTAACATTTTATCAAATGTACCCAATTTTTTAGCGGCAACCTCACTCGCTTCCTGCGCTAGATTACCGCTAAAATTCACATTATATCCTCTTGTCGTATTTTTCTTGTCACACAAATTCGCACCTGTTCGCTCGTTAATCGATTGCGTGCCCTTGTGGACCTCGGAATATCCCGATAAATAGGGGTTGTTGTAATTTAATAAATTAATTTTCATGTTCCACCAAAATGTTATGTAATGTCTTGTACATTTATTCTAAATCAAAAAATAAAAAAAATTGCGCTCATTTTTAAAAAACTTTACAATTTATTTAATTTATTTATTAAAAACAAGCTGTAATTATGAAAGCACGTAGGTTTTCTGTTTTCCTACGTGCTTAATAAATAGTGTTTATTATACACTTGATATATTCTACATATCTAACGCTATATCAAGAGCTGGAGCTTTCGCAACAATTGCACTCGATGATATAATATCTACTCCAGTTGAAGCTATTTCATTAACTGTTGAAAGATTAACATTACCACTAGCTTCAACAATAGCTTTTCCATCAATCATAACAACAGCTTTTTTCATTTGTTCTATGGTCATATTATCTAGCATAATAATATCAGCTTTTGCAGTTATAGCTTCTGCTACTTGTTCTAAAGTATCACATTCAACTTCAATTTTATGTGCGTGAGAAAGATTTTTACGAATTTTTTCCACCGCTTTAGTTATTGAACCTGCCAAACGAATATGATTATCTTTTATCATCGCACAATCTGACAAGTTAAATCTATGTAGCGCCCCACCACCAGTTTTTACTGCATGTTTTTCAAACATTCTAAAATTTGGAGTTGTTTTTCTTGTATCAACAATTTTTGCAGAATAAGGAGCAATTGCTTCTTGATACTTATGAGTTTCAGTAGCTATACCACTCATTCTTTGAATATAATTCAGAGAAAGCCTTTCACCCATGAGAAGCTCTTTTGCAGGTCCAGACAATGTTGCTAACTTATCACCTTTTTTGATAGCGTCGCCATCTTTGAAATGAAATTCAATCTTGATATCTTCTGATAACATTTTATAAACAGTCTTAAAAACTTCAACGCCACAAAGAATACCATCATTTCTAGTATTCAAATATCCTTCAAGCCTATCTGTTTCTTCAGCCAAATTTTCAGTAGCAATATCGCCAAAACCGATATCCTCAATTAAAGCGGCTCTAACATGATCTTCCATAATAAACTTATTTAACAATTTTAATTCTCCTATTCTATTAAACTTCCATTGCAAGCATTTCGCACATAACAGCATCACAAATCATAAGTTTTGCTGAATGCTGTTGTTTCAAGAATTTTTTAACTTCTTGAATTGCACTTTTTGTCATACAGTTATGGACACCCTCAAAATCTATTTCAGGATAATCTGTACGGAAATGCGCACCTCTTGATTCTTTTCTTCTTAACGCTGATGTAATAACCATCTCCGCAACAATAAGCATATTTTTAAATTCATACTCTTGTTTTGAAAGGCATTTATCTGTCCTGTGGAATTGAGCTTTCAAGTCATCTAGCTCAATCAAAGCATTAGACAAAGAATCTGAACTTCTTATTATACCAGCACCATTCCACATAATTTCTTGTAACTTTTTGCGCATAGAAGATACATCAATTTCTTCAAGGTATATTTCGTCTGAATATTTTTCTATAGCTTCTAATATTTTAGAATCAATTTGTTTTGGAGCATTCAACTCAAAATGTTGAAGATAATCAGCTACTTCATAAGCACAAACTACACATTCCAACAATGAATTGCTTGCAAGCCTGTTACTACCATGCAAACCTGTTGAAGAAACTTCCCCGATTGCATATAAATTTTTAATTGAAGTTTCACCGTTCAAATTAGTTTTCACGCCACCCATCATATAATGAGCCGCTGGCGCTACTGGGATAAAATCTCTTGCAATATCAATTCCATGTTCTAAACATTTTTTTGAAATAGTTGGAAAACGTTTTGCCAATTTTTCTTTATCAATACAAGTTGCATTCAAATATACGCAATCAGTATTTTTTGATTTCATTTCATTGTAGTTGGCTCTTGTAACAATATCTCTAGGCGCAAGTTCTCTTTTTTCATGATACTGCGACATAAACTCAATACCATCAGCATCTACTAATTTTGCGCCTTCACCTCTCACGGCTTCTGATATCAAAAACCTATTTTCATCTCCATCAATAGCCAAAGCTGTCGGATGGAACTGAACAAACTCCATATCTTGAACAACAGCACCTGCATTATAAGCTAATGCCATACCATCACCAGTTGCACCAATAGGATTTGTAGTGTATTTATATAATTGACCAATACCACCGGTTGCTAAGATTACCGCAGATGAATACACAACTTCATATTCGCCTGTTATGTTATTAAAAACAATAACGCCTTTACATTCACCATTATTGTTAACCAAAATTTCTACAATAGAAGTATCTTCATAGATATCAATATTTTGATTTTCTTTAACTTTCTCACAAAGGGCGATTTGCATCATTTTGCCAGTGGCATCACCGCCTGAATGAAGCACACGTCTGACAGAATGAGCTGCCTCTAACGTAAAAGTTAATTCACCAGTCTCATCTCTATCAAATTCAACGCCAAAATCAAGTAAATCTTCAACTACCTTATCTGAACTTTCAGAAATAAACTTCACAGAGCTTAATTCACTCAATCCAGCGCCAGCTCTAATAGTATCAACCACATGCGAATCCACAGAGTCTGATTTGTTTGATTTCAAAACGGCAACCATACCTCCCTGTGCGTAGCGTGAATTACTTTCTCCCAAAGTCGATTTTGTTACAAGAAGGATTCCGTCGGGTAAATTTGTTTGTTGTTCAATCTTCAATGCAGCGTATAGTCCAGAAATTCCACTACCTACCACCACTGCTGAATATTTAGAATATTTCATTTCTATATCCCTTTTTGTCTGTCCCATACATTTTAACGTAAAGTTATTTTTTTTTCTAGCTCCAAAAGTAAAAATTTTATTAAGTTTTTACAGAAAAAAAATCAAATTTAACATCAAATTTATAAACACAAAATATAATCTCAAAAACTCAAAATCTTGCCGATTAAAAATACAAGAATAAAACTTTTAATTAGAATGCACAGAAATAATTTGGAGGATAAAATGAACAATTCAACAATAAAAATTCTGCTTGTCGAAGACCAAAAGCTTATGCGTGTCGGATTAAAATCTCTATTTGAAGAACATCCTGAATTAGAAATCATTGCCGAAGCCCAAAATGGCAAAGAAGCTATCGAAAAGCACAAAACAATTCACCCAGATGTTACACTTATGGATATCGGGTTGCCTGATATAAGCGGAATAGAAGTCACTAAAAAGGTACTAGAAGCGAACTCTAACGCAAAAGTCATAATTCTAACTTCCCACATATCAGAACAAGAAATATTAGACTCACTTCACGCCGGAGCTTGCGCATACGTCTTGAAAGATATAAACACAGAAATACTCAAAATGATTATTAAAACAGTTAAAGACGGAGCAATGTGGCTTGACCCTCAAGTTGTACCGATTCTAAGAGAAAAGAATTGTGGAGTAATTCCACCTCGTCAAATGTCAAGAGCTATGTTCAAAGAACAACACGCCAATCTCACTCAAAGAGAATACGAAGTTCTTAAATTAGTTGTAGACGGCAAATCAAATTACGAAATTGCAGAAGAACTCACAATAAGCGAACACACAGCCAAAGCTCACGTCTGCAATATTATTCAAAAACTTGTAGTTGACGATAGAACCCAAGCCGCAGTAAAAGCTCTAAAAGAAGGATTGGTTTAACGCAACATAACTTTTTGTAACAATAAAACCTTTTTATCTAAAGTTAGAACACACAATAACCGTAATTATTTTTGTAGAAAGGTTTTAATTATGGCAAGAAAAGATATTGATAAATTTTTAGAAGAAATCGCAATTTCCACAGCTTGGGCAGAAGACTTCGCTAACGAAATTAAGGATGAAAAAACATTTGAAGCTATCAAAGAAATCGCTAACCTTAAAAATAAACAAGGAGATCGCCTTTATGATAACTTCCAATTATTTCAATTTTTAGGCGAAGAAACAGAACAAAAAGCAAACCTTGCAAAAAGATTTCTTCAAGACAATCCTGAATTTTCTACCAAAAACTTTAATCTACCAATGATTAACTATATTCTAAAAAACGATTTGTCAGAAGAAGCAATTGACGCTTTAATTAAAAATGCCAGATAAAATTAAGCATCAACGCCGTCATCAATTAACAAGTTTTCTGATTTTGAAGAACTTACTGCCAAGCGGTCACAACGTTCATTAAATTCGTGCCCGTTATGTCCCTTAACCCAAATGAGTTCTATATCGTGCTGTTCCATAGCTTTTAACAAACGTAACCACAAATCAACATTTTTCACTGGTTTTTTAGCTGCAGTACGCCAATTATTCTTTTTCCAATTTTCAATCCATTTTTGTTCAAAAGCATCAATAAAATACTTACTATCAGAACAAATTTTTACCCTACAAGGTTTTTTAAGCGCTTCCAAACCAACAATAACAGCCAACAATTCCATTCTATTATTTGTTGTGACTTTATAGCCTGCCGTCAATTCTTTTTCATGACAATAACCGGTAGCATCAGTATGTCTTAAAATAGTACCATACCCACCAGCACCAGGATTACCGCTACAAGCGCCATCTGTATACATCTCTATTAAAGTTTTCTCTCCAGCCATAACTGCGATAATATCGTTAATATAAGTTCAAGTCAATTATCTTTTATATTTTTTCAAACGTTGCTTTTCACTTTTTTCTATTCGATTTGATTCTATTATTTTTTGAATTGATTTGTTGTACGTAAAATCATCTAATTTTGACTTTTTCAAATATTCTTCACTCAACTCGGGATACTTTATATAACAAACCGAAACAAGCCAAGCAACAGCCATTTGTGCATAATAATCTTTTGACGAAAATTCATCTACTATCGCAACGATTTTATCCAAATAATATTCTTCAACGTAATAATTTAACAACATTACAAACCCAAAACGAAGTTCATATTCTTTTTTTGACTTCAAATACGGTTGTAAGAAATCAAAAACATCTTGTTTATAAAATTTTACAAACTTTAGTCCGCAACAAAAGCTGTCGCACACAGACCAATTGTCTATTTTTACAACAAAATCTTTTATCAATTGCAAATCTTGCGAGCTCTTTGCAACCAATCCAATAACCATTCCCTGGAGCATAACTTCTTCCATATATTTTGGAGTGATATTTAAAAAGCTTTGCCAATCTGATATAGATATATTTTTCGCTAACTTACGCAAAATCGGCAATCTAACTCCTAACACATTTTTCACATTTGGAAGTAATGATGCCGAAAATTTTTGATAATCAGACTCTGCCAAATATTCCAGTTGTATTCTTATATCCTTAACCATACGTAAATTATATCATGTATTTGTTGACTTGAATATTTTAAAAAACTATAATCAAGGAATAATCTGGTTAAAATAAAGGAGTTTGAGAATGCTAGAAAATATTAAAAATTGGTTTTGCACACACTTTGACATTAAAGCTTATCCAACAACATACATTAATATTCTTGTTGCCTTGTTGATTTTCCCTTGTTTATTATTCCTACCTTCAAGATGGGGGTACGAAAACGGAGTTTTAGAGAATATTCAGATGATTGTATTATTCGCAGGAGTATTTTTGGCGCTAAAAAGCAAGGTTGATAAAAAATTCTTTATTTTTGTAGCTTTAGTGTTAGGAATATTAATCTTAAGAGAAATAAATTGTGGAAGAACAATCTTCTTCGCAATACCAGGAGAAGTCAATTCATTCTATAGCTGGAAAGAAATCAAATACGGTTACCTTGCACACCCTATTTACGGAGCATTTATAGCTTCAGTTGGTGTTTATTTCTTGTGGAACAAGTTATTCATTAACCTTTGGGACAAGATTAAAAATGTAAAATTACCAATTTGGGATATTAGTCTAATGATTTTAGGTATGGCGTTAGGAATATATGCAGAAGAAGTTTTCCACAACTTTGTATTCGAAGAAATTACTGAACTTCTATTCTACACAGGCTTAATCGGAATTATATATTTATACTCTCACCACAACAACTTCAAAAGAGAGCTTCCTGTCGCAACTGAAGCCGAAACAAAAGAAGAAGAATAATTGTAAAGATTATTAAAAATACAAAAAAATCACTAAAGATAGCCTACTTTTATGCCGATAACCTAATTACACAATAGGAAGGTTATATTAATGGATTTAAGTAGGCTTTTAAACTATTACGAAAAGAAAATCGGTCAAGAAATTGCTCCTGACGATTATTTTTTGCTGAAATATAATACGAATAAAAAAAGCTCTGTATTTCAAAAAGAAGATTTTGAAGCCTTAAAAAACGATATTATTACATTTGCAAAAATAGACTTTAATGAAAAAACTATTGCCCCTGGAGAACTCTTACAGCTTTATAACTCAAAAGTAGACAACGAGCACAAAGAATATGGGCTTTCTAATTTCTATATAAAATTTACAGACAAAATCGACAAGTTCGAAAAAGCTCAAAGAAAAGAAACAAAAACCGAATCTCCTATTGAACAATTAATCAAAGAAGAAAAAGAACTTGAACAAATAGACAACGAGAAAATAAAAAAATATACAGAAAATGAAAAATTAAAAAATGTAATCGGCAAATACGATATCGAAACAATAAATGAACTAGATGAAGCTCAAATAAAAAGATTTGATTACTTCCTTGAAAACTTACCTGACAAAATCTTTAATGAAGGATTGATGGGAATTGCAATGCTTGCCAAATTGGCAAACGAAAAAGATTTAACATTTATAAAAAACTTAGTTGAAATGGGCTTGCCTATAGATGCTTGTTTGGTGATTTTTAATGAACATAACAATTTTGAAGGCAAAAATGATATCCTAAAAAAACTAACAGACAAATTATTTAAAGATTTTCAAAATGATGAAACCCTAAATAAAAATGACAACCCACTTAATACAAAATCCGACTACTTGCTTGAATTATTTTTAGAGCCAGAAACCACCAAAAATTTAGCAAAATTTTACAACAGATTTGAAGAACAAGTTACTGCAAAAAATTTATCTCAAATTCTAAATATTTGCTCTGAAAAAGACATCAATTTTGACAGGATATTAGAGCTCTTAGAAACGAGAAAACTAGAAGATATAATCGAACACAGAGCTATTACTATCTCAAAACTTAATGACGAAGACTTTAAAAAAGCAAAAGTTTTATTTGCAAACCCTGAATACGATAGACTTTCTATTCAACCTCTACTTAATTTAACTCCTGAAAAGATAGAATTAATAAAAAACATAATTAACGATATTCCTGAAAGCGATTTTTCTTACTGGTCAACAGAAGATTTTTGCAACCTAAATACTGATGAGCTTGAAAGATTCAAAACCATAAGCAAAATAAAATTAGCAAACAACCCAATTGATACAGAAATTGCTTTGCGCCTAATCAATCAACCCGAAAAAGTCATAGAAAAAATAAAAAACTACAAAAACATCCCAGAAAACCTTAATCAGAAGCTAATTATATTTATGGCAATGGCTGATGATACTATTCTTGACAAATTTATACAAGAGCACCCAAAATACAAATATGATTTAGATGAGAAAAAACAAGTTCTCACAATAACAAAACCCGAAACTTTTGGACAAAAAGAACCAGATAAAATACCAACTCCAGCAAAAATATTAAAACAAACCTCAAAAGTTTCAGAATCAAACGAAGAAACCATTTTGCGTTACAACCTAAACACCAAAAGCTTTGAAACAGTTAACAGTCTTCTTGAAACACACTCTAGCTCAAAAACTGTTGCAAACACACAGGAGAGCAGATTACAAAATATTGAATACACTAGAATTCCTACTGGTTATACGGATTTTAAAGATGGTCGAATTGTAACTAACCAAGAAATTAAGACTTTCGACAAAAACAACCACCTGATTCTAACCGAAAAGTATGAACTATCAAATGCAACAGGAATAGCAAACATTACAGAAACTGACGCCAATGGCGTAAAACGAACATTGCAAAAATCTACTATAGACAAACACGGTAACTTACAAATAACAAAAGACTTTTCATCTCCAGATAACACTAGAACCCAGCAACAGTATTTAGAAGATGAAATAGGCAACAAACGTTCTGTTTACAAAATTACTGACGCTAATGGAAACATATTATTTGATAGAACACAATCTATTTCAAAAATTTCGGAAAACAAATACATTTCCACACGCAATGGTAGAAGCTTTGAAGTCGAATTCAATGAAAAAGAAATCATTATAACAAACCCTACCAACAAAAAAGCAACAACAATTCCACTAGATACACTACTAAAAAAAGACGACAAAAATACTATCGTAAAACTTCTAAAAGGAATGAGTGCAGAACAACTTATTCTACTAAAACTTGGTGATATAAAAAGCATTGAGCTATATTCATCAGAAGTTATGGATGGAACTTATGTTAACAATGCATACTGGAATGCTATTGAGAAAAGGATTTTTCTTGGAGATACAACTTACACAAACACACAAAAAAAATTCCTTCAAAGAAATGCTGGCGTGCTAGCTCACGAATATGGGCATTTCATTGATTGGGTAGCAAAAGACGTTAAAGGCGAACAAATTTCAGCCCGAACTTCTATAAGCAGAGTCAAAAAAGAAGAATTAAAGAATTTCCTCACTAAAGCAACTTCAGAAGAAGAAGAATTTATAGATTATTTTACAGGCTCATCAGAAGGGCTTGCAAGAGGTGCGGAAGAAACTTTGGCAGAGTCAAATACTATAATTAACTCTAACTCAGATAGAGCGCACTCAATAAGAGCTTATTACCTACAACGAAATTTCCCTCACACAATTTGTAGTAATGCTAAAGCCATTGAAAATTTAGAAGAACTCGCATTGAAAAAATTTGGACTAATATAAATTCAACAAATTTATTCTTCATCTAAATCCTTATGATTTACTCCATTGTGTTCAGACATTACTTTTTCTCGATTATTTATATAGTAAGTTGAGGTTTTTTCATAAGCAAAGATGCGTTTTCCGTTTTTGTCATACCCAATACCCATTCTAATAGCATCAGCTAATGCATCAACAAAAATTGAGCTACATCCTTCACCTTTCTCAAAAGCAAAATCAAAAGCTTTTAGATTAAAAGATTCATTACCATCTTTATCCTTTACTATACAAGCCTCAATTAGGGTTTTCTTTTCTTTCAATGTCAAATGAGAAAGTTTCGAATTAAAACGCACCATCATGCCTAACAACTTATTATCCCAATAATAACCTTTTTGAGTATTATACAACTTTGCAACTGACACAAAATCATTAATTTCAGCTAACTGCAACGGAATAATCTTTTGAGGTGAATTTTCACACGTATTAACTACTATTTCAAAAATTGGTTTAGAAAAATACGCTTCCTCACCAAAATCTTTAATCACACAAACATCCGCGACTTTTTGCGCCAAATGTTGTTTCACTGAAGGTTTTATTTTCGCAAAAGTTTTTAATGATTGAAACAGATTATTGCTAAAAACTTTTTTACCTCCCTTTGAAAGTAAATACGAACGTTCTCTCAATCTTAAAGTATCAGCGATTGAAAGCCCATCACTTTTATCCTTATATTCTGTATCATCGAGCACTTCAATACCCTGCAATTCATTAAAATAAGCACTAGAGTCACTTTCAAAAATACGAGAATCTTTCATTTCATAAGTTTGCATATACAATTTAGGGATATTTAATGGTTGTTTTGGAGGATATAGAGGCAAATCATTGTAATCATATATTCTATAAACATCATCTTGATAATCTAATGTTGGGTCATACAACTCTTCATCTCTAAATGAAGATGAAACAATAAGTCCATCATTATCATCAACCATTCTACCCTTGAATTGTGGTAAAACTTGAACTTTGGGGATAAATGTATTAATATTTTTTATCTGCACAAATGTAATCCTTTTTAATTTATATACAACTTATACTTATTTGTTTAAATTATTAAACAAGACTTTGAAGAAATTTGGACGAGAAGGTCTACTTGTATTACCAAAAAACCCAAAAGAAAATATTTTTGTTAGGTAATCATCAGTTGTTTTATAAAAATTACGATCTTTTTCTGCCTGTTTTCGTTCAAACATAAATCTATCATAATCTCCAAGTTGGATTAATGGATTTTTGCTTGGAAAAGAAATTGGTTGCCTAAACTTCAATTCTGCGGGTTTTAAATCCTCACGTTTTTTCAATTGGTAATCCGCAACTTTTTGCCCTTTAACAATATAATAAATTCGTTTTTGGTTTGTTATTTTCCCAGTAATGTCATTCATATAATGAGTAGCAGTCATAAGTTTATTAACAAATGAAAATTCTCCATTTTCAAAAGTTCTAGATACTCTTTCATAAATAAATTTGTCATCAAAAAATTCATTTATAGAATGCTTAACTTTAATCATATTAACTTGGTTAGCGGGAGCATCTTTTGAATTTTTCAACAAATGATATCCCTGTAAACGTTTACTAATAGCGAATGACGCAGCCTTTAATTTATCTGGAGTAATCTTCATTTATATACCTTTCCTAATCAACATAATATTGTGTTACAAATATAACACAAACATAGCAAAAAAAAACATATTTAGTTTTCTAATAAACACTATGTTTACAGCAAACAGACTTACTCCTAAATTAAAATTACCATACGGACAAATAAAAGGCTCTTTTTCTCAAAGACAAAACGCTTCAATTGAACTTGTGGATAAATTTTATAAAAAGTTGATACCTGAATTCAACAAAGATAACAAAATCTCAATAAACAAACTGCAAGAAGTAGTTGATAGTTTTTTTGAAAAAAAAATTTTTGTTCAGGCAAAATCTTGTTCAAACCCAGATTGCGATGGCCAAAACGATATTTTTTATTCACCTTATACTGGTAAAATAAATAAAATGACCATTGAAATTGAAGAAAAAAACGGTTTTATTGATATTAAGAATTTAACTACTATTTTACACGAATTTCAACACGTGTCAGACCAACTACATCACCCAAAATTCCTTGCAGGCGAACAATATTTGACAATGCGCAATTTGATAACAAAAGAATATTTAGACCTTATAGATGACCACTTATACAAGAGAGAGAGTTTATTTCGTGACGAAACCGACAAAGAAAACATATTAACAAACCTCTTGAATAAATTAAAAGATTTTTTAAAGGACAAAAGCGCAGAAGAAAGTATACTTTATATACAAGATGCAAAAAACACACTCCTACAAGAAGCTCAAGCATACAAAACCCAAAGAAAATATGCCAAAAAGCTTTATAAAAAACATATAAAAATCAAAAGAGGCGATCTTATGAATCAAAACAAAGCCTTTATGTTTGATGAAAAAATTGCATTGCTAAAGAAACTAGGATTTGAAATCATAAATAACGAACGCCAAAAATTCAAAGAAGAATGCAATAAATTGCATCTTTTTTAAATTCTAAAATTTCCCCAAATAACATTTTGCCCAATGTATTTAAATATATAATTTGAGCAGAAAGAACCAAGTTTTTTGTTGGCGTTCACCCAACCTACTATTTATAAAAACAAAAGACAAGGTTAAAACCCTTGTCTTTATTGTGTTTTAAATATTTACGCGCGGAGGGATTCGAACCCCCGACCTTTTGGTTCGTAGCCAAACACTCTATCCAACTGAGCTACGCACGCATATTTTACTGTCACTAGTTTATACTACCAAATAAATTTTTATTTTCAAGCCCTTTTTTATTTTTACTAAAATTTTTAAACTTTTTTTCAGAAACGGATATATTATTAATATTAGCTCTTTTCAAATTCCAATTTATAAGACATAATCATAGCATAATATTAATCAACTTTGAGAAGGGTTATCATGAATCATACAAATCAAAATTCGGACAATATTAAACTTACAAAAAGAGAAATTGAAGTTGTTAAATTGCTTATTGAAGGGTTTGAAAACGAAGGAATCGCAGACAAAATCAACATTAGCACTCACACTGTAAAAGCTCACATTAGTGGAATTATGAAAAAACTCGACGCAAAAAACAGAACAGAAGCCGCCTGCAAAGCCCTTAAGCTCCAGCTTTTATAATTCTTTAATGAATGTAACATTTTTGAATGTTTTCGAAAATCTTATTATAATATTTTTGTGAGATTTTAAATTATGAAAACATTATTCAAATTTATAATAATTTTATTTATATACATATTTACATTTGCTCATAGCGCATTTGCAGAGGATTTGTACAAAATAAATTCTTTCAACTATGACACTTCAAATTCAATGATTATACTGACTGCGCCTGACGAATGCGAATATCCGATTATGCCAAACGTAAAACTCGTCAAAATGGAAAACCCGACTAGAGTTTACTTCGATATAGAAAACGCAATTCTGACTATGTCTAAACAAGATTGGCAATTCGCTTCGAATGGACTTAAAGAAGTTATAGTAAGCCAATTCTCAACAAACCCAAACATTGTCAGAGTTGTTATGTATCTTGATGATGATTATGATACATCTACAATCAATTTCTTCAAAATCAAAAACAACATCGTAATCAAACTCAAAGATTCAAACAGCAAAAACGAATATTTTCAAAACACCTACAGGGATGACCACGCTTCAGCTAGTGATTTCTATGAATACCTAACAATGACAACACCTGAAAGCCCTCAAAATGAAATCGCAAGCGAGATTGAAGAAGCTTTCAATACCCAAAATCTTGCAAAGAAAGAACTAAAACTTAACACCAAATATTTTATTGACAGAATCACCCCCAAAACAGGTGCAGTTCTTCTTAATGGATTTGGCGCAATCACAATTGAAAGACCAATGATTTTAACAAATCCTTCAAGAATTGTATACGACATCCCAAACACTTTAGTAAAAAGCGAACTTCGCAACACTGAATACCCAATTGGAACTAATGACACTGTAAAAATCGGTCAATTTTCAGTAAATAAAGCTCGTATCGTAATCACAACAGAAGACGTGAATAAATACATTCCAATCATCTCTAGCGACAACCAATCTTTGTTAATAGCAAACTACGATACGATACAAAAATTCAACTTGTTTACTAGTGTTTCTAATATGATTTCATATTCTAAACAAAAGATTGATGCCCAAACTCATTCAATGACGTTAGCTTTTTCAAACCCTATTGTACACGGGATTGATAGAACTAACGATGAACTAGTTATTTATCTATACAATGTGCAAAATTACAACGAAAATGATTTCAGAGAAACATTAAAATATACACCTTTTGAAAACGCTAATATCACTCTTTTGCCTAGAGTTGGCTTGAAATTATCAATTCCACTTGAGCAAAACAGTGTTGTTAACACTTTTTTAGGCGCTGATGGCAAAGCTTTTAAAGTTATAATTAAGGATGCAAAAAGACAAGCACCTCTATTAACACTTCCATTCCTACGCCCAGACAAAACACCAAGACCAGTAGGTTCAGGGCTTAAAAAAGTCGTTATTGACGCAGGTCATGGCGGTACTGATTGCGGTGCTATTAGAGATGACATCTTTGAAAAAGACATAACAATAGACATATCAAGACAAGTTAGAGATATGCTTGTTAAAAAAGGCTATATGGTTCAAATGACACGCGACTCTGATGAGTATGTTTCTCTAGAAGACAGAGTTGCAATCAGCGAATCATTCAATCCTACAATATTTATAAGCATTCACGTAAACTCAAGCACAGGCACTGAAGCTAACGGCATTGAAACTCACTACTATCACCAAGACAGTATGATGCTTGCGCAAACTGTTCACTCTGCTATTGCCAGTGAAATTGATGCTAAAAACAGAGGTTTGTTTAAATCTAAATTTTATGTTATAAATCATACGACAGCACCAGCAATTTTAATTGAAATAGGGTTCTTGTCAAACGAAGAAGAACGCGCTCAACTAATGAAAGCTGACCGCAGAAAGAAAACAGCAAAAGCAATTGTAGAAGGAGTTGAGAACTATTTTAAACAACTTAAATAATACAAATCCCATAGGTTTTTTCGATTCTGGAGTAGGCGGTGTGACAGTTTTTGAACAGGTAAAAAAGCTTTTGCCGAACGAAAACTACATCTATTTTGGCGATACAAAAAATATGCCTTATGGAGAAAAAACAGAAGCTCAACTATTAGAATTTGCAGACAACATTTTTAGATTTCTAGAAGTGAAAAAAGCTAAAGCTGTTGTTATGGCTTGTAACACAACTTCTGCAATCGTATACGAAAAACTAAAAGACAATTATAATTTTGAAATTTACCCAATAATACAATCTGTAGCAAATAATCTTGCAAGACTTGATATCAAGAGAATAGGAATCTTTGCAACACCAGCAACTATTAACTCTCACTGCTACAAAAAAGAAATCCAAAAACACAATCCACACTTGGATGTTATTGAAATAGCGTGTCCATCTTGGGTAAAAATAGTTGAAAATGGGGGAGAAAAAACACTCAACGGAAAAGTTGCAGTAGAAGAAAAGCTTACAGAAATGTTGGAATTTTCACCTGAACGTATCGTTTTGGGTTGCACACATTATCCATACTTAATGGAAACGTTGACCGCTTATGCTCCTGAAAGCTTATTTATAAACCCATCAAAGGAATTTGCCAAAATAATTAAAAACGATTTATCTCAAAAAGGCTTACTAAACCAAAACACAACAAAAGGCACTGAAAAATTTTACGTTAGCGCAAATCCTGAAAAATTCAAAATGGCATCATCAATGTTTTACGAACTTAATGAATTGCCTGAATTAGCTCTAAACACTCCTTATATGTCGCAACTTCAATAATTTTGTCAGATTTAAACAAACTTTCATTATCAATATTCAACAACGTGCAATTTTCTTTAACTGCATAAATCAGGATATTTCGTTTAATTGCCTCAAACACAGGAGTAGAGCCTAAAGAATTAAACGGCATTACAAGAAAATCAAGATTATCAATCGAAAACCCGTATTCACTAACAATTTTAGGAGCATTACTTAACCCTAACAAAACACAAGGCAAAAACGTCGGAGTAATATATTCAGACGCAGATTTGGGATTAACCAAATCAGAATGAATAGAATAATCCACAAATGCAGGAGAATGCGCACAAGGTACATTGAATTTTTTAGAAATACAGTGAGATATAATCCCTTCAACACCACCGACAGGGTCAACACCAGCTCCATTTGCATAATCTAAATTATCATCTTCAGGGTCATTAAAAAGACAAACCACAGCTATTGCATCAACACCTTGAGATAAAAGTTTTTCGGCAGAATTATACAGAGTTTCAGGGGTCAACACCGCACCAGTCGAAATACCATTTTCGTTTATAAAAAACTCAACGCCAACTTCTTCTTCCGTAATATCATAAGCTACTACATCAACTCCATAGACAGTCTTTACCGCACCTATAGTGTTCAAATGAACATTTAAAACATCTTCAGGGATAGCTTTGTCAAAAATAACACCTATTTTATTATTATAAGAGTTTGATAACGACAAATTACCTTTAAAAAACTCATCAATAATGAACCCTTCAGTATAAAACATATTGTCATTAATCCCAGAAAACCCACCAGCATTAACGACATTAGGATTAACTATCAACTTTGCAACTTTCGAAAACGCCCTAGCATAACAAGAAGCATCCCCTGCAAAGCCACCAACACTTGCACCAACACCAGTTGGAACAATAAAAGCACCTAATTTTTCACCTGAATCTAACATAAATAGATTTTACAATAAATAAGCGGACTTTAAAAGTCCGCTTATTTTTAAATTTATTATTTACCAGCTCCGCCGTATGTAAAGTCGTTTTTAACGTTTTGTTGAAGAAGTTTAGACCAAGAACTTTCGTAAGCTGTGATTTCGTTTAATCTTGTTTCATAATTGGCTTTGTCTAATTCTAGCTCTTTTTCCCAAGAGTTTAACGTTGAAAGCTCAAACTCGTGGTCCATTTCCAAAACCTCAAGAACTTCTTGATACAAATCTGGATCATCAGCAGCGTATTCATAATAATAATCCTGACGTTTTTCATTGTATCGTTGTTGCAATTCTGCACTTTCTCTAGATGCAGACATTATGTTAAACATTACATCTGACAACTTGCGGTTAAGCATAGCCTTTTGTTTTGTATACATTAACAATGTGTCTTGAATATTAGAAATTGCCATCTCTCTCGTCCTCTTGTTAGCCTCTCTTACATATATAAAAACATTTAAAAATGCCTAATTTCAAAGGTTACAAATCTTGTTACATTTGTTAATAATTCATCTATCAGGTAGATGTGATTATTCTGTTTTTTATAATATAATGTATATATTAAATTAGGAGAGAAAAATGGATCAAGAAACTTACATGAGAATTATGGGCTATGTCCCAACAGTAATAGAAGCTTCATCAAGAGGTGAACGTTCTTTTGATATTTTTTCAAGACTATTGAGAGAAAGAATTATCTTTTTAGGTTCAGAAATCAATGATGAAGTTGCAAACTCTGTAGTAGCACAACTTTTGCTATTAGACAGTGAAAATAGCGAAAAAGATATTATGTTATACATAAATAGCCCAGGTGGTGTAATTACTGCAGGTATGGCAATTTACGACACAATGAATTTAATCAAATCAGATGTTTGCACAATTTGCTTGGGTGATGCAGCTTCAATGGGCGCATTCTTGCTTTGTTCTGGTGCAAAAGGCAAAAGAATGGCATTGCCAAACGCTAGAGTAATGATTCACCAACCTCTTGGCGGTGCTCAAGGTCAAGCTACAGACATCGAACTTGAAGCTAAAGAAATATTGAGAATGAAAGATATGTTAATAAGCATTATGGCTGAAAATTCTGGTCAACCATACGACAAAGTAAAAGAAGATTGTGAACGTGACCACTTCCTTTCAGCCTACGAAGCAAAGGAATACGGGCTTATTGATAAAGTAGTTGAAAAGAATAGTTTGTAACAAAACTTAATAAAACATTCAAAAACATGCAATTCTCACGGGTTGCATGTTTTTATATATATGTGTAAAGGTTATAGGTTATACAAAAGGTTAGTTAAAAGGTAGGAGTAAGGTCATGTCATTCTTGGCTTCACATGCATTAAAACTGCATTTAATTGATAGGGAATACAAAATTAACGAACAAATCCGACAACTGGATAGCAAGTTAAGTGACTTACAACGTTACGGAGCCAGTATCGGTGACGAGACTATCTCAATGCAGGATATGATGGGATTACCGTCATCAGTATTCCAACGTGCGATGGCTTTTATGAATTATTCGCACAATGGAGCATTGCGTGGAGCTCAAATGAATATACAAATGATGGGGCCACAACTCCAAGCTCAAATGGCACAAATGCAGGCTCAAAGCCAAGCTAACCCTAGTGCAATGGCGCAATATCAACAATGGATATTCCAAAACTTATATAAACAAGAATTGTCTAAATATCAGAAACATGAAGCAAAACTTTTGAATATTCAAGAGCAAGAAATCCAAAAGGAAAAAGCTAAATTGAATTCTGAATTACAAATCATAAAAGCTAGATATCAAACGGCCGAGAAAATGGAAAAAGACGGTCTTCAAAGATTTAATGCTTAATCAATAGAATTAATCCCCCCTTAATATAACTGACCATAACTCAATTCAAAGGGTCCGCTTCTCCTTTCGCGGATCCTTTTTCATGTTAATCGGTTATAACAAAATCTACCGAAACATCAAAATCCTCAATTGGTAAGTTTTCCACAACTAGTTCTTTAGCAATAAGAATCACGGTTTTAGCCTGAATATTCGCTAAAAACCTGTCATAAAAACCGCCACCATAGCCCAATCTATAATTAAATTTATCTACTAACAAAGCAGGAACTATAACTAAATCAAGGATTTCAGGATTAACTGGATGAGTACAAGGCTCACAAACTTTAAAATCCGATATATTAAGTGCATCTCCCTTTTTATATGGGCAAACTTCCATGTTTTCTCCACATACTCTTGGTAAATAAAAATTTTTACTATCATCCAAAAGTAGAGTTAAGTCAATTTCATACCGTTTTGGATAATATAACATTATATTATTTGCATATTTGTATGCATCCAAATTTTTGATTTTCTCAACAATCACAGTACTCTTTTGAGATAAATCCAACTCTTTCCTAATACTTTTTGCCCATATCCTTAAGTCTGTTTTGTTCTCCATATTTTTAATATATAATGAACAGTAACAAAATTCAAAAGGGGTATTTTTATGAATAATTTCTGCGACAACAACCTAATCAACCCAAATTGGGAAAAACACGGTTACATTCAAGTTTACACTGGTGACGGCAAAGGGAAAACAACAGCTTCTCTAGGTCTTGCAATGAGAGCTCTTGGCAGATGCTGGAAAGTTCTAATCATTATGTTTACAAAAGGAGGAAATGATTACGGCGAACTAAATTCATTCAGAAACCTCTCCCCACAAATAGCCCAAAACCTTACAATTGTACAAGCGGGACTTGATAGAATAGTGTACTCTGATAATCAAAACAGCGATGACGCCAAAGAAATAACTAAAGGGTGGGAACTAGCTAAAAAAGCAATCAAAAACCATGAATATAACCTTATTATCCTTGATGAAGCAAACATCGCAATCGACTTAAATCTTATAGATTTAGATGAAGTACTTGAGGTTTTGAAAAACAAACCTGATGAAATGGAAATAGTTCTAACTGGTAGAAATGCAAATCCAAAAATCGTAGAGCTTGCGCACCTTGTTTCTGAAATAAAACCCATTAAACATTACTGGGACACAGGTATAGCGGCAAGGAAAGGTATTGAATACTAATAAGTTCTTCTCATCAAATCAGAAAGCTTAACTTCAGATTTGATAGGAGTTGAAGACTTTTGGGCAGCCTTCTCGATTGGTGTCATAGTCTTGAATTGAGACAATCCAACTTTCATATTGTTATCTTCTTTCATCATGAATATTGCTTTAAACAGTTTAATCAATTCTTTCATAATTTTCTCCTAACCACACAGGGTTTTATTAACTACATAATACATTAAAACTATTCCCCTTGCAAATTTCATTATACTTTATGTTATATTATCTATATAAGCAAGACTACTAAAAAATTTGAAAGTTATTTTTAACGGAGAAGCTGTGCAAAACTCTAATCAAGGATATTACACAACAGTTGATGAAAATTTTAATCAAGCATACAAACTTATCACTACAGAGCAATCTCACTCAGAATTGATTGAAATGCTTGAACAAGGCAATATTGTACAAAAACAACTTGCCGCACTTAAACTTGAAACTATTAATTCTCCAAAAGAAGCCCAAATCCTTATAAATAACCTAACTGGGCAAGATGGAAAAGTTAGAGAAGCTGTATCCTTAAAAATTACTGAATTTATGCACAACAAAGAGTTTGCAAACTATTTTGATGTCGAAAAGAATTACAAAACATTCCTTGACGCAACTATAGATATCAACGGAAACATCTGCAGAAATATCATCTCCGCTATATCAACCCTAATAACTAACAAAAAATTTTGCAAAATATTTGGAGAAGAATTACAGAAAAGAACAAAAGCTTTGGCTCTTATTGTAAAAGATTTTGACTTTCAAGAAGGCAAATATAAAGTAAACAAAGAAGTTTTTAAACTATACTGGCACTTGGAAACTATCTACATTTTTGCGTTTCAACTGGATTTTCAAGAACTTAAAAATATCCTGACCCTAACTAGCCAAATAAATGAATATACTATCAGAGAAAAAACAGCCAAAATATTAACTCTAAATTTCGACGATAATGAACTTAATATTATTAAAAAAAATTTAAAAAACGATACAAACTATTACGTTAGACGTTTTTAGAGTTATAATGTATTTGAATATTGACAGCTTTATATTAAGATTTGTTACAAACTTTAAATTTTAAAACTCCGTTTTAGCAATTTTAAGAAGTAAATATTTTTTATATAAATAAGAGTTACGGAAATTGTTATTATAGGGAAATTTAAAAGGAGAAACAAATGGCTAGAGTTCTAATTTCAATGCCTGAAAGATTTTTAGACGAGATTGACAGCGTTGCACTCAACGAAAATCGCACAAGATCAGAGTTAATCAGAGAAGCTCTTCGAACATATATGTACAGAAACCAAGTACGCAACACCAAAAGAGCAGAAAAGAACGCAGAACTACTGGAAGATTTATTAAGCTAACAAATCAAACGAAATCGGGGAAAATTAAAAAGGTAACTTTAGGGGGAAAAATGGAAAATATGGAAAATGATTATTTAATGTCTTCAATCGACGAATACTTCAACTTACTTGATGCAGAAAACAAAAAACGTTCAGAAATGGTTGCAAAATCACTTACTAAATACTTAAGAAAATCTCAAGAATACGGTAAATTTGACGAATTGAAATCTGCACAAGCTTAAGAAAAAGGAAATCTAAATAATGAATAAGAAATGAAACGTCCTGTAATTTATACAGGACGTTGTGTTTTTAAATTTATTTATTATTATTTGTTATTTTTTGCAAAAATTCTTTCACCATATTTAACAACATCTTTTGTTATCATTTTGAAAGTTTCCATATCAAATGGTAATTTTGCATTTGCAATTTTTACAATAGCACCTGGTTTATTAGGTTTAGTAGAATCTGAAATTACTACAAAAGTTTCATTTTGAATAAATACTTCATCTCTATTCATCAACTTTTGAGGATTGTTAATTGTCATAAGTTCAATATTTGTATTCTTTTTACCAACTTTAAAATTTTGAACTTTTTTAAAATCTGCTGGACTCAATGTTTCTTTAAATCTTGCTAATGTCTTTGGTCCGATTTTACCACTGAAGGCTTGGGAATTAGTTGTATTAACTTGCATGATTATCTCCTAATTAGTAACACTTATTCTAAAACTACAACATATATTTTTTTGCTAGTTATATATTAAAAAAGGACCTGCAAAAATGCAAGTCCTTTTTTTAAGTTTATGAGAATATTGTTTCAAAATTATTCAATAATTTTGTCAACAACACCAGCACCAACTGTTCTGCCGCCTTCACGGATAGCGAATCTCATACCTTCTTCGATAGCTACTGCGTTGATAAGTTCAACTTCCATAACTACGTTATCACCAGGCATTACCATTTGACCTTCAAATTTGATTGAACCAGTAACGTCAGTTGTTCTGATGTAGAATTGTGGTCTGTAACCTGGGAAGAATGGAGTGTGACGTCCGCCTTCTTCTTTTGTTAATACGTAAACGTTAGCAGTGAATTTTGTGTGAGGTTTGATTGAACCTGGTTTACAAAGAACTTGACCACGTTGAATTTCAGTTTTGTCAACGCCACGAAGCAATGCACCAACGTTGTCACCAGCTTGACCTTGGTCAAGTTGTTTTCTGAACATTTCAACACCAGTAACTGTAGTTTTTCTTGTTTCACCAAGACCAACTAATTCAACTTCGTCACCAACTTTAACGATACCACGTTCAACTCTACCAGTAGCAACTGTACCACGACCTGTGATAGAGAATACGTCTTCAACTGGCATCAAGAATGGTTTGTCTAAATCACGTTCTGGAGTTGGGAAGTAAGAATCGATAGCATCCATCAATTCCCAAATTTTGTCAACCCATTGATCAGCGCCACGAGCGATAGCTGGGTTAGCTTGAACTGCTTCAAGAGCTTTAAGAGCTGAACCGTGAACGAATGGAATATTATCGCCATCAAATTCATAGTTAGACAACAATTCTCTAGCTTCCATTTCAACTAATTCTAACAATTCAGGATCGTCAACCATGTCACATTTGTTCAAGAATACAACTAGGTTTGGAACACCAACTTGGCGAGCAAGTAGGATGTGTTCACGAGTTTGTGGCATAGGACCATCTGTAGCTGCGATAACAAGAATAGCACCGTCCATTTGAGCAGCACCTGTGATCATGTTTTTAACATAGTCAGCGTGACCTGGGCAGTCAACGTGTGCATAGTGTCTGTTTTCAGTTTCATATTCTACGTGAGCAGTAGAGATGGTTATACCTCTTGCTCTTTCTTCTGGAGCTGCGTCGATTTCATCGAATTTTTTAGCTTGAGCTCCACCTGCTGCAGCCATAACACCTGTAATTGCTGCTGTCAATGTTGTTTTACCGTGGTCAACGTGGCCTACTGTACCTACGTTAACGTGCGGTTTCGTACGTTCATACTTTTCACGTGCCATGAGATTAATCTCCTTTTTACTACTTATACTACTATACTAATTTGGTATTTTAAGCCATAATACAATAATATTTGCTCAATTTTATTTGTCAAGGCAAGATATATTAAGAAGTTTATCTTCTTCCACCACGACCATTTTTTTTCATTGGAGCTTTTTGCATGCCTTTTTGGGTATAATCTCCAGTAACGTGCATTTCCTTTACAGCTTTATCTACTTCATCTATTGAAACATCGTGAAGTGGGAATTTTTGATATCTCTTAAATCCGAATTTTTTCAACAAACCTTCCATAAAAGAATCATATTTTTCAGCGACAGAAATTCTTCCATTACCCTTGCCTGTATTTGGAATTTGAAAAGCGCCAACTTTGTCTAAATGTTTCATCAATTCAGGCTTCAAACTTTCTCTATTAAATCTTGACACTCCAGGTTGTGTCATAGGAAAACGATAGCTTGATGTAAAATTAATTGAATTATTCATTATTTACCTCCGTATGTGTGATAGTGTTCTAAAACACGGAAATAAATAAATTTGCTATTATCCCTAAATATTATCTGTATCTATAAATAGCTGCATCAAAAGCACTATTCAAAGACTGATAAGGCATTCTTATATAACTTGCAGGGTCATTACTATCTTTAAAATAATAGTATTGCTCATCTGATGCAAAAAACGAATAAACATGAGAAGGAAAAACCTTTATCGTTTCAGGTTCAGCTAATGCATCATAGGCAGAAATCTTTTCGACTTCCAAATCTTCACTAAATGTAAATACCCCAGCATAAGGTTCTCCTTTTGAAATTTTATCAGCCATTTGAATTATAGTATTTGCGCTAACATTATAGGTTCTCACAAATTCTCCAGACTGAATATCACTCAAAGTAAAAGATTCTCTATGGCAATAATCACCTAATAACAATTCAAACATTCTATCAATCGTATTTGAAGAATTTTTAGAATCTTGACAGTCTTCATCTCCAATTGACTTAAAATACTTATCAACAGCCGACAAAATAGCTACAGCATCACCATCTCCAAGCACATAGCCTTCTTCAGTAGCTTTAACAAGTTCTTTTTCTGTTAAAGAATAAACCTCACCAGCTTCAGCTAAATAAAAAGAAACAACACCATCTTTTTTATACAACATATTTTCAATAGACTCTTTTATTTCAGGATTTGCAGAAAAAGCATTCAAAGTAGCTAACGCCCAACAGTTTTCATGCACCTGTTTTAAATCACCATCGAGTTTACCATTGCCTAAAATATCAATACTATTGACCTCACTCATTTCGCAAATATTTTCAAGCGAAGCAACAGTAGCTTCATTTGCAAAGACATCATCACCAGCTTCATCAACCTTTTTAGAATGAGCCTCTAAAAGAGTATTTCTAATACCAATTCTTTTTACAATCTCATCAACAAAGAATTCAACATTAGAGCAATCTGCTAAACCTAGATTTACTGCAAATTGAGAAGATAATGCATTCAATTCTTCCAGCTGTTTTTCTTTTAAAACATTATTTTTTACGCCCAACTCTGCAGATTTTTCATACAACTTATTAAAAATCATTTCTGCATATTTTTTCGGGGTTGAACGAGAACCCCACATTTCGCCATAAATAGCTTTCAGTAAAGATTCTTCTTCACCTTGTGATTTTGAAATAGCTTTGTACTGTTCTAAAACCTGAATAATATTATCTTTAGTTAATTGAGAAAGGTGAGATTCAATGGCTTTACTTGTACCCAATCCTGAAATGTCGTCAAAAAGTTGTTGAGCAATTTCTTTTGGTTCTTTAACGACTTGCCCACTTTGAAATTTAATTTCTAATGTCCTGCTTTTAGATAATTCAGGAGTACCTGAATTTGTAGACTTTGTAACTTTGCAAACATCATTTACTGCTTTTACAGTCATAAAAACCCCTTAAATTCCCCTTGTATTATATATATAAAGGGATTTTTTCAACTTAAATTGCCTTATCTCAACGGATTTATACAAATTTGTTACAATCAATCATGCGCTTAATTAGCACCTGATTTAAATTTAGAATTTACAAGTAACGACACAACCTACTTTTTTCACAAACTCTTCTTTCGGCATTTTTATAATAACTTTGGGATCATTAGACTCTTTCAGATATACAAATCCATCATCCATTTTCATTACTGCATAACCGTGATTATCGGAAATATACGGTTGCTCATTATTACTTTTAGCATAACTCAAATCTAGAGATTCAGCAGAAGTTTCATGTTCAGGATTTGTGCCAGAACTAAAAGATATATAAATAGCACCTTCTCCACGCTGCAAAAGTTTTTGGAGAACTTGGTAATGAGCATCTCCCATACTATCCTTATTAGATTGTTCGTTATAAAGAGTTGTTGATACGCCGTCCAAAACTTCTATATCACTAAAAATATATGGGTCATCAACCATATATATATCGTTCTTTTTACCAGTTAAAATTTCAAACATTCGATACGGCTTATTTCCATTTGTACGAATTTCCGAACTTTCCTTTTCACCAATTTCTGTAAAATATTTTTCAATTGCTAACATTACTGCAGTAACATCACCATCGCCAACACTTTGAACAGTTGTTCCTGATAATATTTCGTGCTCTGTAAAAGTATAAATTCCATCACCATTAGGTTTTGGTAAACCCTTCTGCGCAGCTTCAGGCAAACGAACTGATACAACACCATTTCGCTTAGTCACTAAATTATTTATTAACTCTTGTCCTTTTGGTGTTGCCGCAAATGCATTCAAACCGGCATGCGCCCAGCAGTTACCTGTTATTTGGATAGAAGGTTTATTTATTTTACCATCACCTAAGGAATCTTCCAGATTAACACCTGCGTCATTAAAAGATTGTTCCAACGCCTCATCTTCTAATACATAGCTTAAACCTTGTTCCTTTAACCAACGTTCACGAGCTGCAACATCCATTTTTTCCATAGTATCAATTCTGTTCATATACTCATTTACAAGAGTGTCCAAATTTTCAGTATCAATGTAACCGACTTTAGCCAACATGCCAGTAGTAGCTTCTTCAAAAGCCTTTTCAAATTCCTGATTCAAAACACTAACATCAACACCTAAATTATTAGAACGCTCAATCAATTTGTCTTTAATATGCCTAATAGCTGGTATTTGTTCAGTTTCTAAATCCAGTCCAACTTCATCGAAAATAGCTTCAACTAAACTTTCATTTGAAGATTTCTCATCATAAGTTTTTAAAACATCAATTACGTTATCGACTTTTATTTGTTTTATATGTTTTTTAAAATCATCACCTGTACCCCATTGATGAATGTCTTCGTACAAATCATCAGCGACATCAGAACCATTACGTGTTATAAAATCAAGTTCTTCAAATTTTATATCCTTAATTTGTTCAAGCCAATCTGAAATCACTATTGGCGATTCCACAGGAGCAGATTCTGTCGGACTTGTAGTCGGTTCAGTGGGCTCCGTTGGTTCAGTTGCTTCAGGAACTTCCACTGGTTCTTCAGGTTCTGGCGTTGGCTCAACTTCTTCAACCACTGGCGAAACCTCTGGCTCTGTTGGGACTTGCTTGGTTTTAGGCAAGATAACTTCAGTGCCTTTTGCTGGTTCTTTTCCTTCATTCAACTTCTGCAATTCATTCATTCTTGTTGAAATATCAGAATTTGTTGGATTTTCAATCCCTTCAGCGATTAAGCTATCTTTTGCTAATTTCCACCAAGTAGTATTTTTATCAAGAACTTTTTTCTCTGTATTTTCTTCTGTGTACTTGCTAATATCAACATCTTGAATAGCGCTTTTCTCGAATTTTGAAACTTCTGCACTCGAATCAACATTTAAACCATCGAGATTAATTTTATCTTCCAAGCCTGCAGGGATTTTAACCTCTGCACCTACATTAAACCATCCATTTTTAAAAGCTTTTTGGTTCAATTCTTTAAATTTTTCAAATTCTAGAGTACCTTTTTTGATACCTAATCTTTCTGCAGTTTGCGCAAATGATTCACCGGATTTAGCATTTGATAAGATATTCCCATCTTCATCATACTTAATTTCTACGGGCTCTCCGTTAGGATCTTGTAAAGTTGTCCCATCTGGAGTTTTAATCATTATTCTACCGTTTTCAAAAACAGTTTTGTTATCGTTTTGAGCAGAAACTTCTGGTTCTACAACCTCAACACCACCTGAAAAACTTTTTGTTACAACATTTTTAGACTCAACAGAAGCTCCTTCGTACTCATACTCGGTAACTTCACTAATTCCACTACCTTTGTTTACAGTTTGCTTCAAAACTCTGCCTAAAGAATCTTTTTCTGTAATAGTAGAACCTCGCTCAATTCTTTCAGAAACAACCGAACCATCTTCTGAATAATAAACAGTTTTATTTTCAACACCATTATTATAGTTGTCCTGTATTAATTTTCCTGATTCTACATCAATTGAAGACGTTTTTATAAAACCATTTTCGTCCTTTTTGTATTTTATATTAACTGCCTCTTTGCCATTATCAAATAATGAATAAAAAGAGTCCTCAATATCTTCAGAAGCAACACCCATTGACTGTAAAAATTCAAAAAAGTCTTTTGACTTAAGCTCCTTAAGCCCAATATCTTTTAAAACTTTGTTCGCTTCACGTTTTGACACAACACCATCTTCTGCAATCGGCAAAAGTTTTTCATACAAGGTGTTCAACTCATCTTTTTCAAGAATTCCGTTGGCGTTTTTGTCAAATTTTTCAAAAATCAACTTGTTCTTTTCATTTTCTACTACACCTGCTTTAATCTTTGTGGAATCAAACACTTCACCACGTTTCCCCAGCTTAAACTGGCCCAAGTTCTGGTTAATCATAAATTCTCCTACATTTTTTAATTTTTCGGCTAACTTTTTTTACGGAAGCTTTCCATTGAAACTTTAAGTAAATATAGGATTATTTAAATTTTGTTACATTTATAGTAAAATATTTTCTTTGCATTAAAAAGCCTCCCGTTAAGGAGGCTCTTACAATATTTCAATTCAATTTAGACTAAATTTCTTCTTCTGAAGATTCTTCTTCAACAGCTTCTTCTTGTTGCAAATCTTCTTCATCATAAGCTTGTTGATTCATTTCTTCTTCAATTTCTGCTTTTAGTTCGTCATCTTCGTCTTCAACGTAATCTTCTTGAACATCTTCTTGGTAATTTTGAATGTTTTGAGCTTCAGCTCTTTCCATTTGAGAAACACTCTTAATATCTATTTTCCAGTTAGTTAGTTTGTGTGCAAGTCTTACGTTTTGACCTTCACGACCGATTGCTAATGACAATTGATCGTCTGGAACAACTACCATTGCATCGTGTGCATATTCATCATCTGCCAAGATATCAACAGACACTACTCTTGCTGGAGATAATGCGTTAACGATGTATTCAACAGGATCTTCAGAATATCTAACAATATCAATTTTTTCATTTTTTAATTCTGAAACGATTGTTTGAATTCTGCTACCACGAGGTCCAATACAAGCACCTACTGAATCAACTTCAGGGTCATTTGACCAAACTGCGATTTTAGTTCTGTAACCTGCTTCACGTGAAATTGATTTAATTTCAACAATTCCGTCTTCAATTTCAGGAACTTCAAGTTCAAACAATTCACGAACGATTTCAGCATGAGCATGTGAAACAATAACTTGAGGAAGTCTTGTTGTTTCTTTTACATTCAATACAAATACTCTGATTCTATTGCCTGGTTTGTAATATTCTCCAGGGATTTGCTCTTTTTGAGGCATAATAGCATCTGTTTTGCCAATATTAACGATTACATTTCTATTTTCAACACGTTGGATAATACCTGTTGTCAAAGTACCTTTTTTATCCATAAATTCTTGTAATACAAGATTTCTTTCAGCTTCTCTGATGCGTTGAGTAATAACTTGTTTTGCAGATTGAGCAGCAATTCTGCCAAATTGTTCAGGAGTAACTTCAATCTTAACTTCGTCACCTTCTTCAACATCTTCATCAATGTCTTTCGCATCAGTTAATGAGATTTGAAGTTCAGGATCTTCAACATCATTTACTACTGTTTTTGTACTAAACACACCGATTTCACCAGTTTGTTCATCCAAAATAGCTTCGATATTTGCTGATTCTTTAATTCTCATATGTTTTTTGTAAGCCGCTACCATAGCATCACACAAAGACGAAATTAACACGTCTTTAGAAATACCACGTTCTCTTTCTAATTCTTCACAAGCTTCAAAAAGCGCTGTTCCAATTTTAATCATATTGTTCTCCTTTTATTGGTTAAATTTTAAATTTAATCTATATATAACTTTGCCGACTGAATATTGCTACGAGGGATTTGAAGCTCCTTTGCATCATCAAATCGGAAGAATTTCAAACCTTCATTCTCATTAAAATCAAGGATTTCACCCTTAAATACTTTTTCTTCTTCTCCCTCTAATGGCGTTTTTAACTTTATGCTAACATTTCTGCCTTTGAAAATCACAAATTCTTTGTCTGACTTGAATTTGCGCTCCAACCCGGGAGATGAAACCTCTAAATAATATTTTACAGGGATTAGTTCATCCAAAAAGTCTGAAAGACTTCTCGTAACCTTTTCACAATCGTCTAGGGTTACATCTTTTTCACTAGAATATAAAAATATTCTCAAAAACCAACGGTGGTTCTCTTTTGAAAAATCAACTTCTAAAGGAATATAGCCATATCGCATTGCGGTATTTTCAATTAACGGATTGATTTGTTCCAAAACTTCGTATCTGTTAATATCCTGTTTC
Organism: bacterium; assembly: GCA_017559905.1. Taxonomy (GTDB): domain Bacteria; phylum Cyanobacteriota; class Vampirovibrionia; order Gastranaerophilales; family Gastranaerophilaceae; genus Scatenecus. Next base: position 149,355 of record JAFYQF010000002.1, read on the forward strand.
ATGCCACATCCTTTCTACGATTATCTAACCTACTCTTTGCTCATTAAAAGGTTTACCCCTTAATGATAGAAAAAGAACGGGGAGGGCCCGTTCTTTTTTACTTATTTTATTATAATTTATTAAACATTAAATGTAAAGTCGTTTGTTACAATATTTTATATTAACTATGACAACTCTGTTGCTAATTCTTTGTATGCATCTGTTATTGAAGATTTAACCATTGCATTGAAATCTTTTGCTATTTTAGCGTATTCAGCTTTTAATTCAGATTTTTTCTTATCGTCTGTTGTTTCTGTATATTCTTTTGCAATTTTAGCTAATTCTGATTGCATTTTGCCTAATTTTGCTTCTTCTTTATCTTCCATTTTATCTAATTTTGCAGTGAATTTGTCTTCTGTTTTTTGTAATGATTCTGCTTGTTTTTCTTTTGATTCCAAGTCAGCTTTTGCCTGTCTCAAGTTCTTTTCTGCAGTTTCTTTAGTTTGAGTAAGTTCGTTCTTTTTAGGCTCTAAATTGTCTTTCAAATTCTTTTCTGAAGCTTCTTTTGATTGTTTTGCGTCTGCTAATTGAGCTTTTAATTCTCGAATTTCTGTTTCTATAGCTGCTTTTGTTAATGAGCCGTCTTGACTTCTTGCTAACATTGATTCTTGCATAGCGATTTGGCTTTCTAATTTTGTGATAGTACCAGTTTGTCTTTGGATGTTTTGGTTTTCGCTTGCGATTTCTTTTCCAACTGTTTCTAATTTAGTTGTTGTATCATTAATTACTCCAGTTTCAGTTTCAACTGTTTGTTTTAAAGTATTGATTTCGCCATCTAGTTTAGATTGTTTTGTATCAATTTCAGCTAAACCTTTTTGAATTTGTGCTGATGATTTTGCGTCTTGTAATTGTTGAGTTACTGTGTTTGCAACTGATGATGCTGTAGAAGTTGAAGCTGTAGATGCAGCTGGAGCTGATGATTTAGCACCCTTGATTTCTTTTGCTACTGTTCCAGCTATTTGACCTAATTGGTTCAACATTGCCATTGTTGAAACTTTGTCCATACCATTATTATGGTTATGGTTGCATTGGTTGTATTGAGCCAACATATTTGCATATTTATTAACAACTCTACGTTCTCCACGTGGAGTAAGTGCAAAACCATTTGCAATACTTGCATCTATATTTACGCCAACATTAAACATTTTCATATCACTAGGTTTTACATTTCTAAAACCACCCACAAACGGAGAATCTGAATATTTCATGTTTTGGAAAGCATTCACTCTTGTAGATGTTGAATGCAAGCCTTGTGTAGCCTGATATCTAACATTGTTGTTTTTAGAAGTAGCAGAAGTAGAACTAGTTGTTGTAGTTCTATTATCAGAAGACTTGAATGTAGGAATAGTCTGTCTTTGATTCAATTTTGTTGAAAGTCCTGGTGTAATCGCCATTTCTAAAAACCTCTCTCATTATATACTTGGTATATATATAAAGTATATAATGATTAATAAATTGCCCTTTTTGTTAAAAATTTCTTTACAATTATTAACATATTCCTAAATCGCACAATATATCCTTATTATACCCTATTTATATAAAAATATGCACTAAAGAAATCTTTTTACTACATATTTCACAGTTCGTAACAATAGTAAAATCAAGCAATTTCACCAACGATTGGCAAGATTTAACAACGACAACTACTTCACCGATACGCAAGTAATTATTAACGGAATTTTACAAAATTAATGTAAATTTTTTAGAGGATTTTTATATACGCCAAAAATCACTCTAAATCTAAATCTTTAGATTTACTACAAACTTAATTGTAAAAAGATTGGCATGGAGTGTGAAAAATACGTTTAATTTGAAAAAATTTGTTCTATTATGGATTTACATCTTGGGAGGCGGGGTTAGTAAATATCAATCCCTGCCCGTAGTCTAATCAATCCATAGGACGATTAAATGGCATTCTAAAATCGTTTAAAATGTGGATAACAATTATAGTTTATATTCGGAGGAAATAAGAAGTGTTAGAACATGGTTATATTCAAATATACACAGGAGACGGAAAGGGTAAAACAACTGCATCATTAGGTTTGGCACTTCGCGCTTTGGGTCACGGTTGGAAGGTTCTTATTATTCAATTTACAAAAGGTGACAGCGCTACATCTTATGGTGAAATCGCTACTTCATCTAAATTTTTACCTAATTTAGACGTAGTTCAATTTGGTATGGATAGAGTTTGCTACTCACATAACGTGTGTATGGATGATTATAAAGAAGCGAAAAAAGGTTGGGAATTCGCTAAAAACGCAATTCAATCAGGTGAATATCAATTAATTATCCTTGACGAAATCAATATTTGTACATCAATGAACATGATTAAAGTTTCTGAAGTTAAAGAAGCCTTGATGAACAAACCAGAAAATCTTGAAATCGTCTTGACAGGTAGATATGCTCACCCTGAACTTAAGGCAATGGCTCATCTTGTTACAGAAATGAAACCTATCAAACATTACTTTGATATGGGTGTTATGGCAAGACAAGGCATTGAATACTAATTTGAGGATATTAGGAGAGATTGGAAGATAGACTTAAAGATTTTAAGTTAATGTAAATCCTTTTTGTTTCAGAAATGAAATAGCGGACTAGCTGAAAAGTATGTCCGTTTTTTTTGTCTTGATTTTATAGATACAGAAAATGGACACTATTAAAGAAACAATTCCAAAGCAACTTTTTTAAGATAATTAGTCAACTTTTCCATAAGCGGTTTCGTGTTCTTGTTGAATCATCTCGGCAAGGATTTTCTTCGCAGTTTCCAATTGAACATCATTTCTATTCTTGATATCTTCTAACGTCAGCTTAACTTCAATATCTGGAGTTATACCTTTTTTATTAATATCAGCGCCATTTGGAGTTAGATATTTAGCAATTGTCAAATTTAAACCTGTTTCGTTAGGCAAAGGTACAATCTTTTGCACCATACCTTTCCCAAAAGTCTTTGTACCAAGCAACTTGGCACGTTTATAATCTTTCAAAGCTCCTGACAAGATTTCGCTAGCACTTGCACTAGAACCATCAACAAGAACTATCAATGGTTTATCAATCTCTAACTCAATATTTTCAGCTTCGATATCAAAACGATAATTATCACGTCCGACAATACTTACCAAATTACCTTTTGTAATAAACAAATTTGCTATAAAAACAGCGTTTGGTAGCAATCCACCAGTATTGCCTCGTAAATCAAGAATTAGACCTTCAGTATCTTTTGTCCTATCAATTGCTTCTATGAATTCGTTTGGAGTTGAAGTACCCAAAAAGCTCGAAATCTGTATATATCCAATATTTTTGTCTACTGAACTTTTTACGGTTTTTATCTTAATCTCTTTTCGCATTACTTTTTTTAAAAACTTGTCTTTATCGCGCATTATAGTAATGTTTACAACCGTATTTTCTGGACCTCTTACCAAATTCGCAACATCTGAAAGCGAAAGCCCATTAACATCTTTGCCATTTATATCAAGTATTATATCTCCATTTTGCAGATTTGAAGCCTGCGCTGGAGTACCATCCATTACATTTATTATCTGAATTTTACCCGATATAGACGCAATATTCACTCCAATACCTGTAATTTTAGAATCTATAGAGCTATTTTGTTCGTTATATTCTGATTTGTCCATATATCTTGAATATGGGTCATCCAAACTCGCTAACATTGAATCTATAGCAACTTTTGCGTCTTCATCAGTTTTGATTTTGCCTCTATAGTGTTCTTTCCATCTATACCACGTTTGATGGTTTAAAGATTCGTCATAATAATTGTTTTTGACTGTAGTCCAAACATTTTCAAACAATTTTTGGCTTGAAACATGCTCATGATTTACCAAATCGGCAGAATTTGGAATCAACAAATTCGGATTTGGATTCATTACAAAATGATTTAGAGCTACCAACCCTGCAACCATAACTAAAAAACATATCACTTGACTTCTCTTCATACGAACATTTAACATCAAGAATTTTTTTTAATCAATATACTTTTTTAGTAGCCATAATGGATAAATTACAATTCTTCAAAACCTGGTGAGGTCGCTGGTAAATTTCTATATCCATGATTTGATTTCACTGTTTTTTTTATGTATTTGCTTGAATAATTACCTTTTTCAAACAAATCTTTCAATGTATTCTCTCTAACTACCAACGGATGTAATCTCTCATCACTTTCGGGGAACGCATCAACTATATCACACCACACTGAAGCTTCCATTGTCCAAGCATAGGTTTCTTCAGCTATTGAGTTATACTCATCTTGGTGCAAAGCTTCATGAGCTAATAACGCTGCTATGGCACCAGGAGGCGCATCCTTGTGTTTTGGATTTATAAAAATATACAACCTACCACCTTTTTTCCAGCCTAATGCATCATATTCAGCATAGTCTGTCCTAATTTGCCCTAAATCCTTGAACATTACCCTAATCGGCTTTTGCGAAAGATTATTACCTAAAATAGCCCTTCTCGAAAATTCACCATTTGTGTTTTTCAACATATCCATCGCAACATAAAATATATGATCGTCACTAACTTCTTTATAGAAAGACTTTATGCGCTTTACAAATTCTGCATCGTATTTTTTAGGATAATTGTCAGGAATTACGATTTCATCTTTTTTCAAAAATGCGTGCGCAGGCAAACTCACTGCCAACAAACTCACTGCCAACGCCATTTTTATTACATTTTTAAAATTTTTAATACCCACTAATATCCTCCAGCTATTACTACACTATTAATAGTATACATATTGTATTATTAATAGCAAATTTATAAAAATCAAATCCGCTAAACTTTTCTGTTTAACATAGCCAACTCTTTATACATTGATTTATATGTTTCGTTGGTATTTTCAAGAGATTCGGCATCTTTTATATATTCAAATGCAGTTTTCACATCCCCGCTAGTCTTATACAAACGGCTCATCTCTGCATAATATGCAGGATTATTTATATCGTAAAAAATAGCACGTTTCATACATTCTACTGCTTCTTCGATGTCATTTTCATGCTCTCTTACTAATGCCAAATAATAATACCCAGCAGAGCAATTTATATCACAAGCAATTGCAGATTGAGCATAAAGTTTTGTCTTTTCAAAATCCCCACTCGCCATAGCTGCTGATGCCCCACAAATATAAGCATCTATTAGCCTATCATTTTGCTCAATAAGTTTGTCCACCAAAGAAATCGCTTCTGCAAACTTTTTCTCTTTTACGTAAACATTCGCAAAGTCTAGCATATACGAAATATTTTGCGGGTTCTTATCAGTCAAATCGCGCAATATCGCTTCTGCCTTATCAAAATTCAAAAGTTCAGCATAAACCCTTGCCAACGCAGACATCGTAAACCCATCATCAGGAATATTCTTTAAATTTGTTTCTAATATTGCTTGCGCACCTAAAAAGTCCTTATCTTCAAATTTCAACAACGCTTTTAATATGCAAGTTTGCGAATGAACAGGCGACAAGTCCAATATATAATCAACTTCACTCTTTGCTTTATCAAAATCTTTCTGTCTATAGTACAGATAAGCCAAAGAATATCTATAATCAACATTTTCAGGCTCTAAACCTATCGCTTTTTTATAAGCTGATTGAGCCTCGTCAAGCCAACCATTCAAATAATAAGCATTTGCCAAATTATAAAGATATAATGCATTATTCTTATTCAGAGCAGAAGCTTTTGAAAAATATTTTATTGCAGATGTAAAATCATCTAACTCCAACGCAAAAAGACCTAAATAATTAAGTACATCTTCACTTTCAGTAACTCTTTCCAAACCTTTAAAAATTTTGTATGAATCTTCAAAATTATTAACATCAAAAAGAATTTTGCCTTTCAAAATTTGCGCATCATCGTTTTCAGAATTAATTTTTTCTAAAATTTCTAAAGCCTTATCCAAATCGCCTTTTCCATAACAAACCCTAGCATACTCAATCATTACATAATCATCAACTGGATTAGTTTTAATATACTTTTCTATTTCTTCAAACTCTTTTAATTCAGACAAAATATTTATTAACGAAACCAAACTCTTTGGAGAAGCTTCTATCGTATAGATTTTTTCAGCTATAGTTTTTGCTGACTCGTAATTCTTTTGACGAACATATAACTCTTTTAATAATTTATACGCATCCAAATGCATAGAATTTTTTACAAGGACTTTTTCCAAGTATTTTTCAGCCCTTTGGTAATTGTGCAACTGAAAATATAAATCACCTAATTGATAAAGAATCTCAATATTGTCAATTTCAGTTTCTAATGTCTTATAAAGCATCTCTATAGCTTGTTTATAGCAACCTTGCGCCTTCAAATCAAAAGCCTGTTTTATATAATCTAAAACTTCTCTATCTTGCATAATCCCTCTTGATTAATATTTTTTATTTTGCGTCTCTTCTTCCTTTGGCTCTGACTTATTGATGATTACTAACACCTCATCTTCCCCAGCCATTTTTAAGTTATTTCTAGCAATTTCTTCCAAAGATGTTGTAGTTGAAAACTCTTTGATATCTTCTTTCAAAGCTCTATTCTTCATTTCTGCATCATCTCTAACTTTTTCCAAAGTTTTTATTTTAGCCTTGTAAGAAATCGTTTTTGAGATATTCAATATCGCACCAAATCCAACCTGAATCAAACAGAATAGCAACACAATAGTCAAAAAAGAATAATAAAAACCTTTTTTAACCTTGTCCTTACGCATTTTTTTCTTCTTCACCTTTGCAACTTTTTGTTCTTCTGCAACAGGCGAATAGCGAATACTTTCTTGCATTTCAGGGTTATTTAAATTATCATCAGGAGTTGTCAATGATACCTCACTTTATAATAACAACACGCACGAATACGTCTAGTACTTATATTATAAACTAAATACGCCCTACTAACAATTATTTGTTAATAAATTTACAATTTAAATTTTGTAGAAAATTCCAACTGCGACCAAGTCCGTCCGCTAGTGATATCTTGAGTTGTTTTAGCACCAACTTGCAATCTTATTCTGTCTATATCCTTATTTCCAAGCGGATTTACTGACAATACCAACTCTCCAGAACGCCTGTTCCTTGTAATATCAGCAGACAAGACTTCTTGTATAGCAAATATATTATTAAATTTTAACTCTGGAACAATACTGAAATTATCAGTTTGAATTTGCGAAACAGTCATATTATTCTTCTTATAACTTGATTTTAAAGAAAAATATTTACTATCATATTTCGTGAACAGGCTTGTAGCATTTTCAATTTGTCCTAAAGTAGAAGATTCCGTATCGAAAGAAGTCCCAACAGACCAATTACCATAACGACTATTATAGACACCCTCATACTTTCCACTTTTTGAGGCAATCCTATACTCTTCAGCTCTATATTTTGCAATAGTCAAAGAATTTGGGGCTTTACTTGGAACATATTTTTTCGTTACAAATAAAGAATTATGTTCATCAGCCATCATTTGAGGAGTTCTTATATCAAGCGTAAATTTTGTATAATCATCCATATACAAAACATCTTCTGCACCCTCAACAAACTCTGTATAACCTTTTAATGTTGTAGTTTTCAAGACAACAGACTCTCCATCATCAGGCAACAAATCAATTTCTTCTTCTACTTTTTCCGTTTTATCTTTATTTTTTTTAGCTTTTTTATCTTGTTTTTCAGTAGTTACAGCCCCATCCTCATCTTCAGGAATTGCCCATATAAAGATATTCGGTAACTTTTCATCCTCAACAACAGTAACTTCTGAAAAAACCGGGGAACTTGACATCAATATTAGACAAAGTAATATAACTACTCTCTTCATACTTTAATTTTACTCTTTTATTTTTTACTAGTCAATCGTCTTTATTATGCATTTACCCTTGAATTTAAAATTTGCTCATGATATCCTTTATATGCTGATTTATAAATTAGAAAGAAGGAAGATAATGGAAGAAGTAAGAGTCAGAATTGCACCGTCACCAAGCGGTAATCTACACGTAGGAACAGCAAGAACTGCGTTGTTCAACTACTTATTTGCTAAAAAAAATAATGGTAAATTCGTTTTAAGAATTGAAGACACAGACGCTGAACGTACTAGCCAAGAATACATCGACAACATTTTTGATAGCTTAAAAGCTCTTGGACTAAACTGGGATGAAGGTCCTGACGTTGGCGGTCCTTACGGCCCTTATACACAATCCGAAAGATTTGATATTTATCCAAAATACGTACAAGAATTATTAGACAAAGGTTTTGCTTACGAATGCTTCTGCACACCAGAAGAACTTGAAGCTGAAAAAGAAGAAGCTTCTGCTAACAAAAAACCTTATGTTTACACAAAAAAATGTGAAAACCTAACTGATGAAGAAAAAGCAAAACTTCGTGCAGAAGGCAGAAAACCAGCAATCAGATTCAACATTGCAAAAGCACAAAAAGCATTCCACAAAGATTCAATGCTTGTATTCGATGATTTGGTAAAAGGTGAATTACACGTAGACACAGACCTTTTAGGTGATTTCGTAATTTTAAAATCAAACGGAACTCCTACTTACAACTTTGCTGTTGTAATTGATGATATGCTTATGAAAATCTCACACGTTATCCGTGGAGAAGACCATATCTCTAACACTTTCAAACAAATTCTTATATTTGAAGCTCTAGGAGCAGAAGTTCCTAAATTCGGTCACTTGGGTATGATTCTTGCTCCAGACAGAAGCAAACTATCAAAACGTCACGGCGCAACTGCAGTTTCTGAATTCGTAGAAAAAGGCTACCTAACAGATGCTCTAATCAACTTTGTTGCACTTTTAGGTTGGGCACCATCTGACGGACAAGAAGTTAAATCTGTAGACGCAATTGCTCAAGACTTTAGAATTAACGAAATTTCGTCTTCTAACTCAATCTTTGAGTACGACAAATTAAATTGGATGAACAGCCACTATATTAAAATGCTTCCAATTGAAGAACTTAAAGAAAGACTTAAACCATATTTAACAAAGTATGATCTTACAGAACTTTCTGATACTGAATACACTAGAATGGTTGAAATAACTTATGAACCACTAACATTACTTTCAGACATAACTGACGCTGTGCCGTATTTCTTCGGCGATTCAGTTGAAATAGACGAACAAACTCAAACTGAAGTAATTGATACAGAAGCATCTCAAGATGTTCTAAAAGCATTCGTTGAACAAGCTCAAGATTGGACTTGGACAGAAGAAAATCTTCACGAAAAACTTGAAGTTTTCAGAGGCGAATTCAAAGAAAAAGGAATCAAACCAAAGGCTACAATGTGGGCTATTAGAGCTGCAATAACAGGCAGAACTCGTGGCGCTGATATGACTGCAACACTAGCTATTATCGGAAAAGATAAAGCTATAAAACGTGCAAAAGCAGCTATTAAATAGCTTTTAGAAACTATATTAACAAATGTAACAAACGACCTTCTAAAAATTAAAGTTTTTAGAAGGTTGTTCCGTATATATGGATATATTAATGGGTTGCACGAGTTCGGTATTAAAAATGGGAGTATAAAAAGCACAATACCGACAGAAACAAAGGAGTACATCATGGCATTAGCAAAAAGAGCAATGGAGACAAAAAATTTGGCAGAAGTTCTTGACTTTTTCACTGCAGAAGAAGTTCAAAACAATTTAACATTTTTGATGGTTGCGGATTCAATCTTAACAAAGAGTGCGGAAAAACCAACAACAGTAGTAAAAGTTATCGATGATGTGGATGATAACAATGTTATTTACTACACAAATGAGAAATTTTTAGAAGTTTTAGACCAATATGGTTTAGATGGCTTTATTTATTAATATTAGCATGCTAAAATTCTAGTATGGAATTTAAGCATTACACAGTTATGAAAAATGAAGCAGTTGATGCGCTTGAATGCAAAAGCGGTCTGGTTTATGTTGATTGTACTCTTGGGGGAGGCGGTCACAGCGAACTCATTTTGAAAAGAATACAACCGGACGGAAAACTAATAGCATTCGACGTCGATCAAGACGCTATTGATGCTGCTTCAGAAAGGCTAAAAGATTACCAAAACAACTTATTCATAGTCAAATCCTCCTATATTGACATCAAACGGACATTCGCTAATCTCGGGGTTAATAAAATTACTGGCGGTGTCCTGTTTGATTTGGGGGCTAGTTACCACCAATTCAACAAAGCTGAAAGAGGATTTTCTTTTTCAAAAGAAGCTCCGCTCGACATGAGATTTAACCAAGATGCAGATTTTTCAGCCTACGACGTTGTTAACACGTACTCTGAAAACGATTTGGTTCAAATATTCTCTGAATACGGAGAAGAAAGATTTTCCAAAAGGATTGCCAAAAAGATTGTCGAAGAACGCAAAATCAAACCAATTAAGACTACAACTGAACTGGCAAACCTAATCGTAAATTGCACTCCAAAAGTCAAATCTTCAATACATCCTGCCACTAGAGTTTTCCAAGCTATAAGGATTGAAGTTAACCAAGAGTTAACAAATGTAAAAAATACGTTGAATGATGTGTTGGATTTATTAGAGGTTGGTGCTATAATAAGTGTAATAAGTTTTCACTCGCTTGAAGACAGGTTAGTGAAAAACATATTCAGATATCACTCGCAAAAGTGCCACTGCGAACCAAACCAAATGATTTGCAAGTGTCCACCACCAAAACTAGAACTAGTAAACAAAAAACCAATAATGGCGAGTGACGGGGAGATTAGAGAGAATCCGCCATCAAGAAGCGCAAAATTAAGAATCGCAAGATGTATAAACTAAAAAGCGGAATAGTATAAAAGAAAAATTTTTCAGACTACTAAATAGTTGGGGAACAAAAAATTGAATACAGCTAGAGTAAGACAAGATCAACAAAATTATTCTTATACAAATATGGGCTATATGGAAAGCCCAATAAATCAAGCACCCGTTATCGAAGGTCGCTTTTACTACGACAAGGACAACTTGGTGAAAGAAATGGCAATCAGAAGAATCAACAAAACTTTATGTGGGCTTTTGACAATGCTTATATGCGTAACATTTATGAGCTACTATTTTGCAATGACAAACGAAGTTTCTCTAAACAAACTTCGCCGTCAGATAACAACACTGAATGAAGAAAACGCAGAACTCCAAAACCAACTTGATAGATTAAAATCATTCAACAACGTTGATACTAAAATGGAACAGTACAATTTGTTATCAAAAGCAGCTAAAGTTATTGAAGTTCCAGCAATCGCTGCAACAACTCAAATAGAAAAAAGCCAAAACACAACCGCTGCGTTTAGTTGGGCAATTGGTTACTAAAAAATTTAAGGTTTACACAAAGGCGACAGTTAAAATTTAACTGTCGCCTTTTTATTGGAATAGTTATACTTTTGTATAAACTTTCCCATACTAAAGTATGAATTTTTGTAAAGAATATTAAAGTTTTTAGAAACATGTGCCGTTATAGAGTATAAAGGTAGTAAAGAAGAAGGCATGAGATCGCATGGATAAAGATATAAAGAAAAACGGTGTTTCATTATTTAGTCAATCAGAGTTTTTAATTGACAACGATCCGTTTGAAGAAATATTTGCCCTTAATTTAGGAGATTTTTTATCAGAACATTTAATCTCCGAAGAATTAGCACACAAAATTGGAGAACATACAAAAGATAAAAAAGCTGGGTTAAAAAACCAATTAAGTGAACTTATTTCAATATACGCACTTAATAAGACATTATGTGTATTAAATTTTGACACACAAGAGGATTATGCGATATTCACATCTATTGCGAAATCTATTGCTCAAATGGTAGATATTCAAGTTTGTAATATTTATCTAGCGAAAGAATTTACAAAAGGTTTAACAGAAAACTCAATGCAACTTGTACTAGCAGGAAGTTCATCTGAACTTCAAGTTCCTGGTTATAACGTAGACAGCGACAGTACAATTGCAAAATCATATTTAAGATCAGAAACTTTAGCTGATAAAGATTCTATTATCGTATCAATTCACAGTGTTTCTCAAAACATCGGTGTAATTGAACTTAAAACACCAATGTTGCAAGGAGAGTTTATAGAACTAGTAGAAAGTATTGCAAATTTGTTTGCAACATCAATCACTTTGCAAAGTCAAATTGATGAAACCTACAGACTAATCGAAGATGAAAACTCTGCAACTCCAGATCTTCAACACATGAGAGCAGAGCTTACTGCATTAATCGGAGATTTATGCGATTTCCAACAAGCTTTCGTTGAAAACTTGGCAAATGCAGTTGATACAAAAGGTGGATACAAAGTTGCACATTCTCAAAACACAGCAACTCTTGCACGCAAAATCTGCAAACAGTTAGGTTTGAATGAAAAAACAACAGATTTGATATACTACGCAGGTTTGCTACAAAACATTGGTAAAATAACACTTCCTGAAAGCATTTTCGCAACTAACGGAAAACTTTCACAAGAAGATTTTGAAAAAATTCAAAACCACTCAAACGTAGGTGTTAACTTGCTTATGAATATCAACTTCCTATCAGAAGTTGTACCATACATTACATACCAAAAAGAACGCTTTGATGGAACAGGTTCACCTGAAGGATTAAAAGGTCAATCAATACCTTTTGGCTCAAGAATTATTGCTGTAGCTGATGCTTATTCTGCAATGACATCAGACAGACCTTACAGAAAAGCTATGCCAAAAGAACAAGCTTTGGATATTATGAGAAACGAGGCTGGTTCAAAATGGGATGCTGATGTTGTAAACGCATTAGCAGAAATTGCATAAAATTTTATTCTGCATTATTTCATATAAAATGGCTAAAAGCTGCGATTTTATCGCAGCCTAGTCTTTTTAGACGGTCTGTTTTTAGAAGATTATTCTTCAACAATACTAAAAGATACAATTTTATGGATACAAATATTCAACCAATTGTATCTAAAGCAAACATAATCGTGGCATTCACAATCATCATCATTACAAACACAATAATCTTCCAAACGGCAGACAAGTGCATTTTCAAGAGTGATAAAATCCTCATGACACTCTTCACACTTGCCTTCAGGTAGGAAAATTCTGCCGTCAATCTTTAAATTTTCTGTAAAAATAGCTATTTTATCAGTGCCATTATCTTCTACAATTTTGCGGATAGACTTGATTAAACTTTTTGACATAAAAAACTCCTTCTTCTTATCATTTTTATAATAAGACTTAAGGATTTTATTCATATTCACCAAGTGAGCAAAATCAATAATAAAAAATTGCCAAACAGAACTATTTACAAAGATAAAACCTTAAGCTTAACCCCATGTAAATTTTTGTCATAAATTAGCATAAAAAATATGTTTGTGTTACAATATTATCAAGGATATTAGACTAATTATAAGGGGAGAAATTATATATGTCAGATGGAATTCAAGAAGTAGTTGAACAAACTTCTGCGCAAGCTCAAATTGAAGAGAAAATCGAAGTTATTGATCTTCCAAAAAGTGACGAAGCGATTGAAACAAAAACAAGCGCTGAATATGGCGCAGGAAATATTAGAGTGCTAGAAGGTTTAGAAGCCGTTAGAATGAGACCTGGTATGTATATCGGTTCAACTTCTCAACGTGGTCTTCACCACTGTATTTATGAGATTGTAGACAACTCAATCGACGAATCTTTAGCAGGATTTTGTACAGATATTCACGTAACTGTTCACAAAGATAACAGCGTAACTGTAGAGGACAACGGTCGTGGTATTCCTGTTGATATCAAACCTGAATCAGGCAAATCTGCACTTGAAATTGTACACACAGTTTTGCACGCAGGTGGAAAATTTGGTGATGGTGGTTACAAAGTATCTGGCGGTCTTCACGGAGTAGGTGCTTCTGTTGTAAACGCACTTTCTGAAAAATATCGTGTAGAAGTTTCAAGACAAGGTTTTGTATGGCGTCAAGAATACATGAGAGGCGAACCTCTTACTCCTGTTGAAAAAGGTGAAGCTACAGACAAAACAGGTACAAAAACAACATTCTGGCCAGATCCTGAAATCTTCACAGAAACAACTGAAATCGACTGTGATGTAATCGCTAACAGACTTCGGGAAATGGCATTTTTGAACAAAGGTTTAAAAATTATTTTCCACAGACATGACGCTGAAGAAGAAGAAGTTTTTCACTATATTGGCGGTATCGGAAGTTACGTTGAATTCTTAAACAAGAATAAAACAGTTCTTCACGACAAACCAATCTACATTGATAAAGTTGTTGACACTATGCAAGTTGAAGTTGCAATGCAATACACTGATGCTTACAACGAAAGTGTTCTATCCTTTGCAAATAACATCAACACACATTCTGGCGGAACTCACTTAACTGGTTTCAGAAACTCTATCACTCGTGTATTGAACGAATATGCTAGAAAAAACAACATTTTGAAAGATTCTGACCAAAACTTGTCAGGTGAAGACGTTCGTGAAGGTTTGACAGCAATCGTTTCTGTTAAAATTCCGAATCCTGAATTTGAAGGACAAACAAAAGAAAAGCTAGGTTCTCAAGAAGCTATGGGCGCTGTTCAAGACGCAGTTAGAGATAAACTTCAAGAATGGCTTGAATTCAACCCAAAAATCGCTAAAATGATTTTGGAAAAAACTCTTCAAGCTCAACGAGCTAGAGAAGCCGCAAGAAAAGCTAGAGAACTTACAAGACGCAAGACTGTTCTTGAAAACTCTACTCTACCAGGTAAACTTGCTGACTGTTCTAACAGAGAGCCTGAAAAATGCGAAATCTACATCGTTGAGGGAGATTCTGCAGGCGGTTCTGCAAAACAAGGTAGAAACAGAATGTTCCAAGCTATCTTACCATTGAGAGGTAAAATCTTAAATGTTGAAAAAGCAAGATTAGACAAAATCTATGGCAACAACGAAATTCAGTCAATGGTTCAAGCTTTCGGAATTAACATAAGCAAAAACGAAGAAGAAGTTGACCTCGAAAAGCTTCGTTATCACAAAATCATCATCATGACCGATGCCGACGTTGACGGAGCTCACATCAGAACCTTGCTATTAACATTCTTCTTTAGATACGCTAAACCATTGATTGACAATGGTTATGTGTACATTGCGCAACCACCACTTTACAAAATCACATCAGGTAAAGTTTCAGAATACTTATTCAACGAGCACGCTCTAGATAAAATGCTTAAAGAACGTGGTATCAAGAGTTTGAGCTTATCAGACAAAACTAAATCAAAAGTTAAAACTGGCGATGAATTGTTAGAACTTATCAAAAACATGTCAACATTCTACAATTCATATAACAACCCAATCTTGAACATGTTCCCAGCAGTTGCGTTAAGAGGTTTGGTAAGAGCTGATATTCAACCAGAACACTTTGATGATCAAGAAAAAATGAATTCAATTTGTGAATACTTGAACAACTACTTGGAAGACCACGCGAAAAACTACAATATCGCTGAAGCAAGCAACTACAAAGTTTCAGTAAAATACACTCCTGAAACATCAAAATATTCACTTCAATTGAATGTTAACGAAGAAGAACACGTAATTATCAACCAAAGCATCATTAAGAGTAGCGAATTCAAACGATTAAGAACTTCTTATCCTTTAATCAGAGATTTCTTGATTGAAGAAGAAGAACACTTGATTCTTGAAACAGATGCTGAACAATATGAAATCACATCATTTGATAAATTACAAAAAATCATTGACGACAGAGGTCAAAAAGGTTTGACAATCCAACGCTTCAAAGGGTTAGGTGAAATGATGCCTCAACAACTTTGGGAAACAACAATGGACCCTGCTACAAGAACATTATTGAAGGTAAATATTGAAGATGCAATGCTTTGCGACCAGTTGTTCGATATATTAATGGGCGATAAAGTTGACCCTAGAAAGAAATTTATCGAATCCAACGCGGTTTACGCAACTAACATTGATACATAGAAAGTTAGGTGGTGCGTTTTAAAAAACGCACCATTTATTTAAGAGGAGATTATGAAAAAAGGTTTATTTATAACATTTGAAGGTGCTGACGGTTGTGGAAAAACTACCCAAATGAAACTTCTAGCAGATTACTTAAAATCACAAGGTTTTGAAGTTGTGCTTACAAGAGAACCTGGGGGAAAAGGTTTAGGTGAAAAGGTTAGAGAAATTTTACTGAATTATGAGGGTGAAGTTTCTGACCGTTGTGAATCATTTTTATTTTTGGCAGATAGAGCTCAAAACATTGACATCATCGTAAATCCTGCAGTTGAAGCTGGTAAAATTGTACTTTGCGACAGACACATTGATTCAACAGTAGCTTATCAAGGTTACGGCAGAGGTTTAGATTTAGATAGAATTAAAATGCTGAATAGCCTAGCGACAAACGGTAAAAAACCTGATTTAACAATTGTTTTTGACATTGACGTTGAAACCTCTATGAAAAGAGTTGGTTCTGAAAAGGATAGAATGGAGAGTGCTGGAATAGAATTCCATAACAAAGTCCGAAACGGTTATTTAGAAATTGCCAAAGAAGAACCTGAAAGAATAAAAGTAGTGGATGCCTGCAAAACAATTGAAGAAGTTTTTGAAGATGTAAAAAAACTCGCAGACAATTATTTATTTACAAAAAATATTCACTAAACTAGCAAAAAATATTTTTCACGAATTTTATAACCTCTAAGAACAACTTATGAGGTTAAAAAATGTACACAGACTACGGAAGTTCATACACTCAATATTCTACAGTTTCAGAAAGATCTAAACGTCTTGGCGCAACAGTTCTGGGTGGAGCTTTCGGTATGACTTGCTATTATTTACCCGTAACTAAAGCTGGCTTCATCAACGAATCATATCGTGTAACTAAACGTATTGCTGAAAAAGATATCGCTGATTTAACAAAAGCTGCAAATGAAATAACTAAAAACAAACTTTCAAACGAAAGCAAAATCATTCTTCATCAACTTGGAGTTGCTGAAACTTTAGATGCAATCAAAGATAAATGTAAAAATTTAAAAGAAAGCATTACTGATCCAACAACTGTAAAAGCAATGAAGAAAGATTTTTCAGACAATTTTAAAAAGTACAAAAAAGATGCAAGCCTTATGGATACCGTAACAGCAAAGGCAATGAGCAACATTAAATGGAACGGATTTAAGTGGGGAATGGGCATTGGTGCGGCTTTGGGAGCAGCATTAAGCTTACTTGCTACCAAGGACAGATAATTCCCGTTGACCAATCTCAAACTGATTTTTCGGATTTTTGACAACATCAATTACCGAAAAATCTTTGAATGTTGAAACTTGTTTTATATTTTCTGGATTTTTATAATTTTCTCTTGCCAACAAAGCTCCAACAATAGCCTCCAACTGTGCCATTGGCATCATATTTACAGGAATATCTTCAAAACCCCATTCAAACTTTAACGCTTGTTGCAAAAACTTGCAATCAGCAGGAGAACGTTCCTTATAACAAGAATTCAAGTGCAAACTTTGACGAGTTAAGTAAAGCTCAAAACGATTAACACTTGCACCTTTTTCAATCAAAGATTTAAAATATTCAGACCCTCTGTTTGCATATCTTTGCGTCCAATTATCCTGATTTGGCATATGAACATTTGAAGATACTAGCTGATATGGTTTTGACAAAATACGCCACTTTCCATTCAACATCGTTCTATCCCAAGCTAATGACACACAAATTTCGCTATCACCTATAGACGAAAAGTTATCAAAAAAATGCATTATGTCATTCATCTTGTAAAGTTTGTCTACAAAAATGATATTGTTATAATCATCTATTATAGCCACACCAGTATCTACGCTTGAACTTGCTGCTAATGAAAGACCTATATAATATTTCATTTAAAATTTCTCCATTGGTAAAGTTGCCAACCGAAATTAAGCCATTAATTGCGTAATAATCAAAGGTTCACCATCTGTAACCAAAACAGTATGCTCGAAATGCGCAGATGGTTGATTGTCAACGGTAGAAACCGTCCATTCATCTTCTGCGACAACAACATCATCACCGCCCAAATTTAACATCGGCTCTATTGCAATCGCATAACCAGATTTTAAAGGTGTATTATTTCCTACACTATAGTTGAACAAAAACGGATCTTCATGCATTTCATGACCAACTCCGTGCCCACCATACTGACGCACAATTCCTAAATTTTCACGAACAGCAACACGTTCAATTGCTTTAGACACATCATCTAAAACATTTCCTTCACGCATTTGCTTAATTCCTTCAAACAAAGACTCCTCTGTAGCTAACAATAGACGCTTAATTTCTGCACTCACATTCCCGACAGGATAAGTCCAAGCACCATCGCCAACCATCCCACCATATGTAGCACCTACATCCACAGAAATAATATCGCCTTCTTTTACTATTACATTTTCACTTGGAATTCCATGGACAACTTGTTCATTAATTGATGCACAAATAGTTCCTGGAAAACCACAGTAACCTAAAAATGTAGGAGTCGCCTTGTTTTCTTTGATTATTCTATACGCAATGTCGTCAAGCTCTTTTGTTGAAATCCCAGGTTCAATAACTTCTCTCATCTTTTGATGAACCAAAGCTACTATATGCCCTGCATGACGCATACGCTTAATTTCTTCTCTTGATTTTTTATAAATCATTTATTCCTTATGAAACTTTGAACGTAACATTCAAAATTTCAAACCTTTCTTACTTTATAATTTCTAATAAACGTTCCCAAACTTCATCGAAAGTTCCGTTAGCATCTAACGATACTAAAACGCCCTTATTTTTGTAATATTCAATCAAAGGTGCAGTTTCTCTGTCATAAGTAGCAAAACGAGCTTCCGCAACTTCTCTTGTATCATCTTTTCTTTGAGTTAATGCAGAACCGCATTTGTCACAAATACCTTCTTTTTCAGGTGCTTTTGATGCTAAATTGTAAATTTCACCACAAACAGGACAAGAACGTCTGTTTACAATTCTTTCAACCAAAACACTTGTATCTATATCAAAATATATTGCCTTAAATTCTACATCAACATCTCTTTTTGAGTTTATTTCTTCATTGATAACTTCTAATTTGTCAGCCTGTTCAACACTTCTTGGATAACCATCCAATATGTAACCGTCACGACAATCATCTTGAACAAGTCTGTTTTTAATAATTTTTGCAACTAATTCTGCTGGAACCAAATTGCCTTTGTCTATAAAAGATTTAGCAACAACACCATCTGGAGTTTCGTTTTTAATTTCAGCTCTTAACAAAGATCCTGTATCTATATGCGGAAAGTTTAAAAATTCTGCAAGTCTATTTGTTTGAGTGCCCTTTCCACAAGCTGGTGGTCCAAGAAAAATAAATTCTTTTTTCATAGTCATTCTCTTTTCTAAATTAAATTGTTGCGTTTTATTATCAACAGTACTCATATCAAGTCTCTTTCCTATATTAAAGTATCATACACTGTAATTGTACTACGGATGCAATAGTTTTTCAAGGTTAAATTAAAGATTAAACACAAAAAAGAGAGGTAAAACCTGACGTTCCACCTCTCTTTTAAATAAAGTTTTAGAACTATAAAAGTTCTTTAACTTCTGCTGCAAAGTTTTTAGGATCAAGTTTAATACCAGGACCCATTGTTGTTGAAAGGTATACTGATTTAACAAATGTACCTTTTGCAGCTGATGGTTTTGATCTCAAAACTGCGTCTGCAAGAGTCGCAAAGTTTTTAACCAAATCAGCTTCAGTAAATTGAACTTTACCGATTGGACAGTGAATCATACCTTGTTTATCTGCACGATATTCAACTTTACCAGCTTTAGCATCTGTAACAGCTTTAGCTACATCCATTGTAACTGTACCAGTTTTTGGGTTTGGCATTAAGCCTTTAGGTCCTAATACACGACCTAATTTACCCAACATACCCATACAATCTGGAGTTGCGATTAATGTATCAAACTCGAACCATCCGCCAGAAATTTTATCGATAATTTCTTCAGCTCCTGCATAATCAGCACCTGCATCTTTAGCTTCAGTTGCTTTAGCACCTTTAGCAATAACACAAACTCTAACAGTTTTACCAAGACCTGCTGGCAATACAACTGTAGATCTGATTTGTTGGTCAGCTTGACGAACATCGATACCTAATCTCATGTGGCATTCAACTGTTTCGTTAAATTTTGACAATTCTTTTGAAATTTCTTGTAATTTCTTGATTGCATCAACTGCTGTAGATGGTTGTTCAAAACCTTCTAGCATTTCTTGCATTTTTCTTTGTTTTTTAGTTAATTTTGACATTTTTAATTTTCCTTTCGTGGTAATAACGGATTCTACCTTACGGCTTCAATCCTTCCATCCTAACCTTCTTTAACTGTAACACCCATAGCACGGCAAGAACCTTTAATCATTTTTACCGCTGCTTCAAGAGTTGTAGCATTTAAGTCATCCATTTTAATTTTTGCAATTTCTTCAAGTTGTGCTTGAGTAATTTCACCAACTTTATCCTTGTTAGGTGCTGCAGAGCCTCTTGGCAAGTTTAAAGCTTTTTTAATTAATACTGGAGCTGGAGGTGATTTTGTAACGAAAGAAAAACTTCTATCTTCGTAAACATCAATAACTACAGGGATGATGTATCCTGCTTGAGATTCTGTTCTAGCGTTGAATTGCTTACAGAAATCCATGATGTTAACACCGTGTTGACCTAAAGCCGGACCTACTGGAGGTGACGGATTAGCTTTTCCTGCTTCGATTTGAAGCTTGATTTTTCCTACTACTTTTTTAGCCATTTTTTTCTCCTTTTGTGGTACTAGCGGTTTTCACCGACTCAGTGAAAATCCTTCCACATTCTTTGTATCATCTAAACATAAATTGAAATCCTGAACTAAATTCAGGATACCAATTTTGGGTTTATAGCTTGTTAATTTGCTTATATTCCAACTCAACTGGAGTTTCACGTCCGAAAATTGAAACATTAGCACGTAATTTTGATTTATCTGGATAAACTTCAATGATATCAGCAACGAAGTCTGCGAATGGTCCAGAGATAATTCTAACCTTATCTCCTGCTTTAACGTCAAGCTCAATTTTTTGAGTTGTTGAAGTTGAACGGTTAATAATTTTCTTAATTTCACTATCACGAGCTGGAATTGGCTTTTTAGCAGAACCAACGAATTTTGTTACACCTGCAGTGTGACGAACTACATACCAGCTATCTTCGTCCATTATCATTTCAACTAAAACGTAACCTGGGAAGATTTTTTCTTCACGTTCCTGTTTTTTGCCACCTTTCATTTGGGTAACTGTTTTTTGAGGAACTTCAACTCTGAAGATTTTTTCGCCCATGTTCATGTATTCAATACGTTTTTCAAGGTTAACTTTTACCTTATTTTCGTGACCAGTTACAGTATGAACAATGTACCAACGTTTTTGGTTTTTCTTGGCTTCTTTCTTTTCAGCCTCAACTTGAGCGGCAGCTTCAGCTTCTGCTGCTTCAGCCATTATATCTTCATTCAATTGATCTTCCATAGATTTTTCTTTTTTAGTCATAAGCCACCTTTATTCTTAACTAAGGTTTGATTAAACCTAATAAACCTTTAAAAATAATATCCATTAAATAAACAGATACTGTAAATATAAATACAATCACGATTACGCAAAAAGTTTCAGAAACAACTTGACGTCTTTCTGGCCAAGTGATTTTACCCCACTCTGACCTTACGCCTTTGAAATATGAAACTATTCCATCCATAAAGCTTGGATTTTTTTGTCCTGAAACATTCCCGTTACTTATCATAATGTATTCCTTATTATTTTTTAAAATCGCGCCCTGAAGGACTCGAACCCTCGACATCCGGTTTTGGAGACCGACGTTCTACCGACTGAACTAAGGACGCAAGCTGGGGATTTCTCCCCTTATTCCTTACTTACTCAACCTATTTTGTTTCTTTGTGAGCTGTATGTTTTTTACATTTTGGGCAGTACTTGCTCAATTCAAGTCTTTCCTTAATGTTTTTTTTGTTTTTTGTTGTTGTGTAGTTTCTTTCTTTGCAATCTTCACATGCAAGAACTACCATTCTGTCATTTTTTCCTTTGATACCCATTTTTTGTAATTCCTTTTTCTTATAAAATTTTCAACTTTTTTCTTATTATTAAGCCCTTTTTAAAATAGAATGTGAGAAAAATCACATTCTAAATAATCGGCTTACTATAACATCATAAAACAAAAATAAATAAATGCAAACAAATGTTAACAAATACTAACAAAAAAGCAGACATTCATCATGTCTGCTTTTACATTATGTATTGCAAGAATTATCTTAATTCGTATGAACTAGGAGTATCGTATGGACCATAAGATTCTGATCTTAATTTTTCCATATATACTTGTCCATTTTTAACTACTTGTTGTAATTTTGTAAGGTCATGCTCTAAATTTGTCAAAACTTGTTCTGCGTAAATTTCAGCGCCTTCTCTAGTTCTTTTAGCATCTTCTGCTGCAGAAGCCCTAATACTGTCAGCTTCTTCAATAGCCTTGCGTTTCAATTCTTCGCATTCTTCTTGAACTTGCGCTCTAATTCTATTGCCTTCTCTTTCCAAAGCTTTAATAAAATCAGCTTCTGACAACTTTCTATCAGCTTCAACTTGAGCGTCAGCAACTATTTTTTCAGCTTTTTGTTGAGCCTCAACCTGTAACTCTTCACGACGTCTTAAAAATGCTCTTGCGTCTTGAACTTCAACAGGCAAAGATCTATATATTTTGTCAATTAAAGCTTCTATTTCCTTTGGTTTTGCCAATACAAAACGACCAGGAACAATTGGGAAACTTTCCTCAATTGACATCTCCAATAATCTTAATAAATCGTATACACCATTCTGTTGTTGCATGTCTTCCACACATCCCTTTCTTGATATTTAATATTTTACAAAAGCTAAAAATAATTGTCAAACTATTTCAAAAAGAAATACCAAGTATTTTAAGATATTTTACACGCATATATAAACGATAGCTATTTTTTATTTTTCAAATACTCATAAACACATTCAGGCACAAATTTAGAAATATCGCCATTATTCAGATGTATTTCTTTAATTGTACTTGACGAAATGAAGTTGTATTTAGGTTTTGTTATCATAAAAATTGTCTTTATATCATTTGATAAAGCACTATTTGCTTGGGATAACTGCATTTCGTATTCAAAATCAGAAACGGCTCGCAAACCCCTTAATATAACTTTTGCACCACGTTTTTTTGCATATTCAATAGTCAAACCTTCGAAACTATCTACCTCTACATTAGGAATATCCTTAACACTTTCTCTTATCAACTCAACTCTTTCGGCAACTGTTAAAAACGAATGTTTTTCAGAATTTCTTGCAACTGCAATTATTACCTTATCAAAAATTTCAGCACCATTCTTCAAAATATCTATATGACCTTTTGTTATTGGGTCAAAACTACCAGGATAAAGTGCAATTTTCATAAAATATTCCTTTCTATGTTTTGGGCAAATTTAATTATAAATCAAAAACAAAACTTTTTACAAACTTTTGTTAAGAAATTTCAAAACATTGAAATTTTATATATATAAAATACTTAATTAATATATAACACGATTTTAATTTTATTACATAACCTACACTACCTACTACACTAACTTCTTTTTCTAAAGAAGTTTTTTTTTGCAATTAAAAAGCGCCCTACAAGGGCGCTTCTAAATTTTTAAATTCAGTTATAAAACTATTTAAGTCTTACGCTAACTGAAGAACCTTTTTTAGAAATTTCAACTTTGTCTTCTCTAGCTAACCAACCAAGACCTAGGTCTGCGAAGTTACCTTTAAGATCTAATTCTTTTTTCATTTTTGCGAATGTTGAAATTCCGTTGTTTGATGACAAATAGTTGTAGATTTGTCCAGCTGAAGCGCCTATTTGTTCTTGTAATTCTTGCATCTCTTACCTCCACTTTCTTGCAATGCATTTGTAATTCATTGTTTACAGAATTATAGTAGACTAAATTTTGAAAAAATGCAATATCTTAACATTCCTACAACGAGTGGATATTTCACGATTTTTTCTGATAAAATACAGTAAAGGGAGGATTGATTAAATTGTTACTGGAAGGAAGTTTAGCATCTGACAAAACAAATATTCTTATTCAAAAATATGCAGACTTGCTAAATTCTGGAATCCCTGCATCTAATATTTTGGTCATCGTACCAAATTCGAATTTAAAAAATATTTTTATTGCAAAAACTCTTGAAAAATTAACGATAAATGCCATAGAAAAAATGGAAGTTCATTCATTTTTTTCACTAGTTTATAACACGATTAACGACAATTGGGCAGTATTAGAAAACGCGAACCCTTACAAAGGTGCCGAAATTTTACCTAATCTTGCAGGATTAGAAGTTTCACAATTTTTACTTAAAGATATCATTAAAGAAGTTCAATTCAAAGGTTACAATTCTAAAAAATCGTTATTGCACCAATTATTCAGAAGGTATTCCCTAATTGTTCAAAACAACTTGACTGATGATGATATTGAATGGCGCTCAAGAATTTTAGGAGAAAGCTTTGCTCCTGATGCAAAACTAGCACTAAAAAAACTTATTGCAAAAACTCTTGAGCTTCGGGATTTTGATTATCTACGTCAAGGGCTTGTTTTTAATTACATTTACAAAAACACTGATTATTTCAAAAATATTGAATATCTTATTCTTGACGATGGTGATGAAATAACTCCAATCTGCTTCGATTTTATAAAACATTTGGCTAATCAATTAAAAGATGTGTTCATTGCATTTGACTCAAAAGGCGCAAGCAGAACTGGATACTTGAGCGCAGATAAAACAGCGGTTTGGGAATTTGAAAAATTATTTAATCAAACTATTATATCTATTGATTCAAATACAGAACTTCGTTACGATGCTGAAAACATTTTCAATAATGCTATCGGAAATTCTCAAAATATTTTGAAAAATTTTTCAATTCAATCACCTTCAAAAAGAGCAAAAATGATTGACATTGCAATCAACCAAATTAACTCTTTACTTGAGAAAAAAATAAAGCCAAACGAAATTGCAATCGTTACTCCATTGGTTGATGACATGCTTAAATTTTCACTTAAAGAGAGTCTTAAATCTAACGTTAACATACAATTTTTATCAGGGAATGAGAAACTTATTCAAAACCCATTAGTTATTTCTGTCCTTACAATTATCAAACTCACTTGCGGAATGAAAAACAAGTTATCCCAATTCGATTTGAGAATTATACTCTCAAACTTCCTTGAAATTCCAACAAAATATTGTAAAGAAATCCTAGAACATTTTGAACTCAACAGAACGCTTATTGAATACAATTTTACTGACGACGACTACAACAAAAAATATCAAGAATTTTTAAATATAATCAATGAAAATAATCAAAATAATAAAAAACTTTCACTACAAGCAATCGAAATTTTTGACAAATTAGTCGAACTAAAAACTTTCGATGCAAATGTGTTGAATAAGTTTAATTTTTTCATAAAACAGCTTCAGGAATTTGAAAATATATTCAAAGAAAACTTTGACAAAAGAAAATCAGAAATTATAACTCAAATCGAAAACTCTATTATTGCAGAGAACCCATATTCAACACTAGAAATAAAACCAAACGATTTGATAGTCGGTACTCCGCAAAAAATAATTGACAATCAAATAAAAACTAGATATCAAATTTGGCTTGACGTATCTAGTGATGAGTGGATAAAAAGCGACACCGGACCTTTGTACAACGCTTGGGTTTTCCAAAGAGGATGGTCTAAAGATGAATTTACTATTGATGACAACATCACTTTGAGCAAAGAAAAAACTGCAAGAATTTTGCGTAAATTAACACTTTGCACAACAGAACACATATACGCATACTCAAGTCTGTTTGATGGAAACGGCATAGAAAATTTTGGCGGGATTGAAAAACTAATACTCACTGAAACCAAGCTAACGCAAAGTGAAGAACAAAGCGCTCCAAAATTCAGAATAATTCCACGCCCTGATCAGCTTCCTGTACTTGAATATAAAACAGGAAAAATGGCAATATCAGCAGTTCCTGGCGCAGGCAAAACAACCATTCTTTTAGCTTTAATTTTAAAGTTATTAGATATGGGCGCAAAACCTGAAAATATTTTTGTACTAACTTATATGGAATCAGCAGCAAGAAACTTTCGTGAAAGAATTAAAACCGTCAGAGAAGAATCTTCTCAATTACCTAACATCAGCACAATTCACGGACTTGCCCTACGTATACTTAAAGAAAACGGGAATTTTGAAAGATTAGGACTAGCTTCTGATTTTGAAATTTGTGATGATACTCAACGCTCAAAAATTATTAAAGAAATCGCAAACAAAATGCATCTTCAAAAACAAGACATTGACGATTTTGATAGAGGAATTTCTGTATTCAAAATGGGTGGCGGAAGTTTCGGCGATGACATTCTAAATATCCGAATAAAAAAATTTAAAACATTCTTTGAAGGTTATCAGTTTTATCTTAAATCATTAAATCTTATTGATTATGACGACATGCTTATTTCTTCAGTTAAATTATTAGAAGAAAATCAAGATATCCTAAACCATTATCAAAATATTTGCCACTACATTATAGAAGATGAAGCACAAGATTCATCTGCAATTCAACAGAAACTAATTAATTTATTAAGCACAAAACATAAAAATCTGATACGTTGCGGAGATATTAACCAAGCTATCACTACAACTTTTTCTAACGCAGATGTTGAAGGCTTCAGAAATTTCATAACTGAATCAAACCCTGTTAGTATGGATTGCTCTCAACGTTGTACAAAAGATGTTTGGAGATTTGCAAATAAGTTGGTTACGATTGCCGAACAACACCCAGATATGAAAAATGCTTTCTTCAAAATATTTATGAAACCTGTTGAAGGTAAAAATCCAATTAGTGAAAATGCTTTGTCTTCGCATATTTTTGAAAACCAAACAGATGAAAAAAATTATATTTTAACAAACATAAAAACAACTCTCAAAAAAAATCCGAAAGCCACAATTGGAATTCTTCTCCGCAACAACTTCCAAGTTATCCAGTGGCAGGAATTTATAAATAATAACGGCTTCAAGACAATTACCCGCAGTGAATGTTTAGAACAAAAAACAATTTTTAGAGTTATCTTTGCTATACTAAAAATGATTCAATATCCGTTCAGCAATGACGTTATTGGAAATAGCTATGAAACACTTGCTGAATGCGGTTTCTATAAACAAAATCTTGGTGCAGAAATACGAAAATACGAAAATCCTTTCATCAGTATTAATTGTGATAATTTACAAAACACATATCTCGAACAATTTTACTGGGATTCGAATTATTGGTTATCATTCCCCCACCTCAAAGTAGATGAATTGGTTATTAAAATCGGATTACATTACTTCTCTAGCGAAATAGAAAAATCTAATATTTACTTAATCGCAACACTTGTGAAAAGATTATATCTCGCAAATTCAGATTTCAACTCAATCATTTTAAGACTGTCGGAACTATCGAAAAAGCCTTCGTTAAGCGGGTTTAAATTTTTCTCCGAAGAAGACGAAAATGATAAAGATTTTCTTGCTGGGAAAATTCAAATTATGACTCTACATAAATCTAAAGGAGATGAATTTGATTTAGTATTTTTACCAGAAATGACTGAAAAAAATCTTCCACTGGAAATTGCCAACATTAAACTTAAATCAGCAGATTTTATGGAAGGATTAAAACAACTCAATCCAAGTTATAAAAAGAAAAATGAATACCAATTAAAACAAGAACTCCTCGCAGAAAACTTGAGGCTCCTTTACGTTGCTATTACTAGAGCTAAAAAAAATCTGCATATTACAATGAGTACAAAATCAAAATCTTTCAATAAAATTGTATCTCAACAACCATCACTAATCTTTGACATAACTTCTGAAAGCGAGGTTATTTATGGATAGTTTTTCTACAAACATGCTAAAAACTTTTGACAATTGCCCTTTCAAATATTACTTAAAATTTATTGAAAAAATTTCAATGCCACAAAATCCAGAAATCTTTGAAAAAGGTAAAAAAATACACGCTCTTGCAAACTATTATCATAGAGGAAATGATATTTCAAAATTAGAAACAGCACTAAACGATTCTGAAAAAAATATTTGGGAAAATTTAAAAAATAACGAATATTTTTCAAAACAATGCATAAAATCAGAATACCCAATTACTGCAAAAATTGATAACGTGTGGATTTTCGGTCGTCTAGATGCAATTGTAAAAGATGGTGAAAATTATTTCATCCTTGATTACAAAACAGGTTCAATCCCTAAAAATCCGGAATTTGATTTTCAAACAATGATATATCTTATATGCGCAGATTTGATTTTGAAAGAGAAAAAATCACTTTCTTTTGTATATATTGATTTAAAAAATAATGAAAACAAAATTATTGAATTTACGCAAACCCTAAAAGAACAATACCAAACGATTCTAAAACAAAAGTGTCACGAAATTTCATCAATTCAAAATTTTACTGAAAAGAAAAATTCGCAACACTGCATGTTTTGTGAATATAAAAAAATCTGTAATTAATAATCTTCTTCAGGCGCTCTGCAAGTCAAAGGATCATTTAAGTATTTTGAAAATAACCCTGTCATAGGCTCAACTACAGGTTTTCCTGTACCAAAGGCAGCTTCTCTATCTTTTTGGAATTATACAAGCTAAAACTGCTAAAAATCTAATCCTCTTATATTAAACCTCACATAAGTTGAACTATATTAATACTTATACCCAAATTCTAAAATACTAAACCCATAACTATAATATTCATTTAATGGATAAAAAAAAGAGGTGACTTTTTTTGTACAAAAAAGGAGCATCACCTCATAAGAACTCATAATAATATCGCTATTATCATAAGCATTCCATTAGCTATGATTAATGGAAATCTTTATAAACTTTTCAATTAAACACCTTTAAATTATAGAAGTTTGGCTAATTGCCTAATATATTTAGTATATTACTATAATATTGGGTAGCAAGTCAAGAGATTGGCGTTTACAATATTAGGAAATGAACAAAGTAAATCACACCAACATTGCAGAAAAACTTGGGCATAAAATCAGAATTGAAAGAATTAAAAGAAAAATGTCCCAAGAAAAACTGGCAGAATTGGCTCAATTAAACAGAAATTTTATAGGAATGGTTGAAAGAGGTGAAACAAACATCACTATTAAAAACCTTGAAAGTATTTCGCAAGCATTTGAAATCGAAATTCAAGATCTCTTTGACTTTGTCATATAAACTTCATAATAAGTTAGCAATTAAAAAAACTCCTCACATAAGTGAGGAGTTTTTAAGTTCTGATTTAAAATCAAACTATTTGATTTCAACAGTTGCACCAGCAGCTTCAAGTTGTTTTTTGATAGCTTCAGCGTCTTCTTTTTTAACGCCTTCTTTAACTGCTTTTGGAGCACCATCAACTAAATCTTTAGCTTCTTTCAAGCCAAGACCTGTGATAGCACGAACTTCTTTCAATACAGCGATTTTGTTAGCACCAGCTGAAGCCAAGATTACGTTTACTTCAGTTGGTTCGTCAGCTGCTGCTTCTGCTGCTGCTGCTGGAGCTGCTGCA
>JAFYQF010000022.1 GCA_017559905.1 bacterium
ACCACAACCTCAAAAATCGGAGTCGAAAAAAGAAGAAACTCCAAATATTGCAGAGGTTAAAGAAACAATAGAAAGCGTTCAAGAAGTCGAAGAAAATTCTGACGAAGAATCACAACCAATACAACAGACAAAAGGCAGACGATTTGAAGACATGCACTCTGACACTGTTAATATGGTTATAGATTTGTTCGACGGAAAAGTCATTGACTAGAATAACAAATCAAAAGAAAGAGAGCTTAAAATGAGAATAAATCAGATTTCACAAACCAGCTTCAAATCTGACAACAACAGAGGTCAGATACTTTTAGATGGACTAAAAAAGAATCCAAACGCATTTTATGAAAGACCAATTGATGTAAAATTAGATATTATCTACGAAAAATTAAGACAAGCTGAAAAAGAGCGTCAAATAATTAATGAGAATCTACAAAAAATAAATGAAAACAATTCTCATGTTGCGACTATGCATGCGAGTTACTCAGATGCTGAAGAAATCGAAAAACAATTCGACAAAAATCATCTAAAATCACTTAACTGTGTAGGTTAATAAAATATCAGGCTCAAAAGATTTCATATCCTCGAATTTAAAGACTTTGCTCTCACTAATTTCGAGGATATTTTTTCCATCAAAAGCAGATTTTGCAGAATTGTCTCCAATAACTTTCGGAGCAATAAAATGATATATTTTATCTACATAATCAATAAATGAGCCATTCAAGACTCCACCACTTTCTACTAGAACACTACGGATACCGAGTTCAAAAAGCGTTTTTAAAACAAAAGAAATATCTAATTTATTTTCAATCACAGGACACTTAATAAACTGAATATTTTCTTTTTCGATATTATTAGGCAAATTTTCATTATAAAAGACAAAAACCCTTCCATCTTTATAAATATTAGAAGAATCAAAATCTGTTTTTAAATTCCTATCAAGGATAATTTTCACATTATGTTCCATTGTAGGGTTATCAGCAACAACAGTAGAAGATGAGGTTAAAATTGCATCATATTTTGCTCTTATATTCCTAACCTCTGCCCTAGCTTTTTCTGATGTTATCCATTTTGAACTACCAGTTTTTGTTGCAACTTTACCATCTAATGTTGTAGCTGTTTTAAGAGCAACAAAAACTCTTTTTTCAAGCATATTTGTTATAAAAACTTCGTTCAACATTCTAGCTTCATTTTCTAGAACATTTTCAACGACCTCAATGCCAGCATTTTTTAGTTTTTGAACACCATTTCCTGCAACAATTGGATTAACATCACGCATCGCAATAACAACCTTCTTAATACCATATTCAATTATTAAATCTGCACAAGGTGGCGTTTTTCCATAATGAGAACAGGGCTCAAGATTAACTATAAGCGTACCGTCTTTTGCAGCATCCTTGGGAATTTTTAACAAGGCATCACGTTCAGCATGATTTTCACCATATTTAGCATGAAAACCAGTAGAAATAATCTCACCTTGTATATTTAAAACCACACAACCAACTAAAGGATTGGGAGAAGTTTTACCTTCACCTAATCTTGCAAGTTGAAAACATTTTCTCATTAATTCATAATATTGTTGCATACTTGAATTTTACCAAAAAATTTGATATAAATAAACTGTTATAAGAGGAAGGAGTTAGAGAGATGGATATTAGATATTTAGGTCACAGTGCATTCCAATTTAAAGTTGGAGAAAGAAGCATTCTTGTAGACCCTTTTGTAAAACAAAATGACAAATACGACTGGCATGCAGAAAATATTACAGATATTTTTGTAACACACGGTCACGCTGATCACGTTGGTGACACAATAGAAATCGCAAGAGAAAAAGGCTCAACAGTTTCTGCAGTAGTAGAATTAGCAGATTACTTTGCAAGAGAGGGTTTAACCACAAACAGAGTAAACTTTGGTAGCTGGTTAAATTACCCTTGGGGTAGAGCAATTTTCGTTCCTGCATTCCACTCAAACTCACTTCCTGATGGAGGACATGCTGGTCAAGCTGCAGGTATCATCTTTGACATTGAAGGTGTTAGAATTTACCACGCAGGCGATACCGCTCTAACAAGCGAAATGAAATTGATTAAAGAATTATACCACCCAACAATTGCAATGCTTCCTATCGGAGGACATTACACAATGGATATCGGACACGCTGCGGTTGCTGCAGAATGGTTAGGTGCAAGAACGGTTATTCCAATGCACTATAACACGTTCCCAGAAATCAAAGCAGATTTGGAAACTTTCTACAAATTAGTAAATATGAACAACACAGGTTGTCTAATTTTAAACCCAGATGAAATACCAAATCAACAACAAATGCAATAATAACAAAAAGGTTCTTTGAATAACAAAGAACCTTTTTTAATAACCAAAAGACTGATTGAAGATAAATATTAGTTATGATATCCTAACAATAAAAAGAGGCATTATGAATATTTTATATTTAATTGACAGGATTGAGCTTAAGTATTTTGAATTTAACAATTTAGTCACAAATTTTTGGCTAATAAGAGAACTTTTACGAAACAACAATCAAGTTCACATAACAACAATAGACAAACTTGGAGTTAAAAACAACAAGGGCTACTCTCATTGCTATAAAGTTTACGAAAAAAATGATGATATTTTTTACACAAAAGAACCGGAAACAAAAGACATTGAAGAATTTAAACTGGTAATGTTTAGAAACGATCCGCCTGTTGATTTAGACTATATAAATGCCACATACATATTTGATTTTGTAGACAGAACGAAAACTTTTGTCATTAATGAACCAAAATCAATCAGAGATTTTAACGAAAAATTACACGCAATGTTATACCCTGATCTAATGCCAGAACACATTGTAACTTCAGACAAGACTGACATCCTAAAATTTTTAGACAAACATCAAGAAATAGTTTTAAAACCGCTAAACAAATGTTTTGGAGCAGGAGTCATGACACTAAAACAAGGCGACAAAAACACTTCTGTAATTATTAACTCAATGACAAATAATGGAACAAATCTCGTTATGGTTCAAAAATACATTGAGCAGGCAAAATACGGCGACAAAAGAGTCTTATTTTTAGGCGAAGATGTTCTTCCATACTGTATCCAAAAGCTCCCGTCAAACAATGATTTCAAATTTAACGAGCACTGTGACGAAAATATAATAAAAGCAACACTTTCAGAATCTGAAATAGAAAAATTCAAACCCGTTGCAAAAAAATTGAATTCTATGGGAATTTATATGGCAGGATTAGACGTTATTGACGAAAAAATTATAGAAATAAACGTGACAAGTCCTTGTTATTTTATTAAAGAAATAAACCAGCATTTCGGAATAAAACTTGAAAAAACAATCACCGATTATATTTTGAAACTTACTCAAAAAATATAATCTATATTTTCTTCATAACACCACCAATATCAATAATCTTGACAATTGGTTTGCCATTTTTGTCAGTTCCGATAACAGCATTGTCTTTGTGCAAATCCGAATGCATCAAGCCTGCACTATTCAATTCAGTATGCAAATAACCCATAATCAAATCTTCTTTGCTTTTAGGTTCAAAACGTCCTTTTCTATTAATTCTACCTGGAACAATTTTTCGACTTAACAAATCGTCTAAACTTAAGCCTGTCTGACGTTCAAAATCTTTACCAAAGTCATCCAAAGAATTATAACTTTTTTTCAATTGAACGATAGGACTACAATATTTTGGAGGAGTTTCATATTCAGTAGCTATGTATGCAGCTTTAGTATCTCCCCAATATATTTTAGAAATATTTTTACAATTCAACTCATTAAGATATAACCAATGAGCAGTTTCAGCACTTTTACCATTAAAATTAGCATCATATCTTAATGAATTTAATGGCTTAAAACTTTTTATAAACAATTTTTCTAAAGTAGGATTTTGCCCTTTTTCTCGCAACAAATAACCTCTGTTAATATAATTACCATAAACTTTTCTTCTTTTAAAAATAACCGAATTACCTTCAGGCAAAATCCCAAAATGCCTCAAGGCCTTTGTCAAAAATAAAGAGGCTTCCTTAATTCTTCTATTTTCCAAATTAGCCTTGTTTTGAGAATAAGAGCTTGAATTTTTTCTTGCATTGTAAGGATGGAAATGTTTTACTGCAGCACGAAAAGCACCATACACTTTTCTAATAATAATATTTTTTTCATCATCAGGATATGAAGAAATTCTAGCCATCCAATTTGTTGGCAAAGTACCAGCAACCCCATCATCTTGAGGGTTTTTGGCAAAAACATCAAGAATATCTTCATAAGTGTTCAAAAAATTTTTCTTAAAAACTTCTGTAGCACCAGTAAAAGAAATTTTCTTTGCATATGAAGGAACAGATTTTACATCTGTTCCAAAGCTCTGTTTCATTGTTAGATTAGCAGTCCCAAGATTTATCACAATATTTTAATACCTATAGTTTGTAATTTTTGCTATTTATTAGTGTAAATTTTACAATTTTTCACAAACTATTTTACTCTCGAAAAAACTTCAGTGTCAACATCATCAAAAGTATTAGTATTAAAATATGCACAAGATGCAACCATAGCAGCGTTATCCGTACAATATTTCATTGGAGGTGCAAAAACAGAATAACCATCATTCTGAAAATCAAAAATTTTCTTTCTTATTTCCGAATTAGCAGCAACACCACCAGCAATAACAACCTGGCTATAACCTTTTTCTTCAACCGCATTTTTTAACTTTTTAGCTAAAGTTCTTGATACACGTTCTTGAAAACTAGCGCAAACATCATTGACAGGCATTTCTTGACCATCAAAAGATTTCACTAAACGTAGCACAGCAGTTTTTAACCCACTGAAACTAAAGTTGTAACCATCAACTTTTCCTTCAGGTAATTGAAAAGCTTTAGGATTTCCCTCTTGTGCAAGTTTATCAAGTCTTGGACCTCCTGGGTATGGTAGTCCAATTAATCTTGCAACTTTGTCATAAGCTTCACCAACAGCGTCATCTATTGTTTCACCTAAAATTGTTTGTTTTGAGTAAGATTCAACATCAATAATTTGAGTGTGTCCACCACTTACCAACAATGCCATAAAAGGTGGTTTCAAATCTGTATCAATATAGTTTGCACACAAGTGCGCATTCAAATGGTTAACACCAATGAAAGGTTTGTCATAAACTAAAGCAAGAGTTTTTGCTGCATTCAAACCAACTAACAAACATCCAACCAAACCAGGTCCAACTGTACCTGCAAAAGCAGTAATATCTTTTGGTTCAAGTCCAATAGACTCCTTTGCTTGGCGAAAAGCTTCATCAATAACGACATTGATACTCTCTAAATGTTCTCTTGCCGCAATTTCAGGGATAACTCCACCAAATTGTTCATGTGTTTTTATTTGAGAAGCGACAACATTGGCAATAACTTCTCTACCATTTTTAACGATTGCACAAGCTGTTTCGTCACAACTTGATTCAATAGCCATTATATAGTTGTCATAACCGCTATTTGGACCAATTTCAACTTCTTTATGCGAAAATAGTGTATTTTTTATATTTTTCATAGTAATATTATAATACAAATATAAAGTTAGGGATTAAAAATGCAATTTTTAGATAAAACAAAAATAAGAATAGTTTCAGGACGTGGCGGTAACGGTATGGTTGCTTGGCGACGTGAAAAATATGTAGATAAAGGGGGTCCAGCTGGCGGTGACGGCGGTAAAGGCGGAGACGTTTATTTAGTCGCTGACGAAAATATGTCGACCCTAATGGACTTCAAATATCAATCTGTGTTCAAAGCTGAATGCGGAGAAAACGGTGGTATAAAAAACTGTCACGGCAAATGGGCAAAAGATTTATACATAAAAGTTCCTGTAGGCACCGTAATTAAGGATGCAAAAGCTGATATCGTAATAGCAGACTTAACAGAACACGAGCAACAAGTTCTTGTTGCAAAAGGCGGACGTGGAGGTAGAGGAAACGCAAGATTTGCAACTTCACAAAAACGTGCACCTCAATTCTGCGAACCAGGAGAACCAGGAATTGATAGAGAATTAATACTAGAACTTAAACTGATTGCAGATGTTGGACTATTAGGAATGCCAAACGCTGGTAAGTCAACACTTATCAGCAGAATAAGCTCTGCAAAACCTAAAATCGCAGACTATCCATTTACTACATTAATCCCAAATTTAGGCGTAGTAAGAGGTATAAATGGTGACGGTTTTGTTGTTGCGGATATTCCTGGACTAATCGAAGGTGCATCTGAAGGTGTTGGACTCGGTCACGACTTTTTAAGACACGTAGAAAGATGTCGTTTTCTTGTTCACCTAGTTGATTTGACTGAAGAAAACCCATTTGACAATTACAAAATAATCAACAACGAACTTGAAAAACACTCTCACAAATTAGCATCACTTTATCAAATTATTGCACTAAACAAAATTGATGCGATAGACGAAGAAAAGAAAGCAGAAATGCTTGAGATTTTCAAGACCGAATCGGACAAAATATTTTTAATTTCAGCGGTTGCAGGTGACGGAATACAAGAACTTGTAGCTTACATGTCAGAAATGGTTAAGAAAATCGAAAAACCAGTATCCGAAGTAGTTGTTGAAGAAGACTTGGGCGCATACAACAATGATGACAGCGAGTACGAAATTTCCAAAATAGCAAAAGATGCTTACATTATTGTCGGCGGAAAAATCGGTAGACTGGCGAAAGTTACAGATGCTAGAAACACCGAGCAAGTTATCAGATTCCAAAATATCTTGACTGGAATGGGCGTTTTTGACCGTCTTAAAGCAATGGGGGTAAAAGACGGTGACACAATCATTGTAGGGCATTTGGAATTTGCATATTATGCAGATGAATTTTACGGCTAAATTATATTCAAGGAGAGGGATATGACAAATATAAAATCAGTAATACTAGCAGCGGGCAAAGGTACAAGAATGAAATCCGAAACCCCAAAAGTTTTGCACAAAATTTTTGAGAAACCTTTACTTGGATATGTTTTGGACAACGTAAAAGACATAACAAATGAAGATTTTGTAATCGTTGGGCACCACGCAGAAGAAGTTACAGAATTTGTTGAAAAAAACTACGCTTCAGCAAAGACAGTTCTTCAATCGCCACAACTAGGAACAGGTCATGCGGTGTCTATGGTTTGCCCACATCTTCAAAACTTTGACGGACAAGTATTAATTCTTTGTGGAGATACTCCTCTAATAACAAAAGAAACACTAAACAAATTTGTTGAACACCATAACTCAAACAACTCTGACTTGACAGTTATGAGCACAATTTTTGAAAATCCAACAAATTACGGACGAATTATCAGAGAAAACGATAATAGCTTAAAATGTATTGTTGAAGAAAAAGATGCAACACCTGAACAAAAAGCTGTAAAAGAAGTTAATGCAGGAATTTACCTTTTAAACTGGTCAAAAATCAAACCTGCGTTTTCACAACTAACAAGTAACAACGCTCAAGGCGAATACTACCTAACAGACATAATAGCTTGGGGTAAAAAAGAAAAACTTAACGTTAACGCTTATATTTTAGAAAACAATGAAGAAATCTACGGAATAAATTCTCGTTCAAATTTAGCAACGGCTACATCAATTATGAACACAAGAAAATTAAACTCTCTTATGGATAATGGTGTAACAATAGTAGACCCATCATCGACTTGGATTTCTGAAGACACAGAAATTGGCGCAGATACAATAATTTACCCAGCAACATATATAGAAGGCAAAAACACCATCGGTAAAAATTGTAAAATAGGTCCTTGTGCACATTTAAGAGGAAATGTTGAAATTGCAGACAACTGCAAAATAGGAAATTTTGTAGAAGTTAAAAACTCTAAAATTGACCACCACACAAATGCTGGACACTTGAGTTACATAGGAGATAGTGAACTTGGCTCAAATATCAACATCGGAGCTGGAACAATTACTGCGAACTACAATCCGCTAACAAAAACAAAAAGCAAAACAATCATGAAAGACCACGTTAAGATAGGTTCAAACAGCGTACTAGTAGCACCTGTAACAATCGAAGACGGTGCAAACATAGGTGCAGGAAGTATTATCACAAAAAACATACCGTCTTGGTCTTTAGCCCTAACTCGTTCACCACTAAAAATACTTACAGATTGGGTTAAGAAGCAATAGATATGAGTAACAAAGCCTTAAAATGGACAATATTCACTGTTACCGTAATTGGTAACTTTATAGCTATGCTTGATTCAACAAGCGTTAACCTTGCATTATACCCTATTGCAAATGATCTTGGCGTTACTATGTCACAAGTTCAGTGGGTAATTATCGCTTACATGCTAACGCTCACAATATTTCTACCATTTTTCGGCAAATTAGGCGACATTTTTGCAAAAAACAAGCTGTACTCAATTGGTTTTATATTATTTGCATTAGGCGCTTTCCTTAACACAATAGCGCCAACTTTCGAACTATTGATATTATTCAGGTGTATAGAAGCACTCGGGGCATCAATTATGCTATCAAATGCTTCTGCTATTATTGCCACAATTTTCAGAGATGAAAAAAGAGGAAAGGCTCTTGGCATAAACGGTAGCGTTATTGCAATTGGCGGAATGAGCGGCCCTGCTATCGGAGGATTCTTAATCAATAGTTTTGGATGGCACAGTATATTTTATCCTTGCATACCGATTGCAATAATCGGAGCTTATTATGCTTATAAGCTATTGCCTTCTGCTACTTCAAAAATAGAAAACTTCAAATTCGATTATTTGGGATTTTTCTATTTTACTGTGTGCCTACTTGCTTTACTACTTGCGATTTCAGAAGGTCACGTATGGGGATGGCAATCACTACAAATTATAGTATTAAGCATAATTAGCGTACTTTTTGGTGCTCTGTTTTATTTTAGAGATTACAAAATCAACTACCCGCTTATTAATTTCAAAATGTTTGAGGTTAGAGAATTCACGCTTGGAAATTTGGCTGTAATGACTTCGTATATGGCAATGTTCACTAACGGGATTTTGCTTCCATTCTTTTTACAAGAAATACTTAAATATGATGCTCTTAAAGCTGGTTTGTTAATTTTACCGTATTCAGTGACACTTTCTGTAACAGCACCATTAAGTGGGAATTACGCAGGCAAACACGGAAGCAGATTTATCACACTTTGCGGTCCAACTGTTATGATAATTGCGCTTTTAATTTTCACAACTTTTAATGAAACCACTCCCGCTTGGCAGATAATTGTGGCATCAGGCATTATGGGTATCGGAAACGGACTATTCCAATCACCATCTAACAATGCAATCATCGCAAGTGTTCAAAAAAATGAGCTAGGTATCGCTAGCGGAATTTTAGCACTTTCTAGAAATATGGGACACATAATGGGCGTTGCAATCACTATTACTTTATTTGAAAGCTTTAGAAATATCTTTGTTAAATCAATGGAGTATCCTCTAGCGTTTTTAAAAGCATATCACTTAACTATGACTGTAGGTATTGGATTTGCTATAATCTGCTTTATATTGGCATTTTTTGCTTATAAAAATTCTTATAAATTTACAAAATCTTAACTTGAAAAAAAATTTATTTAGCAATAAAATATAAGTGTAAAAAATACACTAACGCAATTTATTTTATGTGCATTTTTTATAATTACAACTTACAAAATATAAATGGCAGGAATTATGACAAAAACAAATGAAAATATCAGAAATATTGCGATTATTGCGCACGTTGACCACGGCAAAACAACGCTTGTTGACTGTTTATTAAAACAAGCTGGCGCATTCAGAGCTAACCAACAAGTTCAAGAAAGAGTTCTTGATAGCAACGATTTGGAAAGAGAACGTGGAATTACAATTCTTTCTAAAAACATTTCAATCAACTATAAAGACACAAAAATCAACGTTATCGACACTCCTGGTCACGCAGACTTTGGCGGAGAAGTTGAACGTGTATTAGGAATGGTTGACGGTGCATTATTAATCGTTGATGCAGCAGAAGGGCCTATGCCACAAACTAGATTTGTACTTTCAAAAGCGCTAGAACTTGGTTTGAGAATAATTGTTGTAATCAACAAAATTGACAAACCTGCAGGAGAACCGCTTACAGCTCTTGACAAGGTTTTTGACTTATTTACAGAATTAACAGACAATGAAGAATTAATTGATTTCCCATTCATTTTTGCAAGCAGTTTGAACGGGTTTGCAATCCAAGATTTGGAAGATGAAAGAAAAGATATGACTCCACTTTTAGATTGTATTTTAGAAAACATTCAACCTCCAAACTGTGATGACACAAAACCGTTTCAATTCAGAGCTACAACTCTTGATTACAACGAGTATGTAGGTAGAATTGTTATCGGCCGTATCGAAAATGGTTCTGTAAAATCACAAGAACAAGTTTGCGTAATCCACGCTGACGGCACTCAAGAAAAAGGAAAAATCACAAAACTTTTTGGATTCCACGATTTAGGCAGAGTAGAAATCGAAGAAGCTTCTGCTGGCGATATTGTTGGGATTGCAGGATTTTCTGAAATACAAATTGGTGAAAGTATTTGCGCACTAAACAATCCGAATCCACTTCCTCTAATCAAAGTTGACGAACCTACTCTACAAATGAACTTTTCCGTAAACGACAGCCCATTTGCAGGAACAGAAGGTAAATTCGTTACATCTCGCCAAATTAGAAAAAGATTATTTGACGAGTTAGAAAAAAACGTAAGTTTGCGAGTAGAAGAAACTGATTCAACAGATGTTTTCAGAGTTTCTGGCAGAGGCGAATTACATTTAGGTATTCTTATTGAAACAATGCGCCGTGAAGGTTATGAATTCCAAGTTTCAAAACCTGAAGTAATTTACAAAACTATTAACGAAGAACTTTGCGAACCTTACGAAAACTTAATTGTAGACGTGCCAGAAGGATATGCTGGAAGCTGTATTGAAAAACTTTCTGGCAGAAAAGCTGAAATGAAAGAGATGAACAACGCAAAAGGCAGAACTACAATGACGTTCCACATTCCAGCTCGTGGATTGATTGGGTTTAGAAGCGAATTTATTCGAATGACAAGAGGTGAAGGTATTATGTACCACACATTCTTGCATTACAGACCATTTGCTGGGGATATTCCTCGACAAAGAAACGGTTCAATCATTGCTCATGAACAAGGTGAAGCAATTCCATACGCACTTGCACAATTTGAAGACAGAGGCACTTTCTTCGTTGTTCCTAAAACTAAAGTTTATAGAGGTATGATTATCGGAGAATGCAACAAACCTCAAGATATCGTTGTGAATATCTGTAAAACCAAAAAACTTACAAATATGAGAAGTGCAACTGCTGATGTTATGGTAACATTACAGGCACACAAAGAAATGGCATTGGAAGAATGTCTTGAGTACATCGCAGAAGATGAACTAGTTGAAATTACTCCAGAAAACGTTCGAATTAGAAAAGCTGATTTGAATAAGAAAATATACAACTAGTATAAATATTTACATAAAAAAGAGGTGACGGTTTACAACTGTCACCTCTTTCAGTATATTAAAACTTAACTCCAAAGCTTCGTAAAATCTTCAAAAGTGTTTGTATGTTAGTTCTGTTAGATTCAATTCCATGTTCAATATTTTTTAAGGTTGTTCCATGTTTTTGAACAAAATCATTTATTGCCTTTTGTGTTTCCAAATCATTCTGCGAATTTCCAAAAGGTGCGGGACTTTGTTGCATAGCAGCAATATCTTCATCCGTTGCCGTTTTAAAAAATGGAACAAGCAACGCTATCAAAATTACAAATACACCTAAAATCAGTGGGACAATCAATAAAAGAATGTTTCTAGTAAATGTCATTTTAAATTCTGAATTTGCCAATGCACTATTCAATTTAAGGGAATCTACCTGACAAGCAATTAAATCATTATCATAACTATATATATTATTTCTTAATCTATAAATATAATTGCTTTTAACATCATAGTCTTTTCCATTTTCTAACCAATACAAAGTATATACGGCTTTATCAGCGGTTGTTTTTTTATTGCAAATAGCAGTATACTTTCCTGACCCTAATCCAGGTACTTGTTGAGTTTTACTTTGGAATACAAAATTTAAATATTTAACATATGTTACTTGGTTACAGTTCCCTTGACTATTACATAACAATTCATCTCTAATAAAAGCACCACATATAAGCGCCACGCCAGAAATCAGCAACAATATCATTAAAATAAACTTTCTCAAAATTTCCATAACAACCTACTTTCCACAAAGTTCTCTATACATATTCAAATATTCAACAGAGCTTTTCTTCCAAGAGAAATCTGCTTCCATAGCTGACTTACGCATTGCATTAAAGGTATATTTATCTTTGTAAACATAACAAGCACAATTAATCGCATCAATCATTGCTTGAGAATCGTATCCCCAGAACTTGAAGCCATTAGAATTGTCAAGCGGATATCCTGTAATAGTATCTTCTAAACCGCCTGTAGCTCTAACCACTGGCAATGAACCATATCTCATCGCTATTAATTGACTCAATCCACAAGGCTCAAAAGCAGACGGCATTAAATAGAAATCACTACCAGCATAGATTCTATTTGCTAACTCCGCATTGTAACCAATGAACGCTCTAACATTTGGCGTATTATTCGATAACCAAATCAAAAGATTTTCGTAATCTGAATTTCCGCTACCCAAGAAAATAAAATCAGCATCCATTGAACTTAAAACATTTTCAGCACCACGAATCAAATCAATACCTTTTTGAGGCACTAATCTAGAAATCATTGCAAAAAGAGGTCTATCTGGATTGTATTTTAGTCCAAAATATTCACAAATATATTTCTTGTTTTCTTCTTTTTTATCAAGAGATTTTACATCATAATTTTTAACTAAAGTTTTGTCT
Organism: bacterium; assembly: GCA_017559905.1. GTDB lineage: Bacteria > Cyanobacteriota > Vampirovibrionia > Gastranaerophilales > Gastranaerophilaceae > Scatenecus. The sequence goes on from JAFYQF010000022.1 coordinate 12,888, forward strand.
TTTTTAGGATTAAAATCATCATAGTCAATACCATTTAGAATACCTCTCAATTTGTATTGAACACCACGAAGAGTATAATCCATGCCCTCGCCATATTCACCAGTCAAGATTTCTCTTGCATAAGTAGGCGAAACAGCAACTACTCTATCAGAATAATTTATAGCACCTTTCATCCAGTTTACACGTCCATAATGTTCTACACACCATTCATTGTAAACTATATCTTTTCTCATATTTGCAAAATCTAAAACATTCTCAAACCAAACACCCTGATAAGCAAGGTTATGAATTTCAAAAACTGTTTTTGTATTTGCCCAAAACTCATCAAATCTGTAGTTACTGTGCAAATAAACAGGTATCATAGCAGTATGCCAATCATTAGCATGAATAATATCAGCTCTAAAGTTTAATAATTTTGCATACTCCATAACCGCTAAAGAAAAACCAATATATCTTTCATGTTCATATTCAGGGTCTAACCATTTTGGATAAACCTCTTTAAAACAAGAAAAATACCAATCATTTTGCACGAAAAATACATTTATTTTTGTTCCTGGAAGCTTTGTCATAAACAATTTATAACGATGTCCACGACCGTTAAATGTTAACCACAAATCAGAATTTTCAAGTTCTTCAATGCCATATTTTTCTTTGTTAATTAGACCGTGTAATGGCGTAAAAATGGCAATTTCCGCATCTTTTTCAAGATACTTTGGTAAACTTCCAACAACATCTGCCAGCCCTCCCGCTTTTGAAAACGGTGCGACTTCTGCTGCAGCAAATAAAACTTTCATTATTCCTCACTTTCCAGACCTAAATCTGCTAATGAACCAACCTCATAATTGCTATTTACGTAAGACGCTTGTCTCACATTTGTCTCATCATCCGGATCTTCTAACGGAATATAATGCGCCGGATTTGTATCAAAATTAAAATTAATACCGTGTTTTTGTATTAAATAATTACATTGAGCTATGCATATTTGCGAATTGTCTTCACTTTTTTTGTACATTTGTATTTTAAACATTTGGTATTTAAACAATAACAACAAATATTCATTTGAATGATCACCTTTTTCAAGCTGAATTAATGAATTATTAACAATACCATAAGCAACAGTATAACGACCCTGACGAATATTCATTTCACTCATCATTAACCAAGCAACGTAAGTTAAGTTTGCCATACCATTGTCACCTGTTGCTCTAATAATTCTGTAGATAATCAAAGAAGCTTTGTCAAATGATTCTAACTCAACATAGCACTTTCCAATCATCAAGTCACAGAACATTTCCAACTGGTGTAACCTTGCAAATCTAGCACGTCGTTTAGCTTCATACATTTCTTCAGCAAACCCGTTAGTATCATTTGAATATTTTGAGAAAGCTTCCAATATGTGGAAGATAACACCTGAAAATTTATCCGTATCAGAAACCATCACAGGGCTATGTACAGCTCCATTTCCTCTCAAATAAGATTCTAACGCTACAAAGATTTCGTAAGATGGTGGTACAATCGGCAAATCCGCCTTAACCAAGTTTAAGAAATCTTTAACATTACCTTTCAATTGAAGAACATTAGCTAAAGCAACAAAGCCAACAGCATCTAGTAATATAGATTGGAATTCTTCTTTTGAGAAGCCATCAGTTCTTATTAAATCTAGATTGCCTTGATTAACTACACTCAACAATTTGTAGCCAACATCCAAACAATCTTCAAATGCACCAATATTGAATAATATTTCAATATGAACAAGCGTCATTAAGAAGAAATATTTATTAAAATCCTGTGATGTAGGGTCTATTGAAGCTTTAGGCAATCTCGATAAAATTTTATGAGTCAACTCTAAAGCATGCATATAATTTCCACTAGCTAAACAACCTCTAATCATTTTGTTACACAAATGGACAACTCTATCGGTGTCACCAGCATCTTCTAACCTTGCCAATGTTGATTCTGCAATTCCTGAAGTTTTTTCAGGTAAATATTCATATAAATTATTTGAAATATTTTCATATAAATCAAGTTTATATTGTTCAATTTCTTCTTCTTTTTCCTGATCAGTATTTCTGTTTAAGAGTTCAATTATTTTGTCTGCACAATTGATATAAGCATTGAAATCACCTAATGAAAGACTTATTTTAGCAAGCGATTCCCATTCCAAAAATTCTGCTCTATAATCTTCTAGCAAACGATACAAGTAGGCTTTTGTTGGACTTGGCATATTCTGTACAAAAACTTTTTCAAACAAATCTTTTGCAACAGCTTTAAGCAAATCTGGATTAAGAACTGATAAAATATTTTCTCTCAACAAGTTATAGTTAGGGAAGTACATACAGTTATTCCAGAAATAAATATAACCCATATCAGAAAGTTTTGTTATTATATCGTCAATATTATCATATTCTAAACTCTTGATAGTTTGTTGATCAACCCTAGTACCTAGCAAAACAGCAGTTGCCAAAAACTTAATTGCATCAGGGTCATCTTCCAACAAATTCAAACGACGTTTCATTAATTTATTCAAACTTGACGGTATGATAATTGTTTTTGGGTTAACCAATTCAACACAATCTTCAGATGCAGCGTAAACTCCACTCTCAATCAGATACTGCAGAGCGATATCCAAGAACAGAATACTTCCGTAAGAATATTTCGCAATTCTATGGAAATAAAAACTATCCATAATTTTACGGTAATAGTCTTTATTTTCGGCAATCATTTTTTCAAATGAAGTTGGTTTCAAAGTGATTTCTGTGTAATAAGGTTTAGACATCAAGAAATATGAATCCTTATGCAATGAGAAGTCTTTATCATAAGAAATCAAATAACTAATCTTCAACCTATCAAACTGTTCGAATAAGAATTTCATTACGTCATAAGAACTTTGGTCGATTTTTTCAAAATTCTCAATAAAAATAAGAGTTTCAGGAATTACATTCAACAAAGTTAAGAAAATATCAAAGTAAACAGCTCTTGTATCTTCTGCATTGTCGACACCACGTTCTTTTAACGTAATCAAGTCTTTAATCATATCGTGTGGATCGATAGATTTAAACATTGAAAAATCATTTGTATTGAATAGTTTTTGAGAAACAGTATATTCAAAAATCGCAGATACAAAATCTTTAAAGAATGAATACGGAGAATATTTCATCTCATCATAACAAGTTATGCTTATAATGTTTTTATATATATTCAAATCTTCAATTAAAGAAATAACTTTCAAAGAATACGGAACATACAACGTAGGTGTTTTTATTGCACAAATACCGTAAGGATGTTCAGATAACCTATTCACAACATGATAAAACACATCAATATTTTCTGTTCTAATAAATGTAGATTTTATTTCATTAAAATGAATTGTTTCGATGTCGTAAATTGCATCAGCATCTATTGGAGATTCCAAACGACTCAAAGCTTCACCATCTAGTTTATCTTGTTCAACAAGCATATTTTGAACGAAGTTTGGAATTTCAGCATCATTTTCATCCTTTTCAATCAACTCATCATAATTAATATGGATTTGAGAGTTAACATCAATTTCATGGAATGTAACAACTTCATCATTTATAACAACTGAACTCAATTGACTTGCACGGAATTTATCATCCAAAGCTTCCTTAACATGGTTATCAGCAATAACTTGGAATGTATTCAAAGCTCTTTCTTTAGCGTTTTCACTTTGCTTAACCATACTAATATTAAATCCAGATTTAATATCATTTGGATTGTCATAAATAGTACGTTTCAAAATAAACATATTACATCTTACCGTAGCATTCTTTTTGTTAGTAAGCTTGTAGTTCATTTTTGTTATTTCTGTTAAAAGCTTTAATCCAGTAGTAACGGCATTATTAACACTACTTTTAAATGTATAATCTTTGTTGAACCTTATCACATAAGAGGAATTCATCATCTGCAAACGTACACCTGTAGACTTGGCAACACTAGCAATGATGTTTTCTAATTTCACCTTGAATTTATTCAACAATTGAACTGAACCTAACAAATTTTTCAACTCGTTGACGTTAGGAAAATCTAACGTCATCATTGCAAAATTATCAGTGTTAGATTCATTCAGAATTACACTTTGTTCTAAAGAGAAGCCACATTTTCGGCACTTTTTATCTACAGTTTGGTTAATTTTGCCACACTTATTACACTTGGTAATAATGACATAACCACACTTTTTACAAGTATTTGTTTTGTTTATAGTCTTACAAATTGGACAAACAACCTTAAGCACCTTTTTACAATTAGGGCACACGGTCGTCTTATCATCAATTTCTAACCCACATTTTGGACATTCCATAAGAAAATTATACCATACCGAAACTATTTTCGACAATTATATTACTAATTGTATCTAATTCCAGCTTCCTTCATTCTTCTAATACATTCTTTTATAGTTTGAGCATCCTTTGTTAATGCAATACGGAAATACCCTTCACCATACTGACCATAGCCATTTCCAGGTGGTACAACTACGTGAGCTTTTTCTAACATCAACGTTACAAATTCTTCACTTGTCATACCTTTTGGAACTGGTAACCACAAGTAGAAAGTAGCTTTTGATGGTTTAATATTCCAGCCAAGTTCTCTCAAGCCATTTTCTGCAACATCTCTACGTTCTTGATACATTTTATTCAAGTTTTCAATAATAGAATTATCTACACTGAAAGCAACAGTCGCAGCATCTTGAATAGCTTTAAATGTACCACTGTCAATGTTATTTTTAATAGTTCCCAATGCTTTTACCGCATCTTTATTTCCGCAAACAAAACCTACACGCCATCCAGTCATGTTGTAAGATTTTGAGTGAGAATAAAACTCAATCGCAACATCCATTGCACCTTCAACTTGTAAAACTGATGGAGCTTTATAACCATCAAATGTCATTTCAGAATATGCCATATCTGAACATAACAAAATATCATATTTTTTACAGAAATCTACAGCTTTTTTATAAAAATCTAAATCCGCAACAGCACCAGTCGGATTGTTTGGATAATTCAAGAACATCAATTTAGATTTTCTTGCAATATCTTCAGGAATTCTATCGAAATCAGGCAAGAAACCGTTTTCTTCTTTCAAAGGCATAGAGTAAGGAATTCCGCCTGCAAAAATAGTCGCATTTTTGTAAACTGGATATCCTGGATCTGGCACTAATGTATAATCACCTTTATCAACAAAAGCGAAGAAAATATGAGCAATAGCTTCTTTTGAACCTATATTTGCAAGCATTTCAGTATCAGGGTTTAATTCAACCCCAAAACGTCTTTGCATCCAATCACAAGCTGCTTTTCTAAACTTTTCAGTCCCATTATAAGGAGGATAGTCATGATTTTTAGGATTATCAATAGCCTTGTGCATTTCCTCAACTACTGGAGCTAAAGTAGGCGTATCAGGATCACCAATTCCTAAACTAATAATATCAAAACCTTTAGCTTTTGCTTCTGCAATTTTTCTATCAATTTCAGCAAATAAATACGGTGGAATTTTTTCTAAACGTTCTGAAACTTTCATAACTTCTCCTTCTTAATATTCTATCCCATACGGTGATTTTATGCTATCATAAAAATATTAAATAAACAATTGCTATTTAAAGATTTGAGCCGTAAAAAGGTTAAGGGAAAATATGAGCATAATTTCAGACGATAACAGTTTTAAGCAAGCACAAAAAACGGAAACCAAAAATCCTGTCATTAAAGCTGAGAGCTTTGAAAGTGACAAAAATTTTGAGAATTCTATTCGCCCAAAATCTTTTGATACATACATAGGTCAATCAGCATTAAAAGAAACACTAAAAATAACAATAGCCGCAGCTAAAAAAAGAGAATTACCGTTAGACCACTTACTTTTTTATGGTCCTCCAGGTTTAGGCAAGACAACTCTCGCTGGAGTTATTGCAGAACAAATGAATGTTCCAATAAAAATAACATCCGCACCTGCATTAGAAAGACCTAGAGATATTATTGGGATATTAATGTCACTTAAAGGTGGAGAAATTTTATTCATCGATGAAATCCACAGGCTTAACAAAGTTGCCGAAGAAATCCTTTATCCTGCAATGGAAGATTTTTATTTAGATATGACTACAGGGAAAAGCCAAACTGTTAAGACATTAAGAGTTCCCCTGCCCAAATTCACATTAATAGGAGCAACAACAAAAGCTGGTGAATTATCAGGTCCATTAAGAGATAGATTTGGAATTGTGCACCGTTTAGAATTTTACACTGATGAAGAATTAGCAAAAGTAATAACTAGAACCGCAGGAATTCTTGACATAGAAATTACAGAAGAAGGTGCGCTAGCTATTGCAAGACGTTCAAGAGGGACACCTCGTATTGCGAACAGATTAGTCAAAAGAGTTAGTGACTTTGCGCTAGTAAAACACGATGGAAAAATCACGGAATCAGTAGCTAATGAATCTTTGGATATTCTAAAAATTGACAATTACGGATTAGACAATACTGACAGAAATCTTTTAAAACTAATCATTGAAAAATATAATGGCGGACCTGTTGGTATTGAAACGATTGCTGCCGCTATAGGAGAAGATGTAAGAACAATTGAAGATGTTTGCGAACCATTTTTACTTCAAGCTGGCTTAATACAAAGAACACCAAGAGGAAGAAAAGTTTCACCTGCCTGTTATAGTCATTTAGGATATAGAAACATCGACATTAACGAACAAAAATCTTTATTTTAATATATAAAACACTTTGAAATAGGGGATATTTAATATGAAAAAATTTTTAATATTTTTATTTTCTATGTTGATACTTTCAACATCAGCATTTGCTAATAGTGAAAAAAATATGCCATCAGAAACTGGGGTAGTCTTGCAAACACTAAACATTTATGATGATGAAGATGAATCTCAACATACAAATCAAATTGTTACAGTGAAAATTTTATCAGGCGATTACAAAAACGAAACACGTGATATTATGAATATAATCACTGACAATCCTGCATACAATATACCTCTAAAAAAAGGCGACAAAGTAATCTTACACCTTGAGGAAATTGAGGGAGAAGGTTTAGTTTTCTATATTGCTGATATAAAAAGAGATGGTGCAATATTTGTATTTGCAGGATTATTCTGCGCTTTATTAATAGCTATAGGACGGAAAAAAGGTTTATATAGTCTAATATCAATAATTGCAACAGTTGGATTAATTTTTGCAGTATTAGTACCACTAACGCTACACGGTTTTTGTCCAATTATTGCAGCTGTGGTTGTTGGTGTATTAAGTACAGCTATAACTATTTATTTAGTTGGCGGATTCAATCAAAAAAGTACATCAGCAATAATAGGAACTTCAATCAGCTTAATTTTAGCAGGGGTATTATCAATATTAGCAATCATCTTTGCCCATTTAACAGGCTTTGGGGGACAAGAAAACATATTTTTATACAGCATAAGACCTGATTTAAATTTCAAAGGAATATTGTCTGCTTCAATGATTATCGCAGCACTAGGAGCATTAATGGACACGGCAGTATCAATTGCAAGCACAATTAACGAAATTCATGAAACCGACACCGAACTAGGAGTAGTACAATTATTCAAATCAGGCATGAACGTAGGACGAGATGTTATTGGAACAATGTCAAACACGTTAATCCTTGTATATTTAGGAGCATCATTACCGTTAGTGCTATTAGCTAATAACATTGATCTCCAAAAGTTTTTCAACTTAAACCATGTGGCTACAGAGATTTTGTCTGCAATAATTGGTAGTATTGCGATTTTAGCTTGCGTTCCTATTACGGCAATCATTGCAGCATACCTGATAAAAAATCAAAAAGAAGATCCTGACTTCAAGTTTTAATTTTATAATATAATAGACCTATGGAAATATTTAAAGAACTAAAAAAAATACCAAATCTATCATTAGCGCTAGGCTACTTTGATGGAGTGCACAAAGGACACCAAGCGGTTATAGGAAAGGCTGTCGATTTTGCAAAACAACATAATACAAAATCCGCAGTAATAACTTTCACAGACCACCCTAGTTGCTATTTCTACAAACTTTGCCCAAAATATATTCTAACAAAAGAAGATAGAGAATACAGAATAAAACAGCTTGGCGTTGATTATATTTTCGAACTAGATTTTGAGAGTATTTCAGGATTAACCGCACAAGATTACTTGAAAGATGTTCTGATTAATCATTTTACACCATCAGCAATTTCAACAGGTTGGAATCATAATTTTGGATACAATCAGTCTGGAAATTCTAACTTTCTAGAACAAAATTCAAAAAAATTCGGGTATGAATATTTTGAACTTCAAGCCAAAAAAGAAGGGTTGCATGAGATTAGTTCGACTGCAATTCGAGATTTTTTATTCGAAGGCGATATCGAACGCGCTAACGCAATGTTAGGTTACAAATTCACAATTACAGGAACAGTTATAGAAGGTCAAAAACTAGGACGCCAAATAGGTTTCCGAACTGCAAACATAAACTATCCTAGAGAACTTGTGGACATACCTTTTGGAGTTTATTCAACAATTGTAAAAATAGAAAATGATGATAATTTTTACAGAGGGATTTCAAACTTTGGAACCCGTCCAACAGTTTCCAGTGAACAAAAACACTCATTAGAAACCCATATTTTAGATTTTGACAGAGATATTTATGGCAAAAACATTCAAGTAGAATTTTTAAAACTAATACGCCAAGAAAAGAAATTTTCTTCTCTTGACGCATTAAAAGAACAAATTATTAAAGATATTAAATCTATTTAATCAAAGCTTGAATTTCTTTAAAGCAAGGATTTTTTGCAGTTTTAAGCCATTCAAATAGAATAATTTCCATACAAGAAATCTTTGCTCCATTCGCCTGCATAAGTTCAATACCTTGTTTAAATTCATATTTGCTACGACTAGCACAAGCATCTTTTGCAACATAAACCTCAAACCCCTCTCTTAAAAGAGCAGCCGCAGTTTGATGCACACAAATATGAGTTTCAATACCGCAAATAACTATTTGCTTTTTTGAATACGATTTAATTTTATCTAAAACACCATCTGCATCCAAAGCGTTAAATGAAACTTTTTCGAAAACGGAAGTATCTTCCGGTAATTCATCCGCAACGCTAGGTACGGTTGCACCAAGACCTTTTGGGTATTGTTCTGTTACAACAAC
>JAFYQF010000023.1 GCA_017559905.1 bacterium
CGTTTAATCACTACTAAACTCAACCCAAGCGAATTAACTCACTTCGTTCAAACAAAATTCGCTTTGCTGTTGTTTCGTTAAGTAGTGATTAAAATAATAAAATATATAAAAAGTGGCGATAGTGAAGTGAGCAATAATTGTAGGCGAAACAAATAACAAAGGCTGATTTTGTTTGAGCGTTCTTTTTTTTTGCGATTCTTCACATCGTTCAGAATGACACACCAGCGAGTTAATCAGCCTTAAGTTGAGCCGTACAAATTATTAGCGAACGAAACGTGCCACTGGTTTTGGATACTTTTGCCACCAAAAGTATCCCCGTCTGGAAGACCCGCCGGAGGCTTTAATTTAAAAATGATTTTTAGTTAAATAACATATCTTATGTAAAATTATAGAAATAAAATTTACAAAAGGTGTATAATATCATATACTAACAAATGTAATTTAGAGGGGAATGAACTATGAATTTCAGTGAAAAAGACCTTTTATTAGCTCAACAAAAAGGTATCATTAACGCAGAAACATTTGAAGAATTAATTAAACTTTTTAACGAAAATAAAAACCAAGAAAATTTTCCTGAAACTACAAAATTAAAAAAGAAATTTACGCTAGAAAATTTCTTATATTATTTCGGCGCAATGTTAATTATATGCACAATGGGTTGGTACTTGGGAAACATTTGGGACTCATTTGGACACGGCGGTCTACTGGTAATATGTATTTTATATTTCTTACTATTTACAGTAATCGGAAACTTTTTATGGCGCAAAAACAAAACAACACCTGGCGGACTTCTGTATACTTGTGCAGTAAGCGTAGTTCCTTTAGCTGTTTGGGCTTTTCAATCACTCGTAGGTATTATGCCTAAAAGCATGGACGATTACAAAGATTTTCACACCTTTATAAGAGCCGGTTGGATATTTATGGAACTTGCAACAATTGCGGTTGGCATTTTGTTCTTAAAGTATAGAAAATTCCCATTCCTAACTCTTCCAATATGCTATGCAACTTGGTATTTAGCAATGGATATCGTACCAATTTGTTTAGGACAACTACATAACGCACCAACTTGGGGAATGAGGAATTTTGCGACTTTTGTCTTTGCACTTATTCTACTAGGAACAGCAATCAAATTTGACAAAAATTTCAAAGAGGATTTTTCTGGTTGGTTATATATATTCGGCTCTACCATGTTATGGGGCGTAATACTTTCAATAATGGGACAATTCCGTTGGGATAATGAACCTGTTTACTTTTTATTCGCATTATTTTGTATAGCATATATGGTAACAAGTATACTTGTTCAACGAAAAGTATTTATGGTATGGGGTGCTATTGGAGTTATTGGTTATTTGGGACACCTTGCCTACGACATTTTTGAAGATTCACCAATATTTCCACTAGTCATTGTTGCAATTGGATTGGCAATAATTTTTTCAGGAATATACTATACTAAAAATTGTGACAAAATAGAAAAAACTTTAAGAAAAATTATTTTTGGTAAATAATAACAGACCTATAACAAGGAGAAAAAATGGCAGATAAAATTATAATTTTTTCAGGCAAACAATTTTCAGGAAAAGACACTGCAGCAAAAATTTTACTAGAAGCGATGCCTGAATATAGACGATGTGCAATGGGTGACATCATAAAATTAACCTACGGGAAAGAAAAAGGATTAACTTATGACGAAATAGAAAAAAACAAACCTATTTATAGACAAGATTTAATCAATCTTGGAAACTGGGGCAGAGCACAAGACCCTGATTATTGGTTAAACAAAATCGTAGAACAAGATGGGAATATTGTAGTAACAGACGTTAGAGTTGAACACGAATACGAAGTTTTCAAATCAGCAGGCGCTATCACAATTAGGGTAGAAGCATCAAGAGAAACCCGCTCTAAAAGAGGTGAGCTTGTAGGAGAAACTGATATCACAGAAGTTGGACTTGACCATATAAAAGATTGGGATTTCGTTATTGATAACAATTCTGATTACGAAAATTTAACAGCACAAGTTAATAAAATAATAGAAAAAATCTCCCAGTAATTTGGGAGATTTTTTATAAGTAGATTAGAATATATTTAAACTTATACCATACCTTCTTTAACTGCTTTTACTGCAGCCTGAACACGGTCATTAACGCACATTTTTTGTAGAATCGAACAAACGTGAGCTTTTGCAGTATGAACACTTACAATCAATTCTTTTGCAATTTCCGTATTACTTTTACCGGTAACAAGATGTTTTAGAACTTCAAATTCTCTTTCCGTTAGAGGAACTCGACCCTCAGCTTGAGTTTTACTTGGTAAAAAGCCAATATTTTCAACTTTAGGGAACGCATTAAGAGCCAATCGAGCAACCATTGGGTCAATCCAACAAACACCAGTTGAAACATCTCTGACAACATCAGCTAATTTTGTTGGATCAATATCTTTTAAGCAATATGCGCTGGCACCTGAACTTAATGCTGCAATAACTTCTTCTTCTCTATCGTGTGATGTTAAAGCAATTGTTTTAATTTCAGGAGCAAATTCTCTAATTTTTAACATTGCTTCGATACCATTCATTCCTGGCAAACCCAAATCCATCAACACAACGTCAGGTATTAAGCTTTCAATCATTTTTAAACCATCAATCGCATTTTCAGATTCAGCAACAACTTCAATATCACTATTTTCATTTAACGCACAACGTAATCCTACTCTTGTTAATTTAAAATCTTCGACAATAATAACTTTAATCACTTTAGATGCACTTGTGGATTGTGTTTTAGAAATACTTTCTACCATTTTTACCTCAATCGATTCACGATTCTCACTTTTGATATTATCCTACCTTCATTTAACAATCTAGATTAAATAATAGTTAAGTTTATTAATCTATTAGCCACTAGAGTGATATAGTAAAAATAAACAAATATTTTTTTGCGCATTTTTTTGCTTGTGATATAATCCTGTGGTAAACAGATTTGAGGGAGTGTATTAATGCTAGAATTTTTATTCGGGAAAAAGAAGAAAAATCCTCCGAAAGTAATAAGAATAAACGACATTTACCATAAACTATCAGAGCATTTTAAAGTAGAAGAAATTTCTGAAGAAAGAAAAAAAGAATTAAGAACAATCATGTTAACACATGGTTATTTAAACTACCCATACGCAAAGGCATTAAACGAAATCACTGACGCTGAAGTCCTTTACTCTCTTCAATTTAAGTGGTTAGACAACCATATTTTCAACGAAGACAAATTCAGATTTGAAAACGATAAAATCAGCGCTCTTGCAAGAAACAAAATAAAAAACTCTGACTGGATTAAAAAAGAGGGCCATGACATTAAACTTATCAACCTTGCAGGACTGAAAGACGGAAACAAGACAAAAGAAACTGGCAAGTTTATGGATTGGTTACGCCAATTACTTATATTGCCAACTGGAAACTTGGCAAATGATATATTTAACACAACAATATACTTAATTCCGTTCCACCCAAGAGAATTTGGTTGCGCTTATCTTCCAAAAAGTAGCGAAGTAAGTGAAAAACTTTTTGATAAAAATATTTTTGAAATAACAGGAATGGACGCAAAAGAACAAGTCCAAACATTTATAACACTTGCACAACTTGCAGGTCACCCTGTAATTTATGACATACTGCCACAAACAGGAAGATTTTCTAAAGCGGTTTTGGCTACTCCAGAAATTGCTCGCTGGTATGATATAGAGGAATTAATAAAATTATTAAAATCACACACTGACAAAATCGCAAACAACCCAGAACAATTACTAGACAAACTAAAAGAAATGGGTATTGAAAACTGCGACAGCGATGATATCGAAGTTGTAAAAAACTTATATATCCAAACCTTAAACGGAAGTGCAGGAGAAATAACAGCACACTATCAAAAAATTTACAACGCATTTGAAAAATTTCTTGCTGATTATAAAAAAGAAATTTCAGATAATATGCTAATGAAAGACAATCAAAAGAAATTACACAAAAGAGTGCGAGAAATTGTTGCCAAAATTCTTGAAGTTAAAAACGGCAAAAAGCTTAATGAAAACGATATTACAAAACAAATTGATATCATCAAAAAACTAATTGAAGAAGGGCTATGGCCTGCTCCCGGTGGAGCTTGGTGTTCTGCAGGAGTTCCTGTTTTTGACAAAATGAGTGATGGCAGAGATTATCCAATTTTCAAACACTTTAACTACAAGGGCGAAGACGTATCTTGCTTTGCAAACTTGGATTGTCAAACTCCATATTACTTCGCATATTTAGAAAATGGCACATATAATGAAGAAGTAATTAAATACTTTGTAGATTATATGCAAACACTTCAGGAAGATTACAACTTTGACGGCTTTAGGGTAGACCACATTGACCACATTGTGGACACTGTTTCTGAAAAAGATGGAAAGCCAATCAGTTATAGAGCTCCTAGAGTAGTTTTGAACAGACTAAATACTGCAATGAAAAAGAAAATTCCATATTTTGGAACACTTGCAGAATACATGCTATGGGACGGATTTTTGAAAGAATACCATCAAGATATGAACTTTGACTTATTATGGGGTAATGACATTATCTCTCAAGCTTCAAAAACTCCTGAATGTATCGCAGATGATAATACAAACCTTTCAAACTACAACATCAACTACAAAAAAGGACAAAAACTTGCTATCCTAAAAACTTACAACAACCAAGATGGTGAGTTCCGTGCTATTGACCAATACCCAGGACAATTAGGAGAACAGGGCGCTTTGTTCAAATGGTTCAAGTATAAGTTCCTACCTGGTGGCAAATTTGCACAACGCCCAATGCTATATGTTGATGGCGATGAAAGCTTTACAAAACACGGAATCGAAAGTGTTATTGGTGAAGAAGTTGCAATGGCTAGAGAAAACAATTACGCTTTCTTCAAAAAATTTGATGCGATTGACAGATTTGTAAAATCTCATAACGTAATCACTGACGGAGAAGCTCAAGTTATATTGCAAGAAGATGACGGATTTGCAGCATGGCTAATATCAAAAGAGCCTGTTAAATCTGCATTTTTAGTAATCGCAAACTTCAAATATCCAACAGAAAAAGTTACGAAAACAGACGAAGACGGCAAATCATATTCTGAAGTAGAAGAAGGTGAACCTATTGAAAACAAAAAGCTTCAACTACCTGGAGAATTCAAAATCACGGCAGAATACGTTCTTGAAGAAAATGATTTTGTTAGAAAAAAAATAAAACGCAACGATAGCGAATTAACTATCCAAAAACTTGAACCGGGAGAATTTAAAGTGTTTGGTATAAGAAAAGGTTAATATTAAAATATTTTTTTAAGCGGAGATATCAATCTCCGTTTTTTGTAAAAAATAGTTAAAAAATTGCGCTATCACAAGTCATGAGATAGATTATTAGTATGATAAAACAATTACGAATAAAAGATTATATTTTAATAGATGAATTAACCGCAAATTTTCACGAGGGCTTAAACGTAATAACTGGTGAGACAGGTGCGGGCAAAAGTATAATGATTAGCGCAATAGACCTAGCATTTGCACAAAGAGTTTCAAAAGAAGTTATTAAAAACGGATGCGAAAAAGCAACTATTGAATTATCAATAGAAAACACAAAACACAATCTAAAACCATTATTTGAAGAAAATGGAATAGATGACTTTGGTACAGAAATTGTTTTATCAAAAGAAATCACCCCTAATGCAGTCAGAACAAGAGTAAACGGCACTCTAGTTAATCAAGATTTCGTAAGAAATTTACGTTCATTATTTTTGGACATTCATTCGCAACATCAAACATACTCATTTCTTCAACCTAAATACCATATTACGCTTTTAGACACTTACGCCAAAGATGTTTATGGTACAAAGTTGGAAGATTACAAGAACTTGTTTAGCGAATACACAGCTCTAAAAACCAAACTTGAAAAAGCTAAAAATTCTGCAGACGCAACAGAATCTCAAATTGAATTTTTAAAATTTCAAGTAAACGAAATTGAAACAGCAGAAATCAAATCAGAAACAGAAGATGAAGAACTAGAACAAGAATTGGAAGTTTTAGAAAACGCAGAAAAGCTTAAAGAGCTCACGGGTTCATCATATTGGGCTATCAATGGTGATGACGGGTCAATATTAGAAGCTTTAGGCAAAATAAAACAAAACGTGTCAAAAGCAGCATCGTTTGATAACAAACTAGAAGATTTGGAACAAAGCTTAATCGAAAGTATTGAAAATTTAAGAGAATTATCAAGTGATTTAAGAAATTACAGCCAGAATTTAGACAATGATACAGAGCGCCTTAACGAGATTCAAGAAAGATTATTTTTATTAGACAAACTAAAAAGAAAATATGGTGGAACTCTAGCTTCTGTTCTTGAAACGTTTGAAAAACTTTCAAACGAACTTTCTAATATAGAATTTTCAACCAAAAACATTGAAGAACTAGAAGCCCAAATTCTAAATACTGAAAAAACATTAATCCAAAAGGCTTCAGAAATAAGCGAACACAGAAAAAATTATGCAAATGTATTATCCGTATACATTGCTGAACGCCTAACTAAATTAGAATTACCAAAAGCAAGATTTGAAATATCGATAAAAGAAAAAGATTTGTCAGCAGATGGGGCTGATGATGTTGAATTTTTGATATCAACAAACGTTTCGGAAGATTTGAAACCATTAGCAAAAGTAGCATCAGGCGGAGAAATTTCTAGAGTTATGCTGGCAATAAAATCAATTTTTGCTCAAACAGATGATATTGATACTGTCATATTTGACGAAATCGACACTGGTATTTCAGGGAAAGCATCCCAAAGCGTTGCAGAAGAAATACTTGAGCTTTCAAAATACCATCAAATTATTTTGATTACTCACCAAGCAATTATAGCCTCAAAATCAAATAAACATTTTTATGTTAGAAAATCTCAAGCTGACGAAACAAAAGTTGATGTTTATGTATTAACTGGAGACAACAAAATTAAAGCTCTAGCTGAACTTGCTGGTGGAGAAATTAATGAACAATCAATAGAATTCGCAAAATCATTAATAGAAACTTAAATAAGGAGGTTATATGAATTGTGTAAAATGTAATACAGAATTAGAGATCTTAAAAATCAAGAGTGCAAATATTCCATATTGCAAATCTTGTAAAGGTATGTGGATTAAATTTCCATACCTACAAAAAATTGCAGAGCAAATTGAATTAAAAACAGATATCGTAAACCCTGTTGATATGGAACCAATTAAACATAAAGAACCACCAAAAACTTGCCCTCAATGTGGACAAGCAATGGACAAAATTTACTTCAATGGTACCGTTGTCGATGTTTGTAAAACTTGTAATGGAATATGGTTTGATAATGGCGAACTTTCAAAATATTTCAGCCTATTTATGAAACAATATCCACAAATAACAGATAATATAACTTTTTTGGACAAATATTGCGACCCTGACCTAAAAGAGAAACAAGCTATTATTAATCAAGAAATAGAAATCCAAAGCAAAGAAAGAGAAAGACGCGTAATTTCTTTTAACGGTTTTGTAGTTTTATTTTTGTTATTATTTTTTGGCTTAATAGGATTTGTTGCATCAGTAGCATTTTCACCAATACTAGTTATTTTAATACCAATATTTATATTATCACTTATGGGCTTTAAAGTAATAAAACCTCAAGAAGCAATGGTATTAACAGTTTTTGGCAAATACATCGGTACATTAAGAGGTGCTGGTTTTCATTGGGTTAACCCATTTGCGCAGAGTGTAACACCATTTATTCCCATATCATTGAAAGCAATGACTCTAGACACAGGCAAACAAAAAATCAACGACGAACTAGGAAATCCTATAGAAGTAGGCATCATCGTAATTTGGGAAGTTCAAGATACTGCAAAAGCGATATTTAATGTTGAAAATTACAAAACATTTATCGCAGCACAAAGTGATTCTGCCTTGAGAAACATCGTTAGAATGTACCCTTACGATGCGCCAGAAGACTCTGGAGTACAATCATTAAGAGGCGATAGCGCTGAAATTTCGCACAAACTTAAAACTGAAATTCAACGAAACGTAAGAGTTGCTGGTATTAACGTAGTTGATGCAAAAATCACTCACCTTGCATACGCTCCAGAAATCGCAGTAGCAATGCTTCAAAGACAACAAGCCGCTGCGGTAATTGATGCTAAAAAAGCAATTGTTGACGGTGCTGTTGGAATGGTTGAAATGGCGCTTAATCGTTTGAACGAAAACAATGTCGTTAAACTCGATGAAGTTGAAAAAGCTAAAATGGTGAACAACTTACTCGTAACGCTTTGTAGCAACAAGGAAGCTCAACCAGTATTAAAAAACAATCTTAATTAATACAACACACAAGAGCGGACAAAATGTCCGCTCTTTTTTATCACCTCCCTGACCAACTAATCCTCAATAAAATCTTTAAAATGCCTCAACTCCTCTTTTGCTCTAATTTTTGCTAATGCAATGTCCTCTAATTGCCTAATTCTCTCTTTTGAATAGCCCAGTTCTTGCCCCAGTTTTTCTAACGTCATAGGAGTATAACCATTTATACCAAATCGACAATTTATAATCTTTTTCTCCCTTTCTGTCAATGTCGATAACAAATGATTAATAGAACCTCTCAAAGTTGAAGTTTTTATTTGTTCTTCTGGCAATTTGTACAACTTATCCTGCACATAATCGCCAACACTCAAATCATCCGTAACTGGAGTTTCCAAACTAATTGGTTCTTTTATAATTGATTTTTTAATAGCAACCAACTTTTTCAAAGGTATACCCATTTTCAAAGCTACTTCACTATCTGTAGGCTCTCTCCCCAGTTCAAAAGACAAAATCGTAAATATTTTTTTGTATTTGCGAATTTTATCAGCCATATGGACTGGTATCCGAATAGTCCTTGAATTATTAGAAATAGCTCGCATAATAGTCTGTTTTATCCACCAAGTTGCATAAGTTGAAAACTTAAAATTTTTAGAATAATCAAATTTTTCAGCAGCTTTAATTAATCCCAAAGAGCCTTCCTGCACCAAATCCATAAACAAAACACCTTGCCCAATATACTTTTTAGCAATACTTACAACAAGACGTAAATTTGCCTGCACAAGTTTTCGCTTTGCAATTTGAGCTTGCGTTGCTTTTCCTTCCTTAATTTGCTTGCCTAAAGATTTTTCTTCCTTTGAAGATAACAAACTAATTTTCCCAATATCTTTTAAATACATTTGCAACAAATCATCTTCATTAGCAATCGCATTAAAAGTTTTAGGTTCTAACTCAATATTTTCATCGTCACAATATACAATGTCTGATTGCAAATAATTAGTTTGCAAATCCTTGAACAAATCAACACTACTATTATTTAATTTCATACTTAAACCCATTAATAGCCCTCTCCTCAATAAACTATCCAATTTTAAAGACGCTAATACCTAAAAAAAGTTTCAAACTCTGAATATTATTAAGTTTTATTAAGCCAAATTAAAGATTTAATCACAAAATACCGTAAAGGAAAAGTGAGGGAAACAACGAAAGGAATTTGTCATGGGAATGGCAGCATCTCAAGCTAGATTTTTAGGTCTAACTGCGAGAAAAAATAACGTTGAATACGAGGGACAACAGATAAATCAGCAAAGAACTGCTTTATCAAACCAGTCTGCAAATTATTACAACGATATGCTAGGTATGACAGTTCCAGTACCTCCATCTATCCAAGATTTTACAAAAATTGTTTATACATTTGAAGACGGAGCATTAACAAATACAATTACATCATTAATAGCACAAGCTGACGGTAGCTATATTGCTAGTTATTTAAGCAATTTTCAACAAGATTTTTCTATCGTATCAGCAGGCGAAGACCTTATAGTTAACTCTCAAAACAATGTTGGTGTAGGCGCAAACGGCAACATTTACAGAATTGGCGCAAACGAAATCAAAGCTATTGGCGAATTTGCACGTGATAACGTTGCAACAAACATTCAAGGACAAAATTTTAGACTAGACAACGAAAACTCTTACATTAATGCTAATGGCGAAAAAATCACACTTATCCAACCTACCTATGATATTATTACATCAATCATAGGCAAAGAACCACAACGTGCAGATTACGACTTACAAGGAATGGCACTTAACTATGCCTCAACACAATGCTACGCAGGCGTTGATATAAATAACGCATACGGTATGGGGCATATGGAACATAACTTGTGCCATTTAGTTTGGGGTAATAGCGAAAGAAGCATCACTTCATCTTCTGGTGTAACAATAACTAAAACTAGCCCTACTACAGAAGCATCATTAACTGAGCCTGGTTGGGGTTCTGCCGCTAACGGAAGTGAAATATTATTATTCAAAGAAAAATTACAAGAAGTTTATCCAGACGTTTATCAAAAGATTGTAGACCTTTATGTTGATACAATCCTATATTTAAGCGATCACCAATACAACAACACTTCTTACGACCCACAAACAGAAAACTACACAATTTCAACTACAAACTACGACCACAACCAAATTACTGAAGAAAATATGTTTCCACGTTGGGAAGCATTATGGGAAGAACTTAAATCATTAAGTCCAGACAGTCTATACAAAAGAGATCACGAAATTTGGCAAACACAATACGACGAATATAGAGACATTTGGCTTAATAGCAACGATTATAACGACATCTACACAGTAGAAGAAGCTCTATTCTATGACGGAAACGACCCATACCTAAAAAGCTTAAGTTCAGAAGAACTTGAAAAACAAAAAACAAGCGAAATCGAATGGGCAACTATGTTAGAAAACGAATACGGCATTCCAGAAAACGGTGGCTGGTATATTCGCTACATCCCAAACGCAACAGGCAACGGTTTTGACCCTGTATTTTATAACGGAAATCATTTAGCAACAGGTGAAAAAACTGAAAACGGCAATATCTACACTTCAATCAAACGTTTCACTATTGGCAAAAAAGAAGTTAACCGTGAAGTTAAAAACGTAAAATCAGTAATGGAAAGAGATACATCTGGACGTTATATAAGCATTACAACATTTGATATTTATGGAAATAGTACAACTTATGCACTAACAACAAATACCCTTACCGACAACGATGCATATAACGATGCAATGAACAAATACGAACACGAAAAATATTTGTACGAACAAGCTGTTCAAGAAATCAATTCAAAAATTGAAATTACACAAGTTCAAGACAAAAACTTGGAATTACGTTTGAAACAACTAGACACAGAACACAACGCTATTCAAACAGAAATAGATGCAGTTAAAAAAGTTATTGAAAAGAATACCGAATCTTCTTTTAAAACTTTCGGTTAATGGAGTAGGAAATGGGTATAAACAGACCAAATCAACCAAACAAAGCAGAAATAATCAATAATATGCAAGCTCATTACCAAAATTTGCTAACAGAAAACTGTAGAGATTTCGGTAATGACGACATTTCCGCTAGCATTTTCAAAAAACTGGACAAAAACGGTAATTTCAAACTAGATAGTTCTGAAATCCTTGATGCTAATAACACTCTTAAAGATGTCATTACATCAGTAGCCAAAAAGTTCTACAAAAGCGCATCAAAACTTTTTGGGGAAAATTATACTGAACAACTCAAAGATGCCGAAAAGAACAAAAACATTCAAAACAAACAATCAGAAACAAAATCTGACAATAAGCTAAACAACAGCGAAAAAGTAATTTTGCAAAACGTAGAAGAAGCAAAAACTAAAATAATTGAATATGCAAAAAAACATCCTGAAGATAATAGAATTCAACAAATAGCGCAGGAGATAGACAAACTTGTAAACAACACAACAACATCAAAAGATGGTGATTATGTTGCAGTAACATATCCAGACGAAAACAGAATAGTATTTAATGCAAAAGAAACCGAAAACCTAGACCCAGATATTGCATTAAAAAATTTAATACACGAAGCTGCTCATTACATAAACGGAGATAATTTAAGTTCTCAAAGAGAAGAAGTTGATGTAGAAAGCTATGCAATTGAGGTTACCGAATCAATAACAGAGAAAACACTTTTTGAGGATAAAGAAGCTCATTTAGATGAATTTGGCAAACGTTATGAAATAAACTCAAATACAGGAAAATCTTCACCAGGATATGACGGAATCCCGCTAAACGCAGGTTTTGTAATAAACGAAGACATAACAGGAACGACACAAGACGGCAATAAAACAACAATTAGTTCAAACTTTATAGATTGGAAGCAAGAGCATCAAGTTGTAATGGGTACAGAAAAAGACCCGAACGGCAACCCATACCCAATAGAAGCAAGTCGAACAATAGAAACAGATGACGGCAGAATTTTAAAATGGGAATATAGCAACTATGACAAGGCCCGAAAAGTTTGGCAAGAAGAAAAATTCATAGAGTAAAATAATTTTGTAATAACTATGCTTTATCAATTTGTTTAATTGGGTTGCACCCAACCTACAAAACTAGCAACATACAAGCAGTATGACAGGTTGCAAAACGGGCAATTACGGCAACATTAATAAATTAATAAAAGGGTTTAAATATTTTTAAAATAGGGTATAATGTGTGTATGGCAATTAATTATGAAACTATGAAATGGCTTTTTGATAGTCCATATTTTATAAATGAACCTTTTAATTGGCATTTATCTGATGATGCTCCCGAAGAATTAAAAAAACGCTTTGAAGAATACAAAAAATCTAAATCAAATGGTAGAGAGTAAGTAGGTTGAGTGAAACCCAACAACAATAAGTTATTCATAATTTAATGCATTTATATAGTATTTATATTTTTAATATAAATATAACACAACAAAAAAAGGAACGACTTTCGTCATTCCTTTTATTTGGGCGTTAGAAGACTCGAACTTCTGACCCTCTCCTTGTAAGGGAGACGCTCTACCAACTGAGCTAAACGCCCACCTCTTCGGGGTTTGTTTCAAGGGGCTAACCCTTTCGACATTTATTATCGTATCAAAAAAATTTTTTATGTCAACAACTTTTTTAAATTTATTCATGATAATATAAAATTATGCACGAAAACGACATTATAACAGTAAATATAGAGAAATTTTCAAACCTCGGATATGGGATTGCAAAAGTTGACGGATATGTAATTTTTGTAGAAGGAGCATGTCCAGGGGATACGGTTAATGCCAAGATAACAAAGGCAAACAAAAACTTTGCCAATGCAAAGACTATAGAAGTTATAACACCATCTACACATAGGGTTGAGCCATTTTGTGCAATGCAAAAAGTATGTGGAGCATGCCAGTTACAATTCATAGATTACGAGTATCAATTAGAGCTTAAGCGTCAGATTGTAGAGGATGCTATCCGCACAATTGCTGGATTAGAAATTGAAATACCGAAACCAATATCAAGCCCAGACACAAAGAATTACAGACACAAAATTCAATATCCAATATCAGAAACAAAAGTTTCAAAACGAATTTTGGCAGGATATTACAAGCCTCAAACCCACGAGATAGTAAACATAAAGCACTGTCCAATCCAACCTGAAATCTGCGACAGAATCATTGATTTTATAAGAGAACATGCTAGCGACTACGGAATTTCTGGTTTTAATGAGAAGAAGCATTCAGGAGATTTAAGGCACGTCGTAATTCGTTCATCTGTAAAAAACGGCAAACAATTAGTCACGTTAGTTGTTAACGCAACCAAAACGTTTGACAGATTAGACAAATTTGCAAAAGCTATACACGATGAATTCAAGGAAGTTGCGGGGGTTTGTGTAAACTTCAACTCTAAAAAAACAAATGTCATTTTAGGCAAAAAAACAGAATGTATTATTGGACAAGAATATATTGAAGAAGATTTATTAAACAAAACTTTTAAGATTAGCGCTAACACATTTTTCCAAGTAAACCCCAAAAGTGCAGAAAATATTTTTAGATATGTAAAAGATTACATCAAAGCAAATTACGAAAAGCCTATTGTTTTAGACGCATACGCAGGTATATCTACCTTTGGAATCTGTGTCGCTGAAGTTTCTGAAAAAGTAGTTTCTGTAGAAGAAAATTACGATTCAACACAACGAGCAATTGAAACCGCAAAAATTAATAAAATTAAAAATCTAGAAATCCACAACCAAGACGCTGGAGAATTTTTCAAAAAAGAAAAGCGATTCTTTGATGTTTCTATAATTGACCCACCAAGAAAAGGTTGTACTAAAGAATCTATTGACGAAGTCTTTAGGCTAACAAAAGGCCATATTATTTACGTAAGCTGCAACCCTGCAACATTGGCAAGAGATTTAAAACTCCTTACAGAAAAAGGAGCTAAAGTTGAATCAATACAACCTTTTGACATGTTTTGCCACACCTACCACATAGAAAACGTTGCAATAATCAAAGTTTAATCTTTTTCACCAAACTTTTCGATTGTTTCCATCAAACGTTTTTGAGCGTCTTTAACGATTTTCAAATCTTCATTGCGTTGTTTTTTCAAATTCTCGATTAGCTGTTCATTTGATTCTAAAACTTCAGATATGGACACTGTTTTATCAGTTTTTTCTGAAGATTTTTGCGCTGTAGAGAGAAGTTTTTCAACTTCTTCAACAAGACTAGCATTCTTAAGCTTATCTAATTCAGCCTTATAATACAAAACAATTCGGCTTCTAATACCTTCCATCAACCCAGTTAAAGCTGATACTTGCGCTTTACTTAATCCGACAGGAAGAGTTGGTTCTTCCCCATAAAAATCTTGAGCTTTAGCATTGATATACAAGGGTTTTGAAATTGTATTATTTAACAAATCTCTTAAGATTTTGATATTATCTTGAATCCTTTTTTCATGAGAATGCATTTGTGGACTCTCTATTTGAGAAACACTCAATTTATCTTTCAAGTCCCTTGTGATTTCATAAACATAATAATGCTCATCATTTTTTGCTTTTGAATAATTTTCACCAAAAAGAATAATCAATTCTTGAGGAATTCTATCTTTTGGCTTAAGAGTTGTATCAACAAATCGCATCTGAATATCTTCATATCCTGATTTTTGAGGTTTACTAATACATTTTTGGATTTCAGGAGGCAATTTAGCTATCATTTCAGGGGCAATATCTTTTAGTCTAAAATCTAAATCCAACATCCAATTTTTAACTCTTCTACCTGTACGTTCTTCTGGTACTAGCAACAACTTATATCCATTATCTTCCATTGCTGGCAAAAGTTTTGTTAATATCAAATTCAAATCATACAAATTTTTATTATACAAAGTCGAGCGTACAGAATCCATAGGCCTAGAACCACTACGACGCCACTTATCAATGTAAGCTTCTTGACCTTTTACAGCCTTATCTTCGATTGCTTTAGGGAATTCAAACCCAAATTCTTTTAACTCTTCTGCCACTGATTTTAGAGCATTAACAAATCTACGCCCCATAATCTCTCTTTGCGGAAGAACTTCCTCATAATAATCTTTGAACAAATCTTCAAAAGTATTAGTTGCCTTACCAACGAGCTTGCCTTTATTTCCTGTAAAACTCACCGTATCAGCAGTCAAACATCTTTTATTCAAAGGAGAAGCCACGTTATTACTACATTTAGGCATACTAGTTTTATGAGTTTTAATATTTGGGGTAATTCCTAAAATCATGATTTAACAACCTATTTTTACTATCTAAACACTTAACTTTCGTGAATAAAAAAATTTTACTCAAATTCGACAAAAGTAGCAGTAAACTTAACAATAATTTACATAGTAAACACCATAAAAAATGGGCTAAATATTATGTTTGTATTATCATGTAGGGGTAAATTACATTAAGTAATAGCATAAATAAGGAGGTTAGTTAATTATGCCAGGAAAAACTATTACAGTTGATGGTAACTACGCTGCAGCTCACGTTGCTTATGCATTAAGTGAAGTTTCAGCGATTTATCCTATCACTCCTTCATCAACAATGGGTGAATGGATTGATGAGTGGGCTTCTCAAGGTAAGAAAAATATCTGGGGAAAAGAAGTTAGAGTAGCAGAAATGCAATCAGAAGCAGGTGCAGCAGGTGCTGTACACGGTTCATTAGCAGCAGGTTCTTTAACTTCAACATATACAGCTTCACAAGGTTTATTACTAATGATTCCTGTAATGCACAAAGCAGCAGGGGAAATGCTCCCTCACGTAATTCACGTATCAGCTCGTGCATTGGCAGCTCAATCATTGGCAATCTTCGGTGACCACACAGACGTTATGGGTTGCCGTAACACAGGTTACGCTATGTTAGCAGCTAACTCTGTTCAAGAAGAAATGGATATGGCTTTAGTTGCACACTTGGCAACATACAAAGCAAAAGTTCCATTCTTGCAATTCTTTGATGGTTTCAGAACTTCTCACGAAATTCACAAAATCGAAGAAATTTCTTACGAAGATATTGCAAAATTAGTTGAACCAAAATACATCGAAGAATTCAGAGCAAGAGCATTACGTCCAGAAGCTCCTATTTGTAAAGTTGGTGCACAAAACACTGACGTATACTTCCAAGGACGTGAAACAGTTAACAAATACTACGATGCAGTTCCAGATATCGTTCAAGAATACATGGACAAAGTTGCTAAAGTTACAGGCAGACAATATCATCCATTCGATTATGTTGGTGCTCCAGACGCAACTGACATAATAGTAGCTATCGGTTCAGGTTGTGAAACTATCGAAGAAACAATCGAATACTTGAACGCTAAAAAAGGTACTAAATACGGTTTGGTTAAAGTTAGACTTTACAGACCATTCGACGTTAAGAGATTCAACGAAGCTCTTCCAAAATCAGTTAAGAGAATTGCAGTTCTTGATAGAACTAAAGAACCAGGTGCTATCGGCGATCCTCTATACTTGGATGTTGTTGCAGCTCTTGATAATAAAGAAATCAGAGTTATTGGCGGACGTTATGGTTTGTCTTCAAAAGAATTCACTCCATCAATGGTTTACGCAGTTTACAAACACTCTGAAAACAATGGTTTCCACGACTTCACAGTTGGTATTGAAGATGACGTAACAAATCGTTCTCTAAAAGTTACAGAACACATCGTTACTGAACCAGAAGGTACTACAAACTGTATGTTCTGGGGCTTGGGTTCAGACGGTACTGTTGGTGCTAACAAAAACTCAATCAAAATCATTGGTCAATACACAAACAAAGATGCTCAAGCATACTTTGCTTATGACTCTAAAAAATCATTTGGTGTTACAGTTTCTCACTTGAGATTCGGTGACAAGCAAATCAAATCTACATACCTAATCACAGCTCCTGACTTCGTATCTTGTTCAACACACGCATACGTAGGCAGATACGACTTGTTAAAAGGTATTAAAGAAGGCGGTACTTTCTTATTGAACTCTCCATACTCTAGAGAAGAAGCTTTTGCACACCTTACAAGAGATATGCAAAAAACTATTATCGATAAGAAAATCAAATTCTATAACATTGACGCTGAAAAACTTGTTAAAGAACAACCTGGCTTAAGAGGCAAAGGTGCAAACACAGTTATGATGGTTGCATACTTCAAAGTTTCAGGAATCATTCCATTCGAACAAGCTTACGAAGGAATGAAAGAAATGACAATCAAAACATTCAAGAAAAAGGGCGACGATGTTGTTAACATGAACCTTGCCTTAATTGATGCAGCAGTTGACGCTTGTAAAGAAGTTACAGTTCCTGCAACATTAGATGGCGTAGGATGTGTTGAAGAAGTAAAATTAATTGCTGATGATGCTTCAGATTTCGCTAAAAAAATCATTGAACCATCAATGAGACAAAAAGGTGACGATATCCCTGTTTCAGCTATGTCTAACGACGGTGTAATTCCTACAGGCACAGCTTGTTTAGAAAAACGTGGTATCGCTCCAAGAGTTCCTCACTGGAATTCAGAATACTGCTTACAATGTGGTATTTGTGCATCTGCTTGTCCTCATGCTGCAATCAGAACAAAACTTGCAACTCCTGATAGCTTGAAAGATGCTCCAGCATCATTCAACACAATCGATGCAAGACCTGGCGACGGCGAAAAATTCAAAGTTCAAGTTTACTGCAAAGATTGTACAGGTTGTGGCGTATGTTTAGACCAATGTCCTGCTAACAAAAACCCAGAAAAACAAGCTTTAACTTGGTCAACAATTGAAAAAGAAGAAGCTGCTGGTGAAGTTGTTAACGAAAAATTCTTCAATGAATTACCAGACAACGTAATGGGCAAAAACACAACTAAAACAATTAAAGGTGCAATGTTGAGAACTCCATTATTCGAATTCTCTGGCGCTTGCGCAGGTTGTGGAGAAACTCCATACGTTAAATTAGTTTCTCAATTGTTCGGTGAAAATGCTATCGTTGCTAACGCAACAGGTTGTTCTTCAATCTACTCTGGTACATTCCCAACAATTCCTTACACAACTAATAAAGACGGTAGAGGTCCAGCTTGGGCTAACTCTCTATTCGAAGACAACGCAGAATTTGGTTTCGGTATGAGATTAGCTGTAGATAACAACAGAAGCATCTTGAAATCTTATGTTGAAAAAGTTCTTGAATGCGAAAAAACACCTGCAGACTTGAAAGCAGCTTTAGAAGCAGCAATGGCACACTTCGATAATTCTAAAACAGAAGAAGCAGTTGCAGCTCAAGAAGCAGCTAAAAAAGTTCTTGCTAAATACGCAGATGTTGATTGCGCAGACCTTGCAAAAGTTAGAGAACTTCAAGACTACTTCACAGATAAATCAATCTGGATTATCGGTGGTGACGGTTGGGCTAACGATATCGGTTACGGCGGTATTGACCACGTTCTTGCTCAAAACAAAAACGTAAATATCCTTGTACTTGATACCGAAGTTTACTCTAACACAGGTGGTCAAGCTTCTAAATCAACACCTACTGGTGCAGTTGCTAAATTCGCTACTGGTGGTAAGAAAACTTACAAGAAAAACATGGGCTTGATGAGTATGTCTTATGGTTACGTATATGTAGCATCAGTTGCTTTAGGTGCAGACAGAGTTCAAACTCTTAAAGCATTCCAAGAAGCTGAAGCTTACGATGGACCATCAATCATCTTCGCTTATGCACCTTGTATCGCTCACGGTATCGACATGAGCAAAACTCAAACAGAACAAAAACGTGCTGTAGAAGCTGGTTACTTCCCACTTTACAGATACAACCCTGCTAACGAACAACCATTCACTTGGGATGCTAAAGATCCAAAAGGAAGCTTCCAAGAGTTCATTAAATCTGAAGGCAGATACAAATCATTGGCTAAAACTAACCCAGAAGCAGCTGAGGAACTATACGCTCAAGCTGAAGAAGATGCAGCTAAACGTATGGCAGTATTCAAAGCAGTTGGCGAATTAATTAAATAAGCCAGCCTTCTGAAAAAATAAAAACCCTCTGTTAATTCAGAGGGTTTTTTATTTTTAAAATTTCAAAATACAAATATTAAACTTTTGTAAAACTTTCGTGAAAACTACGCACATATAGGGCATAAAAAAACTTGATATAAATATATATTATTACGAGGACAGTATTGCTATGGGTAATGAAACATTAAAAATAGGAACAACAACATTTTATGCTAGTGATGTAAAACATTATCAACCTTTAAGTGATGGTTATAAAACAAAATTTCATGTGACACTAAAAGATGGTACATCATTATTTTTAGATGAAAATGCCGGTGGTCAGATTATGTTTGGTAGGAACACTGAAAACGGACACGGCGCAGTCCGAATGGAAGGCGTAAACGGTATGCACATCTTCCAACAAGGTGCAAACTTTGATTTAAGCGCCTGCAATAATTATACCTTGGAATTAGAAGATGGAAAAGCCGCAAATGTAAATATTCATAATCAAATTGGTTCACAAAAAACTGGAAAAATTCTATCAAAAGATTCAAATGATACAATTAAACGAGACAATGACGTATATACTATTTGGGAACATAATCCTAAAATAGGTAAAGTACAAAGTTTTGATAACAACAATAACTCTAATGATATAGGACTTGAGAGTCTATATATTTCTGAAGATAAATTTGAAAAAATGCTTAAAGAAGGGAAAATTGACCCTAATAATTTTGTAACAAACTAAAATGAACATTTTTTATATCGGATAAATCATATTAACCTTTAACTAAAAAAGCAGACCAGTAAAGATCTGCTTTTTTATATTTTAACACTTACTACGCTTGATGAGCCTGAACTTTTGTATTCAATAAACCTTCACGCACAGTTAACTCTCTTATTCTAGCTTGAGCTAATTGAGATTGGAAATCCTTGATTTCAGAGTAATTTTTAACAAATTCTCGTTCTTTAACATTGTTATGGTTGATAGAATGAAGAACTCCGCCCCATAACAATACTGATGGTGCCCAACTTAAAGCGGTCTTAGAGAAACCCTTAAGCGGATCAAACCATTTGCTATCAGCTATTTTGTTAGCATATTTAACTACCTTTTTAGTGAATTTAGCATTATTTAATTTATCTGCACCTTTTGCAATTTTGTCAGCAGCTTTATTAATTGTTGATGGCTTAATATGTTTAGCTAAAGCTTCTGCAGCTTTTGGCAAATATTTACCACCTAAAGCAACTGTTCCAATAAACGCTGCCATCTGACCTATAAATGTTGTAATTGGATTTTCTCTAGTGAATTTTCTTACTGAAGGAGATTTCTTTTCAGCATATTCTAAAGAGCCATTAACGGCACTAGCCAAGCCTAACAATACGCCCCAAGCAGCACCTGATTTTGCGCCATTAGTAAGTCTTGCAGCAACACCAGTAAGCTCTTTACCTAACAAAGACGCTTTTGCAGGATTCAAAATAGCTGTAGCTAATCCAGCCACTGCCGGAATTGACCAAAACATTGCTTTTGTAATTTTGCGATGTTTATCATCTTCTACTGTAGCCAATGTCTTTGCATAAGCAATTTGTTTTACTGCATTATCATCTAAAGAAATAATTGCATCAACATTCGCTCTGGGGTTTTTACGGGGATTATAAGCTCCGTAGTTTCTATCTTTACGGGCTTGAAAGCTTTGATTGTCAAATGACTGAACTTTCATATACACACACCTTTCACTTATTTTACAATTTTATTATACAATTTTAAAACCCAAAAGTAAATTTTTTTGCTATAAAAGTAACATTTATTAAATTTTATTTACATTACATTTATTTTTTCATACTATAAAGAAATGAAGAAATTTTACATTCACACAATGGGCTGTAAATCAAACCAATTTGAAAGCTCTATCATAAAAGAAAATCTTATAAAAAACGGACTTGAAGAAGTTAAAACACTTGATGACGCTGATATTTTTATACTTAACTCTTGCACAGTAACTCACAAAAGCGACAACGAAGCTTTTTATTTATTGAGAAATGCAAAACACAAAAATAAAAATATCAAAACAATTTTAACAGGATGTATTGCGCAAGTTGAGAAAGAAAACTTGCTACAAAAAGATTTTATAGATATTGTAATCGGCAACGATGAAAAGCTAAAGATGTTTGAGATATTAAACACACTTCAATCAGACAATCAACCTTGTATAGTTGCAGATATTATGACATTATCTCAATTCAACAAGCAAACCCTTGAAGACACAACCAAAACTAGAGCTAGCTTAAAAATCCAAGACGGATGCGATAATCGCTGTGCATACTGTATTATACCTTTCGCAAGAGGAAAAAGCAGAAGCGCAGATATCGATTTCATAATCGAACAAATAAACAATTTTTCAAAACACGGTTTCAAAGAGGTAGTCTTCACAGGAATCCACATCGGTCAATGGGGCAAAGATTTAGGACTAGAACTTTTAGACTTATTAAAAGAAGTAGAATCAAAAACTACTATCGAACGATACAGATTAGGCTCACTGAATCCGCTAGAGATTTCAAAGGAAATGCTTGAATTTTTAAAACATTCAAAAAAATTCTGCCCGCATTTTCACTTGTCACTGCAATCAGCATGCAATAAAACACTACGTTCAATGAACAGATTTTACACTGTAGAATATTATCTTGAACAAATAAATGAAATAAATAAAACTTTCGACATGCCATTTTTAGGAAGCGATATAATTGTGGGTTTTGCAGGAGAATCAGAAAATGATTTTCAAATAACAAAAGAAAACCTTGAAAAATCAGGTTTAACCCAAATTCACACGTTCCCTTATTCAATCAGAGAAGGTACAGTTGGCGCAAATTCTACAGAACAAGTTGACGAAAAAACAAAAGAACAACGAGCTAACATAATAAAAGCGATTTCTCACAGGAAACACGAAGAATTCATTAGCAACAATATCGGACAAATTCGAGAAGTCCTAATTGAAAAACGCCTAGATAAAAAAACAGGTTTTCTAAAAGGTGTAACACGGAATTACTTAACTGTCATAATCAATTCAAAAGATGAAAAGCTTTTCAACACTTTGGCTAACGTTAAAATCACAAAATACGAACAAGGCAAAATCTACGGAGAATTGGTTTAAATATTATAAGCAATAAAATAAAAAATAACCCTTTGATAATTAGTTTCAAAGGGTTATTTTCAGTAATCACAAAAGCTTTTGATTAATCTCTACTTGCAGCAATTTTTGCTAACAGGTGAAGAATTTCTATATATAACCAAACAATAGTTACCATTAAGCCAAAAGCCCCGTACCACTCATATTCTTTTTCAAGCATGTATTCTTCGCCTTTTTGAATAAAATCAAAATCATTAATCAAATTCAACGATGCAATACCAACAACCAACAAGCTAAACCCGATACCGATAGGGCTAGCAGTAAATATTTGCGGTATTGAACGCCCGAAGAAAACAGATGCAATAAATTGAATTAAGTAAATTGCACCAATAGAAAGTGTTGCAGTGAACAAAGTTGAGCGAAATTTTTCCGTAGCACGAATTACGCCAGTACGGAAAAGGGCAAGCATGGTTAATATAGTAACAAAAGTAGCAATAACAGCTTGAGCGACAAGCCCAGCAATAGCAGATTCAAAGAATGCTGATATCCCGCCAATAAAACAACCTTCTGCGATGGCATATACAGGAGTTAAAAATTTATAGAAAGTTTTATTTTTAATAAAAATAATAATCATGGCTAGCACAAAACCAACAATAGCACCACCAACGGTAAGCATTTGAGCTCGATCAACGAATCCAGCCATCAAATTACCCCAAGTAAAAGCGGCAGCCAAAAACAAACAAGAAAATAGGATTAAAGTTTTGTTAATAGCACCAACAACAGTCATCTGCCCAGAAGCAACAGTAACATCTTCATCGGAATATCTACTATTAAGTAGGGCTTCTTTATTAGCCTGCTCCTCTACTTTGACAGGAACAGGAGCAAGGACTTTATCTTTAGATAAAAATTTATTAAAAATAGGATTTGACATGATACACCCTCCTTCTACGTATATATAACGATAATATTATAGCATGTGTTCAAAAAATTATCTATATCTTTAAGGACAGCATGGATATATCATGCCAATATTTAGGATAACCAGTAAAGATTAAGCATCAATAGCAACGTGGAAATCAGCATTATAGTTGAATTTCAGAAAAAATACAAAAAAAGAAGAAAAAAGACTTTACAATATATTTTTTTTAGTATATACTCAAAGAGTGGTCAGCGAAAGTTGGTCAGGAGATAATCCTCAGTAGCTCAATGGCGGAGCAACCGGCTGTTAACCGGTAGGTTGTTGGTTCGAGTCCAACCTGGGGAGTTTTTTAATGCAAAGTTTGCATAAGTGGTTTCAACCCCAGGTAGGACAGTCGTTTTCACGTTTCGATATTTAGAGTTTTTTTTTACTAATTCGAGTTGATTTTTTACTAAATCTTGGAAAAACGGTCGTAATTTTATGTCAAAATGCTTGTCTTTGTAAAGAATTGCTTCGGCAATTATATTAATTATTTTCTTACGCTGATGCATTGTCCCACGGATAAATAAATCATGTATGTTATCCAAGAAACCAAGCATAATCCCTGTATCATCATAAAACTGTTTTTCCAAGTCGTTAATTGTCTGAAGCTGTATCAAAAATCTTTCTTTTTCATCTTGCCATTTTTTATTAAACCTTACCCAATCCTCATGGCTTATATTCCCATCAAGTTTTAATTCAATCGAGTTCTCAATACGATTTTCTAACTGCTCGATCTGTCTTTTAAGCGTTGCTTTCACCTCTTTTGTGTAGCCAAGTTTCTTTAGATGTTCTTCCCTTAAATCATCTGCGATAGTATCTCGCATCTCTTTAGGGATTACAATCAATTTAAGCACCTCTGCAAAGGCTCTATCAACCTTTTCTTCATTAATATAGTCTTGCTTACAAGTACCACCTTTATAGCCCGTACAATGGTAATAAACGTACCTGTAATTACCTTGTCTGTCTCTTTTGTTTTCTGCTGTAATTTGACAACCGCAATGCCCACAGTGCATTAAACCTGTATAAGCAAATTCCAAGTTATGTTTCTTTGATTTATTAGGGTCTCGTAACCTATCCTGAACCCTGTAAAATAAAGCTTTACTAATGATGGCTTTATGCTTACCATTATCATAGATCTTATTCATATACTTATAAGATCCAGTGTAGAATATGTTTTTGAGCATATACTCCACAGTACTACAAGGTATTGCTTTGCCATTTTGGTTTTTAAACCCATCTTCTTGCAATTTTTTAGTTAAAGTGTTTAGCGAATAAAGCCCACTGTCGTACAATTCAAATGCGCGCCTTACATATATGGCTCTATTTTCATCAATAACAATCGCTTTTGAACCATTAGGGTTTGTAACGTTAAGGTAACCTATTGGAGCAAGACTTGGATAATCACCTTGCTCTGCTTTTTGTTTTAGTGCAGCAACTGTTCTTGCAGCAATTACTTTTCTCTCGTACTCTGCAAAATTTATCCCAATG
The DNA here is from genome assembly GCA_017559905.1 of bacterium. Classification (GTDB taxonomy): domain Bacteria; phylum Cyanobacteriota; class Vampirovibrionia; order Gastranaerophilales; family Gastranaerophilaceae; genus Scatenecus. The sequence continues at coordinate 24,925 of JAFYQF010000023.1, forward strand.
TTTCGCATCAAATCACCCTCTAAGGTATCTACATTGGCCTCTGTTGCAATAAGAAGTTGAATATCATTTTTGACAAACAACGGCTTTAATATCCCGTGATAATCTGTATTACTTCTTGAAATTCTATCTAAACGCCAAACAACTACGGCTTTAACGTTGTTTTGTTTTTTCTTGCAATAAGCGATTAAATCTTGAATATCCGGTCTTTCAAGATTCTTACCGGATTTACCATCATCTACAAAAATCTTGCTAACGTGATAACCATTCTTGCTCGCAAATTCAATGCAATCTTTCTTTTGCTTGTCAATACTCACACCAAGTTTGTTTCTGTCCTCGGCAGAAACACGTGCGTACACAACGGCTTTGTTCATTTGTTGTCCCTTTCTCTTTCGATTTATATACTGTCCTTACCATTAAAAATATCTTGAAATACGCTAACAAAATTAACCAACAATTCTGCATTATCGATATCAGTTGTTTCTGTATCGCTTTCATATATTTGAATTGTCATTCCATCTCTTGTGTGCAATTTGTCTCCAATTAAAATAAAGTTTTCAAAATTTTCTACTCCCATAATTTCTCCTTTATTTTAATAAGAAAATTTAGGAGTACTTAAAAAAGTGACGTATTCTTTAAGAAATCGGCACTTTTGAAAAATTTTTACAAATATTCTGGCGTAATTAAAAGCATGCTACAAGCCTCAGACATAGATTTTTTACAGAACTTCATGGAAAACATTACGCCCTTATAATAGAAGTCGGGAAATACCATTACGAATTGCTGCAAGATTTCTAAAACAAAATTTGACAACAACTTGCCTCTACGCCAGACTTTCGATACCGAACTAGTATTATCAAGCGAGGTATCACTTGAAAGGGAAACAAATGCAGTGTCAATTACGTGATGGGAAAGTCGAATGCAACGATAGTAAAAAACAAATAAGTAATGGCGAATACTCCAAAGCCCATAAACACTTGTACCGAAGAATTAATGCACAAATGCGTTTACTAGACTACCAAGCAAGAATGAAGTATAGTAAACGTGAATTACAATAATTAAAATCAATATGTCCAAAAATGACGCAACTTATTATTATACTATTAGATATAGAATAATTATGAGGACATATGATTTATTTAAACACTTTTTCTTTCCCAACGCTTGAAGATGAAAACGACTTCAGATTTTCACAGAATAGAACTTGTTATACAAGCATTTATCCATATGGGATTTTGTCAAAAAATACAATTGAAAAACTAGTTTTTGAACCAATTACTATTTTATACGGTGGAAATGGTTGCGGCAAAAGCACGGCTTTAAATGTTATTGCTGAAAAATTAAAACTTGAAAGAGATAACCTATACAACAAAAGTAATTTTTTTAATGATTACAAAAAACGTTGTAGATATGAAACAAATGGCATTCCCACTCATAGCAGAATAATAACTAGCGATGATGTTTTTGATTTTACGATGAATTTGAGATATTTAAATGAAGGACTAGATAGACAAAGAGAAAATCTTTTAGACGAAGCTTACCGAAGAAAAACTTATCAATTCAAGATGAAAAGCTTAGATGATTATGATGAATTTAAAAGAAACATGATTGCACAACAAAAATCTCAATCTGAATTTGTAAGACAATATATGCTACCAAATGTTAAAGAACAATCAAATGGGGAAAGTGGATTCATGTATTTTACGAGTAAAATTCAAAATGATGCGCTCTACTTACTTGATGAACCTGAAAACAGTCTTTCTCCAGAAAAGCAAAAAGAATTGCTACAATTTATTTATGATAGTGCTAGATTTTACAATTGCCAATTTATTATAGCTACGCATTCTCCATTTTTGTTGTCGATAAAAGATGCAAAAATTTACGACTTCGATGAAACACCCGTTAAAGTAAAGCCTTGGACAGAATTAAAAAATGTTAGAGAATATTATAACTTTTTCAAACTGCACGAAAAAGATTTTATTTAATAATTAAGTAGAATAGTTGCAATTAACAACCTAAATAAAATTTCAATTTATACTATTATATATTTATTAGCAATAAGGAGTTATCGTTATGACAAAAATAGAAATTCTAAATGGTGATATAACAAAGTTAAAAGTCGATGCGATAGTTAATGCTGCCAATAAAAGTTTATTAGGTGGCGGTGGTGTTGATGGAGCAATTCATCGTGCTGCTGGACATAAACTTTTAGAAGAGTGCCAAACTCTGAATGGATGTGAAACAGGACAATCTAAAATAACCAAAGGTTACAACTTACCTGCAAAATTCGTTATACACACAGTAGGACCTGTTTGGTACGGAGGGAATAAAAATGAACGAGAAATGCTTAAATCTTGTTATCATACAGCATTAACTCTTGCCAAAGAAAATGGAGTTAAAACAATTGCATTCCCTGCAATTTCTTGTGGCGTTTACCGTTTTCCATTAGAAGAAGCTTGTGCCATTGCAACTGAAACTGTAAAAGACTTCATTTCAAACGACGACAGCTTTGAGAAAATAATTTTTATAGATATTAACGAAGAAATTATTAATCTATATTTAGATTTAAGTGATATAAATTCCAGATGTCAAAAATTACCAAAAATTAAACCACAAGATTTTAAATGGGGTGGAGGATTTAAAAACTCTAAAGAAGGTGAAACACCACAATTTCCTTACGTAATTTATACTGAAAATGTTCTCGAATGGGTTCGATGTTATTATAAATTAGAGTTAATAATGCCAAATTACGTTGAATACGTAAACAATGCAGATTTTCGAAATAAAAAATTCAAAAATTATTCAAGAAATGATATTCTAAATTTGCTAACATACTATATTCGCCAAGATAGATTTTGCGAAGGTCTGTTGGCTGGCAAAATCAAATCCGGTGAAGTAACTGAACTCGTTGACAGATTGCACGAAATAACAAAGGGATAGGTGAACTTATGTAGAGAATATTTCTTTTCGGAAGTATTTATTGTATAATTGTTTATGGCAGAATCGATAAGAACGATGAGCTATAGTTTCTTTTCGGAAGTATTTATTGTATAATCTAAAATGGTGTAGTATTCCATAGAACCGTGCTATAGTTTCTTTTCGGAAGTATTTATTGTATAATTAAGGCTGAATAGTGCTGAAGTCCATTACAGCTATAGTTTCTTTTCGGAAGTATTTATTGTATAATCGCAAGTGAATTCACCGGTGACGCAAAACGGCTATAGTTTCTTTTCGAAAGTATTTATTGTATAATTAGAATTACATTACTGTTAAGAAAGGAGGCGCTATAGTTTCTTTTCGAAAGTATTTATTGTATAATACCAATCTTCCAAACCCAAAAGGCACAAGGGGATTGGTATTTTTTATTCAAAAAAATTAAAACAAAAGAAGTTGTTCTGCTCCTATTAATAATTAGAAATATGAATTTGTGGATTTTCTAAAATGATTGTTCCAATATCTTCCATTGGAATTGTAACTTCGTCATCAGAATCGAGAGCTTGGTGTACAAGCTGTCGATTCTTGATATGAAGTTTGCAAGGATTTGAAAATAGTAAAGTTTTATAACTCATTTATTTTTAACCTTTTTTGTGTTCTTAAATTTTATATCTTGTCGTTTTTCTTTTTTTACTTCATGATAATTTCCTAATACATCAATTTGGTATTTTTTGAATGAATAAACACTTTTTACTGCAATTCTAATTATTTCCTTTTTCTTTGCTCCATCTTGTTCTATTACTGTAATACGAGCAGAATCAATATCAGTACTTTTGTAGTAATAATATTTTATACTTTCTTCTTTTTCATCCTTATTTATTGAAATTAAGGTGTCTTTAAACAATGAAAATTTAAATTTATAGCTTTCATCCATTTCTAACCAACCATCTTTACCATTAGATATAGCTTTATTCGGCAAAATTCCTTTTGCAAAGTCTGAAACATAGATTGGCACAAGATAAAATTCTTCTTTACCTTTTTTATTCTTTTTAGAAAACACGTCTACCCTTGGCATTGAATCATTATTGGCAAATCCATTATGAACTAATATGCCTGAAGTACCTTTTGATTTTATTTTTATTGTTTTAATTTCGTGAGGTTTTATTCCCGCTTGTTTTTTTACTTCTGACAATGGCATATAAACAGGCTCAGCAAAAGCTTTTTCTGGTTTATTATCAAACTGCTCTAGCCTTTCTTTTAAGAGGTTGTATACTACAATGTTTCTTTCTTTTTCGTGCATATCTTCCAATTTTTTTAAATCAATTTTTTGTATTGGTGTCTTTAATGTTGTAAATCCTTCATCAAGATGTTTAGGACTACGAATGGTAGCTTCGTGTATACCGCCTGGAATTTTGTTCCTTGGAGCTCTTGATACGAAGATTTCACCAATAGAATTTTCTAAATCTTCACTAAATGTTCCCCAAGGTTTTTTAAAACGAGGTTTCATATGGTTTATAAAATCATAGTTTTCACGTTGAGCAGATATTGTCGATAAGAATTTAACCATACCTTTTGTCGAACAAGCTACAATTGTCGCATCAACTGCGTGATGCCTGTCATTTTCTTCTCTATCTTTATTTATACCCCATTGGTTTCTTAAAAACGCGGTAAGTGAGCCGTTTCTTGTCTCTACTTTTATATCAAGATTCGCTTGGATATAGTCTTTAATAAACACCGTTATGTACCTTGTATCATTCAGATTTCTTGAAGAAAAGCCGTCGCTATCATCTTTAGAATAAGATTTTCTAATCAAACGATTTATTTTTGGCGATTTCAGGTTTAATGTTTTTATCCAAGCACAGTATTCTGTCCAATCAACTTTTGAGCCAAAATATTCGTAAGGGATTTTATTACCTTTCATTCTATTTTGGTCAGCTAAGCATAATACTTTGTTGTTTAAACTATCATCGTAACATCTTGAGTAAGGAATTATGTGGTCTATATCGGTATAATTCTCATCACTTAATCGTCTTATATCAATAGCTTTTCTTGAATATGGACAAAAGCCTCCCTGTTCTTCCCAAAGTCTAAATCGTAATAAGTTATTTTTCGAATCTGGATTTACACCATGTTTAAAGCATCTTTGGCGGGCAAACTCTTTTTCTTTTCTAAAGTCTTCTTGACCGGATTTTATCTTATTACGTTCTTCAGCTGATTTACCTAAATCTCTTGCTGTCTCTATAATAATCTTGTCAAATTTACCATATTCTCTTATAAGTGCATTTACTACTTTTCTAGTTTGAGAAATTGCTCGGTTAACAACAGGGTTTGTTGTTAGTTCACTTTGATCCAAAACTGGTAAATATTCTTTATTTTTTGAAACAATTGCATTTTTAAAATCATACCCAGCTTCAGCACAAGCTTCGTTATATTTTAAACCTTGTAACATATAAGGTGTAATTTTTTGCATAGCTTTAATTGATAAATGCATAACTTTGCTAGCAGATAAATCTTTTATGCAATCTATAATTTCTTGTGCAATATCTTTATCTAATAATCGCTTTGTAATTGCTTCATCAGATTTTTCATAGGTTAGTGCAGTTGCAATTTCATTAAATAAAAGTTCTTTATTATTAAGATTGTCAAAATACTCATTACCGAATACTTTTATAATAGCTTTTTTAATCTCGTGGTATTTTTTTAATTCAATTAATGTTGCATCTTCTGGATTAATTTCCACCAATTCTCCCGTTTTTTTATCTTTAGTTTTTTTACCATACTGTAGCGTCTTATAACATATACTCTCTACAAGTCCTAATTCTTTACGAGCTTGTTTATAAGTAAGTTTTGCTTTTTGATGTGCAATATTAATTAAATCTTGAATTTGCTTTGGTGCCAAATCGACGGAAGTCCCGTCTTCTAAAATCAATTTAGTATTAACAAGTTTTTGTGTCGCAACAAAAATTTCTGCAGTATATGATGCTTTTGGAGCTCTTTTTTCGTCTTTTTCAAATTGGCAATTCCCAACCATGTTTTCCATTGACTGCAAAGGTCTTTGATAAAATGAGATTTTCATATATTCTTCTTCAAAATCTTTATTCGCAAATTCAGAGCCGAAACTTCTTTGTTTTTCAAATATGGTTTTTATTTCTTGTTCTAATAAATCTCTTGGTATTGAATTTTTATAATCGTCTCTTTTGTTTCTTTTGGCACTATGTTCATATATAGTTGCAAACATTTCACCAACAGTTTGAAAATTGCCACCTTCAAACTGTTGCTTATTTTCACTTATACATTTTAATAAATTACCCTCAGTCTTTGCTTCTTCACTCTTTCTAATTGATTTAAACCCTCTGCGTTTTGCAATTTGATGAAGTACTCTATAAAATTCTTCTATTGTTAATTCCCTTGATAAAGCCTCTTTTCTTAAAATCCAAGTATCAATTCTTTTTGTATTGTTATGAAAAAGATTTGAAATATCATTCTCTGATAAATATTTATTAGCAATAAATAACTGTTTTATTGCTCTTAACCTATAAGCTCGTCTTGATAAACGGCGTCTAGCACCCCGAAAAATCCTACGTTCAGCATTTAAAGGAGCTTTAGTTTTAGCTACTTCGCAAGCTTCAAAAGTTCTAACACCAGTTTTTAAAATTTCACCATTAAAATTTTCGTCATCATAATTTATTACAGAAAAACCTATTGATGCAATACCAATATCAAGACCTAAAATTTTCATATATCACTCCTTAAATATTTTATTATTGACAGTCTAAACTTTGTTTGTTATCATACGATTGTACAATAAATACTTTCGAAACGTTACTATAGTAAGAAGTTTTCGAAAAGTTTCTAGCAGATACATTTTAATATGTATCTGCTATCTTTTAGTTTATTTTTCATTATTTTCTTTTGCAAAATTTGCAGTATCTTGAATTAATTTTATAGCCTTATTACTATCGTGCATTTCTTGCCCATACAAAACAATGTTATCTTCAAAATAATTCCCGTGCAGTTCAATTACATTTTTTGAACCTGCTTTTGTATGTAAATTATCGACATTCATTGTAATAATTGGAATATCTAATTCTGCAAGGATTTTGTGTGCCTTTGTTGGTTCTCGGTCTTTAACGTTATTTATAAGCAAATCAATTGCGTCTTTAAACTCTTTTGGATATTGTTCTTTAAATTCAACGGACAATTTTTCTTTAATTCCAGGTATTTCCTCAAATGTTGGAATACCAGCTGATTTTGAAATTCCTGCACCTGTAAAAGCTATTATTTTCATAAACTACCTCCTAGATAAGTTAACTATAAACCACTTTTCGTAAGTTGGCATCCATGAAATTGTCTAGATAAAATTATGTATTTTTTTGAATTTGTGATATTATAGGTTCGTAAATAACCTATAAAGAGTGTACGAGGGACAAGCCCGTTGACTACACAGCAACCCTTTAAGTTGGGTGCTAATGCTTGAATGATAGGTCAAAACTTTAAGTCGGAAACCTATCACTATGGGTTTCTTTTTTGTTGCTCTTATAGGTTGGTAGTACTTAATTAAAAAAGGAGAAAAACTTATGGAACAACAAAAGAAGTATCAAGTTGATTTGTACATTGGATTATTAGCCCCCGATGATTTTATGCAACATTTTACCGTTAAAAAAGCAGTTGACACAATAACAGAAGTCATTGGAGATTGCACAATTATACCTTGTATTGGTTCTTGTTCACATACGACAGGTATAAGAATAAATTTAAACACTTTAAAAATAACAAAATTTATTGATTATGCACCAGAACAATTGATAAACAAAGTCGAAAAACTAAAGAAAATCTTTAATCAATATGAAATTCTTATGAATACCATAAAATGTGATAATTTTAGAATTATTTAATTTTCAGTTGATAAATAAAAGCCTAGACAATAAATCTAGGCTTTTATTATCGTTTAAACAAATCCCAAAAACTTTTTATCTCGCGTTTCTGTTTTTTAGGTTGCTTTTTGCGTTGATGCTGAACATGTTTGTCGTCATCTTCAAACAAACCAAACTGAATATCTGCTTCAATTAAATCTTCCAAGTCATCAAAATCAAACATTATTCTTCCTCATCAGAGTATTCGTAGTTTGCCCATTTTTCACGTTGTAAGGCTTTCTTGTCATATTTAGTTTCTTCGGGTTCATCCCAAACTAACTCGTACATATTAGCCATTTCTTGCTCTTTGGCTTTACGATTTCTATCGTCATCACTTCCAAACAATAAATCAAATAATCCCATTAGAGGTCCTTTCGTTATACTTAGATTATAAACCAAATATATGTCAAAAATGGACGCAGAGTTTTCTAAATTAAAAATAACACCAATTAGAATTTACTTGCTTTCGCACGTGCTTGCAATTCTGCTATTAATTCTTCGGTTGAAAATTCACTTAAACCAGGACTTGTATTTTCAAACATATTGCATATAACTTCCGAATACACATCCGGACGCATATTGGCATACTGTTCTAAGATAGTTTCAACTTCCCAATGCCCAATATTTTGGCTTAGTGCTTTCAATTCTTTACCTGTATGAGCTTTTTCTAAGCCTTTACTTACCATGTAATGTCTAAACGAATGAGGATTATAATCCTTTATGCCAGCTTGCCTACACATCTTTTTGATGATCTCATTATATTTCGTATTGCTATAATTTTTGTTAACCAATTGAACACCAGATGCATAATTCTTTATCTGTGGGAATAAAAGGATTTTATTTCCCGAAATATTAGATTTAACATATTCGACCCATTCTTTCAGATACTGCAAATACATTTTATCCAAAACCATAAATCTTGTATAAATTAGTTTGTCTAATTTTGTGTGAGTATCTTCTAAAGGATCCTGTTTTACCATCAACTTTTGAAAGTCAATCAAATTTATTGTAATAGTCGCAACAGCATCAATTCTTGCAGCTGTTAACAACATATACGAAATCAAAGCACGATTGCGTGAATCCTCAACTGTATTTGATGGTGAAAAAGTTGAGCATCTTGCACCACCTGCAAAAAGAGTTCCAGAACTTATGTTTGATTTGTTTGAATGGCTTAAAACAAGTGATGTACATCCATTAATAAAAAGTTGTGTTTTTCATTATGAATTTGAATTTATTCATCCTTTTCAAGATGGAAATGGCAGAATGGGACGTTTATGGCAAACAGCTATTTAAAAAGAGTGGAAAGAAGTTTTTGCCTGGCTTCCGGTCGAAACATTAATCAAAGAAAATCAAAAAGAATATTACAAAGTTCTTGCAGTGAGTGATAGTGTTGCAAATAGTACAAAATTCATTGAATTTATGTTGTCTATCATCCTAAACACAATCAATGAAATTATTGAAACTGAGAAAAAGGTTACTGCAAAGGTTACTCTAAAGGTTAGTGTAAATCAACAAAAAATTATCGACGCAATCAAGAGTAACCCTAAAGTTACTCAAGAAGGACTTGCTGAAATTGTTGGAATCACAAGAAAAAGCGTCATCTCTAACATGAAAAAACTTCAAGAAAACGGATTGATAAATCGTATCGGCGCAGATAAAAATGGGTATTGGAAAGTTGTAGAATAACGTTGTAATGACGTAAATTCCTCAACCTATAGAGTATATTTTTTGTTTTGTATACTTTATATAATTCCTTATGCAAAATTATTCCTTCTTTACAGTATCCATCATTCATACATTCATCTATGTCCATATAACGTTCAAAATTTTTACAAAATTCGAACAAAAATATATTGAACAAATTATGTCCGTATTTGACAGATATATAGGTTATTATTTTTCTAAAAGGAGAAATTTATGTGTATGCGAGCACCTCAATCTTATATTGAAGATTTACAAGATAAAACATTCAAAGATCTTTTAGAAATTCGTGATAAATTGTTAAATGAAATCATAGATTTTGAAAAAAATATTGAAGAAATAATGTCCCCAAAAGTTTCTTTTGATCCTGCACCTGAAGTAGTTTATCAATGGAAATTATGGGTACTTAGCTTGCTTTTTGACTTATTACAAAATAAATTCAACGAAGAATACATCAATTTTGATAATTAACTTATTAAAGGCCAAATTTTGGCTGACTCAAGGTGCTTTTTATTATTAAAACAAAAGAAATGCTTGTCAATAATTTTTCTTTGATTTAAATACCTTGTGATTTAATACAACGAGGTAAAACTATAAATAGGCAATTCAAATTGTGCAGACGGGTTATCCAAACCTATCTCATAGTAAAAATATGGTCAAGATAAGCAATAAATTTTATATAAGTGGCAGGAAACCAATTGTATCCTCGAGATTTTATTTTTTGACCATTAGATAAAGTTGCTTTAAATTCATACCACTCACCATCACGAACATTGGGATTTACCCCAAAATCTTCATGGAAATACTTTATCATCCCCAAAGCATATTCATCAAAATTTTCGTCTGTTATACTAATCTTTAATGGGGGTTTTAAACTAATAACCTCATCTTCTATTGAAATAGCTATTGACTCCATTCTTTCAAACTCTCTATTATTATATTCTAATATTTTGCCGTGTTTTTTTGTAGATTTGTATTTATAGACATAAGGAACATACGGATATCCGCCACGAATAAACTCAAAAGATTTAATTGTCAAATTTGGTTCAAGTTCAATCGGTTCATTTTCTAAAATACGTTCGTCTTCTCCTAATTCGCGCAATACCTCAAAACATTCATCATCATTAGTTAAACGAATTTCTCCAGTACTATCATTATACAAAATACTATGAGGCTTACCAATATAACGAGGTTCGCTATCCCAAAATATCGGATCATAGACTATATAATTATTCCAACCCCCGGCGTAAAGAGCATAATCATAGCCACATAAATTTGCATATTTTATAATTTTTTCATCTGATTCATTCATATTAAAACCTCATTGTACATTTTACATTATTAATATAAGCCACCCCTATGACAAATACGGACGCAACAAACAATACCTCAACCTATAAACATAAAAAATCATCTACTCGCTTAATCATCCATAGTATTTCTTGCATACTTGGTTCAAAAAATCTTTTGTATAAAGTTTCAATGAATGCTTCCCAACTCTCGCAGGATGGGGAGTTTTTTAATGTCAAATTTAAAGCGAGGTTTGTCCTCGCTTTTTGTTACTTATCAGTGATTAAATTTTAGGTTTACTTCTGTAATATCCTTTGACTTCGGTTCCATCTGTACGTGTATATGAATTTACATATACAACTCCACCACCTGTTTTCGCTTCGAGCTCTAAATCTTTGTTTGTTGGCATTGTTCCCTTAAAAACTCGAATTTGAGCATCTATTTCTTTTTCATGTTTTGCAAATTCTTCTTTGCTCATAGAACCAACTTCCTCACGTGTATATATATGATTGCTCCCTGTTAATGGGTTCGCGTAACCATATAAACTAGTTTGATCTTCTTGGCAATCATTTTTTATACCTGTAACGTTTGAAACATCATAACCCTCAAATTTTTTCATGTAATTTTCAACACTTGTACCAAAGGCATCTCTAGGAATATTTTTCCCATCACTTTGCAGATATTCTTTGACTGCTCCAGGTCCTTTGAGATGTGCAGCCGCAAGTAAACCTGATTGAGTTACCTTTACCCCATTAATTTCTTTACCAATGTACTTATCGGCTCCAATGGCTTTTAGTTGTTCCCATTGAACCTGCTTGAATGCTTTTTGCGCATTTTCTTGTGCCTGTTTGTTTTTTAAAAAATCTTCAATGCTATATACACCATCTTTGCCTGTAAATTGACCTGTCCAATCATTATTATATCTGCCTGATGCCTTTTTATAGTAGCCTGCATCTATCATTGCGGCTTCACCCATTTGATATTTACCGATGTAGCCGTATTTATTTATAGAGGAATAATTACCTCCAGATTCTCTTGCTCCTAAATCATTATAAAATTCATCTAAGGTTTTTGTCATAAAATTGTCCTTTCATACTAAATCTAAAGTGTTATATGAATAACACTTTTCTGTTTTAACTTATTACGAAAAATATTATATATTTACTTTCATTTTTAAATAATTATATTTATAACTATTATTTTGAAAAAGCAAATATATGGTGCTTTCAACAAATTCACCTTTTAAACGATTATGGTTATTATAACATTTTGCTTTGATTTCTTTATAATTATTTATAATAATATTATTTATATATATTTTTTCATTTGGTAGAAAATGTATGTCTGACAAATCTATATATTCAATATTATTTTGTTGTTCTAATATAAATAATTTAAAACCTTCTGTGCAAGAATAGTATGTTGAAAAAACAACACCTATAACTTCTTTTTTACCATCTCCGTTTAAATCAGTTTCAAAAGCACTTATTGTTCTTGGGGTGATGTTTGCAAAATTTTGTGCTTCTTTTGGAGTTTTACCTAATTCTTTTAATACGAATTTATATAATATTCTACTTGCCTTTGCTTGTGACTGTTTGGAGAGATTATATTCGATAGTTCCGTCAGAATGAGAAATTGGCTTGTTATTTATTTTTGAGCAACTAAAGACAGGACAAGTAATAAACAAAAAAATTATAAATAAAATCCATATTTTTTTCATACACATATTTTACTAAAAAAACTCAACTTTTCAAATTATTAACATAATTTTTAACTCCTTTCTTTATGCTTATTGCCTATTGTCTATTATCAACAACTGTTGATAAATATCATATATCATTATTTTGTGTATTTGTCAACAATAGTTGATTTTTTATTTTGTTTTGATTAGCATAAGAGTATGAACAAGCAAGAACAACTTATAAAATTTGGAATAGCGTTAAAAAATAGACGTCAAGCGCTTAACTTGAGTCTTAGAGATGTTGAGAAAATATCTAATATTAGTGCTGCATTAATCACCAAACTTGAAAACGGTAAGATGGCAAATTTTCCTAAAGCATTAACTATTAAACAACTTAGCGATGCTTTAAAATTTGATAACGAATTATTTCTTCTTGCAGATATTTTAAATGAATCCCCACAAGTTGCAAAATCCGAAAAAACTTTTGAAGAAGAATTTAGAGAATTTTTAGCAACAAAAACCACCCTAAATGCTGAAAATATTGAACAAACCTTATATTTTGTATCAGGATTAGAAAAATTACAACAAATAAAGAATATTAATTAAAAATCATCTATACGCTTAATCATCCAAAGTATGTCTTGCATACTTGGTTCAAAAAATCTTTTGTACAAGGTTTCAATGAATGCTTCCCAACTCTCGCAGGAGATGGAGTTTTTTATTGTCAAAATTAAAGCGAGGTTTGTCCTCGCTTTTGTTTTGACTAAAAATTGCAAAAAGGATTTGAAGTTGTTTCAAATCCTTTTTTATATATTTATTAATACATCAAAAATGCATCCATATTAACATCAACCCATGTCCCATTTTCGTATTTGTAATTTTTAACAGCTTTTATTCTTCGTTGATTAGTAGATACAGTTATGGAAGTAGATGCATCATTTTGAGCCTTTTCCATTTCAGAAACAAGAGATTGCCTATAATCATCTAACTGATTTCTTGTTAAATTATAAAGTGATGCAGTATCAGGAACCATATAACTTTTTAATTGTTGATCAGACAGAGAAGAAAAATCTACCCCTTTAGGTAGATTATAAGTATAGGACACCTCCTTTAACTGGCAGTAGCCGTTTTTCAATCCCAAAATCTCTGAATCCGTTCTAAGTCCAAACATAACATAAGTAGTCAATTTATATGGAGAACACGTTGCCAAGTTCTTTACATATGCATTATAGTTATCACTAGCTTTTACACTTGCATTAGCAAGCAATAACATAAGTAACAATAATAGATATTTTTTCATAATTTCCTCCTATATTAAATCTTGCGATTTTTGCATTAAACCTCTTTTGTTTTGTATATACGGCTTAATTTGGCAAAACTTCTATGAAATTATTATTCGTATAAAATCCTTTCATAAAGATACTTCCTTCTTATTTTTAACACGCTATATTAGCCTAGAAATCATTTAAAAAGGTGAAAACAAGAAATAAATATAAATTCGTTATATTAAATCAATAATCCCAAAATCATTTATACCCTTAACACTTCGCTCAATATTGGTTTTGTTGTATAATTAACACATGCTAAATTTATTCAAACAGGGACATCCAAAAGGATTATTTTTATTATTCTGCGTAGAAATGTGGGAAAGATTCTCTTATTACGGTATGAGAGCCCTTATTGTGCTTTACATGGTACAAGAACTTTTATATTCAGCTCAAAAAGCTGGCAATATTTATGGGCTTTATACAGGGTTAGTTTATCTTACACCACTTATTGGTGGCTATCTTGCGGACAGATATTTCGGGCAAAGAAAATGCATCTCAGTTGGCGCATTATTCATGATAATAGGTTTATTTCTTTTAGCATTTGGACCTAAAACATTATTTTTATTAGCGTTATTTTTCATGATTGTTGCTAACGGGTTTTTCAAATCTAACATCAGCTCTGTACTTGGACTTTTGTACGAAAATGATACTGACAAAAAAGATTCTGGATACACTATTTTTTATATGGGTATAAATTTAGGGGCATTTTTTTCCCCTCTAATTTGTGGAACACTTGCTGTCAAATACGGCTATGAATACGGTTTTGCTGCGGCTGGTATAGGAATGCTTGTAGGATTTATTTTATATAAATGTTTAGAAAACAAATTGCTTGGCGATTATGGAACGTTTCCTGCAATCAATAAAACTTCTGACTCCAGTCAAACAGTAGATGAATCAAATAATAATCAACAATTATTTGCCCTTGTTGTTTTAATGCTATTTACAATTCCATTTTGGGTATGTTTTGAACAGGCAGGTTCATCGTTAACATTTTTTGCAGAATACCAAACAAATAGAAATTTCTTCGGATTAGAAATTCCAACAGGATATTTTCAATCACTGAACCCATTATTTATAATCACGCTTGCACCTTTAGTGTCAGCATTTTGGGGCATTTTAAGAAGCAAACAGAAAGAGCCAACTTCAGTTGAAAAATTCACAATTTCATTATTTTTAATCTCAATATCTTTTGTTATTTTAGCATTTGCAGGATTTTTAGCAGGTACAGGTAAAGTTTCACCGCTTTGGCTTGTTGCCGGATACTTCATTATGACAATAGCTGAACTTTGTCTTTCTCCAATAGGACTGTCGCTTGTTTCAAAACTTGCACCTAGGAAATTTTTATCACTTTTGATGGGATGTTGGTTTTTAACCAATTTTGCTGGCAACCTAATTGCTGGGATATGGGGCGGTAGTTACGAAACAATATCGACAACAAAACTATTCGGCGGACTTGCTGTTTTATCATTTTCGGCGTGTTTATTGTTACTTTGTTTTATATCAAAGCTTAACAACGCCCTAAAAAGATAATCTGTAGTAGCAAAAAATTTTAATCACAAGCCTTATAAATTTAGGATTAAAAATATGCGCACAACAAACACAACTTCAGCATCTCATAATACACCAAACTTTACCGCAAAGATTAGACTTTGTGACAAAGGTCTGCTTGATTTGAACCACAACCAAAAATTGTTAACTCAACAATCTCCAATGGACTTTTTCTATGATGTGTCTAGCACAAAGACAAATCTTGACCTATTTATCAGAAAGCTTAAAAGCACAATTAGAAAATATCAAAACAACGAAAACAATTCAGAATTCAAAAAAAAGCTCCTAAAAAAAAGTTTCATTGTAGTTAACGATTTGAGCACCTTAATAAACAAATGCGCAATACTAAAAAACATTCCTGAAGTATACAAATCAAACAAATTGTTAAAGAAAACTTCACCAGAAAAAGCAAACTACATTGATACTTGGGCGATTTTTGGGAATTCCACCCCAAACAAAACTATAAACATAAACATTGAAGACAAAAGAATTGAAGATATAGCAAACTTAAAAGACTCTACAATCTTCATAATGAACCACGACAATGTTGTTCGAGACAGATTCATTTATCCTATACTTAATTCTTTTTTGAATTATGCATACGCAACTTTAAACAGACAAGCGGACTGTCCAAGACCTTACATTGTAGTCAGCAAGAACGTAGTTAAGAATGCTGGCAACAAAACTATGCAAAATATCTTCAGAAAAGTAGGGTTGGTATCGGTCGACGCTCATTTAACCGAAAGAAAGCACTCCGAAAACATAAAACCTGTAAAAGCAATGATTGAAAATTTCATTGATGATAAAGCGAATATTTTTATTTTCCCAGAAGGCAATAATTCAATATTCAAAGACAAAAGTTTAAAAGAAAAATTCCAGCTCGGTTTTATTAAAATCCTTAAAATGATCTCAGAGAAAAAAGAATCCATCAACATAATTCCAATTGGAATTACATACCCTGCAGATAAAAAAAGTATGGGAAATATATTCATAGGTGAAGTTTTGAAATTGAATAGAGAAGAAAAGATTTGGAGCTTAACCACACCTTCAGGAACTGAACCAATCGGCAAAGTTACCGACAAAGACACCTTAAAGCATTTGTCAGACACTTTAGCAAACCAGCTTGAAAAATGCGTAACTGCTAGCAAAGCGCTTGAAATTGATTAACATTAACTATTCTTCAATAGTTAAACAATCAATACCACCACCATCACTTAACTTGTCAGTTGATGATACAAAATAAACTTTATCAACCCCCGCAGCAGCAAAGTATTTTTCAACGTATTCATCAAGTTCTGGGTATTCAGATTTGTTTGTTATGAAAAATGTTTGCCCAGTTTTTTCAGACGTACCACCAACGCCATTTATATAATTTGTTTTTTCATAGGGACCTGTAGAGAAATAAGGAATTCTGACTAATTTATATCCTGCACGAGCTAAATAATCATTAGCTTCAGCACGAATTCCCATAGTAGCTTTCATGTATCCTCTCAACTCATTGATTTTCTGTCTAAGTGCCATTGCTTTTATTTCTAGGTACTGTAAATCTATTTCTTTTTTACGTCTACTATCTTGTCGGTTTTTAATTTTGTTTAATTTTTCAACTTCAGATTTTGGGAGAGCCTCACCACTAGGCTCAAATAATTCTAATTTTTTAGCATTAATTTCTTCACCTAGTTTATTCAGCATTTCAGTCAAGATTTTTGCACCTTCCTTATAATCCGGAATGGCTATTTCACCATTTTTCATAGGATGATAAGTTACGTCAACATGAAATTCATGTTGCGGAATAAAAGTAACTTTATTAAGCTCTAGCCCTAAATCTTCTGCAATGATAGCTTTTACCTTTTTAATATTTTCAGGAGTATGTTCTAACTTCATCAAATCCAAAGTTAATCCAACTGAAGCATCACCCACGATTGCACCAGCAGAACCATCAGATAGGTTTGTATTCAAAACATTACCACCCTCGAGATAGCTTGTACCATAATATTTCCGCTCATTATCTATATTTATATTAAAAGCATTACCTTCAAATATAACTCTACCATGCAAATTATTACTTACATTTCCTCTCGAACTCACATAATCGTGTTTTATCAATTTTTCTTGCAATTGATGGTAAGAAAGATAAGTTTTACCGTCTTGACGTTTTATTTGTGAATCTTCAATCCAAGGATCTCCACCACTTTCTATCTCTTGGATTTCAAAACCTTGTTCATCAGCAATAGCCTTTAATTCTTCTAGAACTTTTGGCTCATACATACTTTTAGATACATTTATCTTCGTAATCTTTCTATCTAAACCTTCAGATATAGACTGTTTTTGCTCTGTAAATTCCATCTTAAATATATCTTTCAAATCTATAGAACCATCTTTTAACTTTTTAGAAAACTCTTCCAACTCTACAACGTCAACTACTCCGTCATTATTGGCAGAGTCAAGCTTTTTGTCGACATACATAGTGATTTTATTCAACATGTTCATTTCATTAGCTTGGATTTGATTATCGGGACTACCATTTTCATCAACAGCCTTAAACACAGAATTTAAAGCAGAATGATTAGCACCCAAAACACTGTACAATTGTCCTAAAAACCCTTTTACATCTGTGACTTTTCCAGTTTGGTCTCTAAATTTAAAAAGATTAAATTGACGAATTTCAGACATTCAGCAGCCTCCATTACACTTTTATTCACATATTTACGAAGAATTTAACATAAAACTTTAAACATTTTAAAGTTTTATTAAGTATAAAATTTCATGTGCTAAAATATAAGTTATGATTAAACTGATTAAAAAAATTTTTCAACATGAAAAACATATAGAGGGAATCTGCAATTCAAAGAAGTGCAAAGCTTGTTGTTGCTATACTGTTCCTCTTCCTCAAAAAACTATTGATGAAAACAAAGACAAAATAATTAATCCTATTATCTCAATTGAACCAATAGGAGAATCTGACGAATATAACGGCTACAATGTCCTAGCAATGACAGACAAAAGCCCTGCAAAAAGCAAATGTCCATTTTTGAGAGCTGATTATTTATGCAATATCTATGATGTTCGCCCAAACCTTTGCCGACTATTCGGCACAATTCAAGAAGAAGGCGACCAGTACTGCAGGTTTATGAAATAGCTTATTTCGCAAGTTTTTCAAGTAAAATTTTTGCATTTTCATAAACTGGACCAACACCATATTTTTCGTATATAGCCATTGATTCAGTCAATTCTTGTCTTGCCAAACTTGGATCTTTTTCAGCTAAAAACTTACCAATATCATATTTTACAGAAGCTAATTTAACCTCATAAACACCAACCGGTTTCATTTTTCTGGCAACTGTATTGTGACGTTTCTGAACATTATTATAATTTTTCACAATATCATTTAATGCTCGTTTTTCAGTGTACAAAACATTCAAATACTTATCGCTTGCTGGTGCTGTTACTTTATAAATTTCTTTTAAATCATTTGCTCTAGCCATAATATGCACAGGGTCGTGCTGACGTTTTGCAATAGCAAGAGCACTTGTTGCGAAATCTTCTACTAGCTTCGCATTACCTTCGTTAAATTTGATAAGAAAACTGTAAATAATTCCCGCTAAATTATTATCACCTAGCGACACAACTTTTTCAGCTAGCATTTTGCAAGCATTGTTTAATACGCCTTTTTTATCTTTCTTTTCAAAGTTAATCCCCAACACAGTTAATTCTTCTGAAAACTCTGCAGGTTTGATTTCGGCTTTTTTAGATACAGCTTTAATGGTTTTTTCAGAAAATATATTCAATGACTTATTCAAATCTTTATTATTAATATTAGCTTTAGAGAAAGAAACTTTCATATTATACTCCTTTGTTATTAATTTTATTAATCTTATAATGTCTTAAACGCAACACTCTTTTGAGTATTTCAATCATTTCAGGACGATATTGTTCTGCAAGATAAGAAAATTGTTTTCTTCGCTTTAAGAAAAAACAAGTTCCAATACCGAAGAATACAGAAGGCACAGCTTCATGAGAAACAGCCGCATTTGCAGCTATACCAAAATTAAGAGCCGCCATACCTGTAACTATTGATTTTGATTTTACTATATTTTTAAATTGTCTATTTATTGCATTTCCTTTTTGGAAAGCGGGTATCCGTAACATGTGTAAATCCTTTTTGTTATTTGTTTATTAAAAGAAATCTGGTAAATATTTTTCTAAAATTTCATTTATTTTTGCGGTTTCTTCTTTTGAAAGCTGTTCATCTTCAATAGTTGAGCCATCCTTATTTTTTATTAATTTAGTAATTTTACCTTCCTGATAATTAAAGCCCCAATGGTTCGCATTTTTTGTATTAACTCTAAATGACATAAGCCCATTAGTTTTATTTTTTTGAATTCGTTTAAACTCAAGATGTTCATCCTTTTCTAACAATTTAATCTTTGAAGGAACTTTTTCATCAACAATATATTCTTTCAATCTAAAAAGAACACAATCACCCCAATCATTTTTGTGATAAGTGAGTTGAGTTCCATCAGGCAAATAAAGGTTATAACGACGGCCAACTGTTTTGAGCAGATTAGGTAAAAGCCACTTACCATCACCTTTAAATCCAATTACAGGAGATTCTTCATTTAGTTTTTGCAGCATTTTCAATACTTTTTCAGAAACAAAGCCATCTTTAGAGGTGAAACTTACCAAATCTGATACACTCGGTTTTAGTTTAACATTTTCTCTATTATTAATATGCGAAAAATCATTCACATAACTCGTTTTTATATTGTTGACTGGTAATAACATTTCAAAAGTTTCTCCATTAATACTAATAGTTAAACATAACATTTTTTGCTAGTAAATATTAAAAAATTTGTAAACATTTATAACAAATATAAATTTTTAAGTAAATTATTAAAATGTTTCTACTTAAAATACCTATAAGAAAAAAGGATTACTATGAAAATAAACTCAATTAACACTTTCAACACGCAACCAAAAACAAACAAAATCAAGCAACAACCGCCCCAAAAAGCTCCATCATTTGGTAGCACGTATGAAATCAACGGCGATACAATATTAACAAGACAACAAGTTTTCACTATGGGAATGTTGATGAACAATTTTTGGATGCACAATGCCCGTAATACATTTATGGACATCAAATACAAACACGTATATGGCAGATTTACAATCCAAGTTAACGATGCAAGAGATCATATTGTTGAAAAAATTTTAGAAAACAACAGGATTGAGTTTAAAAAACTTGATAACATAGAAGGAAATACTTGATAAAAAACTTGTAATAAGCAAATCAAAAAAGAGGAAGAAAAATAGAAAATATAACACAGTAATACAATTAACTATTCAGACACAATTCCATTACCAAAATTTTCTAACCCCGAATTAGTCTAAAGTACCAAACTGGTTTTTATTACAATTGATATTATCACTTACATTTTTTATTATCTCATATTCTATATTAAAGAGAATCTACAATAACAAAATATTTTTAACCTATAAAATTGGCAAGAACACTCTAAACATTATGGAGAATCACGTATTTATAATATTCTTAATATCAACACTTTTCAGCACAGTAGATGGAAAGCCAATAATTGAAACATCCCATATAACTAGCAGTTATTACAAAATGAACATATTCAAGTTCTTTTACACATTTAGCTCTATAGCTATATGTGTATATTTAGGTGATTTATACAAAACTTTAAAATCTAAATTAAAACCAAAGCTTAATACATACTTTGTAAAAAAATGTAATATTCAAATATAAAATTAGGCAATAATATTAATATAAAACACTTTACTTAATTATGTAGAAAAAGTATGTAAAGGTGGTTTTATGGTTGATTATTTTGAAATTGGTAAGTGTTTAATGAAAAATATACCTTTAGCGGAAGGTTGTTCTGCGTCATTTCGTGTAAATCAAAAAGGTATTCAAAATATTACAGAAAAAAATCCTGAATTAGGTAAAGCTCTCTCCGAATTAACAGAAGGTTTCGAAAACCCAACAGTTGAAATTGCACAAAAAGCTCAAGGTAACTATGGGGTAGCTAGTTTCAAAATAAAAAGCGAAAACAATATAGTAACAAAAGGAGCTTATTCCTCCTCTGAAGGCACTCTTGGAAGCTGTGAAAAAGTACATATTGAAGAAAATGGAGTCATTACAAACTTAACAAAAGAAAATGGTACGACTACAAAAACAGTTCGAGACATTAGCTCAATAAAAGGACTTGAAAAAGCTAATGACTACACAACTAAAACTAAAATCGTAAAACCGCATACAGAAATTGTCGAAGATTTCATAACAGAATATGCAAATACAATAAAAGGAATGGATACAAGAAATTTCTGGGTACGTGAAGATTTGCTAAAGTTGACAAAAGAAGAAATGGCTGAACTAAAAAAACTAGCTGATATTGCTCGCCAAAAAGGTATCAAAATACCATACGACAAAGATAAAGAGTTTATTGAAATACCACTTGCAATGCCAGATGGAAAACTTCACAAATGTAAAATTTTTGCAAGATATTATGACCATAAAATTGGAATGAGAATGTTTTTAGATAACGACATCCCTAGCGACAAATTTAATACAACCCAAGATATCGCTGTAACAGGTAATGGTAAAATTTTCGGAGGTACAAGCTTTCAAATAGAACGTCCAACTTTCGATGCAAAGACTCTCGCATTTGATTACAACAAGCAACGAGAATCAAAAAATATTATAGAACGATTAAAAGCAGAACTAAATATGGCTGAAGCAATTCAAAAGTGTTGGACAAAAGAAACAGCGGAAAGGTTTACTTACGAATACAGCCTAGATTGCGAACATTTTCTACGCAGACACGGAAAAGTCCATTCTGTTCTTGAACCAAACTTTACCGAAGAAACTTGGCATAAATACCGTAGATTTTAAAAAGGAATTAACCCAACGTCTTTTTAGCTATTTCGTGGCGCTCAAGAAGAACCATCAAAATTGAAATATCAGCAGGCTTAACCCCTCCAATCCTAGAAGCCTGTGCCAAATCTTTCGGTCTAATTTTCTTTAATTTATCTTTTGTTTCTGATGAGATTTGCTCAATTTTATCGTAATCAATATCTTCAGGGATTTTAAACTTATCTAATTTTGAAGCTTGTTCGATTTGAATTTCTTGACGTTTCAAATAGCCTTCATACTTAATCAAGATTTCAACTTGTTCATAAACATCTCTTGGAACGTTTAACTCCGCAGTTTCAGCATCTAATTCTTTTATAATTGAGTAATTTAGATTTGGACGTTTAATTAGCTCTGCAGCTTTCATACCTCGTTCAATATTTTCACCATATTTAGCCAAAATAGAGTTAACTTCTTCTGTTGGCGAAATTTTATGTTCAAGTAATCTTGCATATTCTTTTTCGATATTCTGTTGTTTTTCTTCAAAAACTTTGAACTGAACATCATCAACAAGCCCAATTTTATGTCCAATAGGAGTTAACCTTACATCAGCATTATCTTGTCTTAACAACAAACGATACTCTGAACGAGATGTAAGCATCCTATAAGGGTCTTGAATATCTTTCGTAACCAAATCATCAATCAAAGTTCCTATATAAGAAGAACTTCTTGACAACTCAAGCATTTCAGAATTTTTCATATAATTTACAGCATTAATACCAGCAATCAAACCTTGTGCTGCGGCTTCTTCGTACCCACTTGTTCCATTAATTTGTCCAGCAAAGAACAAACCTTTAACATCCTTTGACATTAACGAATGCAATGTCTGAACAGCAGGTACATAATCATATTCAACAGCGTACGCAGGTTTTATAACATGAGCATTCTCTAACCCAGGCAAGGTATGCAACATTTTAACCTGAACATCCGCAGGCAAGCTACTAGAGAACCCCTGAATATACATTTCATAAGTTCCCAACCCCTCTGGCTCAATAAAAATATGATGCGAAGGATTTTGACTAAACCTAACGATTTTATCCTCAATTGAAGGGCAATATCTTGGACCTACACCCTCAATCAGCCCTTGATACATAGGTGACTTATCAAGATTTTCACGAATTATTCTATGAGTTTCTTCATTTGTTCGTGTTAAATAGCAAGGATATTGAGGTCTTACAGGACGATTAGGTTTGAATGAATAAAAATTCAACTCATCATCACCTGGTTGAAGTTGCATTTTTGAATAATCAATCGTACGCTTGTCAACTCTTGGCGGAGTGCCGGTTTTTAACTTTTTGATATTTATACCAAGTTTTTTAAGAGAATCTGACAAGCCAATAGCTGCCATTTCTCCTAATCTACCAGCACTATAAGATTTTAAACCTACAAAAATTCTTCCTGATAAAGATGTTCCTGTTGTTAAAATAACAGTACGAGCTTTATATTCAATACCAAACTCATCAATAGCACCAACAATAGTACCATTTTCGGCAATTAAATCTGTAATACAAGCTTGGCGAAGATAAATATTATCATTATTTTCGATAATATTACGCATATAATCCATATACTGTCTTTTATCTGATTGTGCTCTTAATGCACGAACAGCAGGACCTTTTGAAGAATTAAGCATTTTCATTTGAAGATACGTCGCATCGGCAACTTCACCCATCACACCACCTAGCGCATCAATTTCTCGCACAAGAGTAGATTTTGCAGGTCCGCCTATTGCTGGATTACAAGGCATTAACGCAATATTATCAACATTTAAGGTACATAACAAGACTTTTGCACCTAATCTTGCAACAGAAATTGCCGCCTCACAACCTGCGTGACCAGCACCTACCACTATACAATCGTATTCATTCTTCAAATAATTCATATCCATATTATATTACAAAGGTTTTTGAGCACAAGTTAAGTTTTAATTAAAAAAATATCCAACTTTAGTATAACTTATCCATTCATCTAGTATATTTATACGATTTTTAAATCTATTGATAAAGTTTAATATAATAAAGACGATATAGTTTTTATACATCTTATTGGAGCTCAAAATGTCAGAACAGATCTTAACACAGCCTGTATTTACAACAAATTCAGAAAACACAACAAAAGCGAGAACATCTCTTGAAAAAGCGAGAATTGCTCACGAAAGATATTTGATTCGTCAAAACAATCACGACCTAAACGAAGCAATTGAGCATTATATAGATGCGGTTAAATTAGACCCCTCTATTCCTGAATCTTATTATAGACTAGCAAGTTTGATGTTTGAACAAGGTCAAATTAGTGTTGACACTGCAATTGAACAGTGCAAAACCGCATGTTCATTAGCTCCAAAAAACATGAATGCCCACATGTACACTGGATTTTTTATGAAAATGGCTGAAGATTTTAAAGCTGCAGAAGAAGAATTCAAGTCGGCAATTAAAATGGGTAAATTAAAGTCTGCAAGACCAAGACTAATTCTTTCACAAGCCATATTGCAAAGAATCAATTCACAAAACGGCAACGCTAGTGATTACATGAGCTTTTTATATTACTTCTTGTCAGGTAGCTTGATGCTAGCTTGGGATAGACCAACTATGAAAATGCTCTATAAAAATATGTCTGACGATTTTTCAGTATTCACATATAATACAGTTGGGAAATTTTTAGAAAAATTCAAAATGTACCCTGCTGCAGAAAATGTTTACAAACAAGCAGTTACTAACACTAGCCACAGTGACATTTTCTACGACAAAATGGGTGATTTAGCTCTTAAAAACAAGGAACTTGATATGACAGTTGATTGTTATAGAAAAGTCCTTGAATCAAACCCGTTAAACCAAGAAGTTTTAGTAAAATTGGCAACAGTTTTACAAACTTATTTCCCAGAAAACACAGACGAAACAATTGATTGCTACGAAAGATTGCTATCATTTGATAATGATAAAGCTCAAATTTATTATGAACTTGGGCACTTATATTTAAGAAAGGAAGACAAAATTAACTCAATTAGTGCATTCAAACTTGCACTAAATGAAACGCCTGATAACCCATTTTATAACAATTCGCTAGCTTACGCATATTCAAAAGCTGAATTGTACGAAGATGCAATCGAACATTATCAAAAAGCAATCGAATTAAACCCCGACAACGAATGGACATCTATCGTTTGCCACGCTCTAGGTTCAATTTATGCTGAAAATCTTGATAATATGGAAGCTGCAGTAGCGACTTTCCACGCTGGCATAATACTAGACCCTAAAAATTATGACTTATACATTGCATTAGGTGATTTACATATGGCTGAATATGATTTAGACAAAGCCATCAAAGCTTACTGCGATGCTATAACAATCAATCCTGACGACTACAGAGGATATTCAAAATGCGGTATTGCTCTTTGGGAAAAAGATTTCTTGGAAGAAGCTTTAGTGTCTTATCACAAAGCAATTGAATTGAATCCTGAAAACGAATTTGCTCACAACAATTTAGGCATACTATATCTTGATGGGTTAATGGACGCTGAAGAAGCTTTGGAATACTTTGAAACAGCTATTGAATTAAATCCAAATTACACACTTGCATACTTCAACGCTGGACGTGCAAGCCAAGCTATGGATTTCACAAATGATGCTGCAAATTATTATCAAATGGCAATTGATTTGAATAAAATTACTCATGAACTAGATGAGTATGATATCCAAACTCGTTTGCGCAGTTTATTTGAGGTTTAAAATGGCAAAGGCCAAAGCTTTTACGTTAGCAGAAACTCTTATTACAATTGGATTAATTGGAGTTGTTGCAGCAATGACATTACCAACTGTAATTAGTACATTCCAAGATAAAATTGCGGTTGCAAGACTAAAGAAAGCTTACTCGGTACTTGAAAATAATTACCAAAATTATATAACGCTAGAAAGGAGATCCTACATCATGGTATTTGGGAGATGTTTCGAACTATGGGACATCCGAAGATTATGAAAATTCCAAAGGTTTAGCGGAAGTATTAACGAAAAGACTGCAAACTGTGAGAGTTTGTGGAGATAAAAAAGGTTGTTTCACAAAAGGTTATTACAAATTTACCAACGGAAGTCAATGGAATGATAGTCTTGATAATGGGAAACATCGTTACAAATTAATAACCATAGACGGTATGTCCATGGCTTTTCACTGGTATTCGAGAGATTGCAACAGATTAGACAAAAACCTAGAAATTTGTGGAATTGTTTTTGTAGATATAGATGGTCCACGTGGGGGAACTGCAACTTGGGGTAAAGATCTCTACAGATTTATGCTAACTAAAGATAGAATTATTCCTGATGGTGACCCTAGACACGCTGGAGATTCTTTCAATAAGAGCGAATGTCCTAAACAAGGAACTCAATGCGCCGCTTGGGTTATATACAATGAAAATCGGGATTACCTAAAATGTAAAGATTTAGAGTGGGATAAAAAAAGTAGATGTAAAGAAGAAAAATTTAACAATTTGCCTAAATAAAAAAATAATGCTAAAACTATCTTATGAAAAAGACAGTTATTGCTTACGTCCATACTCATTGGGACAGAGAATGGTATAGAGAATTCGAAGTATTCAGACTTCGATTATTGAAAGTATTTGACAATGTTCTAGATATGCTTTCAGAAAATAAAATTCCATCATTTTATTTTGATGGACAAGTTTCTGCACTACTTGATTATTTAGAGATTCGTCCAGAAAAAGAATCTTTAATCAGACAACTTATAAAAGAAAAAAAGTTATACATTGGACCTTTTTACTGCCTAATTGATGAATTCTTAACAGACAAAATTTGTTTTGAGAAAAATTTAGAAATAGGGCTTAAAATAGCAAAAGATTTTGGGTGTGAAGATTTTATCGGATATTTTGCAGATACCTTCGGACATAGCAAGAACATCCCACCAATACTTAAAAATTATGGAATTGATAAAATAATGGTATGGCGAGGAGTTCCAGACTTACCATCAGAATTCATATTTAATGGAGTAAACACTGTAAATATGATTCGTGGCTATTTTATGGACATATTTTCTGCGTCAATGACTATTGAAGAAAAAGCAAATTGGCTAAAAGGAAATTTAGACAAAATTGCAGAAAAATCAGGCAACACTTTACTTCTTCCAATTGGTGCAGACCACTTGGGAGTTGAAACAGACATTCAAGAACAAATAAACAAAGTTAATCAAATATTTGAATCAAACGATATTGAATATGAAATAAAACTATCAAATCCATTTGAATATTTTGAAAAAGTTAAGGACAACTTCACAACAGAATGGTCTGAAGAACTCCGAGACAACTCAAAAACTTTTATCCTAACAGGTTGCTATTCTGCAAGAATGCGCTTAAAACAATACCGAACAGAAGCTTCCTACAGACTAGAGCAAGCGGATAAATTACAAAAATATTTTGGAAATAATTACGCTAATATTGTTGAACATGCGTATAAGTTATTACTGCAAAACCAAGCACACGACAGCATTTGCGGATGTTCAACAGATGCAGTACATCTTGAGTGCTATACAAGATACGAAAAAATTCTTCAAATTGCTGACACTATAATTGAAGAAATAAAAATTAGCAACCCAAAAGCCCTTGAACTAATCAAAAACAGTGGGTATGAGTTTAAGTCTTTACAACCAGAAGAAGGGTTTAATATCATTGCAAAAAATAACGGATTCAGCAACGACATTCTATATAACACCCAACGGATACCTATTACTGAAGATTACACATCTATTTATACATTAAAGAAATATACTCCGTCAGATAACACAATTGAGCTTGAAATTGGCGAAAATGAATTTAAAATCAACAACATTGGCGTTCAATTCACAAGATTCAAGGACGAAGGTGACACCTATAACTTTGGTGCTGTTGAAAATGACAACGGAGAAACCGCAAAAATTTTAGACGTACTACACAACAAAGCCATTGATAGTTTTTGCGTAAGAACAAGCTTTTTTGACGTTTTTCTATTTAAACAATGTAATCTTATCAATTTTAAAATAGAATGGAACAACGAGCTTCCTAACCACCTCTGGCAGGTTAAATTCAATCTCCCAAACAAAATCCTAAAAACTTATTCTGAAGACTTGAATACAATTATTGAACGTGAATTTGATGCGGATTACGAAATGCGTAATCACCTACCAAAAGAACGTGGTATTGAAGCAAAAACAAACTTCGCCCCCCTCCAAAGATACGTCGGAGTTGATGACTTTGGAATTATAACAAAAGGCTTAACTGAATACGAAGTAAAAGGAAATTCTCTACTCATAACCCTACTCCGTAGTACAGGCGTTATTTCTAACCCTAAAAACCCTGCCCGCACAACACCTGCAGGTCCACCTATAGAAGTTCCTGGCGCTCAACAACTAGGATATAATAACGCAGAGTTCTCTGCGGGGTTCTTTACACCTCAAGATTATTTAAAACACATCGAAACCATCTACCCACAAATAGTTAAATAATTTTGCATAAAAAAAAACCCTATCTTGTGGATAGAGTTTGGAATTCTTTTTAGTAATTCCTCGTGTGTAGAAGGTTAGTGTGTAGTAGGTAGTGTAAATAGTAAGTGTGTGTTTTTATATATCTCGTGTTTATTTAATTCGTTATTGCTTACATATTAATAAAGTATTTTTAAAGTATATAATTGCTATATCCTTTCCATTTTGTTACATATCTTTACAATAACTCACAAGATACGTGAAACACGTTAACCCCGTTTTATATATTCGTCAAATTCCTCCGCATTTTATATCCTATAGATATATAATACCCATTTCTTAAGAAACAATCACGTTTTTGCACAAATAAATAACAGCAATTTAAGATAATCTTTATATTAAGAGTATTGACCTTTTTGAAAAAAAGTATTCTAATAGAAGAATAATTATAAAGCGGAGGGAATATGAAAGAATTCAAATACACACGTTTAGATAACAGACAATTTACGCCTGAAGACATAAAGGGATACATTGCTGAATACAACATCAAATTTATTAAATTACAATTTGTTGACATTAACGGACAAGTAAAAAATCTTTCAATTCCGTCAGACCACATTGATAAAATCCTAGCAAACGAAATTATGCTAGACGGTTCATCAATAAAAGGATTTAGAAGCATTGAAACATCTGATATGTTCTTCTTCCCAGACATTAACTCTTTCCAAATATTGCCTTGGAGAGGAAAAGATGGAATTAATTCTGCGAGATTGATTTGTGATATATACAACGCAGATGGGACACCATTTGAGGGTTGTCCAAGATGCAACCTAAAGCGTCTTATGAAAGAAGCTGAAAAGCTTGGATTTTCAATGAATATAGGACCTGAAGCTGAATTCTTCTTATTTGCAAAAGACAAAGACGGCAAAGTGACAACTACAACACAAGACACTGCGGGATATTACGATGTAGGGCCAGAAGATTTAGGCGAAGATGTTCGCTCTGATATCGTGTTAACACTTCAAGAAATGGGATTTGATATTGAAGCAAGCCACCACGAAGGCGCTGACGGTCAACACGAAGTTGATTTTAGATATGCAGATATCCTTACTGCTGCCGACAATGTTGCGACTTTTAAAATTGCAGTAAAAGCAATTGCAGCAAGACATAATCTTCACGCAACATTTATGCCAAAACCAATCTATGGAATTAACGGTTCTGGTATGCACTGTAATATTTCATTATTCAAAGATGGCAAAAATGCGTTCTATGACGAAAGCGCAGAATACCAACTTTCAGACGTGGCAAAATACTCTATCGGCGGGCTTTTAAAACACGTAAAAGGTATCACTGCAACACTTAACCCTACAGTGAACAGCTTCAAAAGACTTGTTCCTGGATATGAAGCTCCTGTTTATTTGGCGTGGTCTTTAGCTAATAGAAGTGCTCTTTTAAGAGTTCCTGCAAAACGTGGCAATGCAACAAGAGTAGAACTTCGTTCTCCAGACCCTGCTTGCAACCCATATTTAGCGTTTGCAGCAATTCTCCAAGCTTGTATTGATGGTATTAAAAATAAAATAGACCCACCAGCACCTGTTGAAAGCAATATTTACAAACTAACAACTAGAGAACGTAAAAAACAAAGAATTGATGCTCTTCCTGGAAGTTTAGCTGAAGCTCTTGAACATATGGACAAATCTCTTGTAGCTAAAGCAGCTTTAGGAGAGCATATCTTCAACGAATTTTTAAATTCAAAACAAAAAGAGTGGGAAGACTTCAGAACATACGTTTCTCAATGGGAAATTGAAAAATATTTAGAAAGATACTAAACAAAAAATCCCTGATTTTAAAAATCAGGGATTTTTATTATTAATTAAGTAATTACCAATTGTCACCACTTAAGTTTTGAGCTTGTTTTAACGCAGCAGTTGCTGAAGGTTGAACTGTTATGTATTCTTTCTTTTTAGGATTAATTATACAAATTTTCTTATCACAAACATCACACAAGAAAGCTTGAGCTTCTGAGGCTCCACAGCGTTGTTTTTTATCTGCTTGTGTGTATAATAGAGATTCAACAATATACTCGTTATTCAAGCCATACTCTTTACGACCTTTAGTTAAATCATCGAGCATTTGTTTTGATCTATCAGAATCAGGTTGCACAAGATAAATTACACGGAATCTTGTACGCATAAATCCAAAAACAGGATCCGTATTATCAATAGACTTATTAATATTTACAGGTATAGTTTTTGAGCCTTTTATAGAGCCATCATAACTAACATCTGGATCGATATCAGGATCTTCTTCAACTTCTTCTTCTGGGATGTTCGCAATTTCAGTTTCTTCAACTTTTTGAACACCACCTTTTTTCCAATCCTCAATTAATTTGCCTTGTTGCCAATATTCAGGATTAGCTTTGTAAGCAAGGAACCCTATTATCAAAAGAACCAACATTGGCAAAATATTAGGTCCGCTTTTTCTTGCCTTTTTAGCTTTTTTAGCCATAAAACCTCCATAATTCTATGCTTTCAAACAAGCATCAACCTTATTATTACAATATAACTAAATTTTCGCTATTTTGTCAATAAACTCTTTAATTGAATAGTTATTGCTCAAAATAATAAACTTTTTCTTTGTTTCAGACTTCACATAATCTAAATTTTTTCCATCCAAAAAATCTTCACTGTAAGGTCTTAACATTACTGACGGAATAACAACCGTATCCGCATCAATATTTTTTACCGCAGAAATCAAATCATCTGAAGTTATCAAACCTGCAACTGTTATATTTTTTCCCCAGTAGTTAGATTTTACGGGCGCTAATATAACTTCTAAATTTTCAACTTTTGCATTCAAGTCATTCACAATCTCCTCAATTGCAGACTTTGCAGCATAAGATGTTGCAAAAATAAATTTTGAAGGTTTAGAAATAGATTTTGGCAAACTAATACTTTTATAATTATCTAATAACAATCTTAAAGCTCCAACACCATCTTCTAGTTGAGAGAAATTACCATAATATGAAGTTTGCGGAATTGGTTCACCTGCGAGCAAAAAGAACTCATCTGACAAACAAACTTTTTTATACTTTGAAGCTATTTCTATTGTCTTTTTAGCAACGACTTCGTCAACTTGTCTTAATTCTTCAGCTCTAAATTGCGTAACTCCAACAGGAACTACAGCTACTGATAAAACAGTATTTTTCAACGATGCTAAATCAGCTAACGTTCTTTCTAATTCATCACCATCATTAAATCCTGGACACAATACTATTTGAGCGTGGAAAGGAATTTTGTTTTTTCTAAACCACTGTAAATTATCCATTATTTTACCAGCATTAGGGTTTCGAAGCATCTTAACCCTTAATTCAGGATTTGTTGTGTGAACAGAAACATAAAAAGGACCTAACTGCATTCTCTTAATACGTTCTTTATCTTTTTCTGTTAGATTAGTTAAAGTAATATAAGTACCCTGCAAAAAAGATAATCTATAATCATCGTCTTTTATGTAAAGTGTATTTCTCAAACCTTTTGGCTGTTGGTCTACAAAACAAAAAATACATTTATTCAAACACGGTTTAACTTTGTCAAAAACAGCACTTTCAAATACAATACCCAAATCTTCATCAAAGTCTTTTTCGATTTCAATAACTTCAATTTCCCCATTTAATTTTTTAACTTCCAAAGTCAAAATTTCAGATTTTGTCATAAAGTTATAATCAATCATATCCTGCATTGTAGCATCATCAATTGAAACAATCTCATCACCTGTTTCAATCTCCAATTCTTCAGCTATTGAACCACTTAAAACTTTATTTACGATTGCCGGCATTGTCTTTTTCAAACCCTTCTATTACTGTAATTAAGTTAGCATACTCGCAAACGGTATTATCTAACACTATTTTTTGATAGAAAGAAAGCTTTGTATATTCATCATTCAAAATAGCTTCTGCGCCAGACTTAAACTTTAGCGCTAGCATTTTTAATCCAAAGAACAATTCTTCTTTTTCTCCCGAATCAAGAATATCAGCACAAGATAATTTCACTCTTGCATTAGATAAAAATTGTAATGGATTAGAACTTAATTCTTCGAGCATCAACCTTTTTAGAGCTAACAAGCCATCTTTAGTAATCGAATAAAAAACAGAGAGTTTTCCACCATCTGACATTAATTTCCTAGTCGTTAAACACCCTTGAGCCTCTAATCGACGTAAGGCAGGCTTTAATGCGCCAAAACTTGGAGAAGTATACGGTGCAAATTCAGCTTCTATGCCCTTATTGATGGCATACATAGTGAACTCTCGTTTTGACAAAATATATAAAACTAATAATTCTATCATAGCCAAATTTTAGCACAGAATGCAATAAAATAAAAGTTTTTAATAAATTGCACCAAATTTTTATTTTAGCTATAATAAACGTATGGGAGCTTTACAGAAATATTACAAACAGTCGGCGACTTATAAAATATTTGTTGGGATTTTAAGTGAACTCACGGAGTTTCTTGACACTGTAGGCAAAATAACTATCAAATGCTTTCAACTATTCAAAGCCTTTTTTACATCAAAAATTGATAAAAAAGAACTGATGGAACAATGCCACAGATTTGGAGTAACATCACTTCCAATCACGTTATCAATTGTTGGAATGACCTCTATTATTGTTTCTTCTCAAGTTGCAGAGGAAATGGTTAAACAAGGTGGTGGACATTTAGTCGGATTGCTAATAACTATGCTTATTATCAGAGAAGTTGGGGCAATTATGTCAGGATTTGCGATTACCTCAATGATAGGATCATCAATGGCATCTGAACTAGCCACAATGAGAGTAACAGAACAAATTGATGCAATGGAAGTATTAAAAGTTAACCCTGTTGAATATCTATTTGTACCTAGAGTTCTTGCAGGAATTCTTATGATGCCTGTTATAGTAATTTTAGTATCAGTTGTCGGGGTTCTTGCGGGCGCTATCACATCAGCATTGACAACCGACTTAACTTTCATAGCCTACTTCGATTCTGCTTGGTTGGGTGTTTATATGAAAGATTTAAGTGTGTGCTTGCTAAAAGCTGTAGCTTTCGGCGGAACAATTGCTTTAATCAGTTGCACTTGTGGATTTCACGCATCAGGAGGCGCAAAAGGCGTTGGTTTAGCTACAACTAAAGCCGTTGTTTGGTCTTTCGTATCAATAGTTATATGGGACATGCTATTTGCCATAGCATTTTTCTTCTAAACATTATAAGGACAAAATTTATGAGTATTGAAGTTAAAAATTTAATAAAAACATTTGATGACAAAAGAGTAATTGACGAAGTTTCCTTCAAAGTAAACGATAGTGAAACCTTGGCAGTGGTTGGCTTCAGTGGTTCTGGGAAAAGTACCATTTTAAAACTTATTTGTGGACTTCTTAAGCCTGATAGCGGAGAAATTATGACAACAGAAGGCGATATTGCTATGGTTTTTCAATACTCTGCACTTTTTGACTCCTTGAATGTTGCTGACAATATTTCTTTTGCTCTGCGAGAAAGAAAAGATTTAAGGAAAAAATATAACGAAGACGAATTAAAAGAAATTGTCCGCCAAAAACTTGAACTAGTTGGCTTAAAGGGAATAGAAAACAAATTTCCATCAGAACTTTCAGGTGGTATGCAAAAACGTGTAAGCTTTGCTCGTGCAATCGTAACAGAGCCAAATACCATTCTCTATGACGAGCCGACAGCTGGATTAGACCCAATATCTTCAACGCTAATAGAAGATTACATTGTAAGACTGAAAGAAGAAACAAAAGCCGCATCTATAGTAGTAACACACCAAATGTCAACAATAACAAGAACTGCAGATAGAGTAATAATGTTATACGATGGCAAAATAGTATTTGAAGGAACTCCAGAAGAAATGTTACGCCAAGAAAATGAATACACAAAACAATTTGTAACAGCTTCTTTAGAAGGTCCTATGAAAATGATTGCTTGATAAAATAATTTGTGATATATTGAATTGGCGGTAAAAATACCGCACCCCATACGTAACTAAATTAAGAGGATATGTAATGAGTACACTGGAAGAAAAACTGTTTAATGAACACGTAATGACATTAGACACTTACATTATGTTCAAAATTAAAGAAAAACAAACAAAACTTACACCGGAATTAACTGCTAAAAACAGAGCTCCAATATCACTATCAATGGGTGCTCCTACAGCAGCTCCACCAAAATTTGTAACTGATAAATTAAGAGAAGTTTTATCAGAAGACGGTATTCACACGTACTCAATCCCAAAAGGAGAACAATACTTTAGAGATGCAATTGCACAAAGAATGAAAACAAGATTTGGTGTGACACTCGATGCTAGCACTGAAATTTGCACTCTTATAGGTTCTAAAGAAGGGCTAGCAAATACA
Organism: bacterium; assembly: GCA_017559905.1. Classification (GTDB taxonomy): domain Bacteria; phylum Cyanobacteriota; class Vampirovibrionia; order Gastranaerophilales; family Gastranaerophilaceae; genus Scatenecus. The sequence goes on from JAFYQF010000023.1 coordinate 60,111, forward strand.
ATGAGAGCTCTTATCAACCCTAAACACGACAAAAAAGATCAAGATATAATTATGGTACCAGACCCTGGATACGCTTCTTATTCTCAATTTATACAAGCATCTGGCGGTCACGCATACCCAATTCCACTTTTAAAAGAAAATAACTATATGCCTGATATGGATAAAGTTATGAATCAACTAAAGGCAGAAGGGTTTGATGCAAACAAAGTTAAAGCCCTAGTTGTAAACTATCCAAACAACCCACTAGGCATTTCTGCAACAAGAGAATACTTACAATCAGTAGTTGATTTCTGTAAAAAACACGAAATTTTATTGATGTCAGATGCTGCTTATTGTGATTTATATTTTTCTGAAGATGAAAAGCCTTTCAGTATTCTTGAACTTGACGGCGCTAAAGATATTGCAATAGAATTCTTTAGCCTTTCAAAACCTTATGCACTAACTGGCTGGAGATTAGGCTGGGTTTGCGGGAATGCATCAATCGTTCAACGCATAGCAAAAGTTAAATCAACAATAGACAACGGCCCATTTAAAGCTATGCAAAAAGCTTGCGCAGCCGTTATGAATTCAAATGAAGGCGATGAATATATTGAAAGAATGAATTTAGGTTTCCAAAAGAAACAAGAAATTATGCTTAAAGGTTTAAAAGAACTAGGATGGGACATTGATGAAGATAAAGTTCCGCATACAACATTCTATCTTTGGTTGCCAATCCCTGCAAGATTTTCTAACGCATTTGAATTTTGTGAAGCTTTATTAGAAAAATCTGGTATCGTAGTCGTTCCTGGCAACGCTTTTGGAAAATACGGAGAAGGTTATTTCAGAATATCTTACGTATGCAGTGATGATAAACTTCAAGAAGTTATAGACCGTATGAAAGCTGACGGATTTAGATTCAACTAAAAAACATTTTTAAACTAAAAAAGAGCCTTTTAATAAGGCTCTTTTAAATTATATATAAAATCGGCAAATTTATTTTATTACTCTGTTGTCCTATGAAAGTGCCATTAATGCTTTAATAGAACGAGCGTTATCTCTCACTTCTTCATCAGAATGATTTTCTACTGTATCTTCAAGAATTCTGATTGCTTCAGCTTTGTCTTCAAGTGATAACAACTCATTGATTGTACACATTGCAACACCTGTAGACATATCGTTAATACCTTTACCTTTGTTTGTAATAACTACTCTCAAAGATTCTGGCATATTTTTTTGAACAAGCGCTTTAGCTGTCATTTCACGAATTTCATCAACTTTAGAGTTTGTTCCGATATCTTCTAACACACTAACAGATTCCGGGTTTTGATGCATAGCCAACCCATCAATAATATTTTTTACGTTTTTTACAATTTTTTTATCTACCATTAGTCAACCCTCCTATGATGCCAAACTTGCTTCCCAAGCTTGTACATTATCCATCAACAATTGTCTAGGAATAGAAATATCTTCCATTTTAGAAATTTGTTTTGCTGAAATACCATTATCAAAGATAGTGTGTAAAGCTTCGCCAACTTTAGCGCCTACATCCATTTTAAGAACTTCGCCAGCTTTAGCACCTACAACACTTGCGTCCATCTTGAGGGCTTCACCAAATTTTTCACCAGCTTTTGACATAGCTTTAATAGCAGGTTCAAAAGTTACTTCTGTTTCAGACAATTTGTTCCAGAAATTAATTGGGTATTCTGCAATTCTTTTTGCAAAATTAACTGCTGATTCGATACCAGCTTTAATTTTGTTACCAAAATCAGAGATTGAACCAACCAAAGCACTTGCTTTTAATTTACCGGTAAAATTAATTGCATTAGCTTGTTTTTCTTTTGCGTTTTCGCTAACAAATACGTCTGCTGTCAAAACATTGCCCTTGAATGATGTTTGAGCAAATGGATTTGATGTTCTGGCAACAGTTTTTTCGTGTTTCGTAGGATTAAAAATACGTTCACGAATGCTTGAGATAGATAATAAATCTGCCATGTGTGTAATCCTTTCTTTTGTAAACTTCTCTACTCTATTAGAATACCATACGATTTTATATTTTTATCAACCTTTTGGTGTATTCTTGAGGCAAAAAACCTATACAAAAGTTGGAGATTTTTTTTACACTTTAAGCAAATATTTGTGATACGATTATAATATGGGATATTTAAACAAACTTGTAGATTTAATAGCAGTCTTACGATCAGAAAACGGATGCCCTTGGGATAGGGAGCAAACACACATGACACTTCGACCTAACATGGTTGAAGAAGCTTACGAAGCAATTGATGCGATTAATGCAAACGACATGGAACATTTAAAAGAAGAATTGGGTGATGTTTTATTACAAGTAATACTACACTCGCAAATTGCCTCTGAAGAAAAGGTTTTTGACATAGAAGACGTTGCAAAAGGATTACATGACAAGATTATCCACAGACACCCGCACGTATTTGGAAATCAAAAAGTAAATACACCTGAAGAAGCGCTAAAAAGCTGGGATGCAATAAAAAAAGAAGAGAAAAAGCACAGAAAATCAGCTATGGATGGTGTTTCTAAAGCTCAATCTGCACTAATGAGCGCGCAAAAGATTAGCAAAAAAGCCGTTAAATGCGGGTTTGAATGGCCCAACAAGCAATCTCTTATTGATTGTATTCAATCTGAATTTAAAGAGTTTGAAGAAGCTGTAATAGAAAACGACAAAACCCACATGGAAGATGAAATGGGTGACATTCTTTTTGCAGTAGTAAATCTAGCTCGTTGGCACAAAATCGACGCAGAACAGGCGCTAATCAACGCTAATAACAAATTTATGCAACGTTTTAGAAAAATGGAAGAACTTGCAACAAAACCCCTTGAAGAATATACATTTGAAGAATACGACAGACTTTGGAAGTCCGCAAAGAAAGAAATATCGAACCTTTCCGACAAATATTAACAATTGTAAACTAGCCACACTCCAAAAAGGCAATTATGAGAGCTAGAAATTGTTTATATAAATATACAGGAAAGAGGTTTTGATTATGAACGAAAAAGAACTAAACACAATGATGTCAGTTGTTTCTGACCCAATCAAAAACGTATATAAAATTGAATCTAGAAAAGATTTAGAAGAAATCCAAAGAATTATTAGAATCTTCAATATTGCAGAAGAACAACATAACAAACACACAATGTTGTCTATCAAGAATTTAGCAACATTCAGACTTGTTTTAAGCAATAACTAAAATTTTGACAAAATCTCTTTTCGTTTCAAGCGGGCACCCAACAAGGTGTCCGTTATTTGTTGTTATATCATTGCGTATATGACAGAACCAAACATTATCAACCCAATTGAAATCGCAATAAACGTTGCAAACATTACAGCCCCAGCAGAGATATCCTTTGCCATACCAACAAGTTTAGAATACTTGTTGTGAAACATAGCATCAAGCGTGAACTCAATTGCAGAATTAAGCATTTCCGCAACTACAACCAAACCAATCGCCAACAAGAGGATACAAAGCTTAGCCACACTCAAATCAAGCACTAATCCCAAAACAATAACAAACAATGCAATAAAAAAATGCACACGCATATTGTTTTCAGTTTTCAAACAAATACGAATCCCCTTACCTGCATTTTTGAAAGTGTTATTGATACCTTGAGATTTAAATCTAGTCATATTTTATCCCTATAGCTTCTAACGCTTCGTTTTGAAGATTAACAACAAAATTATACTCATCTTCAGTCTGATGGTCAAACCCTAACAAATGCAAAATACCATGACTTATTAAAAAAGACAATTCCTGTTCATCTGTTTTTCCTTTTTTTAAAGCTTCCTCTTTAACCTTATCTAGAGCAATAATAACCTCTCCCAGATTAATTTCACCATCAAAAATAAACTTTTCTTCACTGTCGGCAAATATAGCAAACGTAATTATATCTGCAGGATAATCTTTTTCACGATATTCTCTATTAATCTCGTGGGTTTTAACACTATCGCAATACAAAAAATCAAAAGAAATTGTATTATATTCATGCCCGATTAATGCACAAGCACTGTACACTTCAGGTTTTGAAAGATAATATTTCAAAAGTTTTTTAGCTCTATCAATATATTTTCTTTCACTAATTTCCCAGTCCGGAAAAATATTTTCACTAAAGATATTATATTTGATTATTGCCATCGTTATCTTTCTTTTCCTCATCAATATGATTATCTTCAAGTTGAGCAATTTTATTTTCTAAATCTTCATCCAACAATTTTGCAGGCATTTTGATTTTGTTTTTACTAAATTCCTCAACAATATTTTCTTGGTATTTAATACGATTATGTTGCATACCTCGAAGAATTCTACTAAAAGTTGCTGCTAAAACTTTTATATCATGCAACGTCAAAGGACTATCTGCCAATTGCGTATCGTTTAATCTTTCAACAATAATTTTATCAATAATATTGTCGATTTCTTCTGGAGTAGGATTTTTCAAAGAACGTACCGCAGACTCAACAGCATCCGCAATCATCAAGATTGCAGTTTCTTTCATATTAGGCTTTGGTCCTGTATAGCGGAATTGTTCTTCTTTTACATTTTCAAGACCTTCTTCTTGTACCGCTTGGTTATAGAAATATTTTGCTAAACCTTCGCCATGGTGTTGTAAAATAAAATTATTAATTACTGCAGGCAAACGGTATTCTTTAGCAAGCTCAACCCCATCTTTTGGGTGAGCAGTAATAACCATTTTACTTAATCTTGGATTCAACTTTGTATGAGGGTTTTCAATTCCAAAATAAGATTGGTTTTCAACAAAGAATAACGGTCTTTTTAATTTCCCAATATCGTGATAAAACGCACCAACCCTAGCTAATATAGGGTTTGCACCAATCGCTTCAGCCGCAGCCTCACACAAATTCGATACCATCAAACTGTGGTGATAAGTACCTGGAGCTTCAATTTGCAATCGTTTCAACAATGGTTGGTTATGGTCAGCATACTCTGCCAAACCGTATTGCGTAATAATTTGGAATAGACTTTCAAACAATGGTAATGTACCCAACGCAATCATTGAACTGATAATGCCATTCAATAAAATAAATGCACTATTCTTCACTATAAGCATATTACTTACATCAATTAAACATTTTTCAAGCATGTAAATACTGAAAACAATAATTAACCCAGCCAATGAAATCACAAATCCAACTTTCATCAAATCAAAACGTCTTGAATAACGAATTCTAGAAATAGTAATCATTGAAACTAAACTAACTAATATAAATGTAATTAAAAACTGTGTATCATATTGTGCACCAACCGTCAAAACAGTCAACAATACTGTCACTGCCACAAAGGCTACACGAGGATTTATGAAAATTGACAAGATTAATATGTACGCAGGTATTGGCAACACATAAGGCGAAAATCCTGTAGGAAGCATCACGGCAATCATTGTCAACATAAATGACATTACAGAAATTATTGATAAATATCTTGGTTCTAAAAATTGTTTTTCAAAGAATTTCATGTAACTTAAGAATATAATTGTACCAATCAAAACCAATGCATAAATCGCTAACAAGCCTTGCCAATTAAGCTCATACACATTGTAACCAGCTTGACGCAAAGCATCTCTCTTTAACCTTGTTACAGGCTCTCCCTCAAATACAATTTTTTCACCTTTATTAATTGTTATTTCATAAGGTTTGACAGAAGCTTCAGCATTCTTACGAGCAATTTCCGTTGCAAATTCATCTACAACCAAATTCGGAACAATTACTTGGTCTAACAAACCCTTAATCACAGTCACTTGGCGTTTTGAAACATTACTTACCAAATTCTCTGTTATTATAGAATCTATATTATTTTTTTCATAATCTTTTTCTGTAATCCCTGCTCTTAAGATATTCGCAAGTGTTAGGTTTGCTTTATCAAAAGCCTCCCTCAACGCCATATCATCAGACTTTAACAAGAAATCAAATATAAATATTTTTTTCTCACTATCTGAAATATCCAAAAGAATTGAAATTTCATCTTTTTTTATATCTTCAGAAACATCTTTTTTACGGATTTGCCATATTGAACTTTGAAGCATTTCCAAGTTTGTTCTGATAAAATCATCTTCCGCAGGCGTTAAAATATAATCAACTTTTTGCGCAACTTCTTTTTTGTGTTGTTCAGTTCTTTTAACATCAATTACAGTAAATGTTTTTTGTGCAATTATATCCTTTTTACTTATTCCATTTTCAATAATACTTTGGAAAAAGAAATTCTGTGATGAAATAATTGTGGTCAAAAAAACCGTAAACCCAACAAACGCAAGAAATTTTAACGTCTTTGAAGCCATGAAAAATTCTTTAATATTTAACAAAAAATTCTTATTATTCATTAATCAAATATCCCTCTTTTAATAATCATAACCATTTTACAACTTCCCATGCAATTTTCAAGTTTTTAACACAGAAAGGCTTTAATTTTATTTTTTTTATTATATAATTAAATAGTAAAAAAGACAATTCTTACAGGATTGGGGATTTAAACTCATTTTTGGGGTATGAACAACTTAATTTTGCATCCTTAACGATTATGACTTTTGTTATTTATTTTCGGCGGGAGAAAAATTGTCTAAAATACGCTTAATCAGTGGATTTGAACTTTCTTAATATATGCTTAATATTTCTTAACAAAGGCATAAAAACTAGCAATTTTTATTTTGTTTGAACGTATATATATATGGAAGGTTTCATTGTTTGGTGAAGGGCATGAACATAGAAAAAGTAAGATACAGATTAAACAACCCTGCGAATGCGCAGTTGCGACAGCAACGTACGCCTAAATTTACTGGTAAAATTCCTGTAACAGAAGTTAACACAGGAATTAATCTGGCAGAAGAAGTAAAGAACCTTATGCCACCTGCAGTTAAGGCGATGAAAAAAGTATGCGACAACATGGGTGAAGTACAAAACATTATTATTAACGCACTGGGTACAGGTTTGGTAGCTCCTATATTTATTAAATGGAACCCGCTATCAAAAACTGACGAAGACACAAGAACTTATTCAGCTTGGCGTCAACCAGTATCAGCAGTGTTAGCGGTAGTCACACAGGTCGGTGTAACAATACCGTTCAACAGAATGATTGATAGAAGAGCTAACACAGGATTTTACGATGAACAATATAACAAAACATTGTTCCAAGACAGCAAATTTATTGAAAAACAAATAAAACATCAGCATCCTTTTGCAACTAAAGATCAAATCAAACTTATGACAGATGCAAAAGTTAGCGAACAAAAAGCTAATTTGAGAAGAATGATTAAAGAAAACAAAATCGTAATGAGTACTCACACAGGAAAACCTCATACGTACTCTGATACTGAATTTGTTAAATTATTAAACTTTGTTCTTGATAAAAAATTAGCTTATGAAAACGGCGAATTGACTAAATGTAAAGAGATTACAATTCCAAAGAAAAAAGCTAGATGCGAATACTACAGAGCAAATAACGCAGAAGCTTTGAAAATATTCTCTGAAATTGATAGAAAATTAGATAGTGAAAACCCAAAAGATGTCAAAAAATATGTAAAAGGCTTAAGAAAGAACGTTGATCCAAAAAGCGAACTAGCAAGCATTTACGATGACATTTTGGCACGTCGTGGAAACGATGAATCACTTTTAAAAATTGCAATGAAAGATAAGCTAAACGGTATTTTAAGAGATATCGACGCTTATACAGAAGCGAAATTCCCGACAGCAGAATCGCTCTCAACTCATATTGAAAAAATGGAACACGATGTTCGTATAAAACCAATTAACGAATCAATCGAACTTCTGAACAATATGAAAGCTCAAGTTGCAAATAAAGAAACAGTTGCGTCAATAGAAACTTCACTTGATTCTATTGTAAGAAACAATGCAAAACACAGATTATTCAAGTTTAAGTTCTCTGATGAAGTTGCGAAAGCTCTAGAAAACCAAGTTAAGAATAGCCTAAAAGGTCACAAACAAATAATGGGCTTGATAGTATCATTCTTGATGTTACCAGTATCTTGTTCATTGTTGAACTGGTGTTACCCTCGATTTATGGACGCAGTATTCCCAAATCTTTCAAACAAAAAACACCCACAAGAAGTGAAAGATTTAGTTGAAAAAGCTAATAAACAAATGGAGGTGAAATAATGAGTATTATATCACCTATTAGAAACGGAGTAACAAAGCTTACACAAATGGCAGACTTGAGCTTATCTAGATCAAAAGCTTCAAAAATCACTGCCGAAAAGTTCCAAGATCCAAAGAAAAACGCAGCTTGGATTGCGGGATTAGGCGTAGCTTCTATCGTATTGAAAGACGGTTACGGTTGCTATTTGTACGTAACACAAAGTTTAAATAACAAAAAGATTCCTGAAGACAAACGAAAATTCGTTGCAGCATTAGACTTGACCAACGGCGGTATAATGATGCTTCTTCAAATCCTTATGACATACACAATTTCAAAGAAAACTGTACAAGCAAAAATCTTTGACAAAATCTTTGGTAAAATGTTCAACAGACAAGCGTCAAAGAGTATGCAAGCGATTTTGGAATCTAAAGACCACTTAAAAGGTAAAATCAAAGGCAACCAACAATTCCACAGAGAATTTGAAGGCTACCGTGATGCTGCAGTCAGCGCTTTAGGTACATTAACAGCCCTTATCGCAGCAACAACAATTGGTAAACGTATCTTAACTCCATTAATCGCAACACCACTTGCAGACAAAGCAAAAGCTTGGATGTGTAGAAACGATAAACCAGCACAAATCCACGAAGAAACAAAAAATACATACAACACAGAAACTACAGCTCACGAAAATGCGAAACTAAAAAAATTAAATGCATAACTTAAAAAAACACCCTTTTATAAAGGGTGTTTTTTTATTCTAAATTTTGTTCACTGGAGTTTTTGGTTTTCCACCTTGCAGAACCTCAACCGCTTGTTCTGCAACATCTTTTGCGACTTTAACTTGCGCTTCGATAGTGCTTGCTCCTAAATGAGGAACCATTATTAAATTTTCACTAGCCTTATACAATGGACACTCCGTAATGTTTGGTTCATCAACAAAAACATCAATAGCTGCACCAGCGATATAACCATCAGCTAGAGCTTTTGCTAAAGCACACTCATTAATAATACCACCACGAGCACAGTTAACAATTAAAGCACCTTTTTTCATATTGTAAATATTGTCTTCCTTAATCAAATCAACTGTATCCTTGTTTTTAGGAACATGAACCGTCAAACAATCACAAAGTGGTAAAAGTTCTTCCACTGTATCATATTTTTTATAACCTAAAGCCTCAACTTTAGCTTTATCTGCAAAAGGGTCATAAACGAGAATTTCCATACCCAAAACTTTTGCGATTTCAGCAACTCTTGAACCGATTTTACCAAAACCAATTACAGCAAGTGTTTTGCCACAAAGTTCACATCCCAAAAATTTTGAACGTTCAAACTTTCCTGCATTTACGCTTTCATAAGCTTGTGGAATTTTTCTAGCTAAAGCCAACAACATACCTATAGTATGTTCTGCAGTAGCTTCAGTATTACCATTCGGAGAATTCACAACCCAAACACCCTTTTCTGTCGCTGAAACAACATCAATGTTGTCTACTCCGACTCCAGCTCTGGCAATGATTTTCAAGTTTTTTGCGCAATCTAAAACTTCTTTTGTCATTTTTGTAGAATTTCTGACAATAATTCCATCAAAGTCTTTTATCAACTCACACAACTCATCGGATGAAGGTGTTTTCATAACAACAGCTTCAATTCCTGCAGCATTAACTATTTGAGCAGCTACATCACTCACATTGTCCACAATTAAAACTTTCATAAAACACCTCACAATCATTAACTAAAAAAGGTGCGACTCTGCGCACCTTTCAAAAATCTAAAACGGTTTAGTCTGATTTAACTTCATTCGTAAATCTCTGAAACGTGCAATATCTTCCTGTGTTTTTCCCGAGTCTTTAAACACAGCTTGCGTAGATGGATGTACCATAAGAACATAGTCCATATGAATTTCCAAAAAATTATATTTGCGTGGAGATTGGTTTGCATTACGTGGGAAAATTTCAGCATTTGTTACCGCTAAAAATCTTCTTTCTCTATCGTTTAGCAGATCTGTCAATTCACGATTCGTATTTGTGTACTTTGAAACATACACAACACCTTTAATGTCATGATCTACTGTTAGAATACTAACTTCTATAGGTACCATGTCTGTATTTTTTGCCATTTTTTCTATCCTTCTGACGTTGTCTTAACGTCTACATCCTCTATGTTCAATAATTATAATATATTTTTCAAAAGTTGTCTATATGTTAAATTTTATCAATATGCTTACCAAATCTTGAACCATAAGCTTCGTGAACATCAACTATTGAAATAAAAGCTTTTGGATCATATTCTCTTACAACTTCTTTCAATTTAGCAAGTTCTAATCTAGATACAACACAATATATAATAGTTTTTTCAGTTTTAGAATAACCACCAATACCTTTTAAATAAGTTACACTTATTTCAAAGTTATCAATTAAATCTTGTCCTATTTCGGTAGCTTTATCGCTAATTATACGAACAGATTTTGAAGTATTTAACCCTTCCAAAACGATATCAATAACCTTGTATGCAATCAAATAAGTAAGAACAGAATACATTGCTTTATTCCATCCAAAAACTAGCCCCGCCCCAAAGTATATAAATACATTAAATACCATTATGATTTCGCCAACAGAAAGTCCAAACTTTTTAGACAAAACTAACGACAAAATTTCAGTTCCATCTAAAGATCCCTCATTCTTTAAAACAATACCGACGCCTGTTCCCAATATAATACCACCAAAAACTGTCGCCAATAGCAAATCTTCTGTTATATGATAAGCATGAAAAACGTTGATCCCAATAGCAAGCATAGAAACCGCAAACAATGTTTGAAACACAAACTGTTTACCCATCTTATTAAATGCCAACCCAATAAATGGAATATTTAAAATCAAAATCAACAAGCCCAAATTCCATTTTGTTATGTAGCTTATTATCATTGAAATACCAACAATACCGCCGTCGATAATGTTATTTGGCACTAAAAAACATTCAAGCGCAAACGCAGCTACAAACGCTCCAAAAGTTAAAAAACATAATTTATTTAATATAAACATCAACTTTTCTTTTAGAGAAATTTTCTTTTCCGGCATTTGATATACTTCTTTCTTATTCCTAAATATTATTTTCTTTCAGTTTTTCTGATAGCTAGAAGATTGTTAATCTTAAATATAGTTTTCTTTTCAATTATTTCTTCGCTATTTTCTAGCCCTAGAATTTTGCTTAAATCTTGTTTTAAGGAAACCAAATCTTCATATTTTTTCAAGCTTCCGTCAAGCGCAATTGAAACATCACCAGTTTCTTCCGAAACAACCAAACAAGCAGCTTCACTTGTTTCTGTCATACCAATCGCTGCCCTGTGACGAGTACCATATTTCCAGCTTAATTTTGGGTCTTCAGTCAATGGTAAAAGTACACCTGCTGAAATTATTTTATTTCCGCTCACAACAACCGCACCATCATGTAGTGGTGTATTTGGGTGGAAAATAGTTAATAACAATTCTGTCGATAAATCGGCATTCAATTTTGTTCCAACATCATAATATGTATTACTCAAATCGTTTTGAAACACAATTAATGCGCCAGTGTGAGATTTAGACAAAAATTTAACAGCTTCAATAAGTTCCTTTACAACATCAATTCTCTTGTCAACTTCAGAATGATTATTACCAAAAACTTTCGAAATAAAATCTACTTGCCCCAAATAGCCTAAAAATCTACGTAATTCAGGTTGAAAAATAACAATTAAACTTAAAGAAACAAGAGTAACGACTGATTTTAAGAACACTCCTAAAATTTTCAAATCAAATCTAACTAGAATTTCAGAGAAAATCCATAAGAAAACTAGAACAAATGCTCCTTTTACGAATTTTTCTGATTGAGTATTTTTGATAAACTTTTTATAAAACACCAACAATATGATAGCAATAATTGCAATCTCAAATAAATTTGTTCCATTAAAAGACAAATCCATCATACCAATTTGCAATTGTAAGTATTTTAAAAGCTCGTCAAACATTACTATTTTAACCTATCCGGAATTCTATCGTGAGAAATTAAATCATCTAATGTCTCTCTATTAACTATAATATCAGATTTTGAATTATTTACAATAACCATTTGAGGTTTTTGTACACGATTATAATTTGAAGCCATTGAATAATTGTACGCACCTGTATTATACACGCACAAAACATCACCTTCAGCAAGTTCAGGAAGTTGAATATCTTTTATCAAAATGTCACCACTTTCACAAAATCTGCCAGCTATTGTTACAGTTTGTAAAGAAACATCTTCTTTTTTATTACCTACTTCAGCATGGTAACGTGCTTGATACATTGATGGTCGAGGGTTGTCAGACATACCTCCATCTATAGCTACATATCTTTTACCATTTGGAACTTGTTTTGAGCTTCCTATTGTATACAAAGTCACACCAGAAGTTGATACAATGCTTCTTCCTGGCTCGATAAATATAGTTGGGAAATCTGTACCATATTTTTTAACACTTTCAGTTAAACTATTGATAATAACATCAGCGATTTCAAAAGTAGAAGGTGGACAATCTTCCTCTGTATACTTAACACCCAATCCGCCTCCAATATTAATTTCATCGAAAACAAGATTGTATTTTTCTTTAATTCTTGCAATTTCTCTCACGAAAATCTCAATTTCATCGTGATATACTTTGGTTTCAAAAATTTGCGAACCAATATGCGCATGAAGTCCGTGTGGTCTTAAATTTGTATAATTATTAATTATCAACTCAATTGCCTCATCAATTTGAGTTAAATCAAAACCAAATTTTGAATCCAAATGTCCTGTTTGAATATATTCGTGAGTATGACATTCAATACCTGGAGCTATACGAAGAAGAATATCGACGGTTTTATTTTGAGCTTTAGCAATCTCATCTAATAGCGCAAGTTCAAAAAAATTATCTACAGAAATACGCCCAACACCAAGTTCTAATGCTAACGACAATTCATCATAAGATTTGTTATTACCGTTGAAAACAACTCTTTTCATATCAACGCCAGCTTTGTAAACCGTATACATTTCGCCACCTGAAACTACATCAAAGCCAAATCCCTCTTGATGCAATATTGCAGAAGTAGCCATTGTACAAAGGGCTTTTGATGCAAACATCATATTCATTTTGTCATATTTTTCAAAAGCTTTTTTATAATCTCTACAAACACTTCTTAATGTTGTTTCATCTATAACATAAAGTGGAGTACCGTATTGTTCTACTAAATCAATAACATCACATCCACCAATTTCAATATTACCCAAATCGTTCAATTTTGTCGTGATTGGTCTTAATGATTGGTTAGTACTCTCCATATAATATCCTCTTCTATTTAACTTTTCTACTTATCTATGAGAATACCACAGAGTTTTTAATTTGAAAATAATTAATTAAAAGGATTTAAGCAATGTTTGAACAAATATAGCTGATGCTAAAAAGAAAGAAAATAATGATGAAACCTTAACTGCTCCAACCAAAACTTTCAAATATTCTTCATTTCTTGAATAATACGCAACGGAGTTATAGGCGCTCAAGGAATTATAAAGCGCAGTCACGAAAAATATTGTAGCAACAGAGAACAAACATAAATAGTTTTTAGTAAGTACTGAAAATATCGCCATAAATAAAAAGCCTAATGAATAGATTACATTGAAACCGTTCATTGCAGTTCCTTTTGAACCTAACTTTTGCACCAAAGTTTTTTTGCCTGCTAATTTATCACTCTCATAATCCAAAATTGTATGCACATACATAACGCCAATAATCGGCATAACAATAGCCAATCCAAGTACTAAAACAGCCAAAGAAAAGGATTTTGTCATAACAAAATACATTCCCTCAAACAACAACGGACCGAAAGCTATCCCAACAGCAACCTCACTCAAGCCACGTTTAGAAAATTGCGGATAACTTAAAACGATTATTCCTCCAATTAAAGCTAAAATTATTACAGGGAAACCTACTTTCAAAAACAAAAACAATCCTACAACCAACGCTACAAAACAATACGCTGAAATCACAAATAATAAATCATTCATGGTAGAAGTCCCATCACATAAATATGAACACTTAACTGACGGTGCAAATTCTTCAAATCTAGGGTCTTTAATTAACTCTTTATAATCTACATAATCATCAAACAAATTCGTAGCCATATGCGCCAAAAGGATACCTACAAATGCCACCAAACCATTTACAACGTTCCCTGAATTACCCAATGCGTACAAAAAACAAACAAGACACGAAAATACTGTCATATCTGAAGAATACCATCTTGAATGCTTAACAACAGCCCAAAGCCCTTTTGCACTAATCAAGTAACAACCCTCCTAGTCCCTTTACAACCTCATAACTAGCTCCACCCTCGAGGATTTCTTCAGCAGATAAACCAAATAAAGTAATCAATGAATAAGCATCCGAATCACCAGTTTTTAGCATAGTAACAACTTGTTCAACAGCTTCATTCCTAGTTAACTTGTTGAATCTGTCGTTTATACCTTTTTGAAAGCTTCGTTTTTTAGCTTTACCCATTAACAGTTAACCTCTTGATTTAAACCAACCCCCATCGCTAATAAAGCGACACCTATCATGCCTGAGTAATTACCAGCACTAGCTAACCTAATTTTGGTTGGTGTAGTTACAATATCATTATTAACCTGCATTTCTACATATTCAATATCTACAAACTCCGCCATAGAACCTGACAAAACAATTACGCAAGGATCAAAAATATTAGCCAACCCTACGCAACCATCAACAATACATTCTTGCCATTCTAAAAATGCATCTACATAACAATCTTCAATTGCCATTTGCAAACGTTCAGTTACAGTTTTTTGTTCTTTATATGGCTCGGTCAGTTTCAAAACCGCATGCAACTCCTCAATAACGTCATAAGTTGTTACGTTTGGAAGTCTAGTCTTTTCTCTTGCCGTAATCGCAAGTCCTGTTCCAGAAGCATAAGCTTCAAAACAATCATAAGCGCCACAAGTACAACGTCTTTGACGTTCCATTGACATTTTAAAATGCATTTCACCCGCAGCACCATTTTTACCTTTTAACAACCTATTATTGACGATGATTCCACCGCCAACACCAGTTCCTAAAGTCAATAACACACTATCTGATTTTCCTTTTGAAGCACCAATAACGTGTTCTGCCCAAGCTGCAGAATTTGCATCATTTTCTACAAATACTTTTTTATTACTTAATGCTTGAAAATCTAAATTACTATACCCTTCTGCAATATTACCTGTAGAACCTATCACAGAAGTATTTTCTTTATTTACCGCACCTGCAGTAGCTATAGCAATAACATCTACAGACTCCTCATATCGAGAAATAATATTTTTTAGCAAAGACTTAATTTCATCCAAAGTTTTCGGAGTTGAATTTTTTTCGACTTCAGAAAGGATTTGCCCATTCTCATCGACAATTGTATTATAAATTTTTGTACCGCCAATATCTATAGCCAAAGCTTTTTTCATAAATAACCCCTTTATATATTAGTAAATTCTATTTTTAGCTTGCACAAAACGTCGTGTAATTAACTGCGGTCTTGTAATAGCAGATCCAATTACAACACAATGAGCACCTAACGAAAATGCTTTTGCAACATCTTCTGGTTCCCAAATTCTACCCTCTAACACCACAGGCAAATTAGTTTTTTCAACCAACTCTTTTAATAAATCAAAATCAGGACCTTCATTATCCGATTTAGACTCCATAGTATACCCTGACAAAGTAGTAGAAAGAATATTTGCACCCATTTCAGCTGCAGCAATACCTTCTTCTACAGTTGAAATATCTGCCATTGAAATTCTTTTATTTATTTTAATATACTTGATCAATTCTTCTAACTTTGCTCCATTAGGACGGGGTCTTTGCGTGCCATCAAACGCAATAATATCAGCACCCGCCTCAACCAAAGATATAACATCTTTTAATTCAGGAGTAATATAAACTATTTCTTGCCAATTCGCAGGAATTACATCTGGCTTTGTAAGTCCTATTACAGGAACATTAAAAAGCCTTTTTGCATTTCTTACATCCCTAACGCCTGCAACACGTAAACCTCCTGCACCGCCTTTTACGACAGATTTCATCATTGCAACCATGCATTTTTCTAAATAAAGAGGCTCACTGGGCATAGCCTGAACAGACACAATCACTTTGTTTTTTAATCTATTAATCATGGTTACATGATACACCAAAAATAATTTTTTGCGGTATACTGAAAGAAAATAATATTGAGGAGAAAGTTTTATTATGAAAAAAACAACCGTTAAATATCCATATCTTACACAAGAAGTTGAAATTTTCGAAAGAGAAAATGGGCACAAAATAGTTTTAGCTCACAAGGAAGGTGAACTAGTAAATGTTAGTACTTGGGTTAAAACAGGGTCAATCAACGAAGATGATAGGATTAACGGGATTTCTCATTTTCTTGAACACTTGATGTTCAAAGGAACTCACGCACACAAGGCGGGAGAATTTGACAAGATTTTAGAAGCTAAAGGCGCTATAGTAAACGCTGCGACTTGGAAAGATTATACATTTTATTATGTAACTCTACCCAAAGGAGAAAACAACAAAGATCTTAATCTAGCAATAGAATTACACGCAGATATGATGCTTGACCCAGTGCTTCCTGAAGAAGAAATCGGTCCAGCCTTTGACCTAAACGACAATGAAGTCAAAGAAAAAAGAGAACGCCACGTTGTTATTGAAGAAATACGAATGAGAAAAGACCAACCGTGGACAAAAGTTTATAACACTTGTAACCATAACATGTACACAAATCACCCTTACAAAAGAGATGTTATCGGAACTCCAGAAATAATTTCTCAAGTTACTCGTGAAGACATTATGAACTATTACCAAACATTCTATTCTCCAGAAAATATGACAACAATTATCGTTGGAGACTTCAATCACGATGAAATTTTAAATAAAGTAGAACAAGAATTTGATTTTAAAGGTCGTGCTAATGCTCCAAAAAGTATAAATGAAATAGACGTTCCTACAACTGAAACTAAATATTTGGAAAGCACTGCTCATGTAAATACTGGTTACGCTATTTTAGGATGGCTTGGACCAAAAGCTTGCGAAATAAAAACATCTATTGAATTAGATATCATAAGCATAATTTTAGGCGATAGTACAAGTTCAAGAATGTACCAAAACTTAATCGAAAAACGCACAGACGCTTTATTCAATATGATTAGCTCTGAACACTATCAATTTAAAGATGGTGACAATTTCTTCATTCAAGCTAACTTCAAACCTGATTCAAAAGAACTTGCGCTTGATTTAATAAAAGAAGAATTAGCAAAACTTACTGAAATAAGAATTACAGATGAAGAATTAGCAAAAGCTAAAAAGAAAATCAAAACACGCTTTGCTTATTCTGCTGAAACAGTGTCTGAAATCGGCGAAACTATTGGATACTACATGACTGTTTGCGAAGACTTAAGACTAGTTGAACAATACTTAAGCGATTTAGAAGGCATAACTATTGACGATTTGAATTCAACTATCGGAAAATACTTAAACATCAATAATTGTGTAATATCAATTCTTACACCGGAGGCATAATCGTTGACAAAAGCATCAGATAAGGAACTTGCACAACTTGAAGCCGTAAAGCAAAAATGCCTGACTTGCACAAAATGCGAACTTGGCAAAACAAAAACAAACACTGTTTTTTCAGCAGGAATTCCTAATCATAAAATGATGCTTATAGGAGAAGCTCCCGGATTTTATGAAGATCAAAAAGGTGAACCCTTTGTAGGAAAAGCTGGTCAACTTTTAGACAAGATTTTGGCTTCAGTTGGCTTTTCACGCCAAGAACATCTATACATTTGCAACACTCTAAAATGCAGACCGCCTGAAAACAGAGATCCTCTCCCTGAAGAAAAAGAAGCTTGCAGAGAGTATCTTGATGCACAGATAGAAATACTAAAGCCAAAAATCATTTTACTTTGTGGTAGAGTGGCAGTCCAATCAATGCTGAATACTAACCAAGGAATTTCAAAAATAAGAGGCAAATGGTTTGAAGGTCCAAATTTTTCAAAAATGATGCCAATATACCACCCTTCATATTTACTCCGCAATGATTCCCGTGAAAAAGGTAGTCCCAAATGGCAAATGTGGCAAGATATTCAAGAAATTAAAAAAGTTTACGACCAAATGGATTAAACATTTTCATTTTCATCAACCACAAATTCAACCACAAACGGCTCTTTATTATCAAAAGCCGAATTGATAGCATCATTTATTTCTGTTACATTTTGAACTCTTACAGCACCAATACCATAACTATTTGCCAGCTTTACAAAGTCAGGATTTACTAAAGAGCTTTCAAAAGCTCTACCCTCAAAAAGTTCCTCTTGAGTTTGTCTAACAAGACCTAAAGAACTATTATTCATAATAAAAACTTTTACAGGCAAATCGTACTGCTTGCAAACCGCCAATTCTTGAGAATTCATTTGAAAAGAACCATCTCCAACAAAGGCAACAACTTCTTTTCCGCCCAAAGCAATTGAAGCACCAATCGCAGCACAAAATCCAAACCCCATAGCGCCTAAACCGCCAGAAGTAATTAACGGAGAAGTAAATTCGTAATTTCTAATTAAAGCGATTTGGTGCTGTCCAACTTCTGATGTAACAATAATATTTTTATGAGCAAAAGCATTTGAAAACTCTTTTACAACATCAGAAACACAAAGCCTACTTGATTTAATAGAATTTGTATAACGATTTACATTACTATTTTCAAATGCAACAAGAGTTGTTTTTTCTAATTCAGAATTCAAAACAGCCAAAAAGTCTTTTACATCCGCATTAATAGCCAAATCAACAGGTAAATTTTTAATTAATTCATTTGAATTTATATCTACTTGAATTATGTTTTTAGAATTAATGACATTTTCATCAAACGCCGACAAAACTCTATCATTAAATCTTGCGCCCAGTACCAACAAAGTATCCGCATTATTCAATACATCATTAGCTGAAGTTTCACCAAAAGACCCTATCATGCCAGCATAATTCGGATGTTTTTGAGAAAAAGCACCCACTCCCATCATTGTAGATACAACAGGAACATTCATCAAATCTACAAACTCTTTCAGCTCATTGAATGCTTTTGAATGAACGACCCCTCCGCCACAAACAACAACTGGAGATTTTGAAGATCTTAAAATATCCAAAGCTCTTTCGATATCACGTTTAGACACAGGCATAAACTTATCAACAGGTAGTGAAAGGTTTTTATATTCTATATTTTCAGCAAAAACATCTTTTGACACTTCAATTACAACAGGACCTTTTTTACCTGATGTAGCTATTAGATAAGCCTGAATTAAGGTTGTTTCAATTTCGTTTGCAGAAAGAATTTTAAATACAGCTTTAGTACAAGGCTTAACTATTTCTGAAAACTTAAGCTCCTGAAAGGAATTCTTACCAATCAGATCTGTACTAACTTGCCCTGCAATAACAATCAACGGATACCCATCCATATAAGAATTTGCAATTCCGGTCAAAGTGTTAGAAGCCCCTGGCCCAGAAGTAACCAATACAACGCCACATTGTCCGCTCACTCGTGCAAACCCTTCAGCTGCATGCACAGCTCCTTGTTCGTGCCTAAACAAATAATGTTTTATATCATCTTGTTTTGACAACTCATCATAAACAGATAAAACCGCACTACCGGGGTATCCAAAAATATTATTTACGCCAATTTTACTCAATGTCTTAAGCAAAACTGCAGACGCATTTATTGTTTTTTTATCAACACTTTGCATATTAAACATTTCCGTTAAGACAATTGTAACATAATTTTTGAAAAAATTCCACAAATAAAAGGGACGTTTCGAGAAACGCCCCTTTTATTAATATTTTAAAGCTTATTCAATAGTGAATAATTCTTTTAATTGTTGTTTTTTTGTTTGAATTTTTGATTCAGTTTGTTTTTGTTTAGCTTTAGCTTCTGCTTGTTTTTTAGCTGCTTTTTCTTTTTCTTTTTTTATTTTTGCTTCACGTTTTGCTTTTGCTTTTGCCGCTTTTTCTTGTTCTTTTTTAATTTTGTCTTGTTGTTTTTTTCTAGCTTCTGCAGCTTTTGTAGAAGCATTTTTTTCGGTTTTTGTTATTTTTGAAGTTTGTTTATTAAGCCAATCTGTAACAGGTGTTTCAGATGTAGTTGCTGCGATACCTGCTGTTGATGATAACATAACCATTGCAATTAAAGAAACTAAAAATTTTTTCATAATAAAATTCCCTTTCCTACTCTACTATTCTGAGATTAACTCTTTCCATAATTGTTTTTTCTTTTCAAATTTCTCTTGACGAATTTTCGCATTTTCATCAGCTTGTTTTCTAGCATCTTCTAAAGCTTTTGATTGAGCTTCCATTTTTTTATTTATTTCTGCTCTATTAGCTTCAACTTGTTTATTCAAATTTTCTAATTTTTTAGCAAATTCAGCTTCTGATTCAGCTCTTTGTTTTTCTATTTCTTGAAGTTTTTTTGAAACAACTTCGTTATTTTGTTGACGTTTTTTCTCAATTTCTGCATTACGAGCTTCTTGGTCTTTTTGTAGTTGAGTTTCAACTTCAGTTAATTTTTTAGTATATTGTTGAAGAAATCTACCTGAATAAGTATCTGCTTCTTCAGCATAAGCTGCCAAACTAACTCCCATAGACAATACTAAAGATAAAACTAAAAATCTTTTCATTATCTTCTCCTTTCATAACCCTGTAAATCTATTCTACTAAATTAAACGATATTTATCAATAATTTGTTCAATTCCGTGTTGCGCAATGTTAAAAATTTCTAACATTTGAGAATGCTCATAAGGCTCACCCTCTGCTGTAGTTTGAAACTCAATAATTTTACCACTTTTAGTTAATACAACGTTCGCATCAACTTGTGCGTTAGAATCTTCTGCATAATTCAAATCCAAACGAACATCTCCATCAATAATTCCTGCAGAGATTGCCGCAACAGGCTCAATAATTGGATTTTCTTTTAATGTTCCATTAGAAATTAATTTTTCAACGGCACAAGACAAAGCCAAAAATCCGCCACAAATACTTGCAGTTCTTGTTCCACCATCAGCTTGGATAACATCAGCATCTATTGTTATTGTCAAATCGGGCATTTTTTCTAAATCAACACAAGCTCTCAAACTTCTGCCAATTAGCCTTTGAATTTCTTGAGTTCTACCTGAAATTTTTGTTCTTTCTCTTTGGCATCTTGTATTCGTAGATGATGGCAACAATGAATATTCTGCAGTTAACCAACCTCTTGTGTCTTCTTTATCCATCCATTTGGGTTTACCTGTTTCAACAGATGCGGTTGTAATAACTTTTGTATCTCCAAATTCCACTAATACACTACCTAAAGCGTGTTTTGTATAATCTTTTGTAAATTTGATTGGTCTTAATTCATTATTTTGTCTTCCGTCGTTTCTCATCAAACACCTCTATTCGTATTCCCACATATAAATTTGTCCACAATACCTGCAAACAGCATGTTCATTCATAAACCTCAAATCAGGAATAAAAGTATAACCATCAACAGATATTTCTATTTGATTTTCTTTATTATATTTTTGTGAAAAACGTCTTTCTCCAACATAATCAGGAGAAAACATCAATTCAAACTTATCAATTGATTTGCAGTTTTTACACCTAAACATAAACCTCTAATCATCTTTTTTCTTTGCACGTTTCAAGATTTCAGGATCTAATTTTTTCTTTCCTGACTTTGTTATTTTTGCAGGAACGCCATCCCTTTCGCTCAAAACTTTATACCACAATGTCCAAACGATACTCCTTAACGGTAGCGTAAACATTATAACAATCGTTGAAACACTCATCCCAACAATAGATTTTGAAATATCAAGCGGTGTAATCAATGGTTGTTTTGCTACGGCTAAAATATTATTCAGACTCTCTATTGGTATCAAAGAAGAAAAACCTTCCAATGCACTATACAAAACTGGAGATAATTTAACAAAGTCAAATATCATTAGAAATAACAATGGCATTAAATAATAAGTTGTCAAACCTAATATCGCCATTATTGCAAACGTTTTTACAAAATTACCTTTTACAAGCATTAAACTACGTTTAAAACAACCTTTAGCTGAAGCTTCTTCTTCAAACGTAAACACCTGAAATATAAGCACAAAATATACAAAAAAGATTGCACCTATTAACCAAAATATAAAAATTGATGATGACACCAACGCAAACAAGCTAAACAAAAGCCATAACAATATAAACATTCCTGCACGTCTTGTAATCACAGCTCTATGAGCTGGAAAATCATATATTTTACCTGTAGACATTGCTCCTTCTGTCATAGAATTTAGCGCACCATAAGCTACAAGGAAATCCCAAAAAGCTTTCATAAACAATATCAACCCAGGAGCAGCAATCAGCAATGTACAAGTCAAAATAGCTGAATAACTACTTAACATCGGAATATCTTTTATCAAATGGTCAAGGTTTTTACTAAAAATATAAGAACCAACCAATGCCCAAGTTATACCAAATAATTGCCCTAAAACAGGGAACAACATAAATTTTGAATATTGTTTAAAATGAAGAACATATAACTTCAAACCTTCCCACAATACTCCAAAAACATTTTCACTAACTTTATATTTAGCCATAAAATCTCCCTTATTGTATAATCAATTCTATACAAAGTAAGAGAGAATTACAATGATAAATTACAAAGAGTTAATCAAGAATTTTTCAGAAGATGATTTCAAATTTCAAAGAGTCAATCTTCATATCCATACAAACCATTCTGACGGCGAAGCTGATTTTGACGAACTACTAGAACAAGCCAAAATTCGAGGCTATAAATACATTGCAATCACCGACCACAATACAATGAACGGATACTTCGAAAGCAAATTCGCAAATTCTTCAATACTTATTCCAGGAGTTGAATTTGATGCATGGTGCGGTTATGTATTTATGCACCTATTAGCTTATGGAGTTGACAAAAATCACGAAAAGCTAAAATCATTCTTTGCAAATAACAAAAAAGACGCAACAAATGTAATTCCACGACTATTTTCAAAGAGAAAAATTAAAGAACTAATTGATACAATACACGATGCTGGCGGAATAGCAGTACTTGCTCACCCTTGCTGTTGCTGGGCAATATCATTAGATAAATTTGTACAAAAACTTAAAGAACTAGGTCTAGATGGGATTGAAGCATACTATCCTTATCCAAGATTGAGAGGAGTTGTTAAATTTCACAAGCAAGCAACTCCGCTAAAATTAGCTAAAAAATACGATTTAATAATTACTGGCGGAACCGATTTACACGAAAAAAGTTTTTAACATTAATTAACTGCCTGACTCTTTAGATAAGCATCAACAAAACCGTCTAAATCACCATCCATTACTGCGTCAACATTACCAACTTCAAAACCTGTACGATGGTCTTTGACCATTTTATATGGATGAAATACGTAAGAACGTATTTGAGAGCCAAAATTTATGTCGACATTTTCACCTTTCAACTCTGCGAGTTTTTTCTCGTGTTCAGCTTGACGAATAGCAAGAAGTTTAGATGCCAAAATCTGCATAGCATTTTCTTTATTCTGTAATTGAGAACGCTCCTGTTGACATTTAACAACAATACCTGTTGGTTTATGCAAAATTCTAACAGCGGTTTCTACTTTATTAACATTTTGACCACCAGCACCACCTGAACGCATTGTATCGATTTCCAATTCTTCTGGGGGTATAATAATAGTTTTTTCAAAATCCGCAATAATTGGTGAAACTTCCACAGATGCAAAACTAGTTTGTCGTTTACCATTAGCATTAAACGGTGAAATTCTAACCAAACGATGCACACCTTTTTCTGCCTTTGAATATCCAAATGCATATTTCCCTGATATTTTTATTGTTGCAGATTTTATACCAGCTTCTTCACCGTCAAGCTTATCCAACAAATCAACTTTCCAATCACGACTTTCTGCCCAACGCATATACATTCTCAAGAGCAAACTAGCCCAATCTTGAGCATCAGTACCACCAGCACCTGCATTAATCGTCAAAATAGCATCTGCATC
The DNA here is from genome assembly GCA_017559905.1 of bacterium. GTDB lineage: Bacteria > Cyanobacteriota > Vampirovibrionia > Gastranaerophilales > Gastranaerophilaceae > Scatenecus. The sequence continues at coordinate 84,338 of JAFYQF010000023.1, forward strand.
ATCATATTCGCCACCTAACATTAAACGGATTTCAAATTTATCTATATTCTTTTCCAAATCTTTTAATGCGTTAAAACTTTCTGCAATCAATTCCGCATCCGCCATCTCTAGTGAGACCTCTGCATCTTCAATAATTGACGCCCATACATTAAGCATTTCGAGATTTTCTTTTATCTCTTTAATCTCTGCACCAAGCTTTGAAACCTTGTTCTTATCTGACCAAACGTTTGGATCTTGCATTTCGAAATCCAACTTATCCAACTCTGACTTTAATTTTGCAGGGTCAAAGACACTCCTTAATTTTTTCAAAACGAGGTTTTATTTGATTTATTAATTGTTTTAATTCAGTATCCATAAACTCATTCTACCATAAATTAAAAATGTAATATAAAAAGAGTATGAAAACCTTTATAAACTTGTTTATAATAATAAAATTGGTTGGTAAAATATGGAGAAGTTATGTTATTTAAACTTATTAAAGAAGGTTTTCAAAAGTGTTATTATGGGAAAAATATAGCACTTATACACTGTGTTTTATTATTGATTATTTTTTCACTTATTGCTCCAATAACCTTAACATTTAGTTTAAATCTTGATTTTGCCCCAATTATAATAATGTCAATGTTGACAATGATTATCATTTTAATATTTCTGTATTTATATTTAACAACCTATATTGCAAACTGCATCAAGTTTTTTGCGTGGAAAACCTCTCAAACAGACGAAGATAAAATCAAACGTTTACAAATTATGCCAGGACTAAACCGTTTGATTTTCAAAAATGGAATGCACGTAATCGGATTTATTTTAGCGTGGTCAGGAATAAACGTAGCTGCATCTATAGTTATTGGTTGGATTCCACTAGCATCTGTGTTAATTTGGGTTTTATTCACAATATGTTGGCCATATATTTATTGCGATTTTTGCAAAACTAGAAAACTTTCTGCAGAAGCTTTTGATGTGGAAAATTTATTTTCATATCTACCTAAAGTTTTCGTAGAAACATTCTTGTTGAATGTTCTAAACCTGTTAGCAAACACTACTCTATTAATATTGTTTATCTTCCCATTCCTCGATTTTAATAACCTTCTCCCATTAAGCAGTGAAACTTTCTCTTTTAGCAATATAGGTCCATTAATTATGGCATTAGGACTTTATCCAAGCCTAATTTTCACTTTCGTTATGTATTACGTAATCGTTGGTATATATTACGAAAAAATCGAGTTAGAAAGATTAAATAAGAAATCAGAATCATATTAAGAGAAAAGGAGGCTTTATGGCTGATGGATTAATAGACGGTTTAAAAAAACTTTTTGTAGGGAAAAACATTACTAAAAAACATTTCTTCTTATTTGGAATATGTTTGCTAACAATGTTCCCTGTGGCTTTTATCGAAGGTGACGTAAGTAGTAACAACCTCGAAATGATAAAACAACTTATTGATGTCGGTGGTTGGGCGGTAATAATGCACGCCGTAGGTATAATCTTAATTTCTTTGTACTTAATCCATTTCATCCACAACGCATTGAAATTCTTTATATGGAGAGAACATCAAGAAGATATTGAAAAAACAAAAGCCATACAAATTACACCAGAAATCAACAAAACTTTATTCAATCATTTTGGCTCAATAGTAATTTATTATATACTTTTAGTTGCAATTGTAATTGGATTACTTATTCCAGTAATAGCAACTATATGGATTCCGTTTGTAAATATATTAATGATATTGGCATTTGGTTTATTATTATCAATCAGTTTACCATATATGTTTGTTGGTTTTTGCAAAAACTACAACAGAAAAGGAAATCTATCTCCAATGTTGTTGTTCAATTATTTCCCTAAAGTATTTTTACCAACTCTTATTTTAGGATTAAAAACAATCGTATTTGGAATAGGATTACTTATCATCGAACTTTTAGGCGCAGGAATTGTAGCAATACTTTTTCAACTATTTGCACCAGAAAAAATTGTATCAGCATTAACCATGAGTATTATAATGTATATATATATATTAGGAATACTTGCTTATTATTACGCATTAACTTACATATATTACGACCGAATTGAATTGACAAAAGAGATTTAACAAACTTATAAAAAAAGAAACCCTCTCAATATTGAGAGGGTTTCTAGTAATTAGTCGATAATTTTTATTCTTCCATCATCCTTAATTTCAACAGGAGTTTTATCTTTTCTAAAATGTTCTTTTACACAATGAGTAAAGTCAAAATCGAAAATTCTTTCTGCCCAATCTATTTTGTTTAGCATAGAAAGATTATCTTTACCCATTGCATAGTAGTCATTAATTACTGTTCTATAAATTTTTTCTTCTCTTGGGTTATCAATATCAATTTTTTCTTCAAAACCGAATTTATCTATATAATATAAATCAGAAATTTCACCTTGTTTGTTAATGTTATAACGAAGTCCAGAAACGTTTAAAATACCAGGTTTATTATTCATATTAACCACAGATTTTGCTGTTGCTTTTAGTGCAGAAACGATTTCAGTTTCTGTATAAGGAATAATCGTTAAATTATTTTTAAAAGGAGACATATCCTCAAGAACTCTTGTATCAAGATTTCCACTTTCAAAATGTCCTCTTACATTTGCAGAGCTTAACAATGCGATATCGCCACCAAGTTCTTCTCTCATGCAATCAACAATAAACTGTGCATGTGGATTTGGCTCTATCAAGTCGTGAGTAATTGGAGGCGGTGCATATTTTACAACACCAACAATTTTTGGCTTCCCAAGAATTTTTTCAAAAACATTTCTCAACGGCGCATTACGCTTAAAACCTCTAGTCGAAGTTACATTGTTTTGAGCTTTTGTAATAACGCCATCCTTATCAAACTCTAAATTCAAAATACCAAAATACTTGCCATCACGTCCAGCTTGAGTTATTACAACAGGATTTCCAGCTTTGTCGTACAAAAGGTTCTCACCCTCAACGACATCCATAATCAAATTATGAGAATGTCCACCTAGAATAACATCGACACCTTCAGTTTCTTTTGCAACTCGTCTATCATAACCATATCCCAAATGTGATAACAAAATAACTTTATTTACACCTTGAGCTTTTAGCTTATCAACCTCTGCTTGTATATCCTTAATTGTTCTATCAATATTATGAATCTCGTGCTTTGAAAACAAGTTACTATATTTTAATCTGGAAATCAAATCGGTAGGAGAAGTCCCTATAACACCATATCTATGACCATTAACATTTTGGATATAGGATTTTTCAACCTTTTTTGAAAGCGGATATTCAGGACGAATATCAATATTGCAAGCTAACATTTTGAACTTCATATCTGGTATAATATTTTGAACTTTTTTAGGCATATCATACTCGTGGTTTCCCATTGCAGATGCCATAATTTTCAAAGCATTTTCTCCAGCCACAGCAACTTTATTTACATTTTCAATTTCACCCAACAAAATATCTCCTGACGAAAACTTTAGTTTATCAGTCGGATTGGACGGGGTAAAATTATCAAAAGCGTTTGACGCTGTCATCGTCCTTTCAATGTTTATAGATTTGCCATGTAAGTCGTTAATGTAAAAAATACTTGCTCTAACAGGTTGTAGATTATCCCTCTGTCGATTTTCCGATAAAAAGACAGCCTGCCTTAATAAATTCGTATTGTTTACTCTTATGGGCGTTATCATGTTTCTACGTTTCCAAGAGTAGAATACTCGTAAAAAAATATTTTTGCTAGTTTGGATATACTTTATTTACAAAAATTATTATTTTGGAATTTCCATTGTTAAACAGTGGATTCCGCCATAATAATTAGTTAAAAAATCAGATACCGCATACTGCTCACCTTTTACAAAATAAATATTTTCTTTCTTTATAAATGATGAAAGAGAATTAGCAAATTCATCTTCAAAAGAGACACCTATTTCTTTTAAAATACCATTATTTAACCCAAAAGCATCATCAAAAGTCGATTTATTTGTTATATAAACTAATTCTCCCTTGCGATTTTTTGTAACAATAGCATTCATATAATTAACATCATGAACCAAATCAGTATTATCTTTTCTTAACCAATACAATCTTCCAGGAACTCTATGAACTGTATACCCTTTATTTTCTAATACAGAAACAACAGAATCGACATGAGGTCTTTGATTTTTTGACACTGTATTTTGAAACATCTTCAAATAACGGTTTAACGAAGCTTTTTTATAATTTAAATAAATTTTTTTTAAAATATTAAAACTTAAAGAACTAGATATCTCATCTATTTTTTCACAAGTTTTTTTTAAATAATCAATAGTTAAATTATCATCAGCGATTAATACATTTTTATTATCTAAAGGTCTGACAAACAAATCTATATGAAAATCCATTTGTGGAATATAATCAATTTTATCTACCCCAAATATATTTTCAAGAGATGTTGATAAAATAGAATTTTTTTTCAGACTGTTTCCAGCCAACAAAATATTTTTACCATTTTCATCTTTTATATAAAACAGATTACCGCCTTCGGGAGCACCATATTGCAAAGCGACATCTTTCTTAAATTTTTTACTCAAAAGTTTTTGATAAGGTACAGAAGGGGTTCGCCCTACAATATTACCATTAGGAGAAAAGAAGGCAGTGTCTTGCGCCCAAAAACTCAATGTCTGCAAAACTGACTGTCCTTTTTTTACTGGCATTTTTGCCAACGTTTTATCACCGGCAACATAAACATCAAAACCAACTTTTTTACCAATCTGAAAAAGTTCACTAGCGACCCCACCACTGGTAGTAGTCATACACAGAGCTCTTAATCGTCTTGCATCATAGCCTCTAAAAGTTTGTGGGGTAGATTGTCTTACTTGCATAATATTAGAATACCCCTAAAAATTTTTTTTGCTAGGTTATTCAAAAAACATTATCTGAATCTGCCAATTTTTCTTTAATTCATCTTCTAATTTTTGGCATCTACCACAAACCTCTAAAAGCACAATCCCTCGTTCTGAACAAACATGTTCAAAAGATTTGTGCAACCCAATACGAGTACGAATTTCGCATCCGTAATCAGTTATTATCTTTTGGAATTCAATTGCCTTTTCTAAACGATTTTCAAGATTTACACCAATAATTGTTGTTGCCATAATATTTCCTTTCTTTTCATAAGATATGTTATTTGAAATAAAAAACAGAATAATAATATTTTTCAATATATACATTTCTTTCTCTTTTTTGCGATGAAAAGAGAAAGAAACGTATCAAAGAAAGAGAGACACGCTAACCACATAATCACTACTAAACTCAACCCAAGCGAATTAACTCACTTCGTTCAAACAAAATTCGCTTTGCTGTTGTTTCGTTAAGTAGTAATTAAAATAAAAAAATATATAAAAAGTGGCGATAGTGAAGTGAGCAATAATTGTTGGCGAAACAAATAACAAAGGCTGATTTTGTTTGAGCGTTCTCTTTTGCGATTCTTCACTTCGTTCAGAATGACACACAAGCGAGTTAATCAGCCTCTAGTTGAGCCGTACAAATTATTAGCGAACGTAATGTGCCACTGGTTTTGGATACTTTTGCCACCAAAAGTATCCCTGTCTGGAAGACCCGCCGGAGGCAATGATTTAAAAATAATTTTTAGTTAAATAACATATCTTATATCAATGTGCAAACATCAACATTATAAAAACCTACATAGAAAAATAACACCTCCAAGGAGGTATTATTTACTCTAATGCGATCCTGTCGCAAATGATAACATTTAACCTATTAATTTTTCCCTTACGAAAAATCTATGTTATCTGTGGCTTGAAGCTGTTTTTTCTTTAAATTATGCATAACTGCATCTACTAATAACTCATAAGATTTCATGTTCTCAATATTTGGGAACTCTGCCTTGAGTTGTTCTCTGACCATTGCTTCCAGCCTTTGTTCGTCAGAATTTGATTTTAAAGTATCTACTCCTGAAACCATTTTAATATATTCAGAAGATGACTTTTTATTATTGTCACGAGCAAACATCAACCAACGTAATTTAGGCGCTAATTCTGTTTTCAAATTTTTAACAATTTTAAGATTTTTTAGTCGGTTTAACATTATGCTACCTCTAACCTTTTTCTACACTTACCATTTTGGATTTCTTTTATTGTACTATAATAAAAGATGGTGAAAAAATAAATTTACTTTTTTCACCATTTTCGTTACATTTCTTTATAATTTACTAAAATCACAGATATAGTCATACTTTTCTTTAAGCAATGAAAGCAATGCTAAACGATTTTGTTTAACTTTTTCGTCTTTATCCATTACTAAAACATCGTTAAAGAATTTTTCAACTGATGGGTTGATTTCTTCTAATTGTTTTAAGAATTTTGCATAATCATCTTTTGCATCAACTGTTGCAATCTGTTTGTACAACATATTTTCAGCAGGATTGTTAAACAATTCTTTATTAACAGAAACTAGAACTGTTTCTTTTAGCAATCTAGCTACACGATTTGCACTTTCAAGCATTGCCGGAGAATTCAATGTAGATACAACTTTTACTCTTTCAACATAATCTGCCAGGTTCTCCAATGGATTTTTGTTTGAAGCACAAGCTTCTAGAACATTTTTAGCATATTTATCTGATAAGAATATAATCAATCTTTGAACAATAAATTCAGTGATTTCTTCTTTTACTTTTCCAGTAACTCTGCCAGTGAAAGAACCTGCAACATTTTTAATCTTGTCAACTACAGTCTGACCTTCCATAGCAATTGGCAAGTTAATCAATGTTTCATTAATCAAAGCATCAAGATTAATTTTTAAATCATTCGCCATAATTGTTCTAATAATACCTAAAGCTGCACGACGTACACCCAATGGATCAGAAGAACCAGTTGGTTTTTTGCCTTCTGCAAACACCGCAGCTATAGTATCAATCTTATCAGCAATACCTACAATTTGACCTTCCAAACCTTTAGCAGTTTCACTTTCAGCATTTAGAGGGAAATAGTGTTCTTTAATACCTTCACAAACAGGAGCTAATTCACCTGAAACCCTAGCATAATCAGCACCAATATAACCTTGTAATTCAGTGAATTCAAACACCAAATTAGTAGTCAAATCAGCTTTAGCTAAAAGTGCAGTTCTTTCAACCAATCTTGAATCAGCTATATTCAACTGTTTGCAAATATTTCTTGATAACTTAACAAGTCTTTGAGCCTTATCATACATAGAACCCATTCCTTTTTGGAATGTGATACCTTTCAAGTCCTCAACATAACCTTCAAGTGGTTTTTTAGTATCTTCGTTAAAGAAAAATACAGCGTCATCAAGACGTGCTTTGATAACTCTTACGTTACCAGCTTTGATATTTTCAAATTCATCTCCAAGATAATTTGTCATTGTGATAAATTTGTTAATAAGCTTGCCATCTTTGTACAACGCAAAATATCTCTGATGTACAGCCATTACGGTAACAACTAATTCTTCAGGAAGTTTTAAATACTCTTCTGAAAAATCGCAAGTTGCCGGCACTGGATACTCTGTGATAAAAGTAACTTCATCCAACAAATCATCTGTATAATATGGTTCAGCTCCGAATTTTTGAGCTTCAGCTTTTGCTCTGTCGATAATGCGTTGACGACGTTCGTTTTGATCAACAATTACGCAACAATTACGCATCAACTCAACGTAATCATCAGGATGACCAATTACAACTGATTGTTGCGCAAATCGGTGACCTCTAGAAACATTAGAACTTTCTTTGTCAATAATTTTTATTTTCACTTCTTCTCTATCAAGAATAGATACTATCCATCTAATAGGTCTTGAGAATTTTTCTTCATTATCAGCCCAACGCATGAAGTGAGAGCCTTGCAATTTCAAAACTAGAGAAGGTACGTTAGCTTGAAGTAATTCAACTATTGATTTACCTTTAATTAAAATCTTTGCATGGATATAATCATCTTCTACATACAAGTCATCCGGCGCAACGCCATTTTTATTAGCGAAACCTAAACCAGCTTTAGATAAATTACCTTCTTCATCGTAAGCAACTTTTTTTATAGGCCCTCTTACGATTTTAACTTCGTCAGGGCTATTTGCCTCCAAGCCATCTATAATAACAGCAAGTCTTCTTGGTGTTGCATAAACTTTGACATCAGAAAATCCAACTTTATTATCATTTAAAAAATCCTGAAATAGTTTTTTCAATTGATTAATTGCTGAAGGTATAAATCTATAAGGTAATTCTTCTGTTCCGATTTCTAATAAATATTTACTCATATCCTGCCTTTAAAATGTTTACTCCAGAAAATATTGTACACGCTCAAAGATAAAAGTAAATACATGTTAAAAACAAATGGGTGATTATTAAACCACCCATTTGTTGCTATTCTTGTTCACATCCCATAACATTTATCGTTACATATGAAGTTTTATCAGCAGAAACATTAACTTTTGTTGGGGCAACATCAATTACTCCACCAACGCAACCCGAAAGATGTGTTACCTGAATATCGTACTTATCTGGTTTTACAGTCCAAGTTAAACTAGTTCCTTGTCCACCAGTCAATGTTCCAGTTTTAAAATCATCCGTTCCATTTGCATTAACTTCGAATGACGCTACTCCATCGTAACCATCCATGTAATTTATTTTAGCAGAAATAGAACCTATTTCTTCTTCATAAGGTAATGTAATAATAATATGTTTCTTTTCACCAGCCTTTAATACAAAAGTTGGTTCACTAATTTCAACATTTTTCACACGTTCAACTCCACCTGATAAAAGTTTTATACTACCGCCATTAGGAGATGTTATTGTGTAGGTTCCAGGCTTAACTGCTTTTATTACTTCAGTTTTTGGAGCATTAATATTTCCTTTTTCAGAAGATGGACCAGATATCTGCCAATTACAAATCTGCACCGTATTAGGCGCTGGGGTTGCACAAGTAATTTTTATTTCAGATTTATCATCACTTTCTTTAGAGAAACAGATGGTATTAGACTTTAATTCCTTATCATCAACACTTTGGGCATAGAAACACCCCCCACTCACGTGTCCATTAGAAATTGTCAATTTCAGTGGAGTATCACCTACTGCAGAAGATGGTGTAATTCCCCAACCTCCATCAAAATCCGATACTAGCACCCATCGCATATCATCATCACTTGTATCAACATAAATACCAGTAACATCAACATCTTGCCATGTTTTCACCAATAATGTTCCTGATACATTCTTAACTTCTGGCGTAGTGTTAGAAGTATTTGTACCTGGATATCTAGCAATTAAATCTTCAAGTTTAATTTTAATTGATTTATTATTAGTATCGGGGGCACACCCATAAGTTACTGTCACATCTGATATTTCATCAGGGTTTACTGTAACAACCGAAGGTGAAAATGTAACATTAGTAATAGGCTCATAACAATCCTTTGTGCCTATGCCACTTGGACATCCTGCAGATATAGTCGGATCAAAATTCATATAACCCAAAGAATAAGAACCTTGTAGCACTTCATTAATATCAACACTTCCGCCAATATTAGATGTAAATTCCTTCGAATAAGATCCACCTGGACCATTAGCAAATATTGTCGTTTGAATAATATCAAAAGGTGTACCTGGCGGACAATAAGTATAATCAGCCTCTGAAGTCACACGTATAGTACCATAACCTTCTGGAGGTTCTGAATGCTGAACGTCAGCAACTTTACCTCCTGGAATTTCCAAATTCGGTTCACAAATCAAATCGTCAACTATAACATCACTATTTTTTATTGTTACGTGTTTTGTAAACCAACTACATTTGTATCCTGGAGCAGGAATTGCATTCAAGACATACTGACCATTTACTTTATTAGGTCCTTCTCCAATAACAGCTTTCAAACCTACGGCAGGTTTGTTCTTCACCTCAATTTTGTATGTTTTTAAAGTTTCTCTTGGATCAGGAGCTTTTAAATTACTAAAGTCAGCACCTCTTGCAAGCTCTGGCGGAAGTTCAGAAGCAGATGTTACAATAGTATTTTCATAACCTTCAGAAGTAAACCCAGGTTGAATATAATATTCAAACCTATCTTCACCAACAACGTTTGGTTCTTCTGGACCATTTGCGTCAATCATCAACACCTGCGCACCGTTTTGAAAATCAGAAATTGGCAAATACCATTCAATACCTTCTGCAGTAGTTGCAGTAAGAGCTCCAGCCGTACAATTAGCTTCTGTACCAGGTTTTAAAACCAAACGACTTACAAACAATGTACAGAATTTGGTATCACCTTGGTGAGTTACGCCATCAACAGTAACAGCAGAAGTATTTGTAAAACCTTCCGATTTCGAAGATCGTGGATACAAATAGTTATCAGAAGATAATTCATTAGTAATTCTTTGGATTATCGCTGTTGCTTTTTTGTGCATCGCATCTATATCATCAGGTTGAGCACCTCTCAACACCGTAACTAAAATTAAAGCCAAAATACCCAAAACTAACAAGGTTACCAGTACTTCAGCCATTGTAAATGCTAAACATTTCCTCAAACAAAAAGTATTACTCTTCTTTTTTTGCCTAAGAAAAAACAAACCAAAATTAATTACAACATACTCATCGTCAAATCCAACATTCATACTCATTAATCCCTATTGTTCAAAATCACCTATAATATACTTATTATAACGTATTTTAAACAATGGTGCAAGAGTATCTATTTAAATAACTTATCTTTCAAAGCTAATGCAGTCTTTGTCGTTGCTAAACCTGCTTGAGAGCTTTCTTTAAGCATAGGAGACATTAATTGTCCAGTTTGAGCTAAAGCATCCACAACCTCATCTATCGGAATCTTTGTTTCAATTCCAGCCAAAGCTAATTCAGACGCCGTAACTGCGTGGATTGCCAGAAACGGATTTCGTTTAACACAAGGAATTTCCACCAAACCACAAACGGGATCACAAGTTAATCCTAATAAGTTTTTCAATGCTAAAGCTACAGCGTTTAGAATTTGATTAATATCTCCGCCTCTCATTTGAGTTAAAGCACCAGCACTCATCGCTGAAGCCACACCACATTCTGCCTGACAACCAGCAACTGCACCCGCCAAAGCAACCTTATTTGATATAATTCTTCCAATTGTACCAACTGTAATTAGCGCATTAAGCTGTTCTTCTTCTGATATATTCAAGTTTTCAGCAACACCAACAAGAACTGAAGGAACTATAGCGCACGAACCTGCAGTAGGACAAGCTACGATTTTTCCCATCCTTAAATTTTCTTCAACTGTCGCTAGAGCATAAGTTGTTATTTTTTCAAAAGTTCTTCCAAATATAGAATCTTCCACCAAGAAACGTTTCTGTAATCTATCGCAGTCATCACCACACATCCCACTAATTGACATTTCTTTAGAAGTTAGCCCTGTTTTTATTGCTTCTTTCATTGCTACTAAAGATTTTTTGACAATAGTACGAATTTCATCAACAGAAGTTTCTGCAAGTTCTGCTTCATAATCTTGTGTAACTTGCCAAATTTTAAGATTATTTTTTTCACAAACGTCTTTTAATTCTTTAAATGTATTCAAACTTTTTACCATATTAACTTTCCAATTTTTTAATATAACTAATCATATAAACATCATCAATTAAGCTCAAAAAATCAATAACTTTTTGATTAATTTCACCATCTACAGTAATACACATTGAAGCATCTTGACCTTTTGCAGAGCGGTCGCAGTGAAAAGATGCGATGTTAACATGAATAGAATTAGTAACTCTTGAAATCATATTAGGGACATCCTTATATACAAGCAACAAAGTGTTATACTTACCTGTTAAATTTACAGAAAAGTCGTTAATTTTAGTTATCTCAATCTCACCTGCACCAACAGAATTGCCAGAGATTTTTAAATTCCTTTCACCCTCAAAAATAAAATCAACGGCATTAGGATGACGGTTAAAATCTTCAAAATATTGAAATTCATACTCAATACTTTTAGCAATGTCAGATTCAAAAATATTTCTTATTCTAACATCATCTACACCCAAGCCCAAAACACCTGCAAGCAAGCCTTTATCAGTACCGTGACCTTTACCTGTTTGCGCATAAGAATTATATAGCTTGAATGTAACTTTTTTAGGGACAGCGTTATATATATTCTTTGCCAACAGTCCTAATCTTACAGCACCCGCAGTATGTGAACTTGATGGACCTACCATTATCGGTGAAATTATATCTATAATTGACGATTGTTTCATAAAATGTCCTCTTTTTTATAAATTATACACAAAATAAAATTTGACATTAATATATGTAAATATTTATTTAAAAAAAAGCAAAAAAAATATCGTTTATGTTTTTATATATATGTAAGTGTTAGTATGTGTGTTTCTAATTAAATTAAAAAAGTGTGAAAAGGAGTAGTGAATATGTTTAGCCCAGAATTCATGAGATTTTTAATCAATTATCAAAAATCTGAATTTACCCCTGAAAAAACAAGAAAAGAAATTCCTTTAAAAACTCCTCGCAGAGGAAAATTAGCGTGGGTTAACGTTTTGGTTAGTAGATAAGTTTTGCACACACGTAAAATTTACGGTTGCACTTCTACAGTCTGTATCTTTTTAAAACTAAAAACTATTTAATATAGTTTTTAGGCACAGACACGCCTAAAACAGAATTTTCTCAAAAAAAAAGAGCCCTTTGACAGGCTCTTGGAATAAACTTTTGATTCATTCCTCAAATAGTGTGAAGTGTAGTGTGTGCTTAAAATAAAATCTGTCCGATTTCTCTATTTTAAGCTTTCCTCGTGTTCATATATATAAAAAATTTTTAGTATATAAAATTGCTATATTCTTTGCATTTTTAGTATATTTGTTACATTACTTAACAATAACGAATATTAAAAAGTTGTCTAACGGTAGAATTTAAAATATATTTGAATAAAGTAGAATATTTAAGAGGGAAATTTAATGAAAATATTAATATCAAACGACGACGGAATCGCAGCAAGCGGGATTAGAGTATTAACAGAAGAACTTGCGAAGGAACATGAGGTTTATGTTATTGCACCAGACAGAGAAAGAAGTGCTGCAGGACATTCTTTAACACTACACACCCCATTAAGAGTCGAAGAACTAGAGTCAATAAGCGGTGCTAAAAAGACTTGGGTAACAACAGGAACACCTGGGGATTGTGTAAAAATGGGAATAGCAGCGATTCTTTCACCAGAAGAACAGCCAGACATAGTTATATCAGGAATAAATCACGGACCAAATTTAGGTACTGACATTTTATATTCAGGAACCGTAAGTTGTGCAATGGAAGGGATAATGATGGGCAAACCTAGTATTGCAGTATCGTTAGCAAGTTTGCAATGTGACATCGAGGATTTCAAATTCCCTGCACAATTTATCAGAGGAATGTTAAGACGCCTAAAAGATTTTAACTTCCCTAAAAACACACTATTAAACGTAAATATCCCAGCACTAGATGCAGAAGACATTGCAGGAGTAGCAATAACAGAGCTTGGCGGTAGAATGTTCACAGACAACTACGAAAAACGAGTTGACCCTAGAGGAAAAATTTATTACTGGATGGCTGGCGAATTAACAAACGAGCCTGATGATTCCAATTCTGATATCGCAGCGGTCAGAAAAAACTTAATTTCTATCACACCAATAACTTACGAAATGACAAAAGAAGAAGTTATGACTGATTTAGACAATGTTCTTTGCGTACACGACGTCTGCGATTGGATTTAAAAACAACAACATAAAGGTAGGTTTTGAAATTGAACCATAAAAACTAGACAAAGGAAAAGTCTGGTTTAAGGTTTCAATTAAATTTACAACCTACCTTTTTATAATTATTTTAAATCTTTTTCTTTAGTACTATTAAAAAAGTTTGAAATATAATTTTTAACTTTTTGAAATGTACCTTGTTTTGGAGTAGCCAAAGTTTTAGCGTTATACGAATCTGCTAATTTTGCATTTGCTAATGCAACTTTCTTATCAACAGCAGGCCCTCCTGCAATAAACATACCAATTGAATTTGGTGCATTTTTACTAGCTTTTACAAATTTATTATCTACAATCTTAACGTAATGTATTCCACCGACATTTGCCATAATATAAAATCCTTTCCGTGAGTAAATTATCTACTAATTAAATAGCAAAGCAAAGGATTCAACAAGGTGATTTTAAGAAATATTACATTTATAGATAGCCATAAAGCAACTTTTAACTATTATCAACGTTTAGGAGTGTAATAATATAAACGAATTAGGTAGAAAATGAACTTATTATCCTTTAATAGAAATTTTGCATTAACAAACAACTCTGCGCCTAAAAAAGAACTTTTATTTACAGGCTCGCCAGCAAAAATAGCAAGATATAAACTTGAAGAATTACTTAATCAAGGGGTTAGTTGTGAAAAAATAGGCAAGATGTACAATATGAGTACAAGTATGGTCCATTATTTTGTAGATTTGTATGGACTAAAAACTAACACTAGAAAAACAACAGATTTTCTTGATAAAAAAATGCCTATTTATATAAGTCTGCAATATGGATTAAAACGTATTCTTAAAGAAACAGAATTAACTTCTGATAGAATAAATCGTTGGATAGAAAAAAACATCAAAGAAAAAGCTCAAATATTTTTTGAAAGAGAACGTAAAAAACTACTATTGAGTAATCTTTCAAACACGGAAGTCGCAGAAAAGCTTGGAGTCGACGTTGCTCGTGTAAAAGTTCTTCGCAGAGCGGAGAAACACATAGTTGGAGATTATGCAAAAAACGAACGCTATGGTAGAGTTTTAAATCTTTGGAAAAGCGGTATGAGTAAAGAAGATATAGCTAAAAAATTTGATATTTCCATCGCTACAATCAACCGATATATACGAGAATACAAAAAGAACTCACTGGTCAAAAAATAAAATCTAATTTAGCATTTTATATTTATTGTATAATACAGTAAGAGGTAAAGATGTTAAATAACTTAATTGCAATATTTGTAGGTGGAGGAACTGGCGCGATTTTGCGATATTTAACAACCTATTTATGTAAAAGCGTATTTGGATTAAGTTTTATTGGCACTATTTCTGTTAATATGATAGGATGCCTACTCATTGGTTTTATATTCGGAATAGCTAGTCAAAAAACAGAGATGTTACCACAAACCGTTAAATTACTTATAGTCGTTGGTTTTTTGGGAGGTTTAACAACCTTTTCGACGTTCAGCTTGGAATCTTTTGAATTTATAAAAGACGGCAAAATTGTAATAGGATTAGCCTACATATTGTTCAGTTGTTTAATCGGCGTGACACTCACAGCTCTAGGTGTTTATTTATCAAAATTCATTTAATTAAACAAAATACAGAAGCCCTAAACTAATTATTTTTAATTAAAACGTTTAAAGCCAATACCAGAACATTAAAAGAGGACAAGATTTTTCTTATCCTCTTTTAATTGTCGTAGGCGGGACTTGAACCCGCACGGATCTCTCCACACGCCCCTCAAACGTGCGCGTATACCATTCCGCCACTACGACATACTTTTAAAATTTATTCAATTTTCAACGATTTTAGATTGTCTTCGTGACGGATGTATTCACTTTCGTTCATACCCTCTCGAAAAACGATACTCAATCGTTTTTCTCGGCAGAGTGCCACTACGACATACTTTTAAAATTTATTCAATTTTCAGTGTTTTTGTACAAACCTACAAACTGATATTACCACAAAATATCTTATTTTAAAAGTTTGAATTTTTGTTTTGCTATTATTTGTTTAACTTTCAATGACCAATAGCCATCGTTCATTGTAGGGTTAAAATATTTCCACCAACCATTATATGAACCCTGTAAGTGAGTTAACAACTCCATATATTCAGCATAATATTCAGGTTTCAAATCATCCTGGAATTTTCCTAACCAAGAAGTCGCTTTGCCAAAATATTTACTCAACGCCATTGTTCCATAATCGTCAAATTTGCGTAACTTTATCAACAATTCTTCAACCGCTTTTGTTACATAAATAGGTGAATGGTTTTTCTTCTTTTTAACAGTCATTGCACTACCAACACGGTTTTTACGGTAGCAATACGGGAATTCATCTATCACCTCAATTCGTTCACCCAAAATCATTGAATGGAAAAACGGCAACTGATCTTGACCAACCTTTATCAATTGGAATTTGATATTATTATCAATTAAAAACTTACGTCTATAAAGTTTTGTCCAAGCTGTCGATGGGAATTCAAAAATATCTTTCTTAATATCATCTGCAGAAAAAACTTTATTAATATATTTTTTATCAACAGTTTTTAAGCTATAACCGCCTTTACTTTTGTAAATTCGCCCTTCGTTTTCATAACAAGACAATCCACCAAATATAAGGATATCCAAATTATCTTCAACTGCCTTTGAATACAATTTTTCTAAAACAGAATTATTATCCAACCAATCATCACCGTCTACAAAGTAAATATATTCACCTTGTGCAATTGCTAATGCAGTATTTCTAGCGACTCCAGAACCTTCATTTTTTTTATCAATAATTATTATTCTAGAATCTTTTTCTTTATATTGTTGCAATACAGAAAGCGATTCATCAGAAGACCCATCGTTAACGCAAATAATTTCAATATCCTCAAGCGTTTGAGAAACAATACTATCCAAACACATCGGAAGATATTTTCCAACATTATAAACCGGCATAATAACAGATAATTTAGTCATAATTCCCTCCGAGTGAATTATACCACAAAGAGAAATTATCTACCTATTTCTGTAGCACGAGAAGCCATAGATTTTGTGATATTCACTAGTGCAAGGTTAGCCTCATAAGCTCTTTGCGCCAATATAGCATCCGCCATTTCAACCATAGGGTTAACGTTAGAAGCTCTTATATAGCCTTCAGCATCAGCATCAGGATGACCTGGTTTATAAATCCTTTCTCCAAGGTTTGTATCTTCAATTGTGCCGTTAAACACAACCCCACCTTGAAGCAATGGCAAAGTACCAATTCCAAAAACATCTTCTTTCATTTCGTTTAATAGTCCGTGAAAAGAGATTTCTTCAGTCGCATTCAAAACTGGAATACGTCTAACATAGTTTGGCGTATCAATGTTTGCCATATTTCGTGAATGTACGTCAAGTCTTAATCCGTGTGTGCGGAGTGCTCTTTGACCTATATCCATTGAACCCATTAGACTCATAATTTATGCTCCTGTCTTTTTTCTTATGCCGAAGTTTAAAAATCCGACGAACTACTTACCTACATTAATTACAGTTTTCATTTCTGTAATAATATTAGACATACGTCTTGTTGCCATTGTATAAAGAAGTGCGTTGTGTTGAAGTTCCATCAACTCTTTATCAGGCTTAATTTCTTCATAAGTTCTTTGAGAAATAACGCCTGACGCACCCAATTTTTCAGAAAGTTTAGTTTCCAAAGGACTATTCATACTTCCAAGATATTCAGCGAAATCTATATCACGTCTTACGTATCCTGGAGTATCCATGTTAGCAAGGTTAGAACCTAATGCGACTTGTCTTTGTGAAATCAAGTCCATCATTAATCCAACTTTTCCCATATGATCTAGTGCTGTAAACATTTTTGTCCTTTCAAACTTTTTGTAACTTTTACCTTAAATATTATTCTCTAATATTTATTGATTTGTTGTACATATCATCGACAACTTTCATCAACCTTGTACTAGCAAGCATTGAGGCATTAAGTCTTAAAACTGTACTCACGTTATCGTAGATATTTACGTTAGAATTTTCGATATTATTTTGCGCAAAATATTCGTGATCAACAACCAATTTAGCTTCACCAGAACCTTCAGTAGGAACCAATTTATTCAAACCGCCTTGTTCGAGTTCTTCTGGGTTGTCGAACTGTACCAACGGAATATTACCAGCTTTTTTAGGTTTAGCGCCAACAGCATCGTAAACCATAACATCGCCATTAGCTTTGATTTCAAACTTGTAGCAATTAGTAGGTAGCTGAATACCTTCGCCAACAATCCAATCGTCACTAGTCATTAGGTAACCGTTTTTGCCTTGCTTAAACCCGCCATCACGAGTGTATTGAACTTCGCCAAACTTTGACACTACAGGGATATAACCAGGACCCATAATAGCAACATCATAAGGATTGCTTGTTACTTGCACAGAGCCTACTCTGTGGTCAGAACGAATTGCGCCAGTCAAATAGCCGTCTTCGTTAAGCATTTGTTCAAAGCGCACAGACTTATAACCCTTGGTATTGTAGTTTGCAAGGTCATTAGCTATATAACCAAGCCTATCCCATTGGTTAGTTACGTTATTTACGCTTTTTCTGATAATTCCTTGAAGATTGTGCATCATAATTTCAAATTCCTTATAACATTACCTATGACGTACTGCCTAGTTGAGAGATAACTTTTTGCAAGTTTTGGTTTTGCATCATAAAGATGTGACGGTTAGCCTCGAAGTTTCTGATAATAGGCATCATCGAAATGAACTCATTTTGCAAAGAAACGTTTGAATATTCATTGTAACCTTGCTTAACTTGTGGGTCCATAATTACAACACCATTAGTATCGACGACACCAATATGACCTGCCAAAAGCATTTTCCCATTAGTTTTGTCCAAAACTCTCACGCCACCCATCTCGTCGATTTTGATATCTTGAACCTTTTCAGGCACAAGAGGCAATTGAATAGGAGTACCTGCGTTTGACAAAACACTTCTATCATCAAGAGTTAAGAGATTACCAACTTTGTCGATTTTGAAACGACCGTCACGAGTAAGCTTAACTCCTCCAGGGCCTTCAGTTTGGAAGTAGCCTTCTTTAGCGATTGCGACATCCAAAGGATTAGCTGACATAGTAATACGCCCGACTTTTGTGTCAGTAGTTGTGGAAATACCATTTACGCCCAAGAATTCTGTAAACGAAGACACAACAGCTTCTTGACGTTGATAACCAACTTTATCAAAACCATTAACGTTTTCGTTACCAATAGCCATAAGTTGAGTTTGAACCTGCATTGCACGAATAGCAACATCGATTCCTCTCTCCATATAACGTATTCCGCCATTGATTTTCATAACTTCTACCTCTACTTTGTTTTTGTATAATACTACGGCTATATTTACAGTTTGACGTAGTTTTATAAAAAAAAATCCTCTATTTGTATGGGTTTTATATTTTTTATAAGGATTTTTGAAAAGAAGTCAACATTTTTGGTACTCTAAATTTTCCTGTCATTCTGATGAGCGTAAGCGAAGAAGAATCTCAATTTTTGTTTTACTAAATCGATACTAATAAAAGTGACACCTCTTAAATTAGAGGTGCCACACTATTATATTTAATATACTTGAAATTTTATGTTATTAATCATCTAGCTCCCAAGTATCGTAATTAAGAATGATAGTAACAGATTGGACTTTATTAGTGGTCAAAGTAAATTGAGCAGGTTTTGGTGTAGTTGCAGTTACTCTTATACCACAACTTCCACTCCTATCACAAACGCGACCACCATGAGGTGAAGTTACTGTGTATGTACCAATAGGAGCATCATCGATGTATATATCACCATCATCAGCATACCAAGTACCCTTGAACTGATCTCCAGTATCGTGATTATATAAATCATAATCACATTGCGCCGCAACGTAGTCACCTTCACCTTGACAAGAGAGGAGAATCGTACCGGTTCCGCCACCACTGCCACTGTCAGATTTAGTAATACAAACTTTAGAAGAGGTAGCCGAGCCATCCGTATATCTAGCATAGAAGCATCCACCAGTAGTGTGATATTTAGATACTTCAACCGATACAGCTTTAGTACCCGTTCCTGATGATGGACTTGGGAACATAGTATCCCCTTCTGCGATGATTTGCCAAGCTTTTGTATAATTAGACGGTACAACACTAAAGCCTGAAATAGTAACGTCTTGAGCTGCAGTTACAGTAACAGTATTGCCACTAGCAGATACTGTTGGAGTTGTACCAGTAACATCTCCGCCACCATATTTAGCACTTAAAGAACCGACTTTCAACTCAATAGTATCTTTAACAGACGAGCCATTACAGCCATAAGTGATTTTAACATCTTTAGTACCGCCTTGTGGAACGGTAACAGAAGATGGCGAGAAGGTTACTTTAGTAATATCGTCATAACAAGTAGTACAACCATATCCACAACCACAACCCATTGATATGGTAGGATTAAAGCCACTATAACTAAATGTGTAAGAGCCAGCTGCAACAGTCATTTCACCTGACACACCAGGATTACCAGTTAGATCCATGTTATAAGTACCACCGCCAGTAGCAATAACGTTGATACCGATGATATCAAACACGGTAGAAGAACCGCAATTAGTATAATCAATATCCGTAGTAAATCTAATCTTACCATCAGATCTAGCGCCTAATGCATAACAAACATTAACGGTTTTAGTAGATGAAGTAGTACCAAAACTTGCCGAAGTAGCCCCGAGAACCATCTGATAATCGTTATTAGAGTTATTATTAACAGAACCGCTTAAGCTATATGTTTTGCCACACGGTACGGTTACGGTTGCTCCTCCAAGACTTCTTGGGTTGAATGTTGTTGATTTTGATGTGGTATCACTTGTGTATGTAATTGTACCGTCTATATCGACCACATCACATTCGTTGTTACCAACCATTCCGTTTTGGAATGTAATTTTACATTCTTGCGCTTTCGGCTTCATACAAACATTTACGGTATTTCGTGCAGATGTAGACATAAATGATGTTGAAGTTGGTGAGAATGTTATATCATATCCATCTTTCGATGCACTGTAATTATATGACTGACTACAAGGCACCTGAAGCACAGGAGTTTGTCCAGGAGCAAAATATGTAGACGCACTCTTTCCACCTGTTACATTTATGGTTGTTGATACTGAACTAGATGTTGAACAACCTGATGCAGTAGAGTTCTTGAACATAATCTCACATATTGATGAAGTTCCGCGCTCTTCTAATGAATAATTAATATTAACAGTAGTATTCTTACAAATCTGTCCACTCCAAGAACCTCCAACAGGAGAACCATCGACGGTTACTGATTTTACAATACCCTTCAATGAAACATTGCTTGGGATATAATCGCTACCATTTGAATAATAACCACTCTTTTCATAGGCTGGATCATTGAATGTAAATGAGGCTGTTGTACCACCATTTACTGTTGTTTGGTAATAACCACCACCCATAGAGCTATATGGAGAAATATACCAAGGGCCAGAACCATTACCCCAACCAGCACTCATATAGATTGGGCTATTAGAATAAGAATCATAAGTTTCTGTTACTGTCAATGTATACCTATTTGAAGAAGCACAAGGGTCTGGAAGTGCTGATTCATCAATAGTAAACTGAGCCATGAAATCAGTACCTAGACCTTCAAATAAGCTTGTTGATTGAGATAAACTACCAACATTTGTGCCATTTATATTCAAACCTGTCACAGACAATTGCGCTATATCAGAGATTTTAGTTTCTCCTGGCACTTTTATAATTGTACTATAGTCAGACAATGTTGCGATACTGAATGAACCAGAACCAACACTGTTGCCTCCAACTTTTAATGTATAATTACCCGTTGCAGAATGCACACCATTTCCATGTTTTATCAACAATTCTAATGTCTTTTCAGGATCTTTTGTACAAGCAAAATCTAATGTTACGTTAGAGGTTTTGCCTGCAACTACGTTTACTGATGATGGTGTTGGACCTGTCAATTTTAATCCGCATTTGTCATCTTGACCTGAAATTACTATATTACTTGCTGATATATTATATGAACCTGGCATCATTTTGTGTTCTGCTGATTGTGAACCACCCTGTGCGGCAGACAATGTACCAGACTCATCATCACTTGGGCTACCACTTACTAGGTATTTTGCTGATACATTTGATACATATTCTGTACCTGCCAAGTTCAAAGTAACTTTTACTGTTCCCTTTGCACTGTTTTTACATGCACAATCAAAATCCATTGCTGGTAACATTGTATTCATTACGTTGTACATCTTTTCGCCAATTTGAATACTTGTTTCTTCTCCAATTGGATAGTCTGTACCGTCTATTGTGATTACCCATGATTCTGTTCCATTGTCGACAACTTCGTCAAATCTGTCTGCCTCGGTTCCACAAGTCACGCCTGTAACTGCTTCTTTCTTCAAGGTTACATTAGCACTTGAACCCAAACCTACAGTTTTATTTAATCTGCCCAACGCTGATGCTTTTGTGCCTACATCACCGTTTTCTTTGAAACATGTTTTATATGTAGCGCCTACGCTTGCTGAGATACTTATACCATCTGGCAAGTCACTGCTTGATGATACTTTTACTGTACCTGTTGTCACGCCGCCGCTTGTTGCATTTTTAGTTGTTGTTACTTCTATTAAGAATGAGTTTGGTGAATCATCACATTTTCCTATCAAGTTTTCTGTCAATGATACACCTGCGGTGCTTCCTACTGACACCTCAACTTTTTGTTGACCTGACTCACCATTCAAATATGCACCCGCAACTGGAGTTACTGTTACTTCGTAAGATGAGCCTACCAAGTATTTATCTTCACTACCTGCTACAGGACAGTTCCCTGGTGGCAATGTCACTGGACAGTTCAATTTTGCTGCTGCTGGTCGGTTATCTACGATTGCACCACATTCAGCTTTAGCTTCTTTTTTACAATCCCCAGTTACGGTTACGTCTGAATCTACGATTTGGATTGTTTTGCTTGTCCATGATGGTTGATACATTGTATCATCCACACTCTCCATTGTTACTGTATAGTTACCTGGAGCTTTGTCACAGCCTGTACCTTCAACTATACATTTGTCCGCAACACCTGATATGTTTGCGGCAATACAATAGGTTTTATCATCATCATCATCACCGCCTCCGCCTGGATGCGTTACGTCTTGTGCAGCTTTTTCTACTGGTTTTTCTGTATTCTCTGTACATGTCAAGTCGTCTACAGTTACGTTTGCATCTTTTACTGTAACTTGTTTTGTAAACCAGCTACATTTATATCCAGGTTTTGGTACTGCCATCAATACATATTGACCGTTTACTTTTCCGCCACCTGCACCTACCAATGTTTGCAATCCTTGTGATGGCATTGGACTTACAGAAATTGTATACTCTGTCATAGGTGCTCTGTCATCGTTTGCATCTGGAATTGCATTTTCATCTACTGTCTTTTCTTGTACTAATGTCGGTGGTGCTTCTGTTGTCGCTGCCACCACTGTATTTTCTTCCTCTTCAGCTACTGCTGAACCTGGTTGGATTATGTATTCAAATCTATCTTCGCCTATTACGTTTGGTTCTTCAGGACCGTTCACGTCTACCATCAAGGTCTGTGCGCCGCCTTGGAAGTTATTGATTGGCAAATACCATTCAACACCCTCGTTTGTTACGGCGTTCACTTGACCCGCTGTACAGTTTGGTTCTGTACCTGGCTTAATATTTAATCTGCTTATGAATAATGTACAAAACTTCGTATCTCCTGAATGGGTTTCTCCATTCAATGTTACCGCGTCAGTGTTCGCCAAGCCATTGAATGTCTTTGTCCTTGGATACAAAAATTCATCTGACGCTAACTCATGCACTACTCGTTCCACGACAAATGTCGCTTTCTTATGTAATGCATCTGTCTCATCGGGTTGGGCTTTCTTTAATATCGGCACTAACAATATTGCCAATGCTCCCAATATACCCAAGGTGATTAATACTTCACTCATCGTGAAGGCTGACAATTCCGTGTTGAACATTTTCTTCCACGTTTGTCCAAAGGCTGACCAAGCCTTTCTGACGTCCGTACCATCTGGCACTAACGCACCCAAACATTTTTTGCTCAAAAGATTTTTCATACTTTTTGCTCCTAATATATCCATCGTTTTACGTTATATTCATCCAAACACGGAAAACCCGACAAAGAAAATCTTTGTCTAGGCTATTTCCGCACAACAATCTCGGGCAACAAGCATACCTGAAGCCCGTCCTTTCCAATAATTAACATTTTGGAAAGAGACATCATAATAGATTATTGTTCCTTTTGCTCAATATAATACACTTTTATTATAACTCTCCTTTTTAGCGTTTTCAACCCTAATTTGTCATTTCTTAATATTTTTGATATAATTCTTTTCATAAGTTACAGATTCGGAGGTATAAAATGTCAGGACACTCAAAGTGGTCAACCATTAAACGCAAAAAAGCTAAAGTAGACAGTCAAAGAGCTGTCGTTTTTCAAAAATATTCAAGAGAATTAATTGTATCAGCTAGAATGGGTGGACCTGACCCTGCTGGGAACTTTAGACTCCGTACAGCTATTGAAAAAGCTAAAGCGGCAGGGCTTCCTAACGACAACATTAAACGCGCAATAGAAAAAGGCGCTGGCGCTAATGGAGCTGAAAGTTTTGAAGAACTAATCTACGAAGGCTATGCTCCAGGCGGAGTTGCTGTCGTTGTTGAAACGATGACAGACAACAGAAACCGTACCGCTGGCGATATCAGAAGTTATTTCACTAAATATAACGGAAGTTTAGGCGCAACTGGCTGTGTAGGTTGGATGTTCGACCAACGTGGAGTTATCATATTTGACAACACTGTTGATTTTGACAAACTTTTTGAAACAGCTATTGGGCTTGATGCTCTTGATATTACAGAAGAAGATGACCAATACAAAGTTTTGACAACTATCGAAAACTTCCAAACTGTTGTTGAAGGTCTAGAAGCCGAAGGTTTCAAAAGTGTTTCTGCAGATTTTTCTAGAATTCCACAAAATACAGTTCCTGTAACTGATGAAAAAACCGCAGAACAAATCCTTAAACTTCTCGATAAACTAGAAGAACACGACGACGTACAAAACGTTTATGCTAACTTTGATATCGCAGACGATATCTTGCAGAAACTTGAGGGCTAATGCTTGATTTGTTAGAAAATTTGTCTAAATCTCTTGATAACGCTTACAGTTCAAAATCTATAGTAAGCGCTGTTAGAGATTTTTTCATTTCTAACTTTAATGTAAATACCCTCGATATATTCATTTTTGATGAAAAATTTAACACAGTTAAAGACTTCTCTCAAGACTGGGTTGACCCAGACAAAGAAAACGATAATGTTAAATTCTATCTAAAAATATTCGAAGACTTAACTGACAAAAAATATGTAAATCACGACAACTACTTATATTTTAAATTACCTAAAAGAAATATTTGTTTCGGAAGTTTGAAAATCAAAGGCGGAGATATCGAAAAAGTTAAGGAATTCTTAAAAAACGCTTGCTACTTGATTTCTCTAAAAATACAAAATGTAGCTCTCGCTGAAAATATGCAAAAAAATATTGATTTTCACGAACTTATTAGAAATATTGCAAAAATCATTGAAACCCAATATGAGCTAAATTACATAATCCCGCTTATTGGTGAAATGATTGATAAATTTATGGCAAACCTATTAACTTATATTTTTATATTTGAGAATAATGAGTTCAAACTTTTATGGCCAACAAGTTGCAAGGATAACAATATTTTAGAAGCGCTTACTCAACTACAAAACAAGCCCTCTACTAAAATAATTGCGGACAAAAAAATCGGAATTTTCCCGCTTATAAACGAAAACCACTTGCTAGGTTGTATTGCAACAAAAACAATGTATTCAACACTTAACGATTACGATATAAATTATCTTGAACAACTTGCAAAACAATCTTCTGCAACAATAAATAGAGCGAATGTATATTCTGAAATCCTAAAACACGCTACTCTTGATGCCCTAACAGGTTTTTACAACAGGCGACATCTTGATGAAAGAATTAAACAAGAAACTGCAAAAGCTCAACGTCAAAAAACACCGCTTTGTGCAATCATGACGGATATTGACTTTTTCAAAAGCGTTAATGATATATATGGACACGCAGTCGGTGATTTAGTTTTAAAAACGGTTTCAAAAACTATCCGTTCACAATTAAGAGAATACGATATTGCTGGACGCTACGGCGGAGAAGAATTTGCAATTTTGTTACCATTCACAAGAACCGAAGAAGCCGTAATGGTTGCAGAACGTTTAAGACATTCTGTGGAAAATACCATAATTGACTTATCAAAAGTTAATCCTGATGCGCCACAAAAAAGTATTAATGTTACAATAAGTATAGGTATATATGAATTCAAAAATTCAGACATCTCTGATGACTTGTTAAAGAAAGCAGACAAAGCACTTTACCAAGCCAAAGATACTGGAAGAAATAGGGTTATTATAAATAAAGATGAAAAATAAATACGAAAAAATTTGTAAAACATTAGATGATACAAAAGAATTGGCTTATAACTTTGCAAAACTTGCAGAAAAAGGTTGCTTTGTTAGCCTTTACGGAGAAATTGGCGCAGGTAAAACAGCTTTCGTTAAACTGGTAGCCGAAGCTCTTGATGTAAAAGAAAGAGTTACAAGCCCAAGCTTTGTAATCCTTAACGAATATCATACTGCAAGAATTCCCATATACCACTTCGACCTATACAGACTTGAAAATGAAGGCGTGAAAACTATTGTGGACGAATTAAGAGAATATTCTGAAGGTAAACAACTTACTTTTGTTGAATGGGCTGAATTTTCTCAAGATGAAATACCTTTTAATCACTTAAAAGTTAACGTAACATACGAAGATGACGATTCTAGAAAATATACATTCGAAGCTTTCGGAAAAAGCGCTGAAGAAATTACGGAGGGTTTAAACAATGACTAACAATTACTCTCTTTGTTTTGACACTTGTCTTGAAAAAATGTACATTACTTTAGCTAACAATAACAATATTTTAACATCAGAAATAATCGAAAACCACGATTCTAAATACCATAGCGCTTTTTTAATTTCGACTATTGAAAGAATTCTAAATAAAAATAACATAAAACCACAAGATATTTCACTTATTGGTACAAACGTTGGACCTGGTAGCTTTACGGGGATTAGGGCTTGCACAACCGTTGCAAGGGTTTTTGCACAACAATACAATATTAAAGCTTGCGGAATTTCAAGCCTAGAAATCATTACAGAAGCATTCAAAAATAATTTCAAACCACAAAAACCAATACTAACAGCAACTGATGCACGCAAAAATATGGCATATCTTTTTGTTGACGGAGAAATTAAAGGTGCAATTTTGCTTGACGAAATTAAAACCTTAATCGAAACTGGCAAATATGAAGTTCTTACAGACACAAAGCTTTTACCGATTTTAGGTGGAACTTCTTATCAAGAATTAAATTTACCTTTGGGCGAAACTCTTTCAAAATTGGTTTTTGAAAAATCTAAAACTTCAGACTGCGATTGGAAAAAGCTTAAGCCATTATATATTCAACCTCCACCAATGGGTTAGACATAATATATATTGAACTTTACATCTCTTAACGAATACGCAAAAATATTTTTTGACGTAATTTAAAAGGGTATGCAAGTCCGAAATATAAATTTATTCTCTTTTAACCCCATCAGATATAATAACCAACAAAGTTGTTATACCTATAATTTTGCAACTCAAAAGGACACCTTCACAAAGACAACACCGTCAATTAGTTTTGAAGGTATAAAAACTCAAAAAGATTTTAGAGATATTACAAGAAACCGTATTATTCACTGTTTTTACTGCAATACGCCAATGATTAATCCTAAATACATAGAAGAATTAAAAGAAAGCGGGCTTTTTAGTCGACCAATTAAAGATATTGTTGCAGAAATTGCACCTTTGAAAGAATATTTAAAACCGGCAAGTTTAGAAGTTTTTGAAAAAATCGAAAAAATTGCAAAAGGAGCACCACAAACTCATCTTTCTAGAATTATAAAAACACTACATCAAGAATCAATTGCAAGAGTTAGAAAAATTCAAGCACCGATTTTAGACAAAATAGAAAAAGAAGGTAGAACTCTTTCTCCAAAATGCAAAAAAGAATTTAAAAGAGTTATGCAACTCCACAAAAACCGCTTGAACGGAATTCCACAAATTGAAGAATTCAGTTCTAAAGACTTTGCCTACAAACTAGAAAGATGCACAGAAACAATCACTAATGAAAGAATCAAACAAGAACTTATTCAATATGCAGGGTTAATCGACCACCCAAGTTTCAAAAATGGATTAGCATTAATGCCTGGCAAAGTTATGAATGCTATATTTAAAGATAAGCCAAATCTTGATTATAGATATCCAGTATCTCCTAAAAGCATCCAATTAAGCATTGTAGAAGATGTAAAAAAACGAGCTATAAAACTAGGGAGAGAAGATATTCTTGATTTATGCAAACGTGCAGAAAAGATGTTAATGAACATCCCAGTAAGTATTCCTTTTAGCAACAAGTCATTTGGGCACGACTTAAGTTGTGCTATCAAAGAACACGCAAATCAAAAAACCTATGACCGCATCAAAGTATTATTAAAAAAATTACCAACATCAGATTCAAACACAAACTCTTTCATTACTAAACATAGATTGTCTGACTCTGACTCTATTGGTTATTATCTGTTAAAGCCCTCAAGTTGTACCATTGAGCACTTAGTTGTAGCTTCTTCAAAAGCACCTATCACACATAAAATATGGGATTGGACATTAGCCTGCGGACCATGCAACAACAAAAGAGCAGATGGAAGTCTTGCTAAATACCTCGAAAAATTTCCGCAAGAAAATCAACAAATCTATTTTAACGATATAGCTGGTGTTGTTAACGACGGTATACTAGATTTACAAGACTTCATGGTTCAAAGAAACGTAATACTTAACGAAGGTCACAGAAAATTAAGTATTACAAAGATATCTCCTGATTTACTAAAGAAAGAATTTGGCGGAGAGAACCCACAGAGAAAATTCAATGAATACATAGCATTGTCAAAAGAGGGCTATTTAGACAAAGAAGACATTCAAGAATTGAGAAGAATGCTACACAAGCAATGCGGAATTATCGTAAGCCCTCATATTTGCTATAATTAAGAATTAAATATTAAAAAACGTAAACATTTTTTTCAAAACCCTAAACTTTCAGAACAACATAGCCGATATACATGGTGTTCGTAGTAAATATAGGGTATAAAAATGGCTGATACACAATTTTCATTTAATAGACCTTATAAACCGTTTGGTTTAAACGTTAAAGTGCCTGAAATAGGAGAAAAAACGCTCAAACAAGCGGGTGAAACGTTATCGAACATTGCAACAGCGCCAGTTGATCCTCTATTCAAGTTTTTAGAGGAAAACGAAACTGTTTTCAATGGAGATTTAACCTTTAAGATTAACAAGCTGTTTGCAGAAAGCTTCACAATTGGTTCGGCAATGCGTGTTGAAGATGAAAAAACTAACGGAATGCCACCAAGTTTTGACATGCATTTCTAGCAGTTAAATATTATTTGTGTAGAGAGAGTTGGTAATGAAAAATTTTATTTTGGTTATTTTATTGATGTTTGTAAGCTGTCCATGCGCTTTTTCAAAAGAAAAGCCTGAAGGTTGGGATAACGTAACTAGAGGTTGGAGTAGAATGCCAATCAGGGTTTATTTGGACGAAACAGGTGAGCACACTGAAGCAATCCAAGAAGGGTTTGAGGACTGGCAAGAACTCTCTGATGAGAAAGTTAAGTTCAAATATGTAACAAAAGCTCATTCTGGTTATGCAGAAATAAAAGTTAGAATAACTGAAAAGTTTTCTGACCACACAGCAGGCTTGACTACTGCACAGATGAACGTCAACAAAATAGGCAAATCCGTAGTTGAAATTAGCACTCATAAAGCTAATGGAGAGCCGAATACCGAAGAAGAAATGGATATAATCATTAGGCACGAGATAGGACACGCTTTAGGGCTAAAACACTCTGAAGACCCTAGAAGCATTATGTATCCTATTCTTTTACCTGGTCAAAGTATTACAAACGATGATTTAGAAAATTTATGGGAATTATATTAGAATGAAGAAACTTTTAAACCCAAAATATATTTCAATTTTCTTATCATTAATTGCAATAATAGGATTTTGCTATCCAAAAGCAGAAGCAAAAACTTTACGCTGGAAATCTATGCCCATAAAAGTTTGCATTCCTAAAAACCAATATGAGCCTTTAATGAAAAAAGCTTTTTATGAATGGATGAAAGTTACTAACGGCAAAGTACGATTTTTATATACCTGCGCAAACCCTGAAATAACTATCAGTTATGATGCTAATAAGCAAAAATCAAACGCCAAATATTCATTTAACGGAGACGGATATATTTTCAAATCTCACATAGAAATGGGTTTAAAAACAAAAAATGGTATTGCTATGGAAGATGAACTTTTAGTACTTTTAATGCAACACGAAATAGGACATTCGCTAGGTATACAAGGTCACACCAAAACCCCAAAAAGTATTATGCAACCAACAGTTATGAAAGGTTACACAATAACACCTGATATATTAGCAGAAATTAATAAAAGATATAAATAGAGATGAGGTAAGCTGATGAAAAAACTTTTAGTATTATTATTCGCCTTAATGTTCACTGCCAGCAACGCTTTAGCTGTAGAAATGATAGGCAAATGGACAAAAGACGAAATCAATGTATATATAGAAGAAAACCGAAATGCGTATTTGATGAAAAAATCATTTGGCGATTGGGAATCAGCAACAAATAAGCGATTGACCTTTGAATTTGTTGATGAGCAAGAAGATGCAGACATTGTGGTTTTGTTTGTAGAAAAATGTTCAGACAAAGCCGAACACGCTGTTGGTTTAACCTATCCTGTAGTTGACCACAACGGACACTTTGTTAGCGCAAAAATAGAAATTGCAAAATTTGCAGACAAAAGTACAATTAAATTAAGTAACCTAGACTTAACTAAAATAATGCGCCACGAAGTTGGGCACGCTCTAGGTTTGGAGCACACTAACATTCCGTATTCAATTATGAACCCAACAATTGATAAATGTTTGAATATTGGAAAAGATGACATTAAAATTTTCAAAGAAATTTACGGAGAAAAATAACAATAAATATATATAAACTAAAAAAGGGCGAGTGGTAACACTCGCCCTGAATTATTGTTAAGCTTTAACAAGCGATTTTGCAAAAGATTCAGACTTACGTCCTTTAATTTCTTCTTCAACTTTTGCAATGAACTCATCAACAGCAAATGTACCAACTTGACCGATACCTCTTGCACGAACTGCAATAGAATTAGCTTCAATTTCCTTATCGCCAATAACAACAACGTAAGGAATTTTCTTATCTTGAAGACTTTCTCTAATTTTGTAATTCATACTTTCAGAACGGTCATCAAGTTTAGCTCTGATACCTGCAGCACGCATTTTCTTATAAACTTCGGCAGCGAAATCAGCGTGTTTTTCGTTAGAAATTGGAACAATAGCAACTTGAGTTGGAGCAATCCAAGTTGGAAACGCACCAGCATAATGTTCAATCAATATACCGTGGAAACGTTCCATTGAACCAAAGATTACACGGTGCAACATAACAGGAGTCTTCATTTGACCATCTTTATCTTGGTATTTAATATCAAATCTTTCTGGCAAGTTGAAGTCTAATTGAATAGTTGCACACTGCCAAGTTCTACCGATAGCATCTTTAACTTTGAAGTCAATTTTTGGACCGTAGAATGCGCCATCACCTTCATTGATTTCGTATTTCATTCCACGTCTATCCATTGCTTCTTTCAAGCCAGCTTCTGCTCTGTTCCAGTTTTCGATTTCACCAACGAAATCTTCTGGACGAGTTGAAAGTTCAACTTCAAAATTCATATTAAAGATTTCCATTGTATCAGCAACAAAATCAATGATTTCATTAATTTCATCAACCAATTGTTCTGGAGTACAGAATACGTGCGCATCGTCTTGAGTAAAGCCTTGAACACGAGTTAAGCCTGCCAAAGCACCTGATTTTTCTTTTCTGTAAACAGTACCCAATTCAGCCATTCTCAAAGGCAATGAGCGATAAGAATATCTGTTTGCTTGATAAATCAAAATGTGGAATGGGCAGTTCATTGGTTTTAAAATAAATTGATCATCAGAGTCTTCATCTTTTTGAATAAAGAACATATTGTCTTTATAGTGATCAGCGTGACCAGAGATTTCCCACAATTTTGATTTTGCTATTTGTGGAGTATTAACAATTACGTAACCACGTTTTCTATGTTCACTTCTCCAATAGTTTTCAATTTCTTCACGAACTACAGCCAAGTTTGGATGCCACAAAACAAGACCGCCACCTAATTCTTCTCTAGTTGAGAACAAATCAAGTTGAGTACCCAATTTTCTGTGGTCACGTTTTTCAGCTTCTTCTATGAATGTCAAATAGTCTTGTAATTCTTCTTTATTCCAAAATGCAGTTGCGTAAATTCTTTGAAGCATTTTGTTTTTTTCGTTACCTCTCCAGTAAGCACCTGCAACTTTTAACAACTTAATTGCGTTAGCCTTAATGAAAGATGTACTTGGGATGTGAGGACCTGCACAAAGGTCATTGAATAAAACATTACCATCTTTGTCTTTAGTTAAATACAAAGTAGGATTGTCATTTTTGTGTTCTTCTAAAAGTTCAGCTTTGTAGATTTCGCCTTCAGCTTTGAACTCTGCAATTTTCGCATCAACATCTTCTACAACATACTTTTCAAATGTAAGATTTTGTTTAATGATGTTTTTCATTTCTTCTTCGATTTTAACAAGGTCATCTTCGGTAAAAGCATGCCCATCTGTCATATCAAAGTCATAATAAAAGCCGTTCTCGATAGCTGGACCGATTGCTAACTTTGCTTGCGGGAACAACTTTTGAACAGCTTGTGCCATAATGTGAGAACAAGAGTGTCTCAAAATGTGTAAATTTTCAGCGTTTTTTTCCATTGAAAAATTCCTTTTCTGTCCTTTTGAGTATTTGACGAATTTAGCGATGCACAAAAACCTCTCGTACATCAAACTCATCCTCGGGGTGGACCCCCCAAACTAACTACAAACAAAAGTTTAGCACCGATATTGAAATATTACAAGGCAATTTTTTCTAAACACACTTAACAAAAAGTAACAGGACCCATATTCGAAGAATTTTTGTTATAAAATATTATTAATTAAGATTAGAGAAAGAGGTAAAAATGAACACAGTTAACGTAGTAGGTAGAGTCGGTCGTGACGCAGAAATCAGATACTTTGAGTCAGGAAAAGTTAAAGCTCAATTTTCAATGGCAGTTAACAGATGGGATTCAAAAACAAAATCAGAAGTTACTGACTGGTTCAACATTGACGTTTGGGATAAATTAGCAGAATTTTCTGGCGAATACATCAAGAAAGGTATGCAAGTTGTTGTTGATGGAAGAATTGGTCAAAACAAATGGACTGACAAAGCTACTGGCAATGACAGAGAATCTTTCATGATAATTGCAAACAACATAAGATTATTAGGTTCAAAAAGAGACGCTGAAGTTATATGATAATTAACTCTAATATTACAGGAATTATTGCAGATGATTTAACTGGAGCTAACGATACAGCTCTACAATTTCATATGCACGGAGCTAACACTCAAATTCTATTGAACAACCAAGTTGAACTTTTAAACGAAAAAGGCACAATGACTTGGGCTATTTCAACTGAATCACGAAACGTTGACGCTGAAACTGCATATCACAACGTAAAAGAAGCAACTCAAATGTTTGCAGAGAACCTCAAACCTGACTATTTTTACAAAAAAATAGACTCGACAATCAGAGGTAATATTGCGATTGAAGTTTTAGCGATATTAGAAGTTCTTGAGTGGGACGCTTCAATAATTATTCCTGCATTTCCTACAGAAGGAAGAGTTACAATAGGCGGATACCATTTATTAAAAGGGATTCCAATCGAACGAACAGAAATGGCAAGAGATCCACACTCTCCAATCAGAGAATCTCATTTGCCTACACTTTTGAAAAGCCAATTAGACGAAAGTTACGAACATCTTGTAGGATTAATAGAACTACGCACAGTAATTAAAGGTGCTGGCCCTATATTGATGGCGCTTAATGAACTTATCAAAGAAGGTAAAAAATTAATCGTTGTGGATGCTGTTTCAACTACAGATATTGAGCAAGTTGTTTTAGCTATGAACAAGTCTGATTACAAAATTTTACCGACAGGAACAGCGGCAGCAGCACAAGTATTAAGCAACTTATGGTACAAAGATTTGAGCGCACACCATATTAACAAAACAATACCAGAACTTCCTAAACTGGTTGTATCAGGTAGCGCTACTGAAATAACTGCAAAACAAATAAAACGACTTGAAGAATGTGATGAGTTTGAGAATACATTATTCATTCAAATAGATTTAAGAGATATTGTAAACTGGAATTTTGACGAGTTAACAGAGAGAATTGTGAACAATTTGGTTCAGAACAATATTGTAATAGTTCACACATCAGATTTGATTACAAACTTTGACGGATTTTCAGAGGAACTATTGCAAGCAGAACTTACAAAAGCTAGTCTTGCGGGCAAAATCACTGATTATTTAGCAGAACTTACAAAAAGAGTTCTTGAAAGACGTCAAGCAATCTTGATTACTCTAGGTGGAGAAACTTCGTACAAATGTTGCCACGCAATTAATGCGACACAACTACAACTGATTGATGAAGTTATGCCAGCAATTGCATTATCATTAGACCACAATGCACAATGGATTGTTACAAAATCTGGCAACTTGGGTGGCATTAATACGCTTATTGATATTCTTAAATATTTTGAGCACCACGAATAGGATAGCGTTATGACTTATTCAAATAAAATAGTAATTACAACTGGTGACCCAAATGGTATTGGAGCTGAAATTACTATCGAAGCTCTAAACAAACTTAATTTACCAAAAGATAAAATTGTGTTAATTTCAAACAAAAAAATTCTTGACTTTTATGGGGACTTAAATTGCGACTACGAAATTATTGAAATTCCATTCAATGAAGATATTCAACCAGGAAAAGTCACAGCAGAGAGCGGAGAATTTTCTTTTATCTCTGTAAAAAAAGCTTGTAAAATTGGAGCAAAGGCAATAGTTACAGCTCCAGTTGCAAAAAATGCACTTTATTTAGCAGGACACAAATTCAACGGTCAAACAGAAATTCTACAAAAATATCTTGCTCACGACAAACAACTAGCAGAAATGCTTTTTGTTGCGGGGAACTTTAGAGTATTACTTTTGACTCGCCACGTGGCATTAAAAGATATCAATTTAACAAAAGAAATCGTTGTTGAAAAAATTATTAACTTGAAGGATTTTTTTGAAAACAAACTAAATATTAAGAACCCAAAATTTGCACTATGCGGATTCAATCCTCATTCAGGCGAAGATGGAATTTTAGGCAGAGAAGAAATCGAAATCCTAAACCCTGCAGTAGAAGAATTAACTCAAAAAGGGATCTCAATCACTAAGCCACTTCCTGCAGATACATTGTTTGTAAACGCAGCAAAAGAGTATTTGTCAGACTCTAACAACGCACCTATTTACGACTGCTACATTGCAAACTATCACGATCAAGGACTTATTCCAATTAAAACTGTCGCTGGTGACAAAACAGTCAATATGACAATCGGGTTAGATATTATAAGAACTTCTCCAGGACACGGCACAGCTTTCGATATTGCAGGTAAAAACCTCGCTGATGAAACAGGCATGATAGAAGCTATTAAAGCCGTCATATAAATTTTTTATTAAGTAGCAAAAAAAATTTTTAGACGTTTTAGTAAAAAAAAGGAGAAATGTATGAATAAAAAAGTAGAATTAGCACTAGCGATTGGCTTAACTATTTCAACAATTACAGCTCTTGGTTATGGTGCTAACAAAAAAACTAAAGAAGCAAAGCAAAAAGAAATTGCAAAAGAATATGTAAAAAAGAATGCACCAGATAAATATATGAATTTATTAGAAAAAGAATCTAAAGGACAGACTATAAGATGGAACAAAGCTGTTGAAAATGTAAGAGATTCTTTACGAATTGATAGTATGTGCAAAAAAGCATATTTTGACGGCGCACAAATGGTTAGAGATAGTATCAAAAACGCAAACCTCTCACCAAAACAATTAATAAAAAATATTAAATAAAAAAAAGACCTCTTAATTAAAGAGGTCTTTTTTAGCTATTTTGAGATTCTATACACTCAACACTTCTTTTCTTTTGTCATTTTGTTTATCATTCCAAAAATCAACAAGGATTGAGCAGAAGAAAATTGATGAATAAGTACCGATAATGATACCCAAAATCATAGCCAATACAAAATCTCTTGTTGTAACTCCACCAAAGAAATATAATGCGCAAAGCGTAATTAATGTTGTTAAAGATGTATTAATACTTCTTGTTAAAGTTTGGTTAACAGAAGCATCAACGATTTCACCAAACGTCATCTTTTTAGAATAATAACGCAAGTTTTCACGAATTCTGTCGAACACAACAATCGTATCGTGAACAGAGAAACCGATTACAGTAAGCATTGCAGTAATAAACAATCCATCAATTTGAACGTTGTAAACCAAGCCTAAAATTGAAAATATACCTACTACAAACAACACGTCGTGGAATACGCCCAAAATCGCAGCTAGCGCATAATCAAATCTAAATCTAAATGATAAATAAGCTACAATTCCTAAAAACGCAAGAGTCATAGCTATTAAAGAGTTTTTAAACAACTCTTTACCCATTGTAGGACCAACAGAACTTACTGACATCAATTCTGGATTATTATATTTAGAGTTCATTACGCTAGAAATTTTGTCACCATCAGTAGAATCCTTATCAATGAATTTTGTTCTAACAGAAATAATTGATTGAATTTCTGATTTTGTATTTGCTTGTTGATCATTGTTTACATTCAAGATTTGAATATAAGGATTTTCAATACCTTCTTTTTCTAACCCTTCTCTTATAGCAGTCAAATCGCTATTAACAACTTTTTCAACAACACCATATTGAAGAATTGTACCACCAGTATAATCAATACCAACTTTAAGTGGCACGTGATTTTCATAAGTCACAGACGAATAAATTAAAGCAACAATACCTGGTATTAAAAGGATTGCACTCAATATCATCCACAACCATCTATGTTTTACAACTTGTATTTTATGTTTAGTTCCGATATCAAACATTTCAATTTACCTTTCTAATATTGCCTTAACCTATTAATCCAAAACCCCGAAACGAGCTTTTTCACGTTTTGTTTCAGTAGCTTGGAAACTTGTACCGATTTCTTCTTTCTTCAAACCGAATAAACCTGGGTGTTTAAGTTCACCAGTACCAAAGATTAAGTGCATAAAGTTTTTAGTAACAGTGATTGCTGTAAACATTGAAACAATTACACCTAACGCAAGAGTCAATGCAAAACCTTTAACAACACTTGTACCTAATAAATAAAGAATTACACAAGTAATTATTGTAGTCATATTTGAGTCAAAAATACTTGTAAACGCTCTATCAAAACCTGAATTGATTGCAGTAAATAAGTTTCTACCAGCTCTCAATTCTTCTTTTGTTCCTTCAAAAATAAGAATGTTAGCATCTACTGCCATACCGATAGAAAGAATAAAACCTGCAATACCTGCTAATGTCAATGTTACTGGAATAGCTTTGAATAAAGCAAACAATATTAAACTATAAATTAGAAGTGCAACGTTAGCTATTACCCCTGGCACATGATAGAATAGAACCATGAATATTACAACTGCACCTAAGCCAATAATACCAGCCTTTTTAGAAGCTGCAATACTGTCTGCACCTAATGTTGGACCAACTGTATTTTCTTCAACAATTTCTGCTGGAACAGGCAATGCACCTGCATTTAACAAGTCAACCATACGTTGAGCTTCTTCATAAGCAAATCCACTGCTACCACCTGAAATTTGCGCACTGCCACCATATATAGCTTCGTTAACTCTTGGTGAAGATTGTTCAATACCATCGAAGAAAATTGCCATTTCTTTACCAACAAGTTCTTCAGTTAAAGTTGCAAACTTTTTAGCACCTTCAGCATTGAATTCTAACGAAACAACCCACTGTCCAGACGCATCTGTTGTCAATTGCGCTCTATTCAAATCTCTACCAGTCAAATCTGTTGTTTCCCAAGTTCTTTTACCCTCTACAACAGGTCCTGGTCTTTTAAATTCTAATTGTGCAGTTTCACCAAGAAAAGCTTTTGCTTCTTTTAAATCAGTAACTGCAGGGATTTCAACTAACAATCTTTTATCCCCTACTTGTTGAACCACAGTTTCTGCAACACCCAATTTGTTAACACGTTGTTCAATAGCAAATTGCAAGTGTCCCATAACTTCTGGTGTAATTTCTCGAATTTGCTCGGTAGTTTGAGCTTCAAGAACCAATCTTGAACCACCTACCAAATCAAGTCCGAGTTTTGTGGGTTTCAATAATATTACTGCAATCGACACAATAGCAATTGCCGCAATAACCCAGAACATGATAATTTTGTTTTTCACTTTTTTTATTCCTCTTTTACATTACTCGTCTTTTATTCCTTATTCTTATTAGAAATATAAGAATATTTATATAACCCGCTAGGCTAATTCTGATTTTACAGAATCAAGAACCTCAAACAATTCAGCTTTTTGCGCATCATCCAACTCTACTAAAGGACGTCTTACAAAATCTTGAATCAAATAATTATGCGCTAATGCAGCTTTCACCGGCACTGGGTTTGGCGCCATAAACAACTTCTTAAATACTGGGAATAAAGTTTTGTGCATATTTCTTGCCGCAATCAACTCTCCCGCTTTAAAGTTTTTAATCATAGATTTAATTTCAGTACCAAACAAGTGAGAAGCAACAGAAATTACCCCGTGAGCACCAATTGGCAACATTGGCAATGTTAAACTGTCATCTCCTGAATAAATAGCAAAATCTTCAGGACACTGAATTCTTAATTCTGAAACCAAATCCATATCTGCACAACTTTGTTTTACAGCTACAATATTTTTGTATTTTTCTGCTAAATAAGCAACAGTTTCAGGCATCATATTCACACCTGTTCTTGAAGGTATGTTGTATAAGATAACAGGCAAATCACTTGCTTCAGCGACTGCAGAAAAGTGTTCTATCATACCTTTTTGAGAAGGCTTATTATAATAAGGAACAACAGAAAGAATAGCATCAACATCTTCTTTTTTAGCTAACTTTGTCATTCTTACAGCAGTATCAGTTGAATTTGAGCCTGTACCCATAACAACTTTTGCCTTATTCGCAACAGCTCTTCTAACAGTTGAAAGCAACTCAATTTCTTCTTCGTGAGTAAGAGTAGGGCTTTCACCAGTAGTTCCTGCAACTAAAATTGCATCACTTCCATTATTTATCAAATGTTTAGCTAATACTTCTACTGCATTATAATCAATTTCACGTTTAGCAGACATTGGCGTAACCATTGCTGTAATAACTTCCCCGGCATCGTATCTCAATACCATATAAACCTCTTTCTGTTAAAAATATCCCTAATATCAATGATTATATTATAAAAGAAACAAGATTGTTTAAAATATTAAGATTTTTAATCTCTTTTTGTTCAAAAAAACTAATTTATGCTAACATTTTATATATGAACTATTGGAAAAATTTAAGTAGAAAGAAGAAAGCTTATATATTAGCACTAATTGCAGTGATTGGGATTATGGCGTGGGCGTTCATTACCGCGGGGATAATTACGCACAACTTCAACCGAAGCCAACTTCAAACCCAAGAAGATAAACAAAAAGCTCAAGTTAGCGGTCTTATTCTAACTGAAACTAAAGACACTGAAAAATACTGGGAGATTTACGGAGAAACAGGAACTTACGACAGTTCTAACGAAGTTGCAATGCTCAACAATTGCATAGGCAATTTTTTCGATGAAAACAACGAAGTTTCAATGAGTTTTGAATCTACACGAGGCTCATACAATTCAAAGAAAAACGAAATTATTTTATATGAAAATACAAAAATTGTTTTACGTGACGGAACATCACTAACAACAGACAAACTCACTTGGTCAGGTTCAAAAAATCCTGTTACCGCAAAAGGTAACGTTAAAATAACGAAAAACCACGAGTTTTATGCAACAGCAGAAGAAGTAGAAATCAGCCCAGACTACGACAAATTCAAAATTATAGGGCATGCTGTTTCTAAAATTTACGACGTTAAGGAGAAAAAATGAAGAAATCATTAATTACACTATTAGGGATATTAATATTAACTAGCTCTGGAGTTATTGCTTCAGATTTGGTTATAGAATCTAAAACGCAAACTTTCAATGAAGAAGACAGCAAAATAAAATTCAGTGGAGATGTAAAAGTTTCTGTTGACGATTTGCGAGTAGA
This sequence comes from bacterium, assembly GCA_017559905.1. Lineage (GTDB taxonomy): Bacteria > Cyanobacteriota > Vampirovibrionia > Gastranaerophilales > Gastranaerophilaceae > Scatenecus. The sequence goes on from JAFYQF010000023.1 coordinate 124,653, forward strand.
AGGTAGTTCTGCTGATGTTAGTGTAGTTAACGGAACAAAACTTGACACAGCGACATTTTACGATAAGCCTTACGCTTACGAAATAAAAAAGAATAAAAAAAGAGAAGTTAAGGCAAATATTTTGAAGCTTTCACTAATCTCAAAAACAATCAGAGCAGAAGGCGACTCTCAATCAGTTGTGTTTGAAGGGAAAAAACCTATCGCCGTAATCAACGCAGATGTTCAAGAATACAATACTAAAACAGGAACAATGACAGCAACTGGCGCTGTAACAATTCTCTATAAAGAAATTGAAACTTTTTCAGATAAAGCAATCTTAACAACTGCAAAAAATGGTGATTTAAAAAACATTGAACTAATCGGACACGCAAAAGTTAAAGAACAAAACAACGAAACTTCTGCAGACGAATTTTTCTATGATTCAGCGACAAAATTTTTAGTAGCAAAAGGCAACACTACAACAAATGTGAGAATGGAAAATGGAGAAATTCTTACACTTAAATCAGCAAGACAAGAATTTCAACAAGAATCAAATGAATTTAATGCAAGCGGTAACGTAAAAGTTTGGTACCAAGATTATCACGCAGAAGGTCCAAAAATTTCTATCTACCCCGACAAAGAAACAAAAAAACCTAACGAAGTATATTTTGTTGGACGTTCAAGCATAACACAAGGTATGCGAACAATTTACGCTGACAAAATCAGAATGATATTAAAGCCAAAAGATTTCCACGCAGAAGGCAACACCAGAACAGTTATCAAAAACGTTGGCGATAGTGGAAGCGATGATGAAGAAATCACATTAGGCTTATAGGAGATTATATGAGCAACAGAATTGAACAAGCTTTAGAAGCTTTTAAAAAACAAGAATACGATACAGCGCTAGATATATTTTGTTCTCTAGTAGAAACTGGTGAAGAATCTGCTGAAATATACAATAACATCGGGCTGTGTTATGCAAACAAAGGCAATTTTGAAAAAGCAGAAGATAATTTCTTAAACGCAATTAAACTCAACTCAAAATTACCACAAATTTACGTAAACTTGGCGGATTTATACTACAAAGCTCACGATTACGACAGCGGAATTCAATTGTTATCTCAAGGTGTTTACGAAATGCCTGATGAGATGGTTTTAGCACATTATCTTGCAAGATTTTATATGGAAGATGCAAGGTTAGATTTAGCTATTGATGAACTTGAAAAAATACTTGAAAAGCAACCTGAAAACTATGACGCATACTACGATTTGGGCAAAGTTCATTTTGAACTTGGAAACTATTCAATAGCAGCAGAAAACTTTGAAAACGTATTAGAATACAAAGAAAATAATGAATGGATTTATTATTATTTAGGACAAGCCTACGAAGCAAACGATGAAGTCGACAAAGCTTTGTCAAACTTCTTGAAAGCTGTAACTATCAACGAAACATTCCACCCTGCATACAAAAAAGCGGCAATTTTATTTTTAGCACGTGGTGATTATGAAGATGCGATTGAATATTTTGAATCTTATTTGCAATTAAACATACCACAAGAAGAAAAGGAAAATATTACAAATCTAGTTGAAAGAATAAAAAAGAAACAAGAACATGAACAATAAATATTGGATAGCATTTTCGTCAATAGAGCAGATTGATAGTGCTTTCACCCTTAAACTTTACGAACACTTTCAAGATATTGAAAAAGCTTTCAACATCAGCTCTGACGAAATAAAAAAAATAGAAGGATTAAGTATAAAAAAAGCTGAAAACTTTTTACGTCTTCGAGATAAAGTTGACGTTGAAAAAGCTTTTTTTGCGGTTCAAAACAGAGATCTAAAATATTTTTCAATAGAAGATGACGAATATCCTGAACTTTTGAAAAATATTGATAATCCGCCATCCATTATTTATTACAAAGGCGACCTTTCCGATATAAATTTCAATAAAACTTTAGCAGTAGTAGGTTCAAGAAAAACAAGCAGATACGCAAAAGAAGCCGTTGAGATTTTACTATCACAACTTTCAGGAACTGACATAACAATAGTTTCAGGATTAGCATCTGGGATAGATACAACTGCTCACATATCAGCCCTAAACAATAATTTAAAAACAATTGGAGTAATCGCAAGCGGATTTGATTACGTTTATCCAGCAACAAACAAAGATTTATACACAAAAATTGAAAACGGAAACGGAGCAGTATTTAGTGAATACTATCCGACATTTGAACCACTAAAATTCAGGTTTCCACAAAGAAACAGAATTGTATCAGGTCTTTCTTACGGAACACTAGTAGCAGAAGCGTCATTAAAAAGTGGTGCATTAATTACTGCAAATTTAACTCTCGAACAAGGTAGAGAATTAATGTGTATACCAGGACTTATCACAAATCCGAATACCGAAGGAATTTATAAACTTTTAAAAAATGGGGCAACTTTAGTTACAAAAGCTGATGATATATTAGAAGCATTAAACTGGGAAATAAAACCAGCAGAACAGTTAAAAATAGATTTAAGCGGACTTGATGATATTGAAACAAAAATCCTTGACGCAATAGAAATTGAAGAAAAAGGCGTTGATGAAATCATGTCAATAACTGGCATTGATATAGACACCCTTTTAATCAACTTGACAACGATGGAGCTTAAGGGCATAATAGAACAAGTCGGTGGCGACAGGTATAAGAGGATATAGAAACTAATGGCAAAAGCAGCAACAAAAGAATCAGAAAAACCTGCTAAAAGTTCAGGGAAAGAGAAATCTCTTGTAATAGTCGAGTCTCCTGCAAAATCTAAAACTATCAGAAAGATTTTAGGAGATAGTTTCCAAATCGAAGCAAGCTTTGGACACGTTAGGAACTTGCCGACAAAAGACCCTTCTACAGAAAATTTAGGGTTTGATATTACTAATCATTTCACCCCAAAATTTGAAGTTATTCCAGGTAAACAAGCTGTCGTCAAAAAATTAAACGACATGGCAAAGAAAGTTGACCGAATTTATCTAGCATCCGACCCTGACCGTGAGGGAGAAGCTATTGCATGGCACGTTAGGCAAATCCTAAAAGTGCCAGACGAAAAGATTTTAAGAATAGTTTTCAACGAAATCACACCAAAAGCAGTTAAATATTCCGTTGAAAACCCAAGAAGTATTGATATGGACATGGTTCAAGCCCAACAAACTCGTCAAATTCTAGACAAACTTGTAGGCTACAAATTAAGTCCTGTTTTATGGAAACAAATCGGCAACAGAAATCTTTCTGCAGGTCGTGTTCAATCAGTTGCGCTTCGTATGATTTGTGAAAGAGAAGAAGAAATCGAAAAATTTATTCCACAAGAATACTGGTCTATTCACGCAAATTTAGACAAAGATGGGAAAGTTTTTGAAGCTGAACTTTCAAAATTCAAAGACAAATCAATTGAAAAAACAATCAAAAATAAAGATGAAGCTCAAAAAATTGTCGATTATCTTCTAGATCCAACTAGAGAATTTGAAGTTGCAAAAGTTACACAAAAAACAATTAAACGTAAACCAACAGCACCTTTCATAACTTCAACCCTACAACGTGCTGCCAGCTCAAAACTTGGCTACGGAGTACAAAAAACAATGCAAGTTGCTCAAAAGCTTTACGAAGGTATTGAACTTGAAAATGGTGCAGTCGGTCTTATTACATACATGAGAACGGACTCTGTTCGTGTATCAGATGATGCTCAAGCTATGGCAAAGGATTTTATCCTAAACAACTACGGCGAAAAATATTATCCAGAAACGCCAAATTCTTATGTCAAAGGGAAACAAAACGTACAAGATGCGCACGAAGCAATTCGTCCGTCTTATCCTGACAAAACGCCCGAAAGCATCAAAAAATATCTTGATAACGACCAATATAAACTTTACAAGCTTATTTGGGACAAATTCATGTCATCACAAATGGCAAATGCAGAAGTTGCAAATAAATCACTAGAAATCAAAGCCGGTGATTACACATTAAAAGCTGGTACTAGCAAAATAACTTTTGATGGGTTCTTAAAATTATACAACGATGCGGAAGAAGAAGAACAAGATGCTGATGCAAAAATTCCAAACCTTGAAAAAGGAGATAAAGTAACTTGTAAAAAAATCGACCCAAAACAACACTTTACTCAACCTCCTCCAAGATACAACGAAGCTTCTTTAGTAAAAGCATTGGAAGAACACGGAATCGGTAGACCATCTACTTACGCAACTATTATCACTGTTATCCAAACACGAAAATACGTTGAGAAAAAAGACAAAGCTTTACACCCAACACTTTTAGGTAGAACTGTTTGCAAACAACTTGTTGCACAATTTGCAGACATTATGGACTACAAATTCACAGCTGGCATGGAAAGTAAATTAGACGATATTGCAGAAAAGAAGCTTATTTGGAACGAAGTTTTGGAAAACTTTTACGGTCCTTTCATCGAAGAAGTAAACAAAGCTCTTGGCAACACCGAAAGGGTTAAAATTGAAAGCAAACTTAAATGCCCAAATTGCGGAAAACCAATGATTTTAAGAACAAGCAAATTTGGTTCACAATTTTTAGGATGCTCAGGATACCCAGAATGCAAAACTTTGATGTCTTTAAACGCACTTTCTGAAACTGAAAGCGAAGAAGGTCAAACTTCTGAAGCCCAAGTCTGTGAAGAAAAATGTGACAAATGCGGTGGAGATATGGTTTTCAAAACAGGGCCTTACGGCAAATATATGGAATGCACAAATACAGACTGCAAAAACCGTAAACCTTTCAGAAAATCAACTGGCGTAACTTGCCCAAAATGTGGCAAAGGAACCATTGTCGAAAGAAAATCAAAAAGAGGCACTGTATTTTTTGGATGTGACAAGTACCCTGATTGTGACTTCGTATTGTGGAATGAACCAACAGGAGAAACTTGTCCTGACTGCGGTGGGTTATTAGTAAAAAAACAACTTAAAGCAGGCACAACAATAGAATGTTCAAATCGTTCTTGCGGATACAAAGCACCATCCACTGAAGAAACTGAATAACAAACTTAATTGATAGGAGGTTTTATATGAAAAAATTCGGACTTATAGGTTACCCTTTAGGGCACTCTCTTTCTGCTGTAATTCATAAGGCAGGATTTAAAAGTCTTGGAATTGATGCCTCTTATGAAATTTTAGAAACAGACCCTGAAGATTTGGTTGATAGAGTTAAGTTTTTCAAACACAACGACTATTCTGGTTTTAACATAACAATTCCACTAAAGCTTCCTATTGCATTGTTTACTCAAGAAGTTGACAAATATGCAGACATCGCAGGAGCTGTTAACACAATTAGAATAAACGACGACAAAACATTTTCAGGCTTTAATACAGACGCAATAGGATTTAAAAAGGCAATTCAATCAGATATTGACTTGGAAGATGCAACTGTTGCACTTTTAGGTACTGGTGGAGCAAGTCGTGCGGCAGTATTGGCATTATCTGAATGCAAAGTAAAAGAAATAGGTGTTTATACAAGAAACATCCCAAATGCAATGGATTATATGGCATACATGAGAAGAAAATTTCCAGAAATAACTTTCAATGTATACCAAATCGAACAAGTTAGAGATTTATCAAAATACCAAATGCTTGTAAACACAACTCCTATTGGCATGCAAGGTCGTTCTGCGGATATGACACCTATAGAAGAGCCTGTTTTAAAAACTTTACCTGAAGGTGCAGTTGTATACGATGTTATTTATAATCCGAAACAAACAATTCTGTTAAAATTAGCAGAAAAATTAGGATATCAAACAATTAACGGATTAGATATGCTGATATATCAAGCAATGAGCGCCCAAGAGATTTGGTTTAATCAAACACCCGACTTTAACGCAATGAAAATCGCAGCGTTAGAAAATTTGTAAGGGAATTCAAGTCATTCTGAAGCACGAAATGCTAAAGAATCTCCAATTTCGTCATTCTGAAACTCGTAAGAGTTAACGAATCTCTCTTTATATTGAGATCCTTCACTTACGTTCAGGCTGACAGGAGTTTGTTCAGGGAGATAGAACTTGGTTATAAAACAAAAAATAGCGCCTACCGAATGGTAAGCGCTAAACTTTTGTTCAATCCACGAACTATTTTCCGTTAACAACAGTTTTGAATTTTTTACCAGCTGAAAATGCAGGAACTGTTTTTGCAGGAATTTTTAATTCTTTACCAGTTTGTGGGTTTCTACCAGTTCTAGCAGCTCTTTTACGTGCTTCGAAAGTACCAAAACCAACTAAAGTAACTTTTTTGCCTTTAGCAACTGTTTTTTGGATTGTATCAATCCAAGCTGTGATAACTTCAGCAGCTTCTTTTTGAGTAACATTAGCTTTTTTTGCAACTTCTTGTACTAACTCTTCTTTGTTCATAATAAAACTCCTTTACTTTATGTACATGCTTTATTATAGCTAAAACTCAAATGAACGCAAGTATTTTAAGGAATTTTTACATTAAATGACTTATATTTCCTTATTATTCATGTTTGGAGTAAAATAGAAATAGATGAGAATAGACGGGATTTAGGAAATTAGGGATTACCCGTAAAGAGGTTTATATATGAAAGAACGCATAGTTTTATTTACAATTACCTTTGGATTGGGAGTGTTTATCTACATATTCCAAAGCTATTTCAATACCCTATGGGGACTTTTATTTTTAGTTACTGCAATGGCTATATATGCTATATTCACGACATTGGCGTATAAATTAAAGAAACGCCAACTTGAAAAACATCCAAAAATAATCAACGAAAACTACAAGCCTTTCGTTACAATAATGATTCCATGCCACAACGAGGCTAGCGTTATTGAAAACACTGTAGCAAACGTGTTGAACATTGATTACGAAAGATTTGAAATCATAGTAATCGATGACAGAAGCACTGACAACACACCACAAGTTGTAAAAGGGCTTGAAGATAAATATACAAAAGTTACAGCACTAATCAGACCACAAGACGCATTTCCTGGTAAATCTGCCGTATTGAACGATGCTATGGAACTAGCTAAAGGCGAAGCAATTCTTGTATTTGATGCTGACGCTACTGTTGAACCAGATTTTCTATCAAAACTTATTCCTGAACTTGAACCAAAAGATGTTGGAGCTGTTCAGGCAAGAAAAGTTATCAGAAACAAAAACTACAATCTTTTGACACGTTGTCAAAATAATGAATACACTATGGACACCCATTTTCAAGTAGGTAGAGACTCTGTAAAAGGAGCTGTTGAACTTCGTGGAAACGGCGAACTTATTAAAAGAGAAGCATTAGAAGACATTGGCGGATGGAACAACTACACAATCACTGACGATTTAGACATGTCAACAAGATTGCACATTAAAGGTTGGGATATTCGTTTTTGTCCTGAAGCTATTGTTTATGAAGAAGGTATTATTTATTTATGGCCACTATTCAGACAACGCAGACGCTGGTTGGAAGGTACTATTAGAAGATATTTAGAATACTTTGACCAAGTACTTTTCTCTAAAAAAATGTCATTAAGAGCAAGTTTAGATATGACTGCATACGTGTCGGAATTTATCATGCCAGGCTGGTTCATTATGGAAATTTTGATTAGATTATTCAAAGTTTTGGCAAAAGATGCACCAACACAAACTTTGTACTCATCAATCGTACTAGGTTGTATCATTGGTGTTGGGTTTATACTTGCGGCAAGATATGCATTAAGAAGATACGACAACATGCCAAGATTAGATGCATTATTCGAAGCTATACAAACATCAATTTACTTATTCATAATTTGGTTCCCACTTGTATTATTTATTGCATTCAAAATATTGTTCTGCAAAAAAGATATGAACTGGGGTAAAACAGCACACGGACTTGTTTTGGAAGAAGAAGCAAGCATTCAGGAAGAAAACCACTTACAAAAGATTTAAACAAATTAAGGAGAAAATATAAATGACACAAACAATCGCTGATGTAAAAAGCAAAATTAGAGACGTTGTAGATTTTCCAAAAGAAGGAATTATATTCAGAGATATTACAACAGCACTCAAAGAACCTGAAACACTTAAAGTAATGATTGATTACCTTTGCGAACAATTCAAAGATGTAAAAATTGATTATATCGCAGGTATTGAATCAAGAGGTTTTATCTTTGGGATGCCTATGGCATATAAACTTAATGCTGGTTTTGTGCCTATCAGAAAACCTAAAAAACTTCCTGCAGCTACATATTCTCAAGAATATGACCTTGAATATGGTACAGACAAAATTGAAATTCACCAAGACGCACTACCAGAAGGCGCTAATGTTCTAATTGTAGACGACCTTCTAGCAACAGGCGGTACTGCAGAAGCAGCTTGCAAATTAGTTAAGAAAACTGGTGCAAACCTTGTTGGTATTGCATTCCTTATCGAATTAGAAGCTCTTAACGGTAGAGAAAAATTAGCGGATGCTGGTAAAGTTGTTTCTATGTTGAAATACTAAACTTTATTTTAAACATAACATAACGGCGTGGAATAATATCCACGCCGTTTCAATTTTATTAATTAGATATTTATTATTAACCTTTGCTTGCTTCAGCTTCTTTTGCTAGTTCTTCTTCTTTGTTTATTATTTTTTTAACAACGACATCAATCCAAAGTTGCATATCAATTAAAGGCCATTCTGACGAAACTTTATGATTTTTAGTACCATCCGAATGCTCGAAAAGAGGCTCTTCTATACCTAATTCTTTTAATCTAGTTTTTAGTTTTTCAATAACGTATTCATAAACCGTATCTGAATCTAGTCCTAAAACATTATCTATTTTTTCCGCAATATCTTTAACTTTACTTAAGACATGAGGCAACTCTGCAGGCTGGATACTTCTTAAATGTGTTAATACATTACCATAACCAGTATAATCATGCGATAGCGCCTCTTCTAATCCTTCGGCTTTTTGAGCAGCAACTTCTTTCGCTTTATTGATAATCTCCATCTTTGACTCTAATTCAGTTTTTGTTGCAGAGTCATCAGTTCCTTTTGGTTCTTTGGGTTCTTCAGTTTCTTCAGTTTCTTCTGTTTCTTCGGTTTTTTCGGTTTTTTCGGTTTTTTCTGCAGGTGCTGGTTTAGCTTTAGCATTACCAACTGCTAATCCGTGTCCCTCTGAATCAAACATCTGAACAAGCATTGGAATGCCATTAATAGTTCTTAATTCATAATCGTTACCTTTTTTATATGCACCACCTGGTCCAGATACGCATTTATAAACGACTTTATCTGTTACTGATGTATCTAATTCAAATGCATACTCTTTACCATTATCTTTATCTGAAATAATAATTCGTTTTGGATTTTCACCTTCTTTAACTTCTTCTGGAATAGATAATCTACCATGAATTGGTCGTGTTGGAAGATTTCCAGCATCATCAGGCTGGTCAATAGCTTCAAAATGAGAATTTTCTAGTTGTTTCCAATCAACAGTTTTTGCAGGTTTGTTTTCACCTTTGTAACGTTCTGGTTTGCCTGCATTTTCAGGAGCTTTATACTCTTTTGGTTTTTCTTCTGTTGGGTTTGGTTTAGCCTCTTGTTCAGGGGCAGTTCCCTCTTCTTCTTCATTTTTTTCTGCATTTACAAGAGTTTCTTCTTGAGTTTCTTCCGTTGCAGAATAAGCAACATGTTCCACTCCAAGACCTTTACCAAATTCTGGTCTATCTTTTAAGATTTCAGCTTTTTCTTTTTCTGTTAAACTATTCCAACCATCCTCTGAATAAGGAATAGGGATATCGTTAGTTTTTGGTTTGAATTCATTTTGAATTCCCCAGCTCAATTTATCTAAACCAAGCTGGTCCCAATAATTTTTTGCTTTAACATCTTGTTTTGGCACTGAAGGTTTACCATTCACACCATTTGTTTTTTCTACGCCCATCTTGCGAATACTCCTTTTCATTTATTTTGACTACACATATTTTATAAACTGGTTATAATAATATATTTAGGCACACGGCAAAATAATGAAAAACTTTAGAGTTTTTCAAAAAACAGTTACAATCTGTAATAATTAAAAAACTAGTTAAATTTAGTTTGAATTTTTATTTTCTTTTTTATAAAGTTTGTAAGCTTTTCCCAGTGCTGTAATTGCAGAAATTTTCACGACGTGGTTTTTATCATTTGTCATTTCAATCAGGTAAGTAAATATTTTTTCAGGATTTACACTCTCACTATCAATCAATCGTGACAAAGATATCACTGCAGAATTTCTTCTCACCCAATTATCGTCTTTTAATGACTTAATCAAATATTTCACAGCACCTGCACCAAACTGCAATAGTGCATTAATTGAACTTGTTCTTATAGTTTCATTTTCTTCACCCATTTTTTCAATAAAAAGTTCAATTAACTTTATGTCTTTCAACTCTCCCAACGCAACTAACGCAGCACCAACAACAGAAGAATTCATATCATTAGTCTGTTCAATTAAAGTTTCATAAATCAATTCTTCATAGTTTTTGCCTTTTGTATCAGGTCTTGTGGTAGCTTGAGGCTTTGTGCCATCAGGTAAAATATACTTAAATCCTGAAATTTCTATTGCTCTTATAGCATCTTCGACAGTTTCAAACTCTAAAAAATTATCTCCTAAAGGATGCGGAATAATTTGTTTAGTATCACCTTTTGCATTTTTTAAAGTTAATGCTCCAACTAAATATACAATTTTATTGTTTTCTCTTAACTCTTTTTTAATAGAAATATACTGCATAAACAGACCTTATTTTACATAAATATCTTCTTTTGTTACAGGTTTTGCTTCGGGCTTATAGTTTTTCAAATATTCAATAGCATCCTCAACCGTTTCTGCAACATAATACAAAACTCTAACAGAACCTTTTCCAAATTTTTCTGAAATAATTACATCAAAAAATTCGATTAACTTGTCATAAAAGCCATTTGTATTCAATAAAATAATTGCTTTTGAATTGTAACCCAACTGTTTTTGGACAATCATTTCTGATAATTCTTCTATTGTTCCAAACCCACCAGGCAAAGCTATTACAGCATCTGAAATTTCATCCATTTTAGCTTTTCTTGTTCGCATACACGGTGTAACAGTAAGTTCAACGCATTCTTCGGTATTAACACCCATATTGTGCAAACGTTCTGGCATTACTCCATAAATTTTTGCTCCACTAGCTTTTGCCGAACCTGCACAAGCCCACATCAAACCCAATGAGCTTCCACCATATACAATATCAAAACCCTCTCTTGCAAGGCTTTGCCCTAAACGTTCAGCATCCCTAACATATATATCATCAACACAGTTGCTTGAACTTGCAAATACGCAAACCTTTTTAATCATCAAAACCACCGCCTATTTTGTAATAATAAGAACACCCAACTCCAGTTCCTAACTCTGAACAGTCAAGCTTTAATTTTTCCATCGGAAGATTTGACCCAAATGCCTCAACTCCATTAGAAAAAATATTCACACCGAAAATATCTTTTCCCCAAATATTCGGAGGCAATTTACCATTTATATCCATCATTATTCGAAATTTTGGAGCTCTTTCATCCGGAGAATCAATATCCTTTATCCCAACAATCATACCATTATCAGACACATACATATCTTCAAAATAGTATCTGTCGGTTAGAGAAATTCTTTCTCCATTCATAAACTTTGGGTTATATCTTCTAGGTAATTTCGTTTTTGTTAATCTTAAATATGGCTGAATTAGGTTTAACAATATAGCTTCACGTTCTTCAGCATTTTTCGCACGCTTGAAACTTTTCAAAATCTCATCACTTTCGTGCGTATCAATAACATCAAACATATATTCAAGTTTTTGGTACTTATCGTTCCAACGAGAAATAAAATTTGCCTGCACAGTACTTTCTATATCAACAGGAATTATCAACAACAAAACTGCGAAAACAACCACGATAGTTACTGCATATTCAAATTTTAATAACCCTCTTTTTGCCATATTAACCTATATTCTTATTACGCCATATCAATAAGTTTTTTTTCTTTCATAAGTTTTTCATATACCCATTCAGGTACAAAGTTCTTACCCAAGATAATCTGTCCATTGATAATATTTGGAGCGTGGAAATCAGAGCCACCTGTCACAATCAAGCCCAATTCTTCAGCCATTGATGAAAAATATTCCACACAAGCTGGAGAGTGTTTTCTGTGATAAGCTTCAATTCCTCGAAGACCATAATTCATAAGTTCTTTAATCAAATCTTCTGCAATATCCAAATCATGCGGATGGGCAATTACAGGAATACCACCAGCATCATAAATTATCTCAACCGCATCTTGAGGAGTAACGGTTTTTCTTGGAACATAAACTGGACTATCATCGTGAATATATTTTGCATAAGCTTCAATTACACTAGTTGTACCACCTGCAGTAGTGATTGCTTTCGCAATATGCGGACGTCCTATAGAACCACCTTCTGCAACCTGTTTTACAATATCTTCGTATTTGATTTTAATACCTTCTTTTCTTGAAAGAAGTGTTATTATTTCTTGAGTTTGTTCAATACGTGCATCTTGTTGAGTTTGTAATAATTTTTTGAAATCATCATTTTCAGCATCCATAAAGTATCCTAAAATATGAATTTCGTAATTTTTGTATAAAGTATTAATCTCAACGCCTTGAATAATTTCTAGCTTATCTTCTTTTCCTAAACTTTTTAAATGACTTTTTGCAACGCCATAAGACAAGACATTATCGTGATCGGTCAACGCAATAACATCCAGCCCAACATCTAGCGCTGTGTCAACTATTTTCTCCGGACTAAATACGCCATCGGAGTAATATGTATGAATGTGCAAATCGCTCTTCATTGACTTCCATCCTCTTCTATTTTATCTCTACTACAAAAAATCCTTTTTATCGAAACAGCACAACCAGTAGAAGGAGCCAGCTCAACCTCTACAGCATTCACTTGTTCATTACCACTTTCTGCGACGTCATATCTTTCAGGAAGACCAGTTGTTAATCTATTCAATGAAGTTTTATACTCCATTCCGATAACACCGTCTATTGTGCCACAGAAACCCGCATCCGTAATATATGCCATTCCATTAATAATACTTTCATCAGCCGTCTGAACGTGAGTGTGCGTACCAAAAAATGCACTCGCTCCTAATTCAGAACAAAATCTTGCTAAACAAATCTTTTCTGCAGTTGCCTCTGCATGAAAATCAATAATTACAATCGGTGTAATTTCTTTAATCCTTTTTATCTCACTTGCGACAATAGCAAATGGATCATCAATAGGACTCATAAAAATTCTACCCAATAAATTGATTACCCCAATTTTGTATTCTCCAAAATCAAAAATTCTGCTCCCAACTCCAGGAACACCAGATGGGTAATTCATAGGACGCAACAACTTGTCTGCATTTTCGATGTAGTTAAAAATATCTTTCTTATCCCAAATATGATTACCACTTGTCATACAATCAATCCCATAAGAAGATAATTCATTATAATTTTTTTCGGTTAATCCAAATCCATGAGATGCATTTTCAACATTAGCAATGACAAAAGTTTCATCCAATACAATTCCATTTTTTGAAGAAAAACTAGAAACTAAAAAATCTCTGACAGCATATCTGCCAGGCTTACCTACCATATCTCCAAAAAATAAAATTTTTATCGTTTTATCATCACTCATTTTATAATCCCTACCCTCCCTTTGGGCTGGTTATTTTTAGATTAAGCCCCCTCAATAAGAGAGGGCTTAACAAACTTTATTTTGCGATTTCTGTTGTTCTAAATTCTCTAACAACAGTTACTCTAATTTGACCTGGATAATCAAGTTCATCCTCAATACGTTTTGCTACATCACGAGCCAATTTTTGAGAAGCTAAATCATCAAATCTTTCTGCCTCAACAATAATTCGAACTTCTCTACCAGCTTGAACAGCAAATGATTGTTTAATACCATCGTAGCTATTAACAATTTCTTCAATTTTTTGAAGACGTTTGATATAAATTTCTAGAGTATCACGTCTTGCACCTGGACGACCTGCAGAAATAGCATCTGCAACTTTTACCAATACCGCTTCAATTGTATTTGCAACAACATCATCGTGGTGCGCCTCTATCGCGTGAATAACTTCAGGTTTTTCCCCAAACCTAGTTGCGATTTCAACACCTAATTGGATATGAGTACCTTCTTGAGTTTGGTCAACAGCTTTTCCAATATCGTGAAGTAAACCTGCACGTTTTGCAACCATTTCGTTAGCACCCAATTCAGCAGCTAACATACCAGCAATATGACCTACTTCGAGCGAGTGTTTCAAAACATTTTGACCATAACTTGTTCTGTAATATAAGCGGCCTAAAGTTTTGATTAACTCTTTATTTAAGCCCATAACACCCATATCAAGAGCTGCATTTTCACCTTCACGAAGAATTTTCTTTTCGATTTCTTCACGAGCTTTTTCTACCATCTCTTCAATTCTCACTGGGTGAATACGTCCATCAACAATCAACTTTTCTAAAGCTAGTTTTGCAATCTCACGTCTTACAGGGTCAAAGCTTGATAATACGACAGCTTCCGGAGTATCATCAATAATTAAATCAACACCTGTTAATGTTTCTAAAGCACGAATATTACGACCTTCACGACCAATGATTCTTCCTTTCATCTCATCGTTAGGCAACCCTACTACAGAAACTGTTGTTTCAACAACTTGCTCAATCATACATCTTTGCATTGTTGTTGAAAGAATTTCTTTTGATTTTTCCAAAGAAATTTCTTTTATTTTAGCTTCGTTTTCTCTGATTAATTGCATTTGTTCTTGAGCTAAATCATGTTTCAACTGTTCTAAAAGCATGTTTTTAGCATCCTCTGCACTCATTCCTGCAATTCGTTCTAATTCTGCAGTTTGCTTTTGAACAATCTCCGCCAAATAATCTTCTTTGTCTAATAGTTCATCAATTTTTCTTTGAACTTGAATTTCTTTTTCAGTATATTCTTGAATTTTGTCTTCAAGAACATCTTCCCTTTTTGCTAGTTTTGTCTCAATTCTTGCAATTTCTTGTCTGCGTTCTCTTTCTTCTTCATTAAGTTTTTCTCTGTCATCTTGAAGTTCTTCGATTGCTTTAATCTTCGCTTCTTTAAGAAGAATTTTTTCTTTCTCCGCTAAAGCTTTCTTATCTTTTTCAACATCATTGATAATGGCTTTAACTTTGTTTTGCTGGATAATAAGCACAGCGACTAATGCTATTACCACAATAATCGCGATAATTAATAAGTAATCCATTAAGTTTTTACCTTATCCTTTTCTATTTTTTAATAATACACGCAACGCCCGATACATTTAGCCTATCGTGCTTTCTTTAAATTTAATATTTAAACGAATTTCATTGCATATATATCCAAAAAATATTTATTGTACTACATCTAACCATATCATACCATGCAATCGCAATTTTGTATAGTAGGAATTTAGGAATTTTTAGTACACTTTTATCTATTTTACAAATCTTTAAAATAGATGTATAATAATTAAGTTAGAAGGAGAGAAAATATGGAAATTAAAGTATCTGAAAATGTAAGTTCAGCTCTTTGTGAAGTTCTTGTTATAAACAAGTTTGAGGGCGAAAGAACTTCTCAAGAAATTGCAAATAAATTCGCAGTAGAAAAAGATGGTTTCGAAGGGAAATTAGGAGAAACTTATCTTATACACACATTAGGTCAAAGCACTGCTGATAAAATTTTAGTAGTTGGGCTTGGAAAAAGAGAAGAATTCAACGAAAATAAAATGCGCGAAGCTGTAGGAAAAGCAATCAAAAAACTTCAACAAATTAAAGCTAAAAATGCAAGCTTCGACTTTGACATAGAAAATGATTTTGGCAAATCTGCAGTTATCGGTGCTTCAATAGCTGACTACGCATTCGACAAATACAAAAACAAAAAACCTCATCACATGGATGAAATTACTTTTGCAAAATTTAGCGAAGAACAAATTAACGAAGGTAAAATTTTTGCAGACGCAATGAAAGTTGCAAGAGATTTAGCTAACGAATCAGCTCAAATTGCAACACCTGCAAAACTTGCGGAGGTTGCATCTTCTATAGAAGGACTTGAAACAAAAATTTATGAAAAAGACGAAATAGAAAACATGAAAATGGGAGCATTTCTTGCAGTTGGTCAAGGAAGCGCTCAATCTCCAAAATTCATTCACATGAAATACACAGGCAAAGAAGTTAAGAAAAGAATTGCACTTATCGGCAAAGGCATTTGCTTTGACTCAGGTGGACTTGATTTAAAACCAGCAGCTTCAATGTTAACAATGCGTGATGATATGTCTGGTGCAGCTTGCGTACTAGGTGTAATGAGTGCTATTACTAAGCTTCAACCTGATGTAGAAGTTCACGGTATAATCGCAGCTTGCGAAAATATGCCATCTGGAACTTCTTACAAACCTGGAGATGTTTTAACTGCAAAAAATGGTAAAACAATAGAAGTTGACAATACAGACGCTGAAGGTAGATTAACCTTAGCTGATGCTCTTTGTTACGCTTGTGAACTTGAAGTGGATGAAGTTATCGATATCGCAACTTTGACAGGAGCTTGCTTGGTTGCTTTAGGAAGCGTTGCTTCTGGCATTATGGGCAACGATAAAGAAATGATTAACAAGTTAATTGAAACCGGTGCAGATTGCGGTGAGAAATTCTGGGAGCTTCCAATGTTCAAAGAATATTTCAACAGCCTAAAATCAGATATTGCTGATATGAAAAATACTGGCTCTAGATACGGTGGTTCTCAAACCGCAGGACTATTCTTGCAAGAATTTGTTAAAGATGTGAAATGGTGTCACATCGATATTGCAGGAACTGCATTCCTAGAAAAACCACAAGGTGAATTTATTTCAGGTGCAACTGGTGCAGGCGTAAGAACTTTACTAAACTACGTAAAAAATAACTAATAAAATTGTATTATTAAAACAAAGCGAGGAGTTCTAAAGAATTCCTCGTTTTGTTTTACAATTTGTTACACAAAAGCATTTTCATAAACCCAAATGTTTTTATTATAGCAAGCAGGGAAAATAAAATGTTTGGAGGAAAAGATTTATGGGATTGGAATTGAACTATCCTTATACCACTAGCAGGTTTATTGGTAACGCTAAGGAATTATACGATATCGACTTTTATGGACTAAAAACTGGGAATTTAGCAATTATAGAAGACACTTATGCTAACATTGAACGAATATCCAAAGACAGTGAAAGAGTTTTAGGTGAAGAAAAATTCAAATTAACAGAAGTAGATAATAACTCATTTTATGGAAAAAGAAAAACAACTCACGAGTTTCCTGACGGCAAAAAATATCAAATTTTTGAAAATGGGAATATTAAAAGAATTAGGAAATTTGAAAATGGGAAATGGTCTCTAATAGGATTTGAAACACGAGATTTCAAATGGGCAAATGAAACTTCCTATCAAAGACTATATTCAGAACCTAACCATAAAAGACTAGGTTATGAAAGAAAGTATTTAACCGAAGGTTTTCATTGGAAAGGACTCGGAGCTAACGATATTAATCAAGTTGCTGATGAAATAAGTGATTTAACAGAAAAATTAGCAAAAGCATCAGATAATCCTAAAGCAGCTACGAGATTATTTGATATGCAACTATTAACAAAAGGGGAACAAAAACTTATCCTAGGTGAAATTTCAAACTACGGTAAAACATTAAGTAAAATCGGTCAGAATTTATTAAAAATTGCGAAAATAATTATCTAATACTAAAAAAAGCGCCCACTAAATGTGAACGCTTTTTAATATTTAAATTAGAATTAAACCATTGCTAATTCTCTATTTTCTTTTGCTTCCATAGTTATAGAACCAAATCTATGAACATCATTTAAAAATTTATTTTTAATTTCTCTCAAATCTTGAGCCATCAATGTTCTTGGCGCACCTTCAGCAGTTGAGTGATTTCTCAACAAGTAAGATGGGTGGAATATAGTCATCGCTGGATATTCAACACCGTCAACATTAATAGTCATCCATTGACCACGAACTTTTGAAATAGTTGTTTTCTTATCTAATTCAACAAAAGATTTCAATGCTGTAGCACCACAAAGAACGATTGCACGAGGTTTGATAATATCAATTTGCGCATTTAAAAATTTACGGCATGCAAATTTTTCTTCATCAGTTGGAACTCTATTTTCTGGTGGACGACATTTTACGGTATTTATGATGTATAAATCTTCTTCTCTAGAAATACCTGCATCAGCCAAGAATTCATTTAACAATTGACCTGCACGACCTACAAATGGCATACCGCTTTCATCTTCCATTTCTCCAGGAGCTTCACCAATGAATACGATTTTAGCAGTTGAAGCATTACCATCACCGAAAACTACATTTTTACGTGTAGCTGCTAAAGTACAACCTTTGCAACCATTACATTTCTGTCTTACTATATCCAGACACTGTTCTTTCATTTTCACTCTCCTCTTGTATATCTATATTCTGTTTGAATAATCCTACATTATATTTTTTACAATAGCGTTTCAAATCTTTGATGACAACCTCCGAAAGTATGAAAACTGCAAATAAATTCGGAACTGCTAAAAATAGCGTAAAAGCATCTGATAGATTGATAATACTCTTGAAATTCATCGCCGAACCAACCACAATGAATAAACAATATATTACCTGAAAAGTTCTTGTTGTCAATTTTGAATTACCGAACAAAAAGTTCCAACTTTTTATACCATAATATGAACCGCAAAGCATTGTTGAAAGTACAAAACAACTAGCCATAATTGTCAACAATATAGGGAAAAATGGACAAACCGAAGCAAACGCTTTTGACGTCAATTCAATACCTGCCAACCCGTTACTTTCTAAATACACACCAGAAACAACGATTACAAATGCAGTAGCACTACCAACAATCACTGTATCAACAAAAGGTTGTAACATTGCAATAAAGGCTTGCGCAACAGGCTTACTTGTTTTTACTGCTGAAAAAGCAATAGGCGCAGTACCTAATCCTGATTCATTAGCAAACATCGCCCTTCTAAATCCCCACAACATACAAGCAAACATGCCTCCGCTTATCGCCTGTGGTTTAAACGCCTCTTTTATAATTAACACAATAGTTTCTGGTAAATGATGTATATTACAAACACAAATAACAAATGCACTTAATACATATAAAGTACACATTACAGGAGTTACTTTTGACGTAAACTTACCGATAGCCTTAATTCCGCCAATAATAGTAACATAAGTTATAATAGCAACAATCAAACCCAACAACCAACTTTGGTTAGCAAAAAAACTATTTTCTCCTCCGGTAACTTCTGTAATCTGAGTTGTCATTGCATTAATTTGAAATAAATTCCAACCGCCAATCATTGCAAAAATACAACATAAAGCATATATCTTCGACAAGTGAGGCGCAAATTTACCAAAAATTTTATGATTTTTAAGCCCATTTTGAATGTAATACATTGGACCGCCATCAACAGTACCATCAGGATGAACCTGTCTAAACTTCAAACCTAGCAATACTTCTGCAAACTTTAAAGCCATTGAGAAAAAGCCCGCAATAATCATCCAAAAAATTACACCAGGCCCCCCTATTGATACCGCAGCCGCAGAACCAGCAACATTACCAATACCTGCAGAAGCCGATATAGTTGCCGTTAACGCTTGGAAAGAAGATACTTCACCTTTCTTTTTACGTTGCACAACATCCTTATGTTCATAATTTTTAGTAATTAATTTAATAGCATGCTTAAAACCCCAAACACCAATAAAAGCTGTTCTGAATGTAAAATACAAAGCAGCCACCATCAAAAGAGCAACCAAAAACTGGATTTCCACCCCTCTAATCATGATTGAGCAAAAAATAATCCCTGAAATTTTATCGGCAATAGGCGATAATAAGCTATCTATTAGACTGTCTAAATTCATATCAAAATAATTATACTACAAATATACAAAATGCATAAATTTTCTATTTACGAAACTTTGCATAAGATATGTTATTTAACTAAAAATTGATTTTTAAATTAAAGCCTCCGGCGGGTCTTCCAGACGGGGATACTTTTGGTGGCAAAAGTATCCAAAACCAGTGGCACGTTACGTTCGCTAATAATTTGTACGGCTCAACTTGAGGCTGATTAACTCGCTTATTATGTCATCCTGAACTTGTTTC
>JAFYQF010000024.1 GCA_017559905.1 bacterium
CATACCAGAAATAATTGTTTGACCTGTTTCTGTATCAGATTTAACTCTGAAAGATGGATCTTCTTCAGCAAGTTTTTGAAGAGCGATACCCATTTTATCCTGGTCAGCTTTTGTTTTTGGTTCGATAGCAACAGAGATAACTGGTTCTGGGAAAGTCATTTTTTCAAGAATGATAGGTGCTTTTTCATCACACAAAGTATCACCTGTAGTAGTGTCTTTCAAACCAACTGCTGCACAGATGTCACCTGCGTAAACTTCTTCTTCTTCTTGTCTTTGGTCAGCATACATACGAACTAAACGAGCGATACGTTCTTTTTTGCCGTTTGTAGCATTTAGAACATAAGAACCTGAAGTAATTACGCCTGAGTAAACTCTTAAGAATGTTAAACGACCAACGTAAGGGTCAGTCATAACTTTGAATGCCAAAGCAGAGAATGGTTCAGAGTCAGAAGAATGTCTTTCAGTTTTTGAACCATCTTCCAATTCACCTTCGATAGCTTTTACATCAACTGGTGATGGCATATAATCAACAACGTTATTCAATAGCAATTGAACACCTTTGTTTTTGAATGCTGTACCACAGCAAACAGGAACGATTTTGTTATCGCAAACAGCTTTTCTCAAAGCAGCTTTCAATTCATCAATAGTGATTGAATCAGGATCTTCGAAGAATTTTTCCATCAAAGCATCATCTTCAGAAGCGATAGCTTCAACCATAGCTTCTCTGTATTCTTTAGCTTTTTCTGCTAATTCAGCTGGAACATCTTCTTCTCTAATATCTGTACCAAGGTCATTTGTATAAATTTCAGCTTTCATTGTCATCAAGTCAACAAGACCGTTGAATTGATCTTCAGCACCGATTGGCAATTGGATAGGCACAGCGTTAGCACCAAGTCTATTTTTGATTTGATCTACAACTCTGTAGAAATCTGCACCAGTTCTATCCATTTTGTTTACGAATACCATACGAGGAACTTCGTATCTGTTAGCTTGTCTCCAAACTGTTTCTGATTGTGATTGAACACCACCAACTGCACAGAATACAGCAACAACACCGTCTAATACACGAAGTGAACGTTCTACTTCGATTGTGAAGTCAACGTGACCAGGTGTGTCGATGATGTTTACTTGGTGACCTTTCCAAGAAGCTGTTACAGCAGCTGATTGGATTGTAATACCTCTTTCTTTTTCTTGTTCCATAAAGTCAGTTACAGCTGCACCATCGTGAGTTTCACCGATTTTGTGAGTTTTACCTGTGTAGAACAAGATACGTTCAGTAGTAGTGGTTTTACCAGCATCGATGTGAGCGGCAATACCAATGTTTCTGATTTTTTCCAATGGAGTTTTTCTTGCCATTTCTTGTTTTTCCTTTTTTTTAATTATTATAATGTACTTCTGCTATTTTATATTTAGCCTCACTTTAAATTATCGCACAAACATGATTATTGGCAATAATTAGGGTTAATATAAGTTAATACGTTGAAAGTTTTACAATTAATTACTTTTGTAATACTATAAAATATAGAGATATAATATTTAATTAAGAGGGAATTTAAGAAAATGCAAGTATCATTAAACTGGTTAAACGAATTTGTTGATTTATCGGATATAGAAGTAGAACAAATTGCTCACGAACTTACAATGAGCGGATTGGAAGTTGAAGCAGTTGAAGAAGTAAAACCTAAATTTACTAATATTAAAACTGTAAAAATTGAAAAAATTGACAACCACCCAAATTCTGATAGACTTCACCTTGTGACAGTAAACACAGGTTCAGGATTGAAGACTGTAGTTTGTGGCGCTCAAAATATTGTAGAAGGACAAATTATTCCTTACGCTAGTGTTGGAAGCCAAGTTCTAGATAGAAAAACTGGTGAAATGTTCACACTAACTCCTGCTGTTATCCGTGGCGTTGAATCCCAAGGGATGCTTTGCTCCGCAGATGAACTAGGTGTTTCTGAAAGAAATTACCAAGAAGAAGACGGCATTCTAATTTTAAACAGAATTTTCCCAAATGTTAAAATCGGTGAAAATGTTGAAGACGTTTTAGGATTTGACAAAGACTATATCATTGACGTTGCACCAACCGCAAACAGAGGTGATCAGATGTCTGTTATCGGTATTGCAAGAGAATTAAGTGCGATATTCAACAAACCTCTTAAATTTTCTCCTCTTGAATGCACAAGAGATTTATCAACAAATAGTTTTAAAGTTGAAATTATTGACGAAGATGTTTGCAAATATTATTCAGTAGGTATTTTAAAAGATATTAAAATCAAACCATCTCCTGATTGGATGCAAAAAAGGCTTTTAGCTTCTGGCGTTCGTGCAATCAACAACGTAGTCGACATCACAAACTATGTAATGCTTGAATACGGCACACCTTTCCACGCATTTGACCTTAACAAATTAAATGGATATCTTTGTGTTAGACGTGCTGAAGAAGGCGAAAAAATCGTTACACTTGACAGCATAGAAAGAACATTAACAAGAGATAGCGTACTTATTGCAGACAAAGAAAAAGGAGTTTGTTTGGCTGGCGTATTTGGTGGCGAAAACTCTGAAATCGATAATAACACAACTGCAATTGCACTTGAAGCAGCATATTTTACGCCTCAAAGCAATAGAAAAAGCTCTCACAGCGTAGGATACAAAAGCGATGCTTGCGCAAGATTTGAAAGAGGCGTTGATATTGAAATTATCAGACCTGCTCTAATGCGTGCAATGCAACTTTTAACAGAATTGGCTGATGCAAAAATAGAAGGCGTAGTTGAAACTGGCAAAAACAAACTTGACCCTATTGAAATAACTTTAAGATATGCACAAATCAAGAGAATTTTAGGCGTTGAAATCGCTGCAGACAGATGTATTAACATTCTTGAAAATTTAGGTTTCAAAAAACTTGGCGGTAACGACAGCGCTGCTAAATTTCTAGTACCATCATTCAGAACAGGCGATGTTACTAGAGAAATCGATTTGATTGAAGAAATTGCGAGAATCAACGGTTACGATAAAATATCTCCAACCCTACCGCAAAAAGTTCAACTTCCTGAAATTTCATTAGAAGAAAAAATAATTAAAAAAGTTCACAACTTAATGCTTTCAAGCGGACTAAACGAAATTATGACAAGCTCATTAATCGGAAAGCCTATGCTTGATAGATTTATGATTCCTTTTGAAGAAGACAAAGCAATCTACGTTCAAAACCCAGCAAGTGAAGACTACACAATGCTACGTCAAACTCTTTCTGCAAGTGTGTTGAACGTTATGAAATACAACTTCGACAACGGACAAAAAAATATTTGGAATTACGAAATTGGCAAAACATACAAACGTGTAGCGGAGGCTAATGAAAAGAATTCTGGTGTAAAAGAAACTCAAACTCTTGCAGGTATTATCACTGGAGATATCCAAAATTCATTATGGCAAACTACAGCAGAAGTTGATTTCTATACAGTTAAAGGTATTATGGAAAAACTTTTTGAAGAATTAGAAATTACAAAAAGAATTAAATTAATGCCTTTAGAAAAAACTGAATTAGCAAAAACTCACTCAATTCTTCACCCATACAAAACTGCAGTTGTTATGTTGCTAGGAAAAACTCCTACTCCAATCGGCTACTTCGGACAAATCCACCCAATTTTGAAAGATAAATTAAAACTTAACCAAGAAGCATTTATCTTCAATCTTGATTTGAATGAAGTGACATCAATCATTAAAGAAAGAGTTCCAAGATACAAAAAGCTTTCTCAATTCCCAGAAGTACGTAGAGATTTGGCGTTTGTAATCGGTCAAGACGTAACTTTTGACGACATTCAAAAAGTTATCAAAGGTTCAATTCAACAAAATATCTTCAAAGGTAGCGAAGTATTTGACGTTTACCAAGGTGAACACATTCAAGAAGGATACAAGAGCGTTGCGTTCCGCATCAAAATGCAAGACGAAACAGCTACATTGACAGATGAAGTAATTGAAAAACAAATGAATTCTGTTCGTGACAAACTCAAGAAAACTTATGCTGACATAAGCTTTAGGGAGTAAAATATGATTAAAATTTTCATAGCATTAATTTCTCTTATGCTAACAGCGTCAACACCTGTAATTGCTAGCGATGTAATGCCTTATTATTCAAAGAATTTACATACTCGCACATACGGGTTTTACCAAGTTGGGAAATTTATTACCCTACACGAAGAACCTGACGAAAATTCAAAAATCGTCAAGACAATTAGCTGGACTAAAGAGAAATTAATGCCCGAAAATTTAACTTACGATGATGTGTTTTCAGTATTCATCGAAAGCAAAGAACTTGCACTAATGGCAGTCGAAGACGAAACTGAAGATTGGGTAAAATTAATTTACGACAACAAAACAAACCAAAGTGGCTGGTTAAAAAAAGATGACCCTTACAAGTTTATGACGTGGCTAAATCTTTATAACGCTTATGGCAAAAAATATGGTCTTAAAATCCTAAAGGATACTCCTGACGAAATGTTAGTTTTGCGTGCTAAAACAGAAGATAACTCTCAAATTGTCGCAAGAATAAACCACCCACAATTTATAAAACTAAACGTTATTAGAGGCAATTGGGCACTTGTATCAGTTGTAGACATTGACAAAACTCCAAAAACTGGATACATTCGCTGGCGCAGTGATGACGGAATTAAATATCTATTCCCTGACATAAAATAAGGTTAAACATTGCCTAAACTTAACATTTGATAAAAAAACTATCGACAATTCAAGTTGTTTGTAGTAGTATGGTCATACTGGCAGATTTATAAATACTAAAGGAGAATTTAAAATGCAAGTTATATTGAAAAAAGACGTTCAAAACCTTGGCGAAGCAGGTGACATCGTTACAGTTAAAGACGGTTATGCTAGAAACTTTTTGCTTCCTCAAGACGCAGCAGAAATCGCAACTGAAGGCGCTTTGAAAAACAGAGAACAAAACCTAGCTAGAATCAAAGCTAAACAAGAAAAATTACATTCAGAAGCAGTTGCTAAAGCTGAACAATTAGAAAAATTTGGCAAACTAGAATTATCAGCAAAAGCTGGTGAATCTGGTAAACTATTCGGTACTATCACAACTAAAAAACTTACTGAAGAACTTCTTGCAAAATCAGGTATCGAAGTTGATAGAAAAAATGTTTCACTTAACGCTCCTATCAACAAAATCGGTGAATACACAATGTTAATCAAATTAACTTCTAAAGTTAAATGTGAATTAGCTGTTGTTGTAACAGCATCAGAAGTTGTTAAAGAAGCTGTTGAAGAAGTTGAAGAAACTGAAGAATAGTTTAAACATTAGCCACGGCTAGAAGTGGTATAGTAGTAACGGCACAGGACAAGATTAGTACATGAGAGCGAACAATCAAAATCAAACAAACTTAAAACTTGAATGTACCGCAATCGGCTCACTACCACACACAGATATCACAGAAGCAATGGATTTAGTAAAAGAAAATTTTTCTAACATCCCATTTTGGCCACAGCTAGTAAAAGTTAATAAAAATGAGGACATGATTTTCCAATTTTTGGAAGGAATGCCCTCATTTTTTTGTGAAGAAGAAAAAAATTATTTCACCACAGAATATGACAATTTCTTCGAAGATTTAGAAGAATTTTTCTTATCTTACGAAGAAATAATGAATGATATAAACTCAACCGAATTAGACAAATTTGCAATAACAAAATCTTCTACTTTCAACAAATATCTAGATTTAATAAAAACAACAAAACCGAACTATGCAAAAGGTCAAATTGTAGGTCCATTCACTCTTGCAACAACACTTTGCCTAGAGAATGGAACATCTGCAATATACGACGACACGTTAAAAGAAATTATTGTAAAAACTTTAACTCTCAAAGCTCTTTGGCAAATAAAACAAATTAAATCAACAAACGAAACAACCACACCAATCATCTTTATTGACGAACCATCAATATCACAAATCGGCACATCTGCTTTCGTAGGAATTACACAGGAAGACGCTATTTCTATGATTAAAGAAATAGCTGAAACAATTAATAACAACGGCGGTTTATCGGCTATACATTGTTGTGGGAAATGCGATTGGTCAATACCGTTAAAATCCAAAGTTAAAATAATTAATCCTGATGCATTCACTTTTGCTCAAAATTTGAGCTTATTTAGCGAAGATATTAATTCATTTTTATTAAATGGTGGGAAAATTGCTTGGGGTATTGTACCAACATTAGACAAAACTTCTCTTGAAAACATTTCCACAACTGATTTGGTTAACAAATTCAAGACAGCAGTTAACTATTTGACTAAACGCGGAATTGATGAGAAACTTGTTATAGAAAATTCAATGCTTACTCCCTCTTGCGGAGCTGGAGGATTGAATAAAGAATTAGCTAAAAAAGCAATGGAATTAACTAATGAATTATCTATTCAACTAAAGGAGATGTACTAAATTGACAACAAAACTTGCAATAACAGGGAAAAGTGGAAGCGGTAAAACCACAATCACAAAAGCATTCTTGAGAATTTTTCAAGAACTTTATCCTGAAAAATCTATTCTTTTATTTGACAATGACCTTGCAAGCGAACTTGGGCATAGCTTTGGTTTGGATATAAGAAATACAATATACGGCATCAGAAGCGGAAAACACGAATACAAAACAGGTATCCCAGAAGATATGTCTAAACAAGAATTTATTGAATGGGCGATGGAAGATATCGTTGTATCTATAAGTGAAAATGTAGACATAGTTGTATCTTGGTTTGTAGGTTCAAAAGATTGTAGATGTCCTATCACAGGACAAATTAACGACGCTGTACTGAAACTAATTGACAGATATGACATTGTTATATTTGACTGCGAATTTGATTTAAAATACTTAAATCAACTTGTAGATACAGACATCGACACTACGATAATCGTTGCAAATCCAACTGACGAAGGTGCACATCTTGCAAAAAGGATTGAAGAATTTAGTGCAAAATACGCAGCAGGTGGACAAATCGGAGTGGTTATCAATAAAGCCGACAATCAGTCAATGGCTTCTATTTACGAACTATTGAAAAAATATGATTTAGATGTACTAGGAGTAATTCCATTCGACAACGATTTAGAAAAAAATTCGATTTCTAGAGAATCTATTAAAGTTCAAGAAGCAATCAAACAATTTTATTTTAGACTAAACCTACCGCAAATAAAGAATTAGAGGTCGTATGACAACAATATTAGATGGAAAAAGTTTAAGAGATAAAATTTTATCAGAACTAAAAACAAAACTTGAAAAATATGACAAAAAACCTACTCTTGTTGTAATTCTTGTAGGAGAAAATCCTGCAAGCAAAATTTATGTTAACAACAAAAAGAAAACCGCAGAAAGTTTAGGCATAAATTCTATTGTAATAAATTATCCATCAGATGTTTCTGAATCAGAACTTTTAAACAAAATAGAAGAACTTAACACAAATCCTGAAGTAACAGCGATTTTGGTTCAATTGCCACTACCAAAACATATTAACAAGTTTAATATCATCAACGCTATTACTCCGTCAAAAGATGTCGACGGCTTCACTCCTGAAAACGCAGGCAAATTATTTATTGGAGAAACTCCATACGCATACCCTTGCACACCAAAGGGTATTATAAAACTTTTAGAAGAATATAATATCGAAATTTCAGGCAAACACGCAGTTATCGTAGGGCGTTCAAACATTGTAGGCAAGCCTCTTTCACAAATGTTGCTTGACAAAAATGCGACAGTCACAATCTGCCACAGCCATACCGAAAATCTCTCTGAAATAACAAAAACAGCAGATATATTGATTTCTGCTGTAGGGGGAAAAATTATTTTGGAAAATATGATTAAAAATAATGCTGTTGTTATTGATGTTGGGATTTTTAAGGATGAAAACGGGAAAACCCGAGGAGATGTAGACTTTGAAGCTGTTGCATCCCAAGCATCATATATATCTCCTGTTCCAGGAGGAGTTGGTCCAATGACAATTGCAATGTTGATGTCTAATACTGTTGAACTTTTTGAAAAATCAATGTAACACAACAGTATTAAACTATCAGACAGAATTATTAACCACCAATCAAGTTCAATCCACAACTTGCTTTGATGTTGTTTTGAACTAGTGATTTTGTACTGTTGATTTCTTCAGTCAACAATGTAATCTGGTTACTTAACGAATCTTGTCTTGATGTTAAATATTCTTCTTCTTTTTGTAATGCTACGTAATATGGATCATCGTCCAAATCAACTGATCCACCTCCGTTGGCACCGCTTAATAAATCTGCACGGTCTGCCATTTCTTGTTGAAGCCAATTCGCTTGGTTCATAATCAATGTTTGTTCAAATTCCAACTGGCTCTTCTGTAGCATAAATAAACTTCTCTGTGAACTTAATGCTAAAAAAGTCATATCATCTCTCCTTATTTTTTTAGTGCTCTCTTATAAATATAAAGTATTTGAAAAACATCGAATTTCAGAGATGCTCTTTTTTGTTACATTAGTTTACATTAAATAAAAAAGCCCGAAACAACGGACTTTTAAGATAATTCTTGAATTTGTTTAAACAACTCTTTTTGTTTTTCGGTCAAATTTTTAGGTATAACAATCTTAATTCTTGCATTCAAATTACCATTTCCGCCACCTTTTTTAGGCAATCCCAATTCTTTCAAGCGTAACTTTTGCCCTGAAGAAGTCATCGGTGGAATCGAAATTGTAATATGACCTTGCAAAGTTTTGATTTCTTTTTTAACACCCAAAACAGCTTCTGATGGAGTTATTTCAACATCTTTAGTCAAATCAACCCCATCAACTTCGTATTCATTATCACTTATATTAATGATTAAATACAAATCGCCCTTATTGCCATAAGAATCAGAGTTGCCCTCACCTTTCACTCGGATTTTTTGACCTTGCTTAACTTCTGGAGGCAATTTCACTTTAATAGATTTTTGTTCATTAATAATCCCAGTACCGCCACAGACAGCGCAATAACCACCACCTGCTGGACACTGTGAACAACGTTTCATATCAGAATATTTAACATTGATAGGTTCATTAGAGTAAATATCTTTTATTGTAATATTAAGCGTTTTGGTAACATCTAAATTTTCAGGTTTTGCGTGTCTTCTAGCCGAACTTTGAGCTCTTGCCTGTTGAGCACCACCAAAATCAAAGCCATCAAATCCGCCAAATCCAGCAGAAGATCTTGCGCCCCCGCCCATCATATCGCCAAACAATGAGCTGAAGAAGTCTGAAAATCCTCCCATATCTTGTCCATCAAAATTGAAACTTTGGTAGCCTCCGCCACCTCCAAAGCCAAAGTTTTCAAACCCTGGAGGAGGAGTATAACTTTGCCCACCTTGCCAGTTTGCGCCTAAACTGTCATAACGTTGACGCTTCGCTTTGTCTGATAATACTTCATAAGCTTCATTTATATCTTTAAATTTGCTTTCTGCCTCTTTTGTTTTATTAACATCAGGGTGATATTTGCGAGCCAGCTTTCTATATGCCGATTTAATTTCAGCATCTGAAGACTCTCTTTTTACGCCTAATATCTCGTAATAATCTTTATATTCCATAATTTCTCCTAGTGTCTAATCTTATAATAATACAAAAGAAAGCATTTTATAAATTAATTAATTATTTTTTAATATTAATAATCCTTTACATTATTTAAATTAAAAGCAATTTTGCAAAATTGAAATACTTTATAAATAAGTAAAGAAAATTTTTTTGGGAAAAAGGGGAAATAAAAGGAGTTATTTACATGGGCGATTATGGAAAAGTTGGGATTATTGGGGGTTATTCTCAAGTAAACGGGAAAAATTATGGCAAAGTTGGAGCTGAATACAGCTACCAAAACAGTTTTGATAATAATCCTGATATCGGTTACAAATTAGCATTCAATGGAAATGCCTTAATCGGCAAAAAAACAGGTTTTTCTGCTGGCGCTTATGCGGGTTTAGATTTTAACAAAACAGATTGTACACAATACAACGTTGGATTAATAGCTGACTACACAAGAGTTGGAAATAGCAATGCTCTTGCTCAAATAGGAGTAGTCCCAGAAGACCAAAACGAACTTGCAAATCTTTTATATGAGGCAAAAATTCACCCTCATCAAGTTTTAAGAGCTGGTGGAGAAGTTGGTTTTACTAGAAATCTATGTTGCGATGAAGGCAAAAAATTGCATCTAGGCGTACAAGGCGGTGCAGAATTCACTCCAAAACCAGACGCTCAAGTAGGTGACATCGAATGTGGTATTAATTACTCAAATAAACTAAATCGAGTTAAGCCATTTATTGGCGCTAATGCGGAATACTCAACAATTGTGAACCGTAACGGTAATGAATTATTCTTCCGTGGCAACTGTCAATTGAGTGACCATAATTCAAAAGGTGAAATTGGAATCGGATTTAGATTTTAATTAAAAGTTTCACATAACACATAAGCATAAAATTTTAATAGTTTGTGCTTAAAAACTAACAGACGCCTTACTAATGTAAGACGTCTGTTCTCTATTTGTGTAGTTTTTTGTATCTAGAATTAGAACATCAAACCAGCTTCTCTAGCAGCATCTGCTAAAGCAGCTACACGACCGTGATACAAGAATCCGCCACGATCAAATACAACACATTCAATGCCTTTTAATTTTGCTTTTTTAGCGATTGTAGCACCAACAACTTTAGCAGCTTCGATGTTACCACCGTGCTTAAGTTCTTCTCTCAAATCTTTGTCATTTGAAGAAGCTGATGCAATAGTTACGTTATTTTCATCGTCAATCAATTGAGCATAAATATGTTTTGTACTTCTGTAAACTGCAAGTCTTGGGAATTCAGCAGTTCCTGAAACTTTTAGTCTGATTGTGCGGTGTCTTTGTTGTACTTTCGGTTTTCTTGCTTCTTGTTTAATCATTTTTCTTTCCTTTCATACCCAAACCTTCTTGAAAAACCGATTCCAAGGGTTTATGCGGGCTAGTTTTGTTACATTTAATAATTTGTTTGTATTTTTTATAAAATACAAAATCGAATTTTGGATTAAATTCTTAATCCTATTTTTTACCAGCTTTACCAGCTTTACGTCTGATGTATTCGCCTTCGTATCTGATACCTTTGCCTTTGTAAACTTCAGGTGCACGTTTTCCTCTAATCAAAGCAGCTACATCACCAACTGTTTGTTTGTTTGAACCTTTAACACTGATTTTTGTGTTAGCTTCAACTGTAATAGTGATACCTTCTGGTGGTTCAACAACAACTGGGTGAGAATAACCTAAAGCCAAGTTTAGATTTTTTCCTTCCATGTTAGCACGGTAACCAACACCTTGGATTTCAAGTTTCTTTTCGAAACCTTCTTTAACGCCGTGAACAGCGTTTGCAACTAAAGTTCTTGACAAACCATACAATGCGCCAGCTTCTCTAGTGTCTTCAGCTTTTGTCAAAATGATTTGGTTGTCTTCAACTTTGATAGCGATTTCAGGACGTACGTTAACTGTTTCAGTTCCCAAAGGTCCTTTAGCTGTAATAACTTGTCCATCAAGAGTAATTTCTACGCCTGCTGGGATTTCAATCGGTTTTTTACCAATACGTGACATAATTTTTTCTCCTTTAAGGTATATCTTCTACAATCAATTAAATCTATTATTTCGGCTGTTAGTCGTATCTTGGTTAAATCTTACCCTTCAAGTCCCATCCTACATTCTGTAATCACGGACTTTCTACGACCCTTGATTTAATCGGCAGGCTTTTCTACCAATTGCACCTGCATAATCTATAATACTACGAATATAATTTTTGTAAAGCCGTAAAAACCTTTTAATTACAATAAATTTACATGTTTCAACCAACAACACGATGGCAATCTAACTTTTATGGTTATAATTTTAGGTATGATATCTGCGAACATAAATAAATATATAGAAAACTCTAAAATCAGAGGCAAACTTTGTCGTTGGAAGAAATCGACAATTACAGTGCATATCACACCCATCGTTGCCAGTATTAATAACAAAGAGCTTATGTACTCATTCATCGAAAAAGCAATCTATAACTGGAACGAATATTTAAGAGCAAATCATATCCCAATCCAGTTCCAAACAATAAATCAACCCCACCAAGCTGATATCGTAATTCTTTGGACAAAAGTCGGAAGAGTTTTTGAAGGAATGTGCAAATATGTGAGCGTAATCAATGACGAATTGAAGAAAATATCCATTGATATTGGATTACCAAACGAGTTTTCAGGCAAAGATACAACTGATTTAAGCATATATTGTACAATTATGCACGAATTAGGACACGCACTTGGATTAGGGCACGGAGTTGAAGTGGATGATATTATGTACGTTCCACATCAGAAAAATATTCAAAATCCAAGTAATAATGATATTTATGTTTTAAAACAAATTTATTACTCAAGTTCAGGATGCGAGCCTGAGTAACTATCATATTGAACTCCTTGAAATAAAGACTCCTCTAAAGCTTTTAATGATATCGCCAGATTGCTGGTCGCTCGTGTAGGATCAGAAAAGAGCATCATCCAATGAAACGGTTTCTCAGCAATACTAGCACTCCCCTCTTTCTTAACTTCTTCTTGCGCTGCTCTATAATTGACGGCAGAAGAACCAGCATCACTACGATAAAGATTTTTTACGTCACAAAAATATTCAACTATCTCATTTAAACCTTGACCACTAGCAAGAGATCGAGAATTATCACAAACTTTTTCCATATCCTCACCTCTAGCCATTAAAAGTTTGTAGAAAGTATCAATAATTTCTTTGCAGTCATCCTGAATTAAATTAGTACCGCCACCATAAGTACTGAAATCACTCCTAATAAATTTCATCAACGTTAAATTATCTTTATTACTTTCGAGTTTAGAAAATTGTTCCATAACCTCTAAAACATTATATTTAGTAAGTTTCTCGCAAGCCTTTTTCATAGCCTCTTTGTCCGTACCAAGCCCATCCATAGCATTAAAAAACTCCTGAGCAATATCATTTGCCTTTTCTATATCAACATTTTGATACCCTAATGGACGTTCCTTAACCCTATGCCAACGCCCATTGAAATTAATATCAATCTTTTCATTCAAAGCTCCTAACCCTTTATTAGAATCAAGCGATTTGCATTTTGAAATACCGTTAACGTTCAAATTATCAGACATTTTCACTCCATTAATAATCTCTATATTTTTATTATAACATATTTCTGATAAAAAAAGTAGCGCCCCACAAAAGTGGAGCGCTCTTTATTATATCTTGTATTTAGTAAACATAGCAAAGCACTTCGCCGCCGATGTTTTCTTTTCTTGCTTTTCTATCTGTTAACAAACCTTTGCTTGTTGAAACGATTGCAATACCCATACCACCCAATACTTTTGGAAGGTTTTTAGCTTTACAGTAGTTTCTCAAACCTGGTTTTGAAATTCTTTCTAATTTAGTGATAACAGGTTTTTTCTTGTCATCATATTTAAGTGTAATTGATAATACTTTGAATTTACCAACTTCTTTTACTGCATAATCTGTGATAAATCCTTCGTTTTTTAACAATTTTGCTAATTCAACCTTCAATTTTGAAGATGGCATTTCAACTGTTTCATGAGATACCATATTAGCATTTCTGATTCTTGTTAGCATATCTGCTATTGGATCTGTATTCATTATTATAATTCCTTTTTACTTATGTCAGATTATATCTGACGCTACTTACCAATTGTTGTCTGGTTCGGCTTATGCCGCCTTGACGAGTTTTAGCAGTTTAGCAAGGTTTTTGTTGTAACTTGTCGATGCAAATAACTCTACAACGACGACACTTGTTACCAGCTTGCTTTTGTTACGCCAGGTAATAAACCTTGGTGTGCCATTTTTCTTAAACAAATTCTGCAAAGACCGAAATCTCTGTGAAAACCGTGTGGTCTACCACAAATTGAGCATCTGTTGTGCAATCTAACTTTTGGGTATTTACCTTTTGCAGCTAATGCTTCGCGTCTTAGTTCTTTGTTTATCATCGCTTTCTTAGCCATGAATTTCTCCTTTGTTTGTTATCTTGTAACTGTTAGACTATTTGTTTAAGCCTTTGAATGGCATACCTAATAATCTTAACAATTCTCTAGCTTCGTCATCTGTGTTAGCTGTTGTGATAATAGATATGTTCATACCTTTTACCAAATCAACTTCTTCGTATGTAATTTCTGGGAATAATGCTTGTTCTTTCAAACCTAATGTGTAGTTACCACGACCGTCGAAAGATTTTGCACTAATACCTCTGAAGTCACGAATTCTTGGCAATACTACGCAGATTAATTTTTGTAAGAAATCATACATTCTTTCACCACGCAATGTAGCCATTGCACCTACTGGCATACCTTCTCTTAATTTGTATGACGCAATAGATTTTTTTGCTTTTGTAACAACTGCTTTTTGACCAGCAATTTTTGTCAATTGAGCTTCAATTGTTTCTGCAATTTTTGAGTTGTGAGAAGCTTCACCTACACCCATATTCAACACGATTTTGTGAAGTTTTGGGATTTCATTTTCGTTTTTATATCCGAATTTTTCTTTTAAAGCGGCTTTAACTTCTTCGTTGTATTTTGATCTTAAACTTTTTGTTGTTGTCATTTTGTTTTTCCTTACTTTTTGAACGTTAATATAAGTTTATAACAAATACTAGACGTCTAATTGTTCACCACATTTTTTACAAACACGTACTTTTTTGCCGTCTACTACTTCGTGTTTGATCCTTGTCGGTTTTTCGCAAGCCGGACATACAACCATAACATTTGATGCATCCATTGGAGCTTCAAGTTTGATTAATCCACCCTGAATACCTGCCATTGGTTGAGGTTTTTGAGCTTTAGTCACCATGTTTGCGCCTTCAACAGTAACTTTTGACTTTGAAGGATCGGCTTTTTTAACGTTACCGATTTTTCCTTTGTCTTTACCTGCAATAACGATAACTCTGTCACCGTTTTTTACATGTAAACCTTTTTTGTTTTTATCTGTCATTTTTCTGTTTTCTCCATTTTTTATACGGATTCGATATCCTGTATCGAGCGTATAGTTTGTATTTGTTTCCTGTTTTCCTGAATATTGTCAGGATTTAATTCGTTGGTTTGCTTTTGGCAAACCAAGAATTAGATAACTTCTGGAGCCAAAGAAACTATTTTCATATAGCCTTTGTCTCTTAATTCACGAGCTACAGGTCCGAAAACACGAGTTCCGCGTGGGTTACCATCTTTGTTGATGATAACTGCAGCATTTTCGTCAAATCTGATTACAGATCCGTCTTCGCGTTTGATGTCAGCTTTTGTTCTAACTACAACTGCTCTTACTACTTCACCAGCTTTTACTGTTTGGTTAGGAGCTGCCGATTTTACAGAAGCAACGATTTCTTCGCCTACTGCTGCAAATTTTTTGTTAGAACTGCCCATAACACGAATACATAACAATTGTTTTGCACCTGTATTATCTGCTACTTCTAATCTTGTTTCTTGTTGTATCATTTTAAATTTCCTTTATTTTAGAATTTTTTAACTTGTTTGGCCTCTCATTATTCTCTGATAATGCTGCCACTGAAGCAATTATCTTGCTTTTTCTACTACTTCTACAACTGTCCAGCGTTTGCCACCTGAAATTGGTTTTGATTCGATAATTCTAACTTTATCGCCTTCGTTACAAACATTGCCTTCGTCATGTGCTTTGTAGTTTTTATTTGTTTCAATAATCTTTTTGTATTTTGGATGTGGATCGTAAGATGCAACTTTTACAACTACAGTCTTATCCATTTTGTTACTGATTACTATTCCTTGTTTTTCTTTTTTAGGCATTTTGTACCTCTTTTTCTTTAATTACAGTTTTAGCTTGAGCGATTAGTTTTTTTGTTTTAGAAATTAACGCTGTATTTTCTAATTTGTGAGTTGAAAGTTGTAATCTGTATGTGAA
This sequence comes from bacterium, assembly GCA_017559905.1. GTDB lineage: Bacteria > Cyanobacteriota > Vampirovibrionia > Gastranaerophilales > Gastranaerophilaceae > Scatenecus. Next base: position 15,940 of record JAFYQF010000024.1, read on the forward strand.
CAAATCTTTCTTCCAATCTACTATTGCACTCTTCAGCTCATCTACTGTTTTTTCGCGCATTTCATTTAATTTCATTGTTTATTTCCTTTATTTTAATAGTTATTTTGTCTCTAATTTAGCTTTTTCTACCACTTTAACTTTGATAGGCAATTTTTGTGCTGCTAATTCAAGAGCGTGAACCGCAATGTTTCTATCAAAATATTCAAGTTCAAATAGAATTCTGTTTGGTTTTACAACCGCTACCCAGTATTCTAAATTACCTTTTCCTGAACCCATACGTGTTTCAGCTGGTTTTGCTGTAATTGGTTTATCAGGGAAAATTTTAATCCAAACATTACCGCCACGTTTGATTTCACGAGTCATTGCACGACGAGCTGCTTCGATTTGACGGCTGGTAATCCAACCAGGTTCTACAGCTTGCAATGCGTAGCTACCGAACTCAAGATGTGTACCTCTAGTTTCAGTACCTTTCATTCTGCCTTTCATCATTTTGCGGTATTTAGTTTTTTTAGGCTGTAACATTATATTTGCTCCTATTAATTATTTATATACCTTTTATTATTCAGCAGCTGATTCTGTTGATGCTGCTCTGTTACGTTTTGGACGTCTCATACCTTTGTCAGATCCGCCTTTTTCATTTTTAGCTTTGATGTTTTGGTCTGCTTTTTCGCCTGGCATTAATACACCTTTGAAAATCCAAACTTTAACACCGATTTTACCCATAATTGTATCTGCTTCTGTGAAACCAAAATCTACATCAGCTCTTAATGTTTGAAGAGGAATTCTTCCTTCTTTTGCCCATTCTGAACGAGCGATTTCTGCACCACCTAAACGTCCTGATACCATTACTTTGATACCTTGTGCGCCAGCTCTCATTGAACGTTGCATTGCTTGTTTCATTGCACGTCTGAATGCTACACGTTTTTCTAATTGTTGAGCAATTGCTTCAGCAACTAATTGAGCATCTACGTCAATTCTTGCTACTTCTACTACGTTAATGATTACTGGTTTGCCAATGTGTTTTGAAACATCTTGTTTCAATTCTTCAATACCTTGACCGCCACGTCCAACTACAATACCAGGTTTAGCTGTTACTACTGTAATTGTAGTGTTTTGTGCTTTTCTTGCGATTAAGATTTTTGATACACCAGCTGTGTATAATTTTTTCTTAACAAATTTTCTGATTTTAGCATCTTCTGCTACGAATTGGCCATATTCTTTAATCTTTGCAAACCAAGTGCTTGCCCAAGGTTGAATTATGCCTACTCTAAATCCGGTTGGATGTGTTTTTTGTCCCATTTTTTATACCTTTTGTTTTTACTACTACTTTTTAACGATGTCACTTACTTTAAGAGTTAAGTGAGATGTACGTTTTAGTCTGCTGTACATACGGCCTTGAGCTCTTGTTCTTGCTCTTTTATATGTAACGCTTTCATCAGCAAAGATTTCAGAAATCTTTAAGCTTTCAGCGCCGATACCGTATTTTTCTTGAGCATTAGCTACTGCAGCTTTCAAGTTCTTTTCAACAACTCTTGCTGCAAAATAAGGCATAAAACGTAACATGTCTTGAGCTTCTGTGACAGATTTTCCACGTACTTCGTTGATTACTCTGCGAAGTTTTCTTGCTGTCATTTTTATATCTGTTTGTTTTGCTTTAGCTTCCATTTTTACTTTCCTTATAATTTTTTCTAACTCGTTTGCTTTTGGCTTGTTGCCTTTTATGCGCACTTGCTATTTTCTTTTTGCAGTTTTGTCTGAACCTGCGTGTCCTTTGTACATTCTTGTAGGTGCAAATTCACCTAATTTGTGTCCAATCATTTGCTCTGTTACGTAAACAGGAACGTGAGTTTTACCGTTGTGAACAGCAATTGTATGTCCTAACATATCAGGTACAATCATTGATGCTCTTGACCAGGTTTTAATAACTTTATGTTCTGAATTCGCATTCATTTTTTCAATTTTCTTTTGTAGAGCTTCTTCTACGTATGGACCTTTTTTTAATGAACGTGCCATTAATTTCTCCTTTATTATTTTATTTGATTTGTTTTTTTTATTTTGTCTTGGAGAAGCTGGGTTTTTGCCAAGCTTCAAACCCAGCACCTTATCCAAAATCTATTATTTTTTTCTTCTTCTAACGATTAATTTATCAGAAGCTTTGCCTTTTTTACGTGTTTTTTGACCTAGAGCTGGTTTACCCCAAGGTGTTTTTGGGTGTCCACCAGGACCAGTTTTACCTTCACCACCACCGTGAGGGTGATCACATGGGTTCATTGTCACACCACGTACAGTTGGTCTGATACCCAAGTAACGTTTTCTACCAGCTTTACCAATTGAAAGGTTTTTAAATTCTGCGTTACCTAATGTACCGATTGTAGCCATACATTCTTTTCTTACCATTCTCATTTCTGATGATGGAAGTTTAATTGTAACGTAGTTACCTTCTTTTGCCATAACTTGAGCTGCGTTACCTGCTGATCTTACCATAACTCCGCCACGACCTGGGTTCAATTCGATATTGTGAACAATTGTACCTAGCGGAATCAATTCTAATGGAAGTGCGTTACCTGTTTGTACAGGAGCTTCTGGTCCTGATACGATTACATCACCTACATTTAAGCCTTCTGGAGTCAAGATATATCTTTTTTCACCATCAGCGTAGAATACTAATGAAATTCTAACGTTTCTGTTTGGATCGTACTCAATAGTTTTTACTGTTGCAGGTACGCCAAATTTTTCACGTTTAAAGTCAATTACACGGTATGATCTTTTTACACCGCCGCCTTTGTGACGACATGTAATTCTACCTGTATTATTTCTTCCGGCAGTTTTTTTCAATGACTTCAATAATGATTTCTCTGGAGTTGAAGTTGTTACTTCTTGGAAATCACTTTTTGTCATTCCTCTTTGACCCGGAGATGTTGGGTTAATTTTTCTGATTGCCATTTTCAATTTCTCCTTTTTTTGGCTTTGTTCTACTTTAGGGACCTGTGCCTATTGCCTGTCTTTGACCTGCAAATCGCCCCGTTGGACTTTCGTCCTGAAGAATGGGAGTTATGATTAAACTCCTACTAATTCTTCGATTGGATCGCCTTCGATTGTAACGATGGCTTTTTTAGATGAATCAGTTCTGCCGAATTTGTATCCCATTCTTTTTTCGTGAGATGGCATATATACTGTTCTTACTTTTGTTACTTTTCTACCAGGGAATACTAGTTCCACTGCTTGTGCTATTTCAATCTTAGTCGCATCTTTTACTACTTCAAAAGTGTATTGACCAAGTGTAGTTGCACCTACTGACTTTTCAGTAATTAAAGGCTTTTTAATGATGCCGTATAATCTTTCTGTATTTGCTGTGTTTTTCATTATAATTTCCTTTTCTATTTCTTGGTTTAAGTTACACTTCTAAATTAGCTTAATCTTTCAGTGATTTCTTTTACTGATGCTTCTGTCATAACAACAAAATCTGCTTCCAATAAGTCTTTTACGTTCAAGTTTGAAGGTAAAATCATTTTAATGCTTGGAACATTTCTTGCAGCTAATTCTAAAAATTTGTTTTCAGCTGCTTTTGTATCTGCTACAACAAGAACTTTACCTGACAAGTTTAGAGATTTCATAGCTGAAACCATCAATTTTGTTTTTGGTTCAGTAATTGTTGAGAAATCTTTAACTACGATTAATTGTTCTTGTCTTGCTGATAATGCAGATTTCAATGCTAATTGTCTAGCTTTTTGTGGCATGTTGAATGCATAGCTTCTTGGTTTTGGTCCAAATACTACACCACCGCCTGCAAATAGAGGTGAACGTAATGAACCAGCTCTAGCGCGACCTGTACCTTTTTGTTTCCAAGGTTTTTTACCACCGCCAGAAACTTCAGCTCTTGTTTTTGCACAAGCTGAACCTTGACGAGCGTTGTTTAATTGTCTTCTTAATGCTAAATGCATTACATGTAAATTAGGTTCAACACCGAACACTTCTGCGTTCAATTTGATTTCGCCTAATTTTTCACCATTTGTATTTAAAATTTCTTTTGACATTTTGTTTTTCCTTTATATTTATCTACTGCCTGTTACCCCTTTCGGTTTTATCCGTTTTATATGGCAACTCGGGATTTTTAAAACTTATCTGTTTAAAACCTGTTACGAATTATTGCGTCACTCTACGCAAAATTCGTTAGTTCCATTTAGTTCTTGTTGGAACGATTGTTACCAATCTGCCTTCGCATCCAGGTACTGAACCTTTTACTAATACAAGATTTTTTTCTGCATCAACTTTAACTAATTTCAATTTTGTAATAGTAACTCTTTCGTTACCCATGTTACCAGCCATTCTTTTACCTTTGATAACACGTGATGGAGTTGTACCAGCACCGATTGAACCAGGTTCTCTGTGGTTTTTAGAACCGTGACCCATTGGTCCTCTGCCGAAGTTCCAACGTTTAACTGTACCTTGGAAACCTTTACCGATTGATTTTCCAGTTACATCAACTTTTTCTACGTTGTCAAGAACTGAAAGTTCAATTTTATCACCTACTTTGTAATCAGATGGGTTATCTACTCTGAATTCTTGTAAGTGTCTGAAGTTTTCTAAATTATTCTTTTTGAAGTGACCCAATTGAGCTTTTGTTAAGTGTTTTTCTTTAGCTGCAATTGTACCAACTTGGATTGCATTGTATCCGTCTGTTTCTACTGTTTTAACTTGAGTAACAACGATGTCATCAACTTTAATAACAGTTACAGGGATTGCTAATCCATGTTCGTCAAAAATTTGTGTCATTCCAAGTTTTTTGCCTATTACACCTAGTGTCATATTTTACCTTTCTAGCTCGCCCTACTTGGTGCGGACACTTTCCGCCCCTCTTTCGGGTTTGCATTTTCACTTGCGAGCGCTACTTGCTGCCTTGTACTTTACCTTCGGGACTTTCACCCTCCACGCTTATAATCTGAAATTATAAAGTGGGTAGTAGATCACATTATATATGCATAATGCTTATTTAGTTTTCAATTTTAGCTGTTGCCGAAATTATAATTTAACTTCGATATCAACACCAGCTGGCAAATCTAATCTACTTAACTCTTCAGTTGTCTGTTGAGTTGGTTCGTATATATCGATAATGCGTTTGTGTGTTCTTAATTCAAAGTGTTCACGAGATTTTTTATCAACGTGTGGTGAACGAAGAACGCAATATATACGTCTTTTTGTCGGTAAAGGAATCGGGCCTGCAACTTTAGCATCTGTTCTTTTTGCTGTTTCTACGATTTTGTCTGAAGACACATCAATCAATTTGTGATCGTATGCTTTTAAACAAACTCTGATTCTTTGTCTTTTTGTGCTTGCCATATTTATTCCTTTTCTTTTTGTATAAATACACTTGAGGTTTAAAACAGGCGAAACCTCGTCGCCGTCATACTTTTCGCTTGATTTGCTATTTGTAAATAATTTCGGGTATTTGTAAGAATTTACTATACTTCAAGCATAATTGATACTATTACAAACATAAAAGCCTGTCAACCGTGTTTTTGTCATTATGTTTAGTTTTTGTAACATGTTTTGTAACAACTTGTAACATTTTTTATAAATTTGAAATATTTGAATTCAGAAAAACTTTATACAAGTATTGTGAAGTTAAAAAAGAGGGCCAAACATGGTAGATATCAATCCAAACGGCAAACGACAAGGCTTAACCTATCTTTTAGTGGATTATGCCAAATCTGTAAATGGTGGTAAAGACTTAAAAATCAACTCAAAAAAATGGGTAACAATAATGAAAGTTGTTGAAGAAATCAACAACAAACGCTCGCATGATAATAAAATTTACACAGGCGGCTCTAACTTGTTTGGTAAAACAAACGAAAACTTTATTTTAACAAACAACACCATTCATTTTTCAGAAGCTGAAATCGCCCTCATACTCAAAGAAATGGGAGTTGAAACTCAAGAGAAAAAAGAAGATCTTTTTCAAGAAAAAGGTTTTGAGATAAAAGGGTTATCTGTTGAACGCTCAACCTCAAGTAATCAGCAAGTTTACAACAGAAACGACTATAGTATTCACCCTGATTTTGCAGATATTTCACCAGACGAACTTGTAGAACAGGCACCGAAAACTATTGATACACAAGAGTCTAAACCTACAACAACAAATAACAATAATGATAATAATATTATTAAGCCTGACGAAAACTCAAAATCATTTTTAAGTCAATTTAAAGCTGATGCATACGAAAAAATGTACCAGTCAGATTTGCTTACATCATTGATACAACCAACAACAACAAAAGAAGTATCACCTAATATTTACACATTAAGCAACGGAGAACCTATTGAACTTAATCCTCTAGCGAATAATGTAACCGTAACCTCCGCTAACGACACAATTAATCTAGCACCACCATATAAAATAAAAACTCCTACACTAGGTAAACGTGGTGGTGGAACAAGAACTATCTCTGAACAATTCCACAGACGTGCTATGGAAATCGCAGATAGCATTGGATGTAAATATGAAGACTTGATTACCGTCATGAATTTTGAAAGTGGAATTGACACAACAAGCGGTAAAGAAAATCCACGAAAAAGACCTGTTGGGTTAATTCAATTTACAGGAACTGCTATCAAAGCACTAAACAAAACCTATGGGTATAATTTGGATAAAGACAAAATTCTTCAGATGAATGAAATAGAACAACTTGATATTGTAGAGAAGTATTTCGAAATGACAAAAAGAGATTCTTCTCATTTGAAAAACAAAAAAACATTAGATGCTGCAGACTTGTATACTTTAACTATTTTGCCAGGTAGAGCAGGCAAAGATGTTCTCTGCCAAAAAGGTGAAACCGACAAACACGGAAGACTCTTAAGATACTACGAATCAAATAAAGGCATCGACGTTGGTAAAGACGGAATTATCTCTAGGTCTGACATTTTGGCAAAACTTGACGAATTCAGAATTCACGTACAAGTTGTTTAGCTAATAGCCGTTCCAAGCGGGATTTTGTATGACTGGACTTTAGTATAGATGTGGTTCAACCACAAAAAAAAGCCGTATTGCTACGGCTGATTCTCTCTCTTAACTCTGAAAAATTTTTCAGAGGATTATTTTGATTTGTTCTATTTGGTATTAGAATTTTTTTCTTCAGAAACTTGTTCATCGTCATCTTCATTTTCTTCAGACTCATCAGTTTCATCTTCAGTATCGTCATCTACTTCTTCAGAATTTTCATCATCTTCATTTTCTTCAGCTTCGATTTCGTCTTCTTCTTTAGCTCTTAAAACTGGGATAGAAAGCATAAGAGCCATTTGGTCGCCTTCTTGTTCAAAATTAAGTTCAAGAGCTTCTTTATCCATTTCGACGTATTTTGAAAGAAGTTCAATTAATTCGCCACGCATTTTTTCGAGAAGTTCAGGAGTAAGATTAGTTCTATCTTGCATTAAAACAACTCTCAAGCGATTAACAGCAACATCTTTTGCAGATTCGTCTTGTTTTTCAGCTTTGCTAAAGAAACCAAAAACTTTGCTAAAAATACCAGTGAAAATATCTTTCATCTTACTTCTCCTTTCCTACTAAACCGGAAAAGAATTTTTTAACTTTTGCAAGAACGCCCGTATCTTCTTCTAAATTTAAGAATGGAACTTCTTCACCGATAATTCTTTTTGCAACGTTGTTGTAAGCACGACCAGCTAAAGATTTTTCATCGTTAACAATAGGGTCGCCTTTGTTTGTTGAAGTAATGATGCCGGTATCTTCTGGAATAATACCGATAAGTTGAGCTGAAAGAATTTCAACAACATCTTCAACGCTCATCATATCATTTGATTTGATAAGATTTGGACGAACTCTGTTCAAAAGCAATCTGTAAGATTTGATTTCTTCTTTTGCCTCTAAAAGTCCAATAATTCTATCAGCGTCACGAACAGCAGACATTTCTGGAGTAGTAACAACGATAGCTTCACTAGCACCAGCAACAGCGTTTTGGAAACCTTGTTCAATACCTGCAGGACAATCAACTAGAATAAAGTCGAAGTCTTTTTGAAGTTCTTCGCAAATTTTCTTTAACTGATCTTCAGTAACAGCAGTTTTATCTCTAGTTTGAGCTGCAGCTAACAAACAAAGATTTGGGTTTTTCTTATCTTTAACAAGAGCTTGTTTAAGTTTGCAACGTTCTTCAACTACATCGACAATTGTGTAAACAATACGATTTTCAAGACCCAACAAAAGGTCAAGGTTTCTCAACCCCAAGTCGGTATCTATCATAACTACTTTTTTGCCAGCTCTAGCAAGAGCTGTTCCAATATTAGCGTTTGTAGTAGTTTTACCTACTCCTCCTTTTCCGGAAGTGATAACTATAACTCGACCGCTCATTATTTCTCCTTTATAATCTATACTTCAAAATTTTTAGAGTTAAACAGCTTCGTGAAGCTTATAAATAACAATATGTTTTTTGCTTACACGAGCTTCTTCAGGTGTGAAAGAATCAGACTTTTGAACATAAGGAACGTTCACAGTATCAGGACGCCTAGCAAAAACATCCCCGATTCTTAATTGGATAGCATAAAGTTTTAAAGCACGAATTCTTGAATAAGAATTACCGTCAGAACCTGCGTGTGCAATACCTCCTAATACTCCCCATACAGTGATATCTCCTTTTGCCACAATTTCAGCACCAGGATTAACATCACCGATAATAACAACATTACCGTCAGACTTTAAACTTTGCCCTGAACGCAAAGTCCTTTGAACGTATAATGTCGGTAATTTTTCATTTTCTTTCATTTGCCTTTTAACTTCAGCCATATCTTCAGCATCATCAGCAAATTCATCTGTTGAGATAGTTTCTTCTGAACGAACTTCTTCGCTCACTTCATCTTCTTCAGGATAACGCTCATCAAAATCACCTTCGCCAAAAATCTTGTCTAATGCAATTTCTAGCTCTGGATTAACAGAAGTTTCAGCAGTTCCATCTTCATTAAAATCAGGAGCTTCTACTTCATTTTCTAATTCAAATATCTCAATCCCCAAAGTTGTGGCAGCCGCTCTTGTTTCATCAGAAACAGTTGAAATAAATTCCAACTGACTGTCCATTGATTCAATCATTGCTTTTACACTTATTAACTGTGATTGATTTAAGTTAACTTCGCCAAGTTTTAAGCAAACTTTTTTCTCTTTTGCTTCAGGCAAATCAAGAATTCTGCTCAATTCATAAATGATTTCAGAAGTCTTTTTAGCGTTACTCAAATCGACAATAAAGCCATTTTCAATGTATCCCTTAATCATGTTATCCCTTCCAACAATCTGATTTATTCCATGACAATATAAAAAAAAATTTAAGCATGCAATAGATTATTAATAAAAATTAATAAGCAAATAAAATTATGCAAATGTTGAAAGTCTCACTCTTTTTTGTGCCAAACGTTGTTCTAAATCATCTTTTGTAATTTTCTTGTCATAATTCATATCTAAACCCTTATTGCTTTCATAATAAGAATTGCCAGCTTCACCTTTTTGGCACAAAACTTCTCTTGAAGCTCTTGATGGCAAGAAAGTTACTGAATATAAATCTGCAGCAGTAAGCTTGCCTGATGGCATATTGTGTCTATTCATTTCATAATACTTTTGAACCAAATCTAGTTGTTCAATAGCACTCATATTTTTAATTTTTTCAATAGTTAAGTTTAACCCATAAATTCTATTCATTTCAGGTATAGCAGCGTCCCTTGTGAACTGAATTAAGCCAACTGCAGTAACCTCACCTTTTTTATTTTTATGTTCACTTTTTGGGTTTAATGTTGATTCAGAATTCATCACCGCCAACAAATCTTGGTAATCACATCCAATGTTTTTAGCAACTTCTTTTGTTTTGTTCAAGAAAGCTTGGTTCAAATGCGCTCCTGCTATTTGTTCATAAATAGGTGGATAAATTTTTCTTTCAGCTCTAACTTCAGATGTAACTTCATCAACTTTCTCTGTTTGTGTTGAGTTAACAGAAACGCCATTGTTTACACTAGATTTTTTTGTAGTTGATAATGACAAACCTAAAGCATCAAACATATTGTTTGAATATGAATTTGTATAACTTGATGAGTAATCATAAGCAGGATAAGAATATGTTGGCACTTGATATTGCGAAACAGCAGCATATGATGTGTAAATATTATCATACAAACTACCTTTTGAATGATAATAATCAGTATATTGAGGCAAATTTAATGCACTATAATCAGGATACGACCACTGTTGCTGACAAGGATACGTATGAGAATAAGGTTGCAAAGTTGGGAAATTACCATTAATTAATTGTTTTGCAGTTTCAAAAACTAAAAACGGATTATGCAAACATTGAGCAGCAACCATTCTTCCATAAGGATTGTAGCAACCGCCAAACATATTGTAATTGGCAATTCCATACATATTCATATTGTGAAATCCAATAAATCCGAATGACATATTATCCCCGTAAATTTCCTTATATATATAAAGTATTTTTTGAATAAATAATTTACTTTTATTAACAATTTGTAAAAAAATATTAATTGTGTAATTATTAACTTATGTAAAAATATATGTTTATTGTATGATTTTTATAAGGTAAATAAATTATGTTCAATGAAACAAAAACTCACGAGATTACAGTCGACGTTGTAATTCTAACAATTAAAAACGGGACACTGCAAGTATTATTGGTAAAACGTACAAACGAACCATTTAAAGATAAATGGGCAATTCCTGGTGGTTATGTAAGATTATCTGAAAACCTTGACCAAGCGGCATTAAGAGTACTGAAAGAACGTACTAATGTTGACAACATTTATCTAGAACAACTTTACACATTCGGCGACCCACTTCGTCACCCAAATGCGAGAGTTATAACTTGTGCATATTTTGCACTTGTTCGTTCTGAAGATATCCAAATTGTTTCAACACCTGAACTTGGTTGGCACAAAATTTCAGATTTACCACCTCTAGCGTTCGACCACAAAGAAATCATTGAATATTCACTTAAACGCACAAGAGAAAGATTAGAAATCTGTCCTGTTGCTTATCAGTTGTTAAACGAAAAATTTACCCTTACAGAAATGCAAAAATCTTACGAATTGATTATGGAAAAGAAATTGGACAAACGTAACTTCCGTAAGAAAGCACTCTGTACCGAAGGTCTTATCGAACTAGATGAATATACAAAATCTTCCTCTAAAAGACCTGCTAGACTTTACACGTTTGAAAGTATCAAATTAAATTCAAAACGTGCACATTTTATTTCGAAGAAAAAGGAGAAAAAATAAACAATGGTTACATTTATCTGGACTATCCAAATCCTTTCAGCATTATTGCTAATTGTGATGATATTACTTCACTCTCCAAAAGGCGATGGCATCGCAGGGATGGGTGGAGCGTCTCAAATTTTTAGCTCACAAAAAAGTGCAGAAAAAGGTTTAAACAAAATTACAGGTATTATGGCAGGAATTTTTGTTCTTTGCACATTTTTACTAGGTTACGGCATCATTAAGTAATTGAAAGTGTCTACAAATGAGTATGACAGAATTATTTTCTAGAAACGAATTGTTCTGGGGTGCTGAAGCTCAAAATATTTTAAAAAACGCACACGTTGCAGTTTTCGGACTAGGCGGCGTGGGCGGTTTTTGTGCAGAGAGTTTAGCAAGAGCTGGAGTGGGAGAACTTACAATTATTGACTTTGACACAGTTTCAGAATCTAACATTAACCGCCAACTTGTCGCACTACACTCAACCATTGGACAAAGTAAAGCACAATTATTCAACACTAGATTAAAAGACATAAATCCAGACATCAAACTCAACGTAATTGAAGATTTTTACACTGACAATTTAAACAATATTTTCAACAACTTTAAATTTACATATTGCGCAGATGCGATTGACACGTTACGTTCAAAAATCAGCTTAATCGAAAATTGTGTAAAAAACGGAATTCCCGTAATTAGTTCAATGGGAGCTGGTAATCGTGTTGACCCAACCAAACTTTACATAACTGATATTTCAACAATCGAAAATAAAAACGCACCTTTTGTATCAAATTGTATTTATCAGTTGAAAAAACTTGGAATTGAAAATGGGATAACGGTTGTTGCAAGCAGAGAAAAACCCTACTGCAAAGAGAAAATTTCTTCAAAAGAAAACGTAACTACAAAAGCCGGAGAGTTGTTGGAGTTCACTAAAATCACACCTTCCTCAACTCCGTTTGTCGCAAGTTGCGCAGGGATTTTTATGGCATCATATATTGTACAGGATTTAATTAAAGGGTTAAAATAATGCATAAAATTTTAATTACTGGAGCATCAAAAGGCATAGGCAGAGTCATTGCAGAAGAAATGAAATCTTGCGGTGAAATTTTTGTATCAGGTAGAAATGAAGAAGCCTTAAAAACCATTAATGCAAACGGGTATTGCGTATGTGACTTATCCCAAAACCCAAAAGTTTTAGGTGAATTTATAACTGAAAATAAAATAGATATTTTAATTAATAATGCAGGAGAATATGTTTACAGCGAAATCGACAAAATGGATTTTGAAAGCATTGAACGTATCCACAAAACAAATCTTATTTCACCAGCATACTTAATTTCAAAAGCAGTTCCATATATGAAACAAATAGCTTTTGGCAGGATTATTAATATCGGCTCAATTTCAGGAGTGATGGGTGAAGCAAGTGCCAGCACCTACTCTTCTTCAAAAGCAGGATTGTTAGGATTAACCAAAGCTTTGGCGCTTGAACTTGCAGAATACGGAATTACTATCAACACAATAAACCCTGGTTGGGTTGACACAGAATTAGGGTTAAACTCTATTGAAGAAAGTGAATTTTCTAAAGAAGAAATTCTTGATTGTATTCCCCAACGAAGATTTGTAAAACCTGAAGAAATAGCAAAACTTGCAAAATACTTAATGTCAGAAGACGCAAAAGGCATTACTGGTCAAGGAATTAATCTATGCGCAGGTTTAAGTGTAGGAATTTAACTAATTAAAGCCCTCTAAAGGAGGGCTTTTTAAATATTATTTAGAAGAATCTTTGTATATATCAACTAGTCCGTTTTTACTTTTTCTCGCTATACTTTGAACAAAAGCATCCTCATCAACGGCATGAGTTTTTAGAACTATGTGGTCCACAGGTTTCTTTACGATATCAAGCAACCTAGTTAACAAATTAGCTGGTTTTACATTATATACTGATAAAGCCAAATAGTCATTCTTATTTCCCAATTGAGAGCTTTTTACACTTACTATACCAATATTTGCATCATAATTTTTGGCAAAAGTTTTAACAACTGGAGTTTTTGAAACCTCCTGAAATATTTTATTAGACATTGTCAAATCAGGTTTCAAAGCACCAAACGATTGGTGATGACGACTAGCGCCATTTACATTTTGAATTTTCATTTAATAATCCTTTCTATTGGGGTAATATAATCAATCTATTATAAAAACATTTTATTGAAAATATCTTGTGCCGATATTTTTAAACACTTTAAGCAATCACAAGTTGTTTGTCTATGTTCCCAAAGACAAGGCTTAATCTTGCAATCATCATTTGCTTTAATCGCCGTAACCAATTCTGATTGCGGAATTAATTTTTTATCATCAGTTGGTCCAAATATTGCATAAGTGCGAGTTTTCATAGCCACAGCAACATGTAACGGTGCAGAATCTGAACACACAAAAACTTCTGCTTTACCAATCAATACAGCTAAATCTTTCAGGCTTTTTGTCTTGCCGTAATAATCTGAAAACAACAAATTTTTAGGAACAACTAAACCTCGAATTTTTTGAATACACTCATCGTCATCAGGTCCACCTGCTAAAATTACATGTTTACCTTTTTCCATAAGTATATTAATTAGCTCTGCCCAAGTTTCAGCAGGAATAGTTTTTATCATTCCTTTTTGAACGCTTAATTTACTAACTCCTGGGTGTATCAATACTGAATTTGGAATTTTTTCTTGTTCTGGGACATTTATTTCCGGCAGTAATGTTTTGTTTGCAGTCAACGCCGAAACCAAATCATGATACATATCACACGCATATTGATTTTTATTCAACGGAATAGCTTGTGTCAAAAGCTGACGACTAAATTCACCAGTATAATAACCATACCGTTCTTTAACCCCTGTCATATATAACAACAAACTAATTAACTTATTCCCACCAGAAGATATTACGATATCAAACTTTCCAGCTCTAGCTTTCAAGATTAATTTAAACAACTCATGATATTTTTTAAGCTTACATTCAGCTTTCACATCAATCAATATCAAATCATCTATTACATCAGTCAAATCCTTAACTGACTTGCTTCGAGGTTCTAGTGCAAGCGTAATTTTAGAATTAGGAAATTCTTTTTTCAAAGAAATTAATGTAGGCAAAAAGAAAATCTCATCACCTATTCCACCAAAATTTATTGCTAATATATTTTTAAAATCATTCGTCATAAGTAAATTGTAGCACTAACAAATTCAATTACAAAACAATCTATCTTGTTCAAGTAATAGATTTTATAGTATAATCCTCATATGGTAAACAAAGTAACAACTGCAACAACTATTGGACTGGAAGCTCATAAAATTACGGTAGAAATTGATGTGATTAATTCACTACCTGCAATATCTATTGTCGGACTTCCTGACACAGCAATCAACGAAGCAAGAGATAGAGTACGTTCCGCAATCAAAAATAGCGAATACACATTCCCTTCTAAAAAAGTTGTTGTAAATCTTGCCCCCGCTGATATTAAAAAAGTCGGAACAAATTTTGACCTTCCTATTGCAGTGGGAATACTTGTGGAAGAAGAAATTATAAACAGTGACAAACTTTGCAATTACGCTTTTTTAGGAGAATTATCTCTTGATGGAACTATTAGAAGCGTGAATGGAGTTTTGCCTTTAGTTTTGGGACTTAAAAATTTTGGGGTAAAAAATGTTATTGTACCTCAATCAAATGCTAATGAAGCAGCTCTCGTTGATGACATAAACATATACGGCGCAAACCATTTAACAGACGTCGTAAACCATTTTTTAGAAAGCCCAATAACACCCACTAAAATAAACATTCAAGAATATATAAAAAGTAAAAATTCAGAAGACTTTATATATGATTTTAAAGACGTTAAAGGACAAAAAAAAGCTAAAAAGGCACTAGAAATTGCAGCTGCAGGTGGACACAATATGCTTATGTCAGGTTCTCCAGGCTCTGGGAAAACTCTGATGGCAAAATGTTTTGCATCAATATTACCACCATTAGAACTTTCTGAAGCTTTAGAATTAACAAAAATCTACAGTATATCTGGGCTTTTGACATCGGACGAACCTCTAATGACAAAACGTCCGTTCCGACCAATCCACCATACAGCATCTGCAAACGGAATTATCGGTGGAGGCTCAAACCCAAAACCTGGAGAAATAACTTTAGCCCACAGAGGCGTTTTATTTATGGATGAAATCGTAGAATTCCCTCGCCAAGTTTTAGAGGTTTTAAGACAACCACTTGAAGATGCAAAAGTTGTAATTTCTAGAACAAACCATTCTATTACATACCCTGCCAAATTTATGTTACTAGCAGCTATGAATCCTTGTCCTTGCGGATACTTGGGCGACAAAGAAAAACAATGTACCTGTTCAGAATTTCAAATCAACAGATATCTTGCAAAACTTTCAGGTCCGCTTTTAGATAGAATTGATTTGCAAATAGAAGTACCACGCCTTACTTCTGACGAACTTTTAAACTCAACAACACAAGAAGAATCATCAGAAGAAATAAGAAAAAGAGTTGTTTCTGCAAGAAAAATCCAAGCTGAACGTTACCAAAATGACGGAATTCTTACAAACGCAGAATTAACTCCAAAATTAATAAAAAAATATTGCAAAATAGACAAAACGTGCGAAGAAATTTTCAAAACCGCAATCGTCAAATACCAACTTTCAGGAAGACGCTACGATAGGATTTTAAAACTAGCTAGAACAATAGCGGATCTTGAAAACTCACAAGAAATAAAACAAACTCACCTAATGCAAGCTCTGCAATATCGAACATTTTTAAACACACAAAACTAAAATAAGTTTGTTATTTAATATGGTCCCATTTAAGCTTTTTGAAATATTCTCTATCTGTAGTCATTTTATAAGCACAGTTTACGCCTAATAAGTCAGATTGAGAAGTACTTAATGGACTGCAATAGAATGAATAGCTTGAAACTGGATAATCAGTAGTTGGGTCACCCATATGTTTCAATTTACCATCAACTATTTGGAAAACAAATGTATCATAGCCTAATCTATTTGGGATTTGGTTAGCACCATTGATATCCGCCATCACATACACTGGGTCTTTCGGTGTTTTAGGAGAGCTAAACATCAACAACACTTTGCCAACAGCCATTTTCAAACCACCTGAATAAATTTCTTCAGAAATATCAGACCTACCATTATATGTTTTATATGGCATTACAGGGGTGCAAACTTTTTCCTGAACAGAAGCACAGTTAACACCCTTATATCTAGCTCTTAAAGCATCAACCATGTACATATAAATAAGAGTACCAGTAGTATCTTCTTTATCACGTTCATATTCTGTAATTGACATGATTTCATTTAAAATTGAAACTGTTCTTTTATAACCCATTTTCAATTTACCAGTTCTAGAATATCCGCCAAGACTACCAGTCATAGAAAGAACAAAAAGGATAAAAAGCAATATACAAATAGATGCACGGTGCACCGATAAACCTTTTAACTGTCTCTTTCTAAAAATATTTTTCATACATCAAACCTCTTATTTTATGAATGATAATACAAAACCTACCATTGCCGAAACCCCCAAATAGATGAGAGGGTCCCTTTTATACTTCAAGCTTACTATAAAAAGCGCCAAAAACAATACTACACCCGATGTAGACATGTTATTTAAAAACATATTAACACCAACTGCTGCCAGCAAACCACACCCTGCGGGTTTTATACTATAAATAACAGATTTCACAAATCTATTATTTTTAAACTGTTCTAACAATTTCGAAATCATGACAACAATTATAATAGACGGCAACAATATCGATACAGTAGCGATAAAAGCGCCTAGAATTCCCGCAGAAACATATCCTGCAAAAGTTGCAACATTCACACCCAGAGGTCCTGGTGTTACAGACGAAATCGCAATCATATCAGTCAATTGAGCTGTAGTATACCAACCATACTTGTCAACCAAGTGATACAAAAATGGTAAGGTTGCATACCCACCACCATAAGAAAACAAACCAATATGGAAGAATTCTAAAAATAATTTTAAAAAAATCATTATTTATCATCCTCCTCAATTTCATCTTCCACAAGTTTTTTATCTTTCAAAACCTGCAAAATAATTCCCGCTAAAACGGCTGAAATCACTAACCAAGCTGGTGATATTTTAAAGCATAATGACAGCAAGAAAACAATAAAAAATATTGCAAAAGTATACTGATCAGAAACACTTTTGTGCCAAATTTCTTTAACAGCAAGATATATCAAGACCAAAACACCTATTCCTACACCCCAGAATATACCTTGCACAAAATCATATTTTATAATTTCTTCCAAAACTCTAGCCAAAACAACAATTGCCAAAAATGCAGGAGTTATAACACCTCCAATAGCAGCCAAAGCGCCACTTATACCCAGCAACTTGTATCCAGTAAAGATAGAAATATTTGCAGCAATCAGACCAGGAATACTTTGACTTAACGCATAGTACTCTGCGACTTCATCTCCAGTTATCCAGCTTCTTTTCTCAACAAGCTCACTCTGTAAAAGCGGTAAAATTACATACCCGCCACCAAGCAGTAGCATTCCTATTTTGAAAAATGTTTTGTATATATTATATAAATTTTTTTCCATCACCTTTTACTTAATTAATTTATCGATTCAAAGTTGCTTTCAGCCTAGCCATCGCTCTAGCCACAGCGGCTTCTGCACGTTTTGAATCAATAGCTGCATCGTTATCTTCCAGCCTAGCTTTTGCTCGCCTTAATGCTGCTTCTGCTCTTGCCACATCAATATCATTACCGCTTTCTGCCGTAGTCGTAAGAATGGTACATTCGCCGTCCTTAAATTGGAGAACACCACCCATTGTAGTAAAGAACTTCATTGAAGAACCTTGTTTTACTTTTGTCACACCAATATCCAACGCAGACATAATCGGAACGTGATTTTTTAAAATACCAAACTCTCCGTCCATTGCTCTTGTATAAATTTCATCTACATCTTCATCAAATACAAGTTTTTCGTGAGTAATTATTTTCAAATGCATAATTAACCTCAATTACAATGTTTTAGCTTTTTCAACAGCTTCTTCAATAGTACCTACCATATAGAAAGCTTGTTCAGGCAAATCGTCGTGCTTACCTTCAATAATTTCTTTGAAGCCTTTAATTGTATCTTCAAGTTTTACGTATTTACCAGTCAAACCAGAGAACTGTTCAGCAACAAAAAACGGTTGAGACAAAAATCTTTGAATTTTTCTAGCTCTGTTAACTGTTTCTTTATCTTCGTCAGAAAGTTCATCCATACCCAAGATTGCAATAATATCTTGAAGTTCTTTATATTTTTGCAACACTTCAAGAACTTTTCTTGTAACGTTGTAATGTTCTTCGCCAATAATATATGGATCTAAAGCTCTTGAAGATGATTCCAACGGATCAACCGCAGGATAAATACCCAAAGATGCAATTTGACGTGACAATACAGTTGATGCATCAAGGTGAGAGAATGTTGTTGCAGGAGCTGGGTCAGTCAAGTCATCCGCAGGAACGTAAATAGCTTGAACAGAAGTAATAGAACCGTCCTTTGTAGAAGTAATACGTTCTTGCAACTCACCCATTTCGTTAGCAAGTGTAGGCTGATAACCTACAGCAGAAGGCATCCGCCCCAAAAGCGCAGAAACTTCTGAACCTGCTTGAGTAAATCTGAATATATTATCAATAAACAACAACACATCTTGTTTTGAAAAATCTCTAAAATATTCAGCCGCAGTTAACGCTGAAAGACCAACTCTCATACGAGCTCCAGGCGGCTCATTCATCTGACCATAAATAAGCGCTACTTTGTCAATAACGCCTGATTCTTTCATTTCATTCCAAAGGTCATTACCTTCTCGAGTTCTTTCTCCAACACCACCAAATACAGAAACGCCAGAGTGTTCTTGCGCAATGTTGTGAATAAGTTCCATAATCAAAACAGTTTTACCAACACCAGCACCACCGAACAAACCAATTTTCCCACCTTTTTGGTATGGTTGAAGCAAGTCGATAGCCTTAATACCAGTTTCCAAAATTTCGATATTAGTATTTTGGTCAACTAGTTTTGGAGATTCTCTATGGATAGGAAGATATGTATCAGTAACAATGTCTCCCATTTCATCTACAGGTTGACCTGTTACGTTTAAAATTCTTCCCAAGATTGGTTTACCAACAGGAATTTTAATCGGCTCATAAGTATTAACAACTTTCATACCACGTCTTAAGCCATCAGTAGAAGACATAGCAACCGTTCTTACTCTATTAGAACCAAGCATTTGTTGAACTTCTGCAACAACAAAACTTCCATCCTCTTTATATATATTCAAAGCGGTATAAATTTCAGGCAATTCACCTGCTTGAAATTCAACGTCAATAACAGGACCAATAACTTTAGTAATCAACCCTTCATTTTTATTTAAAGTCTCCATAAGTCTCTCCTCCCGATATTGCAATTATAAAACAATAATTTGAAATTGGCAATTAATCTTTTTACTAAAGATTTTAAAAAATACGTTAATGTTTCTTAAAATTACCACTATGTATATTTGAAATTTTTATTTAACGGTGTAGAATAAAGTCTATGAGTACAGAGGAACAATTATATTCTGACATCCCACCGACAAGACTTCGGGGCAAAGAGGAGAAATTCCGACCAGCAAAGACAAATCGTTTTTGGCTAACGATTGCAAGTTTGTTTTATTTTAACATGCTTCAAAATCGTTTTTATGCTTTTCGTTTCAAAGGCGAAGAAGAATATTACAACGCAGACAAAGATGTGCCAACAATACTTTTTGCACCACACTGCAACTGGTGGGACGGAATTGTTATGTACAACATAACACACAGAATTTTCCACAAAGAAATCCGAATAATGGTAGAAGAACTAAACAGATTTCCGCTATTGAGATACAGTGGCGCATATTCTGTAAATAAAAAATCACCTCAATCAGCAATGAAAGCACTTCAATATTCTGTAAAAGTTGTTGGCGATTTAAGAAACATGCTATGTATTTTCCCGCAAGGAATTATCAGACCACCACATTACAGCCCAATGGAATTTCAAACTGGTTTAGCGTTCATTGCACAAAATGCGGTGAAAAAATTTGGAAGAGTTAACCTTATTCCAACAGCAGTGGATTACACTTTCTTGAGAGATAATCGTCCTGAAGTAATGGTTAAATTTGGAAAACGAATTGAGCTAACAGACGCAAACATCGACAGAAAAGAATTAACTCATATATTAGAACATTCATTGACTTATGCTTGCGATGATTTGGCGAATGATATTTCAAAAGGAAAGGTTAACGATTATAAGATTTTGTTCAAACAGCATCTAAAATGGTACAGACGAATTGAACAAAGATTAAAGAGTATTGACCTTCCACAGGTTGCAGATGTATAAAAAAGTCGGCATCTTTGTGAATGTAATTAGCAATTGTCTTTATTAAATTGCGTTTCGTTTATATTATGTCATTCTGAAGCACAAAGTGCTGAAGAATCTCTGTTCAAGAGAGATCCTTCACATTCGTTCAGGATGACAGAAAAAAGTTAAAGATGACAGATATTGATGTAATTTCATTTACCCCTAACATTCTAATGAGCATAAGCGAAGAAGTATCTATAAAAATGTCATTCTGAAACTCGCAAGAGTTGAAGAATCTCCTATAAAAAAAGTCGGGATTAAATCCCGACTTTTTACGCATTATATCGTTTAAACGATTTTTCAATATTCTTTTGAATTACTGATTTTATCGTATCGTATTCCGTTGATAGTGAAGAAATTTCTGTATCCAAATTTTTCATCTTCATATCTAGGATATTTTCTTTGTTATTAATTTTAGCTTTTTCTCTTGCATAACGAGCTTCAGCTTGAGCAATACCTTCTTCGTCAGTTACCTCTTTAATAAAAGTATTAGTTGCATAGTTACCTTGATAGTAGAAACCATCATCAGAAAGTGTTGAAATATACATATTACCGTTTTTGAATGATTCTTGTAAGTATCTATCATCTTTAACGTTAACATTTTCAACCCAACCTTTAGCACAGATTTGGTTAAACAAAGCATCCCAGAACGCCGCGATTAACAAGTTGTCACCAGAAGTATCTACATCAGTAACCATTGTGAACATAAACATATCATCAATCAAGTTACTATCTGCAACAGTACGTCCATCTTCTGACCTACCGCTTTTATAATTATCATTATCGTCAACTTTGTATGAAGAAGTATCAATACCTTCCATATATTGTGCAAAATATGTCAAGTAAGCTTTTACCATATTTGACAAGTTTAAACCATAAGCATCATTGTACTCATCATCGCCAGGGCTTGATGCGTTTTGGATATAAACAATACCAATATGACCGTCAACATCCGCTCTATTTAATTGTTTACCAATTTCTTTAGAACTGTTACCACTAGCCCACATACTTTCCATAAAAGATTGACCACAGCGTTTGAAAAATGCAAAGTTTGAATGGTCAAGACCTCCAGAGTCAGTGATATCACTCAAACACTCAACAATATCCATTGTCATACTTCTTGCATAAGCTAATGCTGCTTGAGTATATGGGTCCCCTGTATCTAACAAATCTTCAAATTGAGTGAACATATCTTCCCAGAAACTTGATGTTGCAACACAGTCAGTTACAGCCCAAGAATAATATGGATCGCCACTTTTTAAATGGTCAAAATTACCTTTAATACTGTAGTTACCATTTAACAAATCACCTAAAGAGATTTTGCCACCAGTACCCAAGTTAGTGTTGCCTTCATATATATCAAGGCTGAAACCACCTTGCTCGGTACTTAATCCGTTAGCAAGGTCAGAAAAATCATAATAAGAACTGCTTACCATTTCAATCAAATCTTGTAATGTACCTGTTGTTGTATTAACGTTAACAAGATTTGCATCACCAACACCAGCAGCTTGGTTATAGGTAGTTTTCTTGATATTATCAGCTTGAACTTGAGAAATATAACCTGTTCCTGCTAAAGAATCAATAAATGCATTGCGCAAGTCAGATGATGGCAAACCATCAAGACCTTCTTGTGGAATACCTGCATCACGTGCAGCTTTTGCCAATCTGTCATCAAGAACAATTCTACCTGAAGAATCAGTAACAGGCATTGGAGTGTAATTATTAAGTTGAGATGGTGCCATCAACAAACCATAATTCAATGGCATTTGTTCTGAACCAGTTCCATAATAATCATAAACCAGTTTTGTTTGATTCATAGCATTGTCATATTCCGCAGAAACCTTTTCCATATCTCTAGACAAGGCAATCTTTTGGTGCGAAAGACGCATGCTTTCGTACTCACAGTCAGATTTTCTGGCTGTTATGGTTAATAATCTCGCTTGTGATGCTGATAATCCCATTGTCTTGTCCGAAATCCTTTCAAGTTAGTAACAATCCTATTTATTCATGTAGTATGACGGCTTTTTCAGCCTAAAACTTTAAAAAGTTTATAGCTGTTTGTAACATTTATTTACATAAAATCATAAATTATTCTCCCACTCTATGAACGAACACCTGTCATCCTGAACGAAGTGAAGGATCTCTATTGATTGAGATTCTTCAGCACTTCGTACTCCAGAATGACATGATGAGATTCTTCAACTCTTACGAGTTTCAGAATAACGTAATTGAGATTCTTCTTCGCTTACGCTCATCAGAATGACTGATGTTTCATCTTCCCCTGTAAAGGGAAATAGTTCTGTCACACAAAACTCTGTTCCAAGCGCCAATTTCACACAAAAAACTTTGCAAAAAAAAACCGCTTTGGATAAGCGGCAGGGAAATAGTTACGAAATTAGGGAAAATAATATGTGGGAAAAATTTAATAGGTAAATCTTTTATGAGAACGTATTGAATGTTTTTTCTACGTTCTTATCAATTATACTCTTAACTGAATCATATTCTGTCTGCAAAGCATTATGTTCTGTATCAAGTTTTCTTAATTGCATATCAAAAATATTGTCTTTTCTTTCAGCGTCAGCCATATCCATTTTGTATTGCTGTTCAACTCTAGCAATTTCTCGTTCATCCTCAACTTCTTGGATATTTGTATCCTGATCAATTGAAGTAGAAATAAATTTTTTATCTACTGCTGAATAATATTCAAGTTGCAATTCGCCTTTACGAAGTTGCTCTTCAAACCAAGTATTATCTTTTAAAGTTTTTGTTTCATCAGCTTCAGTATAGTAACCTGTTTGTTGAATTCTTTGGAAAATATTCGTTAAATATTGGATGTATTCAGCGTTTTCAGGATTTGCTGCAGTTTTCAATGTATTTGCAGAATCTGAATCGCCATAATACGCCTCTGTCAAAGCCATTGCATAGTCAAAGTTTTGACGTTGTTCAGGTGTTGTACCTTCGTAATTCAATGGTGTAGTCACACCGTCATAAGTGTATGTAGCAAAACCATTAAACGCACCCGCACCTAATGTTGTATAACCAAACTCAAGTCCGTGTTCTTCGTCCTCGAATTCTAGACCTACAGAAGTCAAATAAACATCCCAAGCATCGTGAATTTTTTGTTTTGCAAGTAACTTATCAACATCTTCATCCTCTGCGCCTGCAGTGTTTTTTGTGATGTCGATATTCGCTTGAGAATAACCCAAAGTCGCCAAGAATTTATTCAAGTCGCCATTTCCAGATTCATAAGCTTGCGCCATTTTTTCAGAAATCAAGACTTTTCCATCTTTATTTGTTACAACATATTGTTTACCAGCCGCAACAGTCTGAAATCCTGTCATCAATCCATACGAAATATCTGTATAAACTTCATCTGAACCATTAAATCCTGTAAGAACTGTCAATTTTGTAGCATCCAACGCTGCAAGATAGTTTTTGTTTAATTGATCCATCTTGTCAGTAAGTTGAATTTTAGCAGTGGAAATATCCTGACCCGTATTTTCGTTGTCAGTCAAACGAGCTGTAATACTCAACAATCTAGCTTGTGAAGCAGCCATTCCCATTTGCGTTCAGTCCTTTCATTATCCGTAATCTATACTTCCTATTACGGACAACTCTCAACTAAACTTTAAATAAAGCTAGAGAATATTAAGATATTGTTACAAAACAATATTCAACATCTACACTAACTCATCTGGCTCTAATATAGTTATAGCTTCCAATCCATCCAACTTTTCAAACTCTTTATACATTGTTTTTACAGGACTTTTTACATTAATATCCGCAGTAAAAGATATATTTGTACAGTTTTGAAGTTTTGCACTTTGCTTTTTATTTATCTCAAGGATTGATGTAAAATTATCGACAATATAATCATAGATACAGTCTGCACTTTCGGTCACACAAGACAATTTCACCTTGATTCGTTTTTTATTTTTAGCACTACCACGTAGGAAAGTTTTTTCAAAAACCCTTGCCATTACAAGAACTATGATAGTGAAAATTGTAGACATAATTGCGATACCATACATACCTGTACCGCAAGCCATACCAATAGCCGCAGACACCCACAATGTAGCGGCAGTAGTAAGACCAAAAACGTTTGCACCGTGTCTTAACACCGTACCACCACCAATGAAACCGATACCAGTAACTACTTGCGCCGCAACACGAGCAGTATCTCTTGTTCCTAGTTCATCACCTATAACAGAAACTTCTGGGAATCCATATATAGAAAGAAGTGTAAATATACAAGACCCTACACAAACCAAAATATTAGTTCTCAACCCTGCATATTTATTGGTCATTTCTCTTTCCAAACCAATTGCAAAACCTAGAAATATAGCTGAAATAATTCGCATCTCTATCTCTAAATCAAATAAGCTTTTTATAATTTCTGTTATATCTGCAATATTCAAAATTCCAAACCTTCCTTAAATTTACCTAACCTTGTTTTTAGGATCTAAAACATCCCTTATTGTATCACCTATGAGGTTAAATGCCAACACCGCAATAAAAATTAAAAATCCTGGTGTCAAAAGCCAAGGTCTTGAAATAATATTCGTAAACTCTTGCGCTTCCTTAAGCATATTTCCCCAACTTGCGTCAGGTTGTTGTATTCCTAACCCTAAAAAGCTTAAACCTGATTCAGACAATATATACGACGGCACAGACAATGTCATTGCCACAATTACAAAACTAGTCGTCTGCGGAAGTATATGCTTGATTATAATACCCAATTTTGATTGTCCTATAGAACGTGCCGCTTGAACAAATTCCTGATTTTTTACAGACAACACCATTCCTCTGACAACTCTCGCAAAACCTGCCCAACCTACAAGCGCAAGAATTATTACTATCAAAATAAACCTTTGAATACTTGTCATGCCAGATGGAAGTACTGATGCCAGAATTATCAGCAAATAAAAGCTTGGTATTGACATAACCGCCTCTGCAAACCTCATCATTACAGCGTCAACTTTTCCGCCTAAATATCCTGAAATTCCACCATACAACAACCCTATCGGGAACAAGACAAACAATGCCAAAAAACCAATTGTCATTGATATTCTACCGCCAAATAGCAAACGTGAAAATACATCACGCCCGTTTATATCTGCTCCTAATAAAAATAATCTTCCGTCGCTATCTGTTGTAAAAAGATGTCTTTTCATCGGAATTAACCCTAAAAATTTATAAGGTTCACCTTGCGCAAATAATTTCAGATAATGCTTTTGACTTCTATCTAAAGTGTAGACTATCTTTAAATTTTCACCGTCAAAATCTCTACGATAGTTATACGTATAAGGTTTTGACAACTTGCCGTTTTCGTCAATCACAAATATTTTTGACGGAGGCACATACGCCATTGTCCTATCAGAAAAATCTTTCGTATATGGCGCTATAAAATCTGCAAAAAATAATGCAAAATAAATTATCCCTAATACGATAAGCGCAACTCTTGCAAATTTATCTTTCCAAAGCTGTTGAAGTACATCTCTAAACATTATGACGCACCTCCCTTAACTCTAATTCTTGGGTCTGTAATTATCAATAAAATATCAGCAATTAAATTACCCAAAATTAGCATAATTGCACCCATCATTAACGATGCCATTACAAGATTAATATCCGAACGCAAGACAGCTTCCAAAATCAAACGTCCCAACCCTGGATATTGAAAAACATATTCTGTCAAAGCTGCTCCACTCAAAAGCCCCGCAAATTCAAAACCTAATAAGGTTATCATCGGATTTATTGCATTTCTCAAGGCGTGTTTATAAACAACTTTGAACTCACTCAAACCTTTAGCTTTTGCAAATTTTACATAATCACTATCCAATACATCAAGCAAGTTCGCCCTCATCTGTCTTTGCAATCCCGCCAAAGATATTGTGAACAAAACTGTCACTGGCAACACCAAATGATGCGCTAAATCTAAAATTTTACGTCCAAACGTCATCTCTGCAAAATTTGAAGACGTCAAACCTCCAATCGGAAACCATCCAGTTTTTACAGCAAAAATTAACAACAAAACCGCAAAGAAAAATGACGGAATCGCCATCCCAATACTAGTCAAAACTGTCAAAACCCTATCCAACGGAGATTTCCATTTTAAGGCTGCCGCAACACCTAGAGGTACTCCAACAACCCAAGTTAAAAAAATTACAATAACCGCTAACAATAAAGTGTTTGGAATTCTTTCTTTCAACTTTACGCTAACTTGTTCCCCATTCGAAGTTACACCCAAATCACCTTGCACAAAAGATTTTGCCCATTTACCATACTGTACAATAATAGGTTTATCAAGCCCTAACCTTTCTGTTTCTTTTTGAAGAGTTTCTTTTGATACTGATGGATTTAATTTCAATTCCGCCAAAGGATCAACTGGCGATAACCTAATTATGAAAAAACTTATTATTGATACAATAATCAATAAAGGAATCGATTGTAATATTCTTTTTAATATATATAAAAATATTTGCATATTACTCCTCATAAATTTCTTCTAAATTATACGTTATGCCCGCAAGCCCTGATGGAAAAATATTTTTATATTTTGTGCGTATAGCAGTAATTATTATTGGAGAATATATATATATAAATGGTTTTTGTTCATACGCTATTTTTTGATATTCATCATAATATTTTTTACGAGAGTCAAAATCGGTTTCCAAAGCGCCTTTTATATATACCTCATCTAACTTTGTTTCCCAATCTAAACGAGGACTCTTTGCATCTTTTTCTAATCTTTGATTGAACATATGTAATGTCCCATCAGAAAGCCAAACATTTTTACCACCGTTAGGTTCTAGCGGGCTTCCTGTTAATCCCATAATAACCATATCCCAATCAAGTGTATTCACCAACTTGTTTACCAACGTATTGAATTCTACAGGTTTGAAATTAACTTTCATTCCCAAATCTTCAAGGTCTTGTTTTACCATAACCCCAATTGCTTCACGTTCTGTATTCCCTGCATTAGTGTACAAATCAAATTCTACTCGGTTATTATTTTTATCAAATAGTTTTCCTTTTTCATCCCAATAGAAACCTGATTTTTTCAAATATTCTTTTGATTTTTCAATATCCCTATCGTAAGGTTTCAAATCTTTATTCAAGAAAATTGAGTTCAAACTTTCTGCCGTAAACAAAGGTTCACCAAGTCCGTTTGCAATATTCAAAACCATATTTTTTCTATCAACTGCATAGTCACATGCCAGTCTAAAATTCAAATCTCTAAACCATTTTTGTTTTACAGGTTCAACATAGAATTCGCCTTCTTCATTTTGTCTGTCATTCAAATTCATAGTCAAAAACATTGTGCCTGTATTTGGTCCAAGATTATAAATTTTGTAATCAGAATGGAGTTCTCTTTCTTTAAATCTTGCCACGTTTGCACCTTGCAAAGTTATGACATCAACTTCGCCCCCCTCAAATTTCAAAACTTCGTTGTTCAAATCACCAACAATTAAATAAATTAATTTATCTAGATAAGGCAATTTTTCATTATTTGTATTCACGATGTAATAATTAGGGTTTCTTTCATACACAACACGTTGTGCAGGAACATATTCTTTCAACTTAAACGCACCTGATGTTACAAATTCTTTTGGATTAGTATTTGTTGAATAGAAAGTATAAAAATAATCTTTACCTTTTTTCACTGCTGGCTCAAAAACGTGTTTCGGCGCAATCGGTGTTGAAAGCATTCTAACAAACGGCGCAAACGGTTTTGTGAGCGTAAACTTAACTGTATATTTATCTATTTTTCTTACAGTCGGCAATTTGCCGTCAATTACAAGAGAATCTCTTGTTGAAGTATTTCCAAAACCATCAAAAATTATATTTTGCCAAGTAAACACTACATCATCGGCCGTAATCTCTTTGCCATCTGACCATTTTACACCACGTCTTAAGTGAATAATATAATCTAACCCATTAATCTCAAAAGATTTTGCTAATTTGGGAATTGGCTCTCCATCCTCTGGGCAAGTTGTTAAAAGCCCATCATACATTATCTCCGACATTGTTGAAGATGTATTATCTTTAGAATTAAATGGATTAAAAGTTTTTGGACCTTCTCCAATTGTAGACGCTCTCAATTGTCCACCAAACTTGCCAACAGGTGCTTGAGATTGCAAATATTCTACACCATCCACTAAAACCGTCTTTGCGTGAGCCGGAAAACTAACACTCTCAACATCGTTGTGCACAATATTATTAACAACTTCCACAGGCGGAACATCTCTATGCACGCAAGATTTTAGAAATACAGCGCACACCAACAAAACCAAGATTACATAAACCCATTTTTTCATACAATTAGAATAGCACGAAAATTATAATTGAGGGAATAGGTAAGAAAGTTAATATGTAAATAATTAAAAAAATCTTAAGGATTTTAATTTTTCTCAAGACATGTTATATAAATATAATATGAACCGATTATATGGTTATAGACAAGAAAAGGAGAGGAAATTATGATTAAACCATTAGGCGACAGAATTGTTATCAAAGTTATTGAAGATACAGAACAAACTTCAGGCGGAATTTTTATTCCTGATAGCGCAAAAGAAAAACCTCAAAAAGGTGAAGTTGTAGCTGTTGGTTTGGGCAAAATGAACGAAAAAGGCGAAAGAGAACCTCTTGATGTTAAAGTTGGTGACACAGTTCTTTACGCTAAATACGCTGGTACTGACGTAAAAATGGAAGGTACTGAATACAAAATTTTATCAATCAAAGACGCATTAGCAATTATTGAATAATTTAAGTCAATAGGGAGAAATAAAAATGGCAAAACGTATAGTATTTGATGAAGAAGCAAGAAAATCGCTTCTTAAAGGTATAGATGCAGTGGCTGACGCTGTAAAAGTTACACTTGGACCAAAAGGTAGAAACGTAATTTTAGAAAAAAAATTCGGCGCTCCACAAATCGTTAACGATGGTGTTACTATCGCAAAAGAAATTGAACTTGCTGACGGTTTAGAAAACGCAGGTGCACAACTATTAAAAGAAGTTTCTTCAAAAACAAACGACGTAGCTGGTGACGGTACAACAACAGCTTCTGTTCTTGCTCAAGCAATCGTTCGTGAAGGCTTGAAAAACTTAACTGCAGGTGCAAACCCAATGTCTATGAAACGTGGTATTGACAAAGCAGTAGACCTTGCAGTTGCAAAAATCAAAGATATGTCAAAAGCTGTAAACACTAAAGAAGAAATCGCACAAGTCGCAGCTATTTCTGCAGGCAACAACAGAGAAATCGGTGAATTAATTGCAGAAGCTATGGACAAAGTTGGATATGACGGCGTTATCACTGTTGAAGAAAGCAAATCTTTCGGTACTAACTTGAAAGTGGTTGAAGGTATGCAATTCGACAAAGGTTACATCTCACCATACTTCGTAACTGACCCTGAAAGAATGGAAGCAGTTTTAGAAGACGCTTATGTATTCTGTTGCAACAAAAAAATCAACTTAATCACAGACCTTGTTCCATTACTAGAACAAGTTGCTAGAGATGGACGTTCACTACTTTTAATCGCAGAAGACATCGAAGGCGAAGCTTTAGCAACTTTAGTTGTTAACACTATGAGAAAAGTTTTAAGAGCAGTGGCAGTAAAAGCTCCTGGATTTGGCGACAGAAGAAAAGCTATGCTTGAAGATATCGCAATTCTAACAGGTGGCGAAATGTTCACAGAAGAACTAGGCATCAAATTAGAAAACGTAACAACTCAAATGCTTGGTAGAGCAAAACGTGTAACTGTTACTAAAGACGAAACAACAATCGTTGTTGGCAACGAAACAAAAGACGCAGTTCAAGACCGTATCCGTTTGATTAAGAAACAAATTGAAGCTTCTGATTCTGAATACGATAAAGAAAAACTTCAAGAACGTATGGCAAAACTTTCTGGTGGCGTTGCTCTAATCGAAGTTGGTGCAGCATCAGAAGTTGAACTAAAAGAAAGAAAATTGAGAATTGAAGACGCTCTTAACGCAACTCGTGCAGCTAACGAAGAAGGTATTGTTCCAGGTGGCGGTGTTGAGTTATTAAGAGTTAAACAAGATTTGGAATCTAAACTTTCTACATTAACTTTCTCATCTGATGACGAAAAAGTTGGTTTCAAAATTTTAACAGCAGCACTTGATGTACCATTGAGAGCTATTGCTCGCAACGCTGGTGCAAAAGCTGACGTTGTTGTAGACAACATTTTGGCTCACGATGGTGCTTATGGATATGACGCATTAAACGATAAATACGTTGATATGTTCCAAGCTGGTATCGTTGACCCTGCTAAAGTTACAAGATCAGCTCTTGTAAACGCAGCATCTGTTGGTTCAATGTTATTAACTACTGAAGCTGCAGTTGTTGATATTCCTGAAGAAAAATCAGCTCCTGCAATGCCACAAATGCCAGGTGGAATGGGCGGTTTGATGTAAGTCTTACAAAATAAATAATTAAGAGGCGAAGATATTAAATCTTCGCCTCCTTTTATGTCTAACTATTTAACTAACAAATTATTTCGCTACTGAAATAAATGTTGCACTAATACCTTTTGGCAAACCTAAAGGAAATACTGATTCTACATTTTTATCAATTTCTGATTGAATTGCTTCTTGATTTTTGTTTCTGTAATTATATCCGTAGCCTCTAACTTTTTGTCCATTAATTGTATCAATTGAAATTCTTCTGATAACACCATTAACTTCTTGTGTTAAAACAAGTGCATCTGCCATATCCCACTCGTTGATAGCGTTAGCCATTTTTACTGTGTCTACTTTTTGTGCGTTAATTCCTGTTGTCATATAAAACTCCTCCTCAATCATATCTCTCTTACTTATATAAAAGAAAATTAAAAGAGCTAATTTCAGAAGATGGATTTTTCGTTACAAAGCTTAACAAAACATTTCGCTAGAAAGATAACGTTCACCACTATCTGGGAGAATAACAACAATCAACTTGCCTTTATTTTCAGGACATTTAGATAATTCATTTGCAGTCCAGAGTGCAGCTCCAGAAGAAATCCCAGACAAAATACCTTCTTCTTTAGCCAATCTTTTAGCAAAAGAAATCGCATCTTCATCTTTCACTGCAACAACTTCATCAATCAAATCTGCAACATAATTTTCAGGAACAAAATTTGCACCAATCCCTTGAATTTTGTGAGCGCCAGCAAAACCTTTTGTCAAAAGTGGTGAGGAAGCTGGTTCAACTGCAACAGCTTTAACATTTGAATTTTTCGCTTTCAAACCTTTTGCTATCCCTGAAATAGTTCCACCAGTTCCCATACCTGCAACTATAAAATCAACTTTTCCATCAGTATCCTTCCAAATTTCTTCTGCAGTAGAAATCACATGGCTTTCAGGATTTGCAGGATTAGAAAACTGTTGAGGGATAAAAGAGTTTTTAATTTCTTGATGAAGCTCATTTGCTTTATCAACGGCACCCTGCATTCCTTTTGTTCCATCCGTCAAAACAAGCTCTGCACCATAAGCAGACAAAAGCTTACGTCTTTCAATACTCATAGTTTCAGGCATAGTCAAAATCATCTTGTAACCTTTTATAGCGCACGCTAGCGCAAGTCCTATCCCAGTATTTCCACTGGTTGGCTCTATAATAACGGTATCCTTATCAATTAAGCCAGCTTTTTCAGCCGTTTCAATCATATAAAGAGCTGGCCTATCTTTTACAGAACCCGCAGGATTTTGTTTCTCTAACTTAACAACAATATCCGCTTCTCCATCATTCATTTTGTTAATTTTAACCAATGGAGTATGTCCAATTAATTCTAAAACATTATTATAAATTTTCATTTTGCACCGCCTTACTATCTTACTCAAGAAAAGACTTATTATCGTTTCTGAACCCTCGCTTTAATGAAATTGTTCGCCCAATTTTTTTTAAGTCATCTTTTAAAGTTTCATAATCAACCGAAACTTTGCCTGGGTAAATTTCATATTGCTTTTTTGCATTTTCCAAACCAACATTTGGCATCACAACATTTGCACCACTTTGCAAAGCCTTTAATCTACCATTTTCAACAAGAGTTTCCATAGCCGTTGTTGCTGGAATATTTATATTTGGCAACAATAATCTTGTTATCGCCATAACCTTTAGCGCTAATATAAAATCACCATCAACTTGACCTTTCAAAGGGGTATCAACATGCACTATCAATGGACCTATGCCAATCATATCAGCATCAAGTTCTTTATAAAACAAAATATCGTCCGCTAAATCTTCAACACTTTGTTCTGGAAGCCCGATTAAAGATCCCGTACCAGTTTCATAGCCTAATTTTTTCAAATCAAACAGGCATCTTTTACGATTTTCCAAAGTCATATTTGGGTGCATTTTTTTATATACAATAGGGTTTGTAGTTTCTATACGAAGTAAAAACCTATCAGCTCCAGCTTCTTTCAAAAGCTTATATTCTTCAAAAGAGCGCTCTCCAATACTCAATGTTACAGCAATATCATTTTTTTTGATTTCTTTTATTATTTCAGCTAACATTTCGGCCGTAAAATAAGAATCTTCACCACTTTGAAGAACAATTGTTTTATAACCTGATTGAATTGCAAAATTCGCCAAAGATAATATTTCATCTTTTGTAAGCCTAAAGCGTTTTACATTTTCATTATCACGGCGAATACCACAATAAACACAATTGCAACGACAAATATTTGAAAACTCAATCAACGCCCTCAAATAAACCTCATCACCAATATACTCTTTTCGAACTTTATCTGCCACAGAAAACAAATATTCATTAATCGAATCATCTTTCAAAATTGAAAGAATCTCGTCCCGTGTTAAGTCGTGAGTAGTTTTTGCTTTATTAATCAAACTTTTCATAAAATAATTATACACAAAATAGCAAAAAAATTTATTTACATGTATTATATAAATAGAAGAAAAGGAGAAAACATGAACAGTATTTTATTAACATCTAACATCAACAAATTTGTTGGTACAAAAATTGCCCCAAAAAGTTTCAAATACAACGGAGAAATTATTGAAAAAAATTTAAATAAAGTAATCGGCGACAAATTCACACCATCAATTACAAAAGAACCAACAATTGACAAAGCAACTCTTATGAAAGCTCTTGAAAGACCAAAATTTTTAACAAAAAGTATTTCTGATTTTTACAAAAATTTTGGTTTAAAAAAATAATAGCACCATAAGAGGTTATAAATTATGAAAATTACGACTGTAACCAAAATTGTGGCAGGGACAATGTTAATTTCTCTAAATGCGTGCAGAGGCAACATCCACAAGGTTGCACACAAAACACATTTCCCCATAATTGAACGTGTCGATTCATTTGCAAAAGCAGCTATAAATAACGTTGACACAACTGGACTTGAATTATTCAAAGTCGACACTATTCATATTAACAACGCAAAACTAAATTCCCCAATAGAATTTGCTAAAAATTTACAAGAAAAAGCAATTTCAAACGCTGCTGCTAGGAAAGTTTTAGTAGATTCTCACATTGGTTATGGCTACGGCTTTAAATTGACTGGCGGTCACGGTTATGGGCTTGTTAGAAAAAACACATACAAATCAAAATATTTGATAGAAAGTGCAAAACCTGTTATGCAAAATATAGTTTTTGCAAACAGGCACGAAAATGAATTCTATGTTCCAGTTAGCTACTATGCAAAGAAAAATCCTGAACTAGAAAAGAAATAAGAAAAAAGGCGGTTTTTAAAAACCGCCTTTTTTATATCTTGTAATTTATTCTATTTAATAGCGTCTGCGCATTCTTCACAAATTCCGTCAGAATTTAGAGTTCTATATTTCCAACATCTTGCACATTTTTCACCTTCTGCAGCAGTTACCCAAACTGTATAATCGTCTTCTTTATATTCATTCAAGACATTTAGAGGTTTTTCTGAAGCAACTTTTGCTTGAGAAGTGATAAAAATATTGCAAAGTTCATCTTCATTTGCTTTTAGAACTGTGTCATCTTTTACATTTACGTAAACAGCAACTTCTAATGAGCTTCCAACTTTTTTATCAGCTCTTAATGGTTCAATAGCACGGCTGACAACTTCACGAGCTTTCAAGATTTTAGCGAAGTCTTCTTCAACAGTAGCGTTGTTCCATTCTGGAGTAACTTTAACCCAATCAGCCAGCAAGATACTTTCTAATCCACCTTTTTGACATTCTGGAACGCTTGCCCAAATATCTTCTGCTTGGTGAGGCATTACAGGTGTTAAAACTCTTACTAACGCTTGTAAGTTTTCATAAAGAACAGTTTGACAAGCACGACGAGAGAGCGATTTTTTGCCTGCTGTGTATAATCTATCTTTCACGATATCAAGATAGAATGAACTCAAGTCATTTGTTGCAAAGTTTTGAAGAGCTTGGAAATATTTATAGAATTCGTAGCTTTCAAAAGACTCTGTAATTTCTGCAATAACTTTATTCAATTTGTGCAATGCAAATTTATCAATTGGCTTCAAGTCTTGATATTTTACATAATCAACTGCAGGGTCAAAATCAAACAAGTTACCGAGCAAAAATCTTGCAGTGTTTCTTGTTTTCTTAAATATTTCAGCAAGTTGTTTAATAATATTATCACCGATTTTTGTATCGTTTCTGTAATCAACAGAAGCTGCCCAAAGTCTTAAAATATCAGTACCGTAAACCTTGATAACTTCTTGTGGAGTTACAACGTTACCGATTGATTTTGACATTTTCTTACCTTCACCGTCCATTACAAAACCGTGAGTTAATACAGATTTGTATGGAGCTTTTTCTTGAGTTGCAATTGCAGTCAACAATGAAGATTGGAACCAACCTCTATATTGGTCAGAACCTTCAAGATACATATCAACTGGAATGTGTCCTAACTCTTGAGCACGTTTTTCAACAACAGCTCTCCAAGTAATACCAGAATCAAACCAAACATCCATAATATCAGTTTCTTTACGGAAGTGGTTTTTACCACAAATTGGACACTTAAATCCTGCTGGTAACAATTCTTCTGCTGAATATTTTACCCAAGCATCAGAACTTTCTTTTTCAAAAATATCTGCCACGTTTTTGATAGTTTCATCAGTAACAATTGCTTCGCCACAATCTTCACAATAGAATACCGGAATTGGAACACCCCAAGCTCTTTGACGAGAAATACACCAGTCAGTTCTGCTTGCTACCATGTTTGAAATTCTTATTTCACCATTTGCAGGAATCCATTTAATATCTTTTATTGCTTCAAGAGTTTTTTCTCTGAATTTGTCAACTTTAACAAACCATTGTGGAGTAGCTCTGTAAATAACAGGCTTTTTACATCTCCAACAATGTGGATAACTGTGGTTAATATCTTGTTGTTTTAATAAAGCTTTGCAAGCACTCAATTTTTCAATAACAATAGAATTACCTTGATAATAAGGAACTCCTACCAAATCTTTATCATTAACAGCTTCTGTCCAAACACCCCTGCTATCAAGCGGTGAAAATACTTCGATACCATATTTACAACCAACTTCATAGTCCTCAAGACCGTGTCCAGGAGCAGTATGAACTGAACCTGTACCAGCATCTAGCGTTACGTGTTCTCCCAAAATAATTGGAGATTTTCTATTTACTAATGGGTGAGTAGTATTTAAAAGTTCTAAATCTTGACCAATGCAAGAACCTACAACTTTGATGTCACTTTCTTCCCATTCTACATCCGCTAAAAATGCGCCCAACAATGCTTGCGCAACTACATAAACATCTCCGCCTTTTTCAAAGAATGTATATTCAAATCTTGGGTGCATACTGATTGCCATGTTTGATGGAATTGTCCAAGGAGTAGTTGTCCAAATAACTGCATATATATCTTTGCCTGAAATGTTAATCATTTTACTGATTTTTTCAGTAGCTTCATTATCGAATTTGAATCTTACATAAATAGAAGTAGAAGTGTGATCTGCATATTCAACTTCAGCTTCAGCAAGAGCTGTTTCACAAGATGCACACCAGTAAACAGGTTTAAGACCTTTTTCAACATATCCTTTTTTGAACATTTCTCCAAATACTCTGATTTGTTCTGCTTCAAATTCAGGATTGATTGTCAAATAAGGATGATCCCAATCACCCCAAACACCAAGACGTTTAAATTCAGCTTCTTGTCCTTTCAAGTTTTTATGAGCAAATTCTCTACATTTTGCTCTCAATTCTGTTGGAGTAAGCGCATTTCGTCCACCTTTAATATTTTTCACAACAGCGTTTTCAATAGGCAAACCATGAGCATCATAACCTGGAACGTATGGCGCATAAAATCCTTGCATAGATTTATAACGAATTAGAATATCTTTAAGAATTTTATTTAAAGCGTGACCAATATGAATTTTGTCAGAGCTTAAATATGGAGGTCCATCATGCAAGATAAAACTATTAGTTTTATCTCTTTGTGCCAAGTTTTTTTCATAAACTTTTATTTCATCCCAAAATTTTTGGATTTCAAGTTCACGAACTGTAGCATTTGCCCTCATCGCCAACGTAGTTTGCGGAAGGTTTAAAGTGTCCTTTAATTCAACTTTTGTAGTTTCACTCATTTTCGTTACCCTTCTATTATATCATTTTCTATCGTGTTATCTTTTTTACCAATTTTGAACGTAAAGCCTTCTTCTTTAGAAACCCTTACGAACTCTTTCATCTTATCATAATCAAAAACTTTTTCCCATCTTGCAATCACAACTGTTGCAACGCAATTACCAATAAGGTTTACAGTAGTTCTTCCCATATCAAGAATTTGGTCTATACCCAAAAGAATTGCAACACCAATAATCGGAATATCAAAACTTGCTAAAGTTCCAGCAAGTACAATCAAAGAAACTCTCGGAACGCCAGCAATACCCTTACTTGTTAGCATCAATGCCAACATCATTACTATTTGTTGATTTATATCAAGATTTATACCAACAATTTGAGATGAAAAAATTACAGCCATAGCCAAATACAACGTACTTCCATCCAAGTTAAAAGTGTAACCTGTCGGCATAACAAATCCAACTATATTTTTAGGAACACCAAATCTTTCCATAATTTCCATTGCTTTTGGAAATGCCGCTTCTGAACTAGCTGTTGTGAATGCCAACAATGCTGGCTCTTGTATTGCTCTTAATAAATTTCTGAAAGAAATTCTTGCAATTTTACAAGCAATAAACAAAACCAAAACAACAAAAATAGCTAACGCCGCATATAATGAACCTATAATTTTGCAATAGTTTTTCAAAACAGATAAACCATTTGCGCCAACCGTTGCAGAAATAGCACCAAAAATTCCCAATGGTGCAAAATACATAACGTATTCTGTGAACTTGAACATTATCTGCGAAACTGAATTCAATAAATCCATAACAGGTTCAGCTTTTTTACCAACTGCACAAATTGCTAATGCAAAAAATATTGAGAATACTACGATTTGCAACAAATTACCCTGCGCCATAGCATCTACAATACTGGTTGGGAATATTTCAGTAATCATTGCACCAACAGAAGTATGTGCAGGTGTTGCGAATGCAAAAAGTTCAGCTTCCTGCATTTGTATTGAACTAACAGAATTACCTGAAACAAAACCAACACCAGGTTTAAAAATATTACCAACGGTTAAACCGATAGCAAGTGCTAATGTTGTTACTATTTCAAAATAAATTATTGTCTTAAGCCCAATTTTCCCAAGACGTTTGGTATCCCCGTGCCCAGCGATACCAACAACCAAAGTTGCAAACAACAACGGCGCTATAATCATTTTTACCATACGTAAAAATATTGCAGCTAACGGTCGCATCTTTACTGCAAACTCCGGGAAAAAATGTCCGAAAACTACACCTAAAATAAGTGCTAAAAATATCAGGGCTGTAAGTTTAGAATGTTTCAAGTATTCTCACCTCATTTGCAATTATATTACAAACATAGAAATAAATTAATTTTCACATATATATTTTGTAACAAATACACTTATTCCGCTATTTTTGTGTTAAATAAGTAATAGAATAATGCAAATAACCTTAAATACATTTAGCCCAAATAAGAGAAATAGCAAAGCTTTCCACCCATATACAAATCAAATTGGAGAGCCAAATTTTTGTGCTATGAAAAAAAGTGCATTTAAAGGATTTGAACTTGAATGCGTTAATCGTTTCAAAGCACCAATTGAAACATTTAATTCTAAAAAAGATTTACAAAAATGGGCAAAAGATAGATTAAGAAAAACATTGCGAGCAGAACAATACAAAACAAATGACCACATAATTTCAGCAGAAAGAATTGACATTCTAGAAGGCTGGAATAGCTTTTTTACAAGAGATGAAAGCTACAAAAACAATCCTGCATTATCTCTAATTATCGCTGACGGCATCACTAAAAATTTAAGCAAAACTAACAAAGATATTCCACCAATTTTATACCCAAAAGCATTGTTAGAAACCTTAAGACAAATTAGAAAAAATATGTCAGAAATAAAAGGATATTCTTTCAATTTTGGAAAAGTTTACGGAGAGAATTTGCGCAATATCGTCACAAAAGATGTCGAAACTATTACAAACTCAGATGAAACAAAGTGGGTAAAAATCCCATCCGCCGACAACGACGATACAAATTTCGACTTAAACGTTGAAAAATTAAAAATACTTTCTCACAGGACTTGGTGCACAAAATTCACTCACGCAAGACCATATCTTTCTGCAGGAGATATGTATATTTATCTCGAAAAAGGTAAACCAAAAGTTTGCATAAGATTAATCAAT
Source organism: bacterium (assembly GCA_017559905.1). GTDB lineage: Bacteria > Cyanobacteriota > Vampirovibrionia > Gastranaerophilales > Gastranaerophilaceae > Scatenecus. The sequence continues at coordinate 55,395 of JAFYQF010000024.1, forward strand.
GACTCAATAGACGAAATTCAAGGCAAAAAAAATAATGGATATATTCCTGTCGATGAAATTGACAATGTTATTGATTTTATAAATAAAGAAGGGCTAGACCCAAACTTAATCAAAGGAAAAATTAAAGAGGCAAAAGAAGCAAAAAAAACTTACATTGAATTAAAAACAAAAATAGAACCTTTAATTAAAAAAAATGATAGGAAAAGACTGTTTGCACTGTTTAACATAAGAGCAAACTTTGACGAAGATGGGAAACTTATTCTTTCTCATTACAATCAACCTAGCAAACATTATTCATATACAGATTTAGGAATTAATGAAAATAAATTACTTGCTGGCCTGAAAAAAATTGAACGAGATGGAGATTTTATGTATTCATCTCTAGAAGTCTTGGAAGATTTGGAAGAAATTGGACATAACGCATACTTTAATAATAGTCCAATGCGCCGATTACCAAAACTCAAATCTATTGGGCTTTCAGCTAAATTCCCAGAAAACTTTAAAGAAGCTCCACAACTTGAATCCATCGGGTTTAATGCGTGGATGTGCAACTGTGATGATATGCAATTTAACTCACTAAAAAGAATTAATGGAGATTTATTCATCACAGATTCAAAAATTAAAATTCTACCTGAACTAGAAACTGTTACTGGCGAAATTCACAACCGCAATTCAGAAACAGAATTTCCAAAATTAATCAAGTAACAATTTTGTAATAGTTGAAGTTCCATGTTGCATGCCTTTTGAAATTGATGTATCATTGTTTAATAAACCATGCTTTAAATATTTTTTATTTATGGGGATGATTAGGTTTAAAAATTTAAGTAAGAAGATTCATATATGGAGGTTAGTGTGAACTTAGTGGAAGAAAAATTGAACTTATCCGAAAACGCAATTAAAGTTCTTGAAAGAAGATACTTGAAAAGAGATAAAGACGGCAATTGTACAGAAAAACCGTCAGATATGTTCAGACGTGTATCAAAAGCTATCGCAGAAGGCGATTTGAAATTCGGCGCAACATCAGCAGATGTTGAAAAACTTACAGATAGATTCTATGAATTTATTACAAGCGGTTGCTTTATGCCAAACTCACCAACTTTAATGAATGCTGGTAGAGAACTTGGTCAATTAGCAGCTTGTTTCGTACTTCCTGTTGAAGATAGCTTGGAAGGTATCTTTGAAACAGTTAAAAACACTGCACTTATTCACAAATCAGGCGGTGGTACAGGTTTTTCTTTCTCTAACCTTCGCCCTAAAAATAGCGTAGTTCGTTCTACAATGGGTGTATCATCAGGTCCTGTATCATTTATGGAAGTTTTCAACGCTGCAACTGAAGCCGTAAAACAAGGTGGTACTAGACGTGGTGCTAATATGGGTATCTTAAGAGTTGACCACCCAGATATCCTTGATTTTATACACTGCAAATCAGATAACAACAAATTAAATAACTTCAATATTTCTGTTGCAATTACAGACAAGTTTATGGAAGCTTTAAAAGCTGGCACTGATTACGATTTAATCAATCCACAAAACAAACAAGTTGTTGCAAAAATGAGTGCAAAAAAAGTATTTGACTTAATCGTTGACGGAGCTTGGAGAAACGGTGAACCAGGTATCGTATTCATCGACAAAATGAATTATGACAACCCAACTCCACACGTTGGTGCTATCGAATCAACAAACCCTTGTGGTGAAGTTCCACTTCTTTCTTACGAAGCTTGTAACCTTGGTTCAATCAACCTTGGCAGAATGATTGATGAAACTCCATCAGGAAACGTTATTAACTGGGAAAGACTTGCCAAAACAACAAGAACTGCAATCCGATTCCTAGACAACGTAATTGCAGTAAACAACTACCCACTCCCACAAATTTCTGAAATGGTACAAAACAACAGAAAAATCGGTCTTGGTGTAATGGGTTGGGCTGATATGCTTATGAAAATGGGCTTGTCTTACAATTCAGAAGAAGGTACAACTTTAGCTTCACAAATTATGGAATTCATTGATTATGAATCTAAATGTGAATCTATTGAACTTTCAAAAGAAAGAGGCAGATTTAACAACTTTAAAGGTAGCATCTACGACGGTAAAAACTTCCTTTACAACAAATACAAAGGAAAATCTGCAGGCAAAATTTCAGACGCTCAATGGGCTGAATTAGATGCTCAAATCGAAAAATACGGTATCCGTAACGCAACTACAACTTGTATTGCACCTACAGGTACAATTTCTATGATAGCAAGTGCTTCTGGCGGTGTTGAACCATTATTCGGTCTTGTATTCTCAAGATTAATTATGGACGGAACTGAAATGCTTGAAGTTAACCCTATCTTCAAAGAATACGCAGTGAAACACGGTTTCTACTCTGAAGAATTAATGAAAGAAATAGCAAAAACAGGTTCTGTAGCTCACGTTGCAGGCGTTTCAGAAAAAGTTAAACACATCTTTGCAACAGCTCACGATGTTTCACCTTACTGGCACGTAAAAATGCAAGCGGCATTCCAACTTCACACAGACAACGCTGTTTCAAAAACTGTAAACTTTGAAGAACACGCTACAAGAGAAGATATCGAAGAAGCATACATATTGGCTTACGAAAACAACTTGAAAGGTATCACTGTTTACAGAAACAACAGCCGTCAATTCCAACCAATGAACTTGGATTCTAAAAAATCTGAAGCTCAAGTTGAAGCTGAAAAATCTATGAAAACTGTTGAAGTAGTAGAAGAAGTTGTTGAAGAAGAATACAACCCAACAGGTGAAATCAAAACAGTTAAATGCCCTGAATGCGGAAACGAAATCCAAATGGCAGAAGGTTGCTTCATCTGTTTGAAATGTGGATACTCTGGTTGTTCATAATAAAAACAATTAAAATTTAAAAAGGACATCTAAAAAGATGTCCTTTTTTGTTGAATATTTTTAGTGTATAATTTATGCACAGAGGATATTAAATATGCCAACAGAAATTCAATATAAAGAGATTTCAAAGATAGTAAAAGAAACCAACCTAAAACACATTGCAATTATTATGGATGGAAATAGACGCTGGGCAAAAGAAAAAAATTTGCCTTCTGCTTTTGGACATAAAAAAGGTGTCGATTCTCTAAAAACAATAATGCGAGCTTGCGACGATTTTGGAGTAAAATATCTTACGGTTTACGCTTTTTCAACCGAAAATTGGAATCGTTCACCTGAAGAAGTTAACTTTTTAATGGATTTGCTTGGCGCTACATTGCAAAATGAATTGAAAGAGATGCACGAAAACAATGTTGTAATAAGCTTTATTGGTGATACAGCAAAATTAAGTGACAAACTCCAAAATATTTTAAAAAATGCAGTAGAAACAACAAAAAATAATACTGGAGTAAATCTTCAAATCGCATTCAACTATGGCGCAAGAGATGAAATAGTAAACGCTGTCAAAACATTGGCAAAAGAAATTAAACTTGGAAACATAACACCTGACGAAATTTCAGAAGAAGTTATTTCCAAAAATCTTTATACAAAAGACATTCCAGACCCTGACTTATTAATCAGAACTGGTGGAGAAATGAGGGTTTCGAACTATTTATTATGGCAAATCGCTTATTCTGAGATAATAGTTACAAAAAGATACTGGCCTGAATTTGACAAAAACGCACTTGCAGAAGCTATTTCAGAATTTTATACCCGCCAAAGACGCTTTGGCAAATAAAAATTAGATATAAGAATTCAGGTTCAAAAAACAGGAGAATTTCGGATTATGAAAATTATTATTGCAACCCAAAACCCGCACAAAGTCGAAGAAATCAAGGAAATTGCAAATCTTTATGGTTACAATAATATTGAATTTTTGCCAATCGACAAATCCTTAAATTTTGACCCAATCGAAGATGGCAAGACCTTCGAAGAAAATTCTTTAATCAAAGCTAGAGAAGCAAACAAATTAACTGGAGAATACACACTTGCCGACGATTCAGGGCTTTGTGTGGAAGCGTTAAATGGTGAGCCTGGAATTCATTCTGCAAGATATGCCGACACTCCTCAAGCAAGGATTGACAAACTTCTTGACGCAATAAAAACCGCATCTAATCGTAATGCAAAATTTGTATGCGCAATGACTTTGATTAATCCACAAGGAGAGATTGAATGCTTATCAAAAGGTGAATGTCACGGCGAAATTTCAACAAGCCAATCAGGCATCAACGGTTTTGGATATGACCCTGTGTTTATAGTAAAAGGTACAGACAAAACAATGGCAGAAATGTCAGAAGAAGAAAAAAATAAAATCTCTCACAGAAGTTTAGCTTTACAGAAAATACTTCAACAGGTTGAAATATCTTAAAAGACTATTTGTGAAATAGACCTCAATAAACTAAACATCTAAACAACTCGGTTACTCCTGTTATCCAATTTAATATAAATTTTTCTGTAAAAATATTGCCTTTTGATATAAAGACTGTATAATTATAGTGTTGTAAAAGCAACACAATACAACAGACTTATCAGGAGAGAGAAAATGAAGAAAAGTATAATTATAATACTTGCGATTTTGCTAGGCGCAATAGCTTTACGTTACAGTGGAACGGTTATAAATACCATAAAAACAAACAAAGAAATGAAAAACAAACCTGCCCCACAAGTAACCGTTGACGAGATTGACGAACACAGTATCATAAGAACTTTTGAGGCTCCAGGAAGAGTTGTTTCAAAATACAGAGTAGATGTGCTTGCACGTATTTCAGGTTACTTAACAAAAAGCTATTTTAAAGAGGGCGACTACGTAGCTCAAGGGCAAACATTATTCCAAATAGAGCCGACTGAATACGATAATGCTGCAAAAATGGCACAAGCAAACGTTGCAAATTTAAAAGCTCAACTAACATACGCTGAAAAACAATTAGCTAGAGCCCAAGAACTTGTTGGAAAAGATTACATTGCAAAATCACAATATGACCAAATGCTTTCACAAAGAGATGCCCTAAAAGCACAACTTTCATCAGCAGAAGCAAGTTACAGCGATGCTCAACGCATATTAGGTTACACAATGGTAAAATCTCCGGTAAACGGTCGTGTTGGTATCATTAACGTAACTTTAGGTAACTACGTAACACCTTCAACTGGAGCGTTAACAACAATCAACAGTACAAACCCTATTTATGTAACATTCCCACTAGATTCTAGCGACTATGCTTTGCTAGCAAATTCTGACGGCGAATTCAACTCAAACAGAAAAGTAGAATTATTTATGCCAAGCGGTGAAAAATATAACATTGAGGGCGTACAAGATTTTCAAGACAACAAAGTTGACCAATCAACAGGTACTATAACAATGAGAGCAACTTTTGAAAATACAAATAACATTCTTATTCCTGGAGAATTTTTGACAGTAAAATTATACGCAAATAAGCCATCAAATGTTCCTGTAGTACCTCAAACAGCGGTACAAGAAAACCAAGCAGGCAAATTTGTATACACAATTGATGAAAAAGATTTGCCTCAATTAACTTACATCAAAACAAACGGACAAGACGGCTCATACTGGATTGTTGCAGAAGGGCTTAAAAAAGGCGACAGAATCGTAACTGACGGATTACAAAAAGTTGCACCAGGACTTCCTATAACAATAATCACTGCAGAAGAAATGGAACAAATAAAACTACAAGAACAAGCAGAAGCTCAAAAAGCTCAAGATGCTGAAAACGAAAAAAAGAAATAACAAAAAAGATTCAAATATATATAAAAAAGAGAAAGGGACAGCCTGCCCGTACGCAAGCTGTTAAATAAAAGGGATATGGCAGAAAAAAAAGGTAATTTATTTATAAACAGACCAAAGCTATCAATCGTAATATCTTTGGTCATAATACTTGCGGGTATGTTAATGATTAAACTTCTTCCACTGGAAGAATACCCATCAATTACTCCTCCACAAGTAATTGTTACAGCTACATACGCAGGTGCGAGTTCTGACGTAATTGAATCCACAATTGCAGCGCCAATCGAGGCTCAATTGAACGGTGTTGAAGACATGATTTATATGTCATCAACATCTCAAAACGGTTCTTATAAACTGACTTTATACTTCAACATCGGCTCTGACCCTGATATGGCGGTAGTAAACGTACAAAACCAACTTCAACTGGTTACACCACGTTTACCAGAAGAAGTAAAAAGATACGGGCTTATGGTTAAAAAATCCACAGGTGGTCCAGGGTTGATGATGATTTCAGTAAACTCACCAACCCACACATACGACTCTTTGTATGTTGCAAACTACGCATCTATATATATTAAAGATGAACTTGCACGTATCAAAGGTGTAGGTCAGGTTCAAGTATTCGGCTCATCAGATTATTCAATGAGAATATGGCTTGATGCTACAAAGATGGCTAACCTTGGGGTATCAATCTCCGAAGTTAGTAGAGCCATTCAATACCAAAACACACAAAGCCCTGCGGGTGATTTAGGTGTTGAACCTATGAAAAACAAACAAATGATTAAACTTACAATGAGAACAAAAGGTCGTTTACACGATGTTAAAGAATTTGAAGACATTATCGTACGTTCTAAACCTGATGGTTCACAAATCAAGTTGAAAGATATAGCACGAATTGAACTAGGTGCAGAAAGTTATTCATATTTCTCAAGAATAGGCGGAAGACAATCTGCAATCATTTCAGTAAGCCAATTGCCAGAAGCAAACGCAATTGACTTGTCTAACAAAATTAGCAAAAAAATGGCAGAACTTTCAAAAGGTTTCCCACAAGGTATTGAATACAAAATCCAACGTGACGAAACTGAATTCGTTCGTGAATCTATTAACGAAGTAATCCATGCAATCGGACTTGCAGTAATCCTTGTAGGGCTTGTAACATACTTATTCTTGGGTAGTGCAAGAGCTGCATTTATTCCTTTCTGCGCAATCCCTGTTTCATTAATCGGGGTATTTATATTTATGAATCTTCTTGGATTTTCTATCAACCTATTAATCTTATTCGGATTAGTATTGGCAGTAGGTCTTGTAGTAGACGACGCTATCGTTGTTTTGGAAAACACTCAACGCCACATTCAAGAGGGTAAGGATAGAAAAACAGCAACAGAAATCACTATGCAAGAGGTTTTGGGCGCAGTTATAGCAACATCATTAGTATTGATGGCAGTATTTGTTCCTGTATCATTTATGGGCGGTATTACAGGTCAAATGTTTAGACAATTTGCTTTATGTATCGCTTCTTCAATTGGTTTATCAACTGTCGTTGCGCTTACACTAGCTCCTGCCCTTTGCTCAATGATATTGAAATCAGGAGATGAACAAAGCGATTTTGTATTTATTAGAAAATTTGACGAATGGTTTAACAAAGTTAGAGATAAATATTTAATAGGTGCAAAATTCTTTATTGATTCATCAAAGGCTACTATTTTAGTATTTTTAATAATCATTGGTTTTATAATATTTTTAGGCAAATTAATCCCACAAGGATTTTTACCGACAGAAGACAAAGGCGCTATTTTTGCACAAATTCAGCTTCCAGACGGTTCTTCAGCATCAAGAACAAACATTGTTGCAAACGAAATTGAACAAAAAATCTTGAAAATACCTGGAGTAGCAAACACAATTACGCTAGTAGGTTTTTCTGGAGAAAACACAGCGCTTATTGTTGCAGAACTCACAGAATGGTCTGAAAGAAAGACTAAAGAATTGTCTATGCCAAGCATTATGGGTAAAATGCAAGCTCAATTCTCAAATTATCCATCGGCAAAAATTGCGGTATTTTCACCTCCATCAATTTCAGGTTTAGGTATGTTCGGAGGTTTTGAATATCAGCTACTAGACAAAGGTGATAGAACACCTCAAGAGCTTTATGACGAGGCAAATAAACTTATTGCAGAAGCAAACAAAAACCCTGCATTCCAGCTTGTATACACTTCGTTCACCGCTAACTTACCACAGTTATTGATTGATGTTAATGCCGACAAAGCTATGGCTCAAGGCGTTGAGATGTCAGAAATTTACACAGCATTAGCAGGTTATTTCGGTAAATCTTACGTAAACGACTTCAATAAATACGGACGTGTTTACCGTGTATATTTACAAGCAGAATCTGAATTCAGAGAAAAACCTGCGGATTTGGATAAAATCTTTATAAAAAACAACAGCGGGAAAATGGTACCTTTAACATCCGTGGTAGAAGTTAAAGAAATCGTTGGACCATACAGTTTGACAAGATTTAACATGTACCCAGCAATTACAATCAACGGTATGACTCGTTCTGGAATAAGTTCAGGTGACGCAATCAACATTATGTCACAAATTTCAGACGAAGTACTCCCAAGAGATATGGGATATGCTTGGTCAGGAAGTTCCCTACAAGAAAAAGAATCTTCAGGACAAATCTTACCAATCATTGCAATGTCATTAGTATTTATTTATCTATTCTTGGTAGGTCTATACGAAAGCTGGATGTTACCGATAGCAGTATTATTAATTTCTCCAGTAGCATTGTTTGGAGCATTGTTCTTCCAATACACATCAGGTATATTCAGCACATTTGAAAGCTTATCATTAGATATTTACGCACAAATCGGACTTGTAATGTTAATCGGTCTATCAACAAAACAAGCAATCTTGATTATCGAATTTGCGAAGGACGCAAAAGAATCAGGAATGCACTACATTGACGCCGCAATGGAAGCGGCAAGACTCCGTTTTAGAGCGGTAATGATGACAAACATAGCGTTCATTCTAGGTTTGTTACCGCTTGTATTTGCGAAAGGCGCAGGTGCAGCCAGCCGTAACTCTGTAGGTATGACAGTAACAGGCGGTATGATTGCAGTAGCATTTCTTGGAACTTTCCTAGTACCAGCATTCTACGTATTAGTCGAAAGATTTAAAGAAAAAACAAACAACCTTGCAAAAAAGATGAGACAAAAAAAACTTGAAAAACAAAATAAGGAAATCTAATAAAACTATGCTAAAAAAAATATTAACACTTTGTTTAATACTAGGATTTGGACAAATTTCATTCGCAGATGAAATTGCCCAAGAAGTTGGAAATGAAATTAATCCTAAAGAATATCCACAGGCAGAATCAGTATTACCTACTAAAGATGACGAAAAACAAATCGTCATTGAAGGTTCAGTAGAAAAAACGATTAATCTTTCTTTAGAACGTTGTCTTGAAATTGCGTTGGGCAATAACCCGCAAATCAACGCCGCATTCCATGATGTATTAGCTTCTGACACAAGGATTAAGCAGGTTTGGTCAAACTATTTTCCACAATTTAGTTGGCAGACTGGTTATACCAAAATCCGTCAATTACAATTATCAGACGCATTGGGACGTAATTTAACTTTCAATTACTACGTTTTAGGACAAATTACGTTACAACAAATGTTATATGACTTTGGCGTGACCCAAAACCAAGCAACCATTAGACGCCTAGAATACGAAGGACAAAAATCCACACTATCAGAAACTATCAATACTGTAATATACAAAACAAAAGATGCTTATTTCAATCTTTTGTACGCATACGAGGCAAAACGAGTCGCAGAAACAACAGTGGCACAGTACACAATGTTTTACGACCAAGCAAAAGCCTTCTATGAAATCGGCTTGAACCCAAAAGTTGACGTAACAATTGCAGAATCTAACTTGAGTAATGCAAAACTCCAACTAATTCAAGCAAGCAACGCTGTAAACCTTGCCATAGCACAATTAAACAACGTTATGGGAGTACCATTTATAGATGAATACTCTATTCAAGAAAGACTTCGCTACACTCCAGTAGACATAACTCTAAAAAGCGCAGTTGACATAGCTAGAGAATCTAGACCTGACTTAAGACTTGCTGAAACAAAAGTAGAAGCAGCAAAACAAACCCTTAAGCTAGTTAAAAAATCATATTTCCCTACAATTTCAGTAGAAGGTCAATACCAAAGAGGTGGCGGAAGCTGGAATTCCAACTACGGTTACAACTTTGGCGGATATCTTAATTTCCCAACAATAAACGGTATGCTTATAAAGAACGAAATCAAAGAAGCAAGATACCTTTATGACAAAGAACTTGCTAATGCTCAAATCACGCAAAACAATATCTATTTAGAAATTCAAAACGCATACCTAAAACTTATTGAAAAGAAAAATCAAATTCCTGTAGCGATTTTGCAGGTAAAACAAGCAAAAGAAAACTATGAACTTTCTTACGGCAGATACAGAGTAGGCGAAGCCAACCCAATTGAGCTTAAAGAAGCGCAAACAACATACCAATCTGCGCAATTAAACTACTACAACGCTCTTTATCAATATAATTCAGCAAAATCAGCACTGGAAAAAGCTATTGGTAAAAACCTTGTAAACCAAGAAACCGAAATAGATTTAGAACTTGACGAAGAAACCAAAGCGTCAATAGAATTAAACGAAACTAAACAATAAAATTTATAATACACCCCCAAATTTCCAAACGAAGCCCGTGAAATACTTATTTCTACGGGCTTTTATTTATTTTATTAACATTTCTTTACAAAACGACAATGAAAAAGTCAATTTTTTAAGAGTTATATACTTTATATATACATAAGAGAGAAATAAAGAAAGAGAGCTAAAAGATGTTACCAAACACAACAGGTTCAAAGAACGATACAAACGGAAACGGACAATTCGGAACATTAATAAGAAAAAGAACTAAACGTAAAAGCGTAAGAGGAAATTCATACGAAGATTTCACATATCTAGACAAAAACGATAGAAGAATGAGATTTAACAACTCAAAAGACCCAATCTACTACGTATTTGATTGTTTAGAAAACAGACCAGTTTCAACATTGGCAAAAGAATTTGTAAAAGACACATTTTTTGAAATAACAAACTTCGTATCAAAAGTCGTTGCTTAATTAATAGGATAAAAAGGAAAAAATAAAAAAGATGGTTTTAAAACCATCTTTTTTTTATTGTAATTTAAACTTAAACAATACTAAATTTACTTGATTTAGCACCTGTTAAGGATTTTAATTTTTCCAACCTTGACTTAATAAATTGAGCTTGAGCAGAAAGCGGATTTGCCTGTAAGAATTTTCTGTAATATCTCTGCGCATCTGCTTTTTTACCTAACTTATCAAAGCAAACGCCTATACCTGCAAAAGCATCGGTATCACTAGGATTGCGTTTAATTTGTTCATTTAAAATATGAGATGCTTCTTTATATTTTCCGACTTTCATCAACAAAGCTGATTTATGTTCATAAGCTTTAATAAATTCAGGCGAATTTTCGATTAATTTTTGGTAAATCATCAATGCCATATCGTACTCTTCACAAGTTTCGTGCGCAATACCTAACTGCAAAATAGCATCAGGATTATTAGGATTAATTTGTATTGCACGAACGAAGTTTTTTATTGCGCCACAAGGAATCCCTTGCAGAAGGTGACAAATTCCGAGTTCAAAGAACGCATCGAAATAGTTTTCATCCAATTCAGTTGCTTTTTCAAAGTATTTAATAGCTTTAGAATAATTTTTTGTATTTTTATAGCACATCCCAAGTCCATAGTAAGATTTTGCATCTTCTCTTGAGATTAAAATAGCATTTAAATAGTTAGAAGCAGCTTCTTTATAAGATTTTTGGCGTAAAAGTTCATCCGCACGTTCAAAAAAATCAGGGGTTGCTTTACCTATTTTGGTAGTCATATATTTTGACTTGTTAAAAGTATTATCGTTTTTCAAAATTAGCCTCTTTTCTTATTTTAATTATACTTTTGCGCCCCTATTAGGATAACCACCGTTTGGAGTAGAGAAATATCAATCGTTGGATTTATTTATTTGGTTGTGTTATAAATATTGATATGAGAAAGCTTTTATTATTGTTGATTTTAATGTTGGGAGTGCCTGTAATTGCTCAAGATGAGATAACTCTAGAGAAAGTTGAGGAGCAAAAAATTGAAATTCCTAAAAACGAAGTTCAATTAAAGAAATCGCTAGTTGTATCAGATGAGCAAATTATGCAAGAACTCATCACGATGCAAAGAGAAAAAGACCTTGAAGATATTGAAAATCTCTGGAAAGGCACAGTCGAAAACAATCAGGTAATAGGATTTGCACTAAAAAAACTTGCAACACCGGAAAGCCAAAGAAGAATACATTCTTCACTAATGGCAAAGACTCTGAATGCCGTAATTGCAGGAGCATCATTTGCACCAATGATGGCAGGTGGAGATTATTTGACACAGACAACAGCGTTTGCGGCGGGCAGATTAGCGCAAAACCTTGTTAACAAAAAGAATATCCCGACCGAAATTCCTTTAACAGATACTGAATTAATCGAGCTTGCGGGTTTGATTGAAAATCTTCAAGACAAAATCATTGACGCTTATTACAACTACAAAAGCTCTTTAACCCAACTAAAAGAAACACGTGCAAAATTGCTTTTGTACAATAAAAACTACACTAACGCACTAGAAGCAGGAGATTTGTTAGAAATAACAATATCATCTTCTTTGTATGACAATATGGCGTTAGAAGAATTTTACTATTTGCAAAACGCAAAAAAATACCACTTGGAACTTCAGCGAATGGCTGGGAAAAAAGTTGTAGATAATTTAAACCTATATCAATACAACTTCAACTCTGAATTAATGAAAGGAGGTAAATAATGAAAAAACTACTAGCATTATTAATTCTACTTTCAATTAACATGCCCGCATTTGCCGTCACTTACGAAGAACTAACTTCTCCAATGCCACCTGCATACAGAACAGGGCTATCAGAACTTCCAGAACAAAAATATGTTGAAACACCAAAAATAGAAAAAGAATATATTACAAAAGAAGAAAATGAATATGCAATTGACGACTTAACCTACGCAGACTTAAGCATCAAAAAGATTTCAAGCGAAGTCGCAAGAGAATTATCTTATGATGAAAAAGTTATGATGGGAGATTTGTCATTATTGTGGCGTGGAGCAGCTTCAAAGAGTGACACCATAGCGTTTGCGCTATACAAACTTTCAAACCCTGATGAAGACAAACCTGATGAAAAATCCGTAAAAAAAGTACTTACGACAATCGCAAGTATGTCGACTCTTGTTGGTGCAGGGATTGGAAACCCTCTAATCGCAACAGGTTCAATGTTAAGCGGAAACATTCTAGGAATTATGTCCCAAGACACAAAAGCCCTCAATTACAAGTATACACGTGTAACTGATGCCGATATGATTATTTTGGTAAGAAAGATTGAAGAACTACAGCAAACAACAGTAAACCTTTATTACAACTATATGACAGCAAGAAAAATGCTAGGTTTACTAGATAAAGTTGTAATCCAGCGCAAAAAGAATTACGATATGGCTCAAGACGAATCAAGAGAAATCATTATGATTACAGACGCATATTATCGTTCTGCAATAGATGCCCAGACAAAAGCAAAAGCTGATTATATGGCAAAACGTGCAGCACTTGAGCAATTTGTTGGGAACGAAACATTTATTGAATTTGAAAAAACTTTGAACGAAAGAGATAAAGAAGAATTAAACTAATGAAATTTATACCATACGAAGTTAAAACAGGCGCAGAAAACATGCAAATAGACAGCGATTTATTAGATTGGGCAATTGACACCCAGTTTAAAGACGCTATTTTTAGACTCTACGGTTGGTCACCAGCCTGCATATCTTTGGGTAGAAACCAAAAAGATGACTTTATTAACCAACAACTAATAAAAGATAACAATATCGACGTAGTAAGACGCCTCACTGGCGGAAGAGCATTACTTCACGATGATGAACTTACATATTCATTTATTTGCCCAATTGACTATCTTGAACACGGCGAAAACGTGGTTGAATCATACAAGGAAATTTCTCAAATTTTAATTGATAAACTTGATGCAATAGGAATTCACACAGATTTTGGCGCTCAAAAAGCCGTAAAAACAAAATTTGACTACTGTATGCTCATCTCAACAGGTGCAGACCTTTGCTATCAAGGTAAAAAACTTATAGGTTCTGCGCAATGCCGAAAAAATGGATACATATTACAACACGGTTCAATATTAATGGATTACAACAAAGACCTTTTAGAAAAAATCTTTGATGAAAAAGTTGAAACTACCGAAGTCACTTGCATTAAGGACATTGCGCCCCACTTAACAAGAGAAGATTTAGTCAAACATTTCTCTCAATTGTAAATAAATATTAAGATATTTTTATATAAAAAAGCAATAATCTCTGAATAAAAACCTTTATATAAGTACGGGAATAATTAAGGAGATTATCAATGAATTCTAGTTACGGATTAATAAATCCATACTTGTTTAACATGATGGGACCATACGGTTACACAACAAGCTACGGTGATAGCATTCAATTCAACGTAATGCCAAGTGATTTCACTCCATTACAAGCTAGATTAATGCACGGGATTTTCCATCCTAATCACGTAAGCCAATGGGATCCTACATATTCAATCCCACTTAACCAAAACCAAACTGACCCAAGACTTATTCAAGCAGGGATGCAACGTGCTAGAGATTACGTAAGCGAATTATGTATCAACATCAAAACAGGCTCTGTTTATTCTTACGTTTGTTCTTCATTGAAATCTATCCACACTCAAACAGAAACTTTATTGAAAAACGAAGACTTGAATGATGACCAAAAAGCAAGAATTCAAGAAGTTGTTGACCAAATTAAAGCTTTAGAAGCAAAAATGGAAACTTTAACAGAAAGATTAAACGACCCAGAAGAAAATAAAGGTCTTTTGTTAGAAGAATTATTAGGCATCGAAAAAGAAGTTAAAGAACTTTGCAAAACTGCATCAAAAGTATCAACAGCGATTTGCAAAGAACTTAAAAACAAAGATAAAGAAACACCAGCAACTGAAGGCGAAGAAGGAACACCTGCTACACCTACAACTGGAGAAGGAACTCAAGCAACTGAAGGCGAAGAAGGAACACCTGCTACACCTACAACTGGAGAAGGAACTCAAGCAACTGAAGGCGGAGAAGGAACACCAAAAGTTAAAGGCGAAGAAGGAGCACCAGCAGCTGAAGGCGGAGAAAACGGAACACCTACAGCTGAAGAAAATCCTGAAGCATCTGAAGATAAGGCAAAAACACCTTATGCACAACAATACTCTCAATCATTCTACGTAACTAGTGACAAGAGTAAAGAAGCAGGCACAGCAATTGCCAATAAGATTTATGACGCAGTTGACGGCTGGGGCACAAACGATGAAGATGTTGTAAATGCAATCAAAGCTATCAACAAAGATAATGTTATGGAAACTCTTGACGCTTGGAACAAAACAAAAGCTGCAGAATTTGATGGAGAATCAATGCTTGAAAGCTTATACGGAGATATTTTCTGGGGTGATGATAGAGCATTTATGACAAATCAAATTTTGGAAGCATTAAAAGCAAAAGCTGACGAAGCTGGCGTAGACATTTCAACCGAGTACAACGAAGTTAAAAAAGAACTTGATGCTTGGTGGCGAGATGATGAAAAAATCTTTGAAAAAATCAACGCAATCCACAAAAATTTAGGCGGTAAAGCATATTCAAAATAATTAGCAACGACGCTTCAAATTATCAATTCAAAATCAAACAAACCAGTCTATACATTATTTTTATCAGGGGAAAATATGAAAACTTATATACAAACTATCGAGATGAATAACATTCATGGAGGTATGTCGTGAAAATTTATACAAAAATCTTAATAAGAATTTTGTGACAATAGAATGTCCAAAAATTATTAAGATTTTTGCCTTGCAAAATTTAGTCTATTAATTCCTCAAAAGCGTAAGGTGAAAAAAGAAAAGAAGAAGTAGTAAAGAGCAGGTTAGTGTAAATTTAAAGAAAGCCCCTCAAATATGAGGGGTTTTTAATTTTTTCCACTTGCTTTAAAAAAAATCTTGCAGTAAAATATGGGTATAAACACGTATTAAATATACATTTCAGAGGTAGTATGACAAAGCTTAATATAAACGTATGTATGGGAAGTTCATGTTTTGCAAGAGGAAACGATGCAAACTTGGAATTTCTTGAGAATTATATAAACGAAAACGGACTTGATGCAAAAATCGACTTATGTGGTTCACGTTGTGAAGGCAAATGTGTAACAGGTCCAAACATCATTATCAACGGGGTTGAATACACCGAAGTTAATGAAGAAAAACTTAAAGACATATTGGATGGACTAACAGCAATTAAATAACAAACTGATTTTTGCATCCGAAAAAGATTAAACAAATAACAAAGACAATGGGGTTAAAATGAATATCAATTATCCGGTTTACACACTTTCAAACGAGTGTCACGATTGCTACAAATGTATCCGAGAATGTCCGGTAAAAGCAATTAAAATTGAAAACGGTCACGCATCAGTTATACCAGAGCGTTGTATAGCTTGCGGGAACTGCGTAAAAACTTGTCCTGCAAACGCAAAAAGGGTTCGCACAGACATCGACAAGGCAAAGAATTTAATCAGAGCGCAGAAAGATGTTTACGTATCACTAGCACCAAGCTGGCGTGCTTCGTTTGAAAACTCTGCAGAAAAAATGATTGCACTTTTAAAACAATTAGGTTTTAAAGATGTATCAGAAACAGCACTTGGAGCTCAAGAAGTTTCCATCAAAACAGCCCAAATGCTTAACTCAACAGAAAACGGATTATTTATCTCAAGCGCTTGTCCAGTAATAGTTGATTACATAAGACTATACATGCCAGAGTTCACCAAATACATAACACCTATCGGCTCACCATTAATGACGCACTCTAAAATGCTAAAAGACATTTATGGCGAAGACATTTCGATTGTATTTATTGGACCTTGTATCGGAAAGAAAAACGAAGTTACATATTCAGGCTTGTTTGATGTTGCACTCACATTCGAAGAATTAAGAATGTGGTTTAATGAAGAAATTATCGACATCACAAAAGTTGCAAGAGATAACAAATTTAAGTTTGTACCAGAATCAGCTTTTGAGGGAACTTTGTACCCAATTGATGGCGGAATGAACCAAACAATTAGAAAATCAGGAATAAATGATAATGTTCAATTATTAGAAGTTTGCGGATTAAGTTCACTTCAAAGAGCATTAAAAAATCTTAACCCTGAAAAACTTGATAAAACAATATTTATAGAAGCTTTGGCTTGTGAAGGCGGATGCGTTGGTGGGCCTTGTATTTCTTCAGACAAAGCCGGAATTACAATGGTATCCGACATTCTTACAAAAGAAAAGAAACGTGATAGCATCCCAGAAGAACCTAAAGTTGTAGTAGATTACGACATCGAATCTAAAACTATTGTCGACAAAGAATATCCTTTGGAAGACATTTTGAAAATGCTTAAGAAAATCGGTAAACATTCTGTTGACGATGAGCTTAACTGTGGCGGTTGCGGATATGCGACTTGCAGAGATTTAGCAAAAGCATTACTTGATGGCGACGCCGAAACTTCAATGTGTGTTTCATATATGAGAAAAATTGCTATGAGAAAAGCTGCAGCAATGCTACGTTGTATGCCATCCGCAACTGTTATGGTTGACAGTGATATGAACATACTAGAAGCAAACGATGCGTTTATGAAAATGTTTACAGGCGATATGTATGAAGTATTCAAAACTCGTCCTGATGGTTTGACTGGCGCTGCAATAGAAAGAATAGTTGATTTTTCTGACATATTCAAAACAATTTTGAATTCAGGCAAAGATCTTCACAAAGAACGCTATCCAGTAAAAAATCGCTTGTACGATATTAGCGCATTTACAATTGAAGAAAATGAAATCGTTGGTGCAGTAATAACAGATGTAACTCAATCTGAAACTAACAGAGAAAAAATTTCACAAAAAGCACACGAAGTTATTTCAAAAAACATTTCAATTGTACAAGAAATTGCCTGCTTACTTGGAGAACACATGGTTGAGACAGAAACGTTGTTGAGTTCTATCGCAAACGATTATGATGACAAGGAGGATGAGGAGTAAATTTGAATAGATAAACAAAATTTATTTGTTTGTTAATTCATTTACTTTTAAGACTTATGTTTATAGATATTGATTGTAACCAAATGAAAAAATATAATCAAAACGCTTACGGGGATTATTTTATCTCAAAAAGGTACCCCGACGAAGCACGTTTGATTGCGGTTTTATCAGATGGTTTAGGAAGTGGAATTAAAGCAAACATTCTTTCTTGCATGACAGCGACAATGCTTTTGCGATTTATCGAAAACGGTCAAATCCCAACGAAAAAAGCGGCAGAAATTGTAATGAACTCATTGCCTGTCTGCAAAGTAAGAAGAATTAGTTACTCAACTTTTTCAGCAATAGATTGCGATGATTACGGAAACGCAAAAATTGTAGAAGAAGGTAATCCAGAATTTTTATGGATAAGAGACAACGAAGTAATGACACCCGAATACGAAATTATTCAATCAAAGACTTTCAAAAACCGCAAAATGAAAGTTTACAAGATTAAGCTCAAACTTGGTGACAGACTAATCTTTTGTTCAGACGGAGTGACTCAATCTGGACTTGGCGGAGGCAGATTAAAGCTTGGGCTTCGTAGAGAAGGCTTGATAGTACTTGTAAAAGACAAATTATTGTCTGAACCAGACATTTCAAGTTCAGAACTTTCGCAATACATTGTGAACCAAGCAAGAAACATTGAAACTGATAGAAATCCAAAAGATGATATTTCGGCTTGCGTTTTATATTTTAGAGAGCCTCGTCAATCATTAATATTTACAGGTCCACCTTATCACCAGCAAAAAGATGCAGAATACGCACAAATATTTGACAAATTCACAGGCAAAAAAGCGATTTGTGGTGGAACTACAGCGAACTTGATTTCTAGAGAACTAAACCGCCAAATCACAATGGATACAACAATAAGTATCGGAAAACTTCCAGCTTGTTCATACATGGATGGAGTTGATTTGGTAACAGAAGGAATCCTTACTCTTACAAAAACTTTAGAATATTTAGAATCAGGAAATCTAGATATTGACAATGCGGCTGGGAAGTTGGTAAAATTTTTATTGGATAGCGATTGTATTAATTTTATGGTAGGCGCAAAATTAAATCAAGCACATTACGATCCTGCACTGCCTGTAGAAATCGAAATCCGAAAAAATATTATCAAAAAAATGGCAGAAGTATTGCAAGCAAAGTATTTTAAACAAGTAAACATTCAATATATGTAAAACACCCGTACAAGTTAGGAAGGTAAAAGATGGACAAAAAAATTAGTGTAAAAGTATGTTTAGGAACAACATGTTTTGTAATGGGTTCAGCTAATTTGCAGGAATTAATCGAAATGGTACCTGCTAAATATGGCGACAAAGTAGAAGTTTCAGGTGTTCCATGTTTGGGACTTTGCTCAATTGATTGGGAATTCTCAAAAGCACCTTACGTAAAAGTAGATGATGATGTAATTAAAGAAGCTACAGTTGAAAAAGTTCTAAAAGCTATTGACGACAAGTTGGCAGCTAACGGCTAATCAACTTTCTTTTTAAAACATCAAATCGAACAAGAGATATGATGTACACAATAAAAAAGGAAAGGCGGCTTGCGATATAATCGGAAGCTGTATAAAAGAAGATGGCAATAAACACCCCAAAACAAACGTCACATTTAAAAAGAGAGATTCTGGTAAGACTTATCAGAGCATTTTTGAGTGACAATTTTGAAGAAAGAACAAGAATGATTCCGTATGACATGCGTCCAAAAGGACACGAAGTGCCATACAGATGTTGTATTTACAAAGAACGTGCAATCTTGAGAGACAGAACTGTTGCAGGTTTAGGTTTATCAATCGAAGAAACAGAAGATTACGCAGAACTTTCTGATTTAGCATCACAAGCATTAGAAAGAAAAGAACCTGAACAAAAACCATTGACAGTTTTGACAACAGCTTGTAAAGGTTGCGTACCTGCAAGAATTTACGTAACAGACTTGTGTCAAGGATGCGTAGCAAGACCTTGCGTAAACACTTGTAAATTTGGTGCAATCAGCGTTAAAAACGGTAAATCTGTTATTGACCCTGAAAAATGTAAAAACTGCGGAATGTGCGCACAAGTTTGCCCATACCAAGCTATCCAAAGAATTATCGTTCCTTGCGAAAACGCTTGCCCTGTTGGCGCAATCAACAAAGGCGAAGACGGTTATGCAAAAATCGACTTCGACAAGTGTATTTCTTGCGGAAAATGCGTAGCAGCATGTCCTTTCGGCGCTGTTCACGAAAAGAACCAAATTATTGACGTTCTAAAACACATAAAAGCAGGCAAAAAAGTTATCGCAATGGTAGCACCTGCAATTATGGGACAATTACCATGCACACCTGGGCAATTAAAAGAAGCAATTCATATGCTAGGATTTAAAGAAGTATACGAAGTTGCTCAAGGTGCAGACGTAACTACAACAACAGAAGCTGCAGAATTTGTAGAAAGACTTGAACACGGTGCAGAGTTTATGACAACATCTTGTTGTGCAGGTTACAACGAGCTTGTTGACAAACATATTCCAGAAATGAAACCATTCAGATCTGATACAAAAACTCCAATGTATTACACTGCAGAAATCGTTAAGAAAGAACATCCAGATGCTATCACCGTATTCTTCAGCCCTTGTGTTGCAAAACGCCGTGAAGCACTACAAAACCCAAAAGTAGATTACGTTCTTAACTACGAAGAAGTTGGTGCTTGGATGATTGCTTTAGGAATTCAAGTTGGCGAATGCGAAGAAAGAGAATTCAAAGTGGAAGCATCAGCAGAAGCTAGAAACTACGCAGTAATTGGCGGAGTTGCAAAAGCAGTTCAAACTCAATTACCTGAAGAAATTCCTGCTCATCCTGTAATCATTGATGGTTTAACAAAACAATCAATCCGTGATTTGAAAAAATACGCAAAAACAGGTTTGTGCGAATTAGGCAACTTAATTGAAGTTATGTGTTGTGAAGGTGGTTGTTTAGGTGGTAACGCAACAGTTAACGCTTACAAACCAGCTTTGAAACAACTAACTGCTTACGTAAACGAAAGCAAATCACTTGTTTCAGGCGCAGAACCAACTCAAAAATAAAAAATAAAATAATATAACAAAGAGAACTTCCTTTCAGGAGGTTCTTTTTGTATTATAATAAACTTATGGAGAGAAAAAAGAAAATCAGCATTATAGGTTCAACAGGTTCTATTGGGACCCAAGCTTTGGAAGTTATTTCAAAACTTCAAGATAAGTTTGAAATAATAGCACTTGCGGGTGGTAACAATATAGACCTACTTCTCGAACAAGCTGAAAAATTCAAACCTAAATACATTTGTTGTAATAAAATTGAAAACCACAAAATTCTAAAACAAGTTCAGAATGACAAAAATTTTCAATGGAAAATTCTTCACGGTACAGAAGGTTTAGAAGAAATTTGTTCAAACAGAGAAAATGACATAATACTTGTTGCTTGTTCGGGCAAAATCGGACTTAAACCGACATTGAAAGCTATCGAAAACGGGATTGACATTGCGCTTGCAAACAAAGAAACTCTTGTTATGGCAGGCGATATTGTTATGGAAAAAGCCCGCAAAAATAATGTTAAAATCATCCCTGTTGACAGTGAACACAGCGCAATTCACCAATGTATAAAAGACATCGCTCAAGTTGAAAAACTAATTATCACAGCAAGCGGTGGTCCTTTCTTGAAAAAAACTATTGAAGAAATGAAATCCGCAACAGTTGAACAAACTCTTGCTCATCCTCGCTGGAATATGGGCAAAAAAATTACTGTTGACAGCGCAACCCTTATGAACAAAGGTTTAGAAATAATTGAAGCACACCACCTTTTTGGAATTGATTATGACGATATCGAAGTTGTAATTCACCCACAAAGCATTGTACATTCTGCAATAGAATATAAAGATGGAAGTGTCATTGCACAATTAGGTTTGCCAAGTATGCATATCCCAATTCAATATGCAATTTCTTATCCTGAAAGGTTTGAAGGTATTAAATCAAAAAGTTTTAGCTTCTCTGAAATCGCAAGACTTGATTTTGAAAAACCTGATTATGAAAAATTCCCAACAGTTCAATTAGCTTTCAAAGCTGGTAGACTAGGTGGAACGGCAACTGCTTGTCTTAATGCAGCTAATGAAGAAGCCGTTTTTGCATTTTTAGATGGTAAAATAAAACTTTACCAGATTTATGAAATTACTAAAAAAATATTTGACGAACATAATATAATCAAAAACCCAACCATTGATGACATATTTGAAATCGATATAACAACAAGAGAAAAAACTAAACAGCTAATTGCATCTTTGTAAACAATTATGAATCTCTATTCTATTTTCAAGCAATTATCTAGGCACAAAAGTCTTTATATAAATATTATATAATATTTATATGTAAATTTTTATATTTGTGTTGCTTAAAACAGAAAGGAAACATTATGGTTGACCAGATTAGCAAAGTGAATTCAAACCAAACGGTTTATCCATCAAAAAATGAAATGTCAAATACTAAAGAACAAAATCTTTACACCACCCCAAAAACGCAATCTAAACGACAGGACGGTGTTCAAGTTGAAAAAACTACACCTCCAGCAGAAGAAAATCCTGATGTAAAGGCTGATAAACAACTCTTGGCAGATTTGAAAGCTGAACTTCGGAAAGCAGAATCAACACTACTAAAACAAAAATCAACAGGTCAATACGACGGCGATTTAGAGAAAAATATATTTGAACTAAAAAACAAAATACTAGCCCTCGAAGCCAAAATCAAAGGAGAACCTTATGGAGCACCAAGCACAACTGAAACTAAAGCTCTTGAAGATAGTACATCACCAAATCAAAAACAGACTGAAGAAAACCCAAATTCAATACCTAACGAAACAAACAGCCAATTAACTAGGGGTGAACAACTAAAACGCCTACAAGAAGCTCGTGCTATTTGTGATGATTTCTTTAAAGCAATTGACGGAATCGGAACTAACGACAAATTGTTTAACGAAACAATGAATAAAATTACAAAAGAAAATCTCTTTGATGTAATGAATTATTGGAACAAATCTTATGGCGCAACATATAAGGAAGATTTCTTATCATCATTTTTTGGCGATGCTGACGCAAATCAAAAAAAGGTTTACTGCGAAAGAATTATTGGCTATTTAGATAGCTATGCTGATGACAAAGGATTAGATGTTGCACTAATTTCTGCGAAATGTAAAAGACTTCTAAATAGTGGAAATAACAGCGAATTAGCACATAAAATGCACGAATTCATTATGATTATACAAACAAATATATCTCAAGACAAAATTTAACTAACAAAGCGGAGATAAAACTCCGCTCTGTTTGATATAAAAATACCAGAAACTTTATTACGAAATGTAACAAAATATAGCATTATTGAAATTCAAGTTTTTGAAAATTTTTATATTAAATATGGTTGCACAAATTCTGTATTGAGAGAGGAGCAATGTATGACAAATATTAGCGCAATGAGGGCTTTAGCGGAATTGAACAAATTAGCTGAACAAAGAGACAGCAGTGTCGAAACTCAACCGCAAGAAAGAAAATTCAATGGCTTCTCTATGTTTGGGTTTGGGTTTAAAACTCAAGCCACACAAACTCCAGAGGATGTAAAGCCTGAAGGTTTCGATTTAAAAAGCTAAATTTGTTATATTAGCATTGCTGTGTGGCATATATAAATTATTCTTACATGTATTAAAGGAGTAATTATCATGACTGACTTGGAGCAAGATTACAGCAGAGTTGTATTGTCAAAGCGTTATGAGCAATATGAACCTAAAGCGGGAGAATACTGGTATAGTATTGTTTCTGCTAAATACGGAGCTGATACAGAAGAAGCAAAAGAAATCGTAAAAGATTTAAAAGCTTTCAACGGTATTGATGCATTATCTTTAATCGTAATTCCTAATATCATGAAACTTCCTCAATCAATCCAACTTGGCACAAAAGAATTTCTTCTTGATGCCGAAAGACATGTTGATATTAGAAATTTTAGATTAAATCAGGCATAAATTGGTAGGTGCATAAAGTTTCCACTTTATTACACCTGTTGACATTTTTTGGAAAAAATAATATTCTTGAATTATGGCACATCACGTTTTCAATCTGCAAGTTAGAACATCTTTTGTATATGGTTCATCAATGATGAATCTAATTTCGTTCTTAACATTTATAGTAGCTTGGTATTTAATGTTATACAAACAAGCACCTACATTCGTGTTTATGCCATTTTTTGCGGCAGTTTTGTACGATATTTTTCTATACAAACCTATGCAAAGAGATTGGGATATGGGCGGTACTGATAAAATCGTCATAGATTCTCACGCTCGTGAAGTTATATTTGACAATAATGTCAGAATACCTTTTGACAACATTGAACGTGTAAGAGTAGAAATCGAAGAACGTCCTAGAATGTGCTGGTTTTTAGCATTAGGTTCTCAATACAATAAATTAGTTAACGGCGAAGTCTTCTTCAAGCTTAATGACGACACAACTACAACTGCAAGCATTCAATTTAAAGATGAGGTTTATAGACTAATCGATGTTGTCCATAAACAAGGCATCCCAGCAAGAATTCAAGGTGAAAACCTTATGGAAGAAAAAATCCCTAATGGGATTTGGTGTTTCCTATTATTTTTGCTAATTGGGGGATATTTATTGATTTCAGCAAGCCAATTTTTTAACAATTTATAAAAAAAGGACCTATTAATAAGTCCTTTTTTTATTCTATATTTTATACTCTTAAATATTTGCAAGTTTTTTGTAATAATCATTCGCTTGCTCAAATTTGTAAGCAGCATTTAACAATCTGCACTCTTGCAATTGAGGAGCCAGAATTTGTAAACCAATTGGCATACCGTCTTTGTCAAAACCAGCAGGTACACTCATACCAGGGATACCAGCAAGGTTTGCAGATATTGTTGCGATGTCAGTCAAATACATTGACAATGGATCTGATGATTTTGCGCCAAGCTCAAATGCTGTGTTTGGACAAGTTGGCGAAATTAAAATATCCACTTTTTTGAATGCTTCTACAAAGTCTTGAGTAACTAAAGCTCTCATTTGTTGAGCTTTTTTGTAATAAGCATCATAATATCCAGATGATAATGCATAAGTACCAAGCATTATACGGCGTTTAACTTCTGGACCAAATCCTTCTGCACGTGTTTTTGTATACATTTCCATCAAGTTTTTAGCATCTGGAGTTCTGTAACCATATTTTACGCCATCAAATCTTGCCAAGTTTGAAGAACATTCTGCAGTCGCCAAAATATAATAAATACCAATTGAATGTTTCAAGTTTGGTAGAGAAATCTCAACGATTTCAGCACCAAGTTTTTTGTAATCATCAATTGCTTTTTGCATAGCTTTTGCAACATCTTCTGACAAACCTTCAGTCATAAGTTCTTTGATTACACCAACTTTTAAACCTTTAATATCATTATTCAAATGAGCAGAATAATTTTCAACAGGAAGATTTAATGAAGTTGAATCTTTTGCATCATATCCTGAAATAACTTCCAAAAGATTTGCTGTATCTTCAACAGTTCTTGCAAAAGGTCCAATTTGGTCTAATGATGACGCAAAAGCAATCAAACCATATCTTGAAACTCTACCGTATGTAGGTTTCATACCAACAATACCACAGAATGATGCTGGAAGACGGATAGAACCACCAGTATCTGAACCTAATGCCAAAGTTGCTTCGCAAGCAGAAACTGCAGCCGCAGAACCACCTGAAGAACCACCTGGAACTTTTTTCAAATCCCATGGGTTGTGAACTTTTTTAAATGCAGAGTTTTCATTTGAAGAACCCATAGCAAACTCATCTAAATTAGCTTTACCAACAATTGGAACCAAATTGTTTAACAATTTGTCAGTAACAGTTGCATTGAACGGAGAAACAAAGTTTTCCAAAATTTTTGATGACGCAGTTGTTTTAGAACCTATCATGTTCATATTATCTTTCAATGCAAGTGGTACACCTGCCAACAATGGTAATTCTTCACCTTTAGCAATTTTTTCGTCAACTTTTTTTGCAGTTTCTAATGCAGCTTCTTTAGTCAAAGAATTGAATGCACCAAGTTTATCATCAACTTCTGCAATTCTTGCAAACGCAGCATTAGCTAATTCAATAGCTGAAACTTCTTTATTTTTAAGAGCTTTGCTTTGCTCTGTAGCTGATTTTTTTAAAAGCTCGTTCATTTGTTTCTCCTTAAATTCCTATGATTTTATGGTATGACAAAAACAGTACTTTAGCAAGTACAGCTTTACATTCAAATACACAATATTACAAACTATTTTTTAATCTCAACAGAAATTTTGTTCAATTGACAGAAAGTTTTTAACACAGCTTTCGCTTTTTGAATATCAGAATGAATGCAATTATTTTTTGTTGTCTTCTTAACTATTTCTGATGCTTTTTCATACATTTTTGCAGCACCAACCAAATAATCTTTTTGGCGTGAAGATTTTATCAAACCAAGCTCTTGGAAATACTTGCCATATTGCAAATACAATTTTGAAAGCAAATCATCCATACCATATTTTCTTGCTTCAATAATAGCACTTTCAAGATGCATTTTCGCACTTTCAAAATCTGAAACTGACAAGCTTGCTTTACCCAAAACCATCATCAATAAAACTGCAAAGAAATGGTTATCAATTTTTGGATTTTGTGCAACATTCAACGCTTGAGATGCAATATCAATAGCCTGATGAGCATCTTCTGCAATTGTTGCATCTGCAATCAAATACCAAGTTAACAAAGCACCCAACGCCATTTTTTCTTTAGAAAAATAAGAAATTTGATCTTGATAAATTTCTACCGCTTGAGAAGTCTGCTCATTTTCTTTAAATATCAAGCCCAACAAAGATTTCAAAACATTTTTAGTAAAATTATCTTTATTGTTGTTCGCAAACGTTACAACTTGGAATAAATCTTCTTGTAAACCAGTGTATTTCTTTCTCAAGAAACAGTTGATTATATTGATAAAATTCCAACGGATTACGCACTCGCTAGACATAGCTCTTGATTGGTATACTTTTTGAATTTCTTCGAGAATTCTTTCGGATTCAGGCAAATCACCTTTCATAGTATTAGCAAAAGCAAGTGCCAATTTTGTCTTACAAATAAACGATTCATCCGTAACATTGTTACGCTCAATTATGTCAAATAATATTGTCAAAATTTCAAACGAACGAGAATTGCCCTGTATAATCAAAGCATTTGCAAGAACTAAATAAGTATTAATCCAAGTTTCAACAATCAAAATCATTGGCAATGTTGGATGAGGCTCATTTTTGCTCAAGAAATCATCAAACGCAGGCATAATTTCGTTATCTATAAGATTTATAATTTGCCCTGAATTACCAATATTTAAAAGCGCACTCAATTTAGTTGATTTTACAAGCGCAACCTCTAATGCTTTTGCCGAATCCATTTTGCTCAAAACTTCATCAACACATTCAACTTCACCAAAATAATTTCCTGTTCTACGACAACAACTTGCCATATAACCTAAAAGTTCAATCTCTCTTGGCGTATCATTTAAGTTTTTAGCATTTGAAATCGCATCAGGCAAATATTCCATCGCTTCTTGCGGATTAAAATCTGCTAATAATTTCCCTAATCTTTCAGAAATATTGTATCTGATATTTAGCGTTTCAGTATCATCCATTTCATTTATCAATGCAAGACATTGTTTTTGTGAAATTGCGTATAAATTAGTATCACCGATTGCGGCAGCTAATCTTGTATTTTTAGTCCAAATATCTAGCGCCAATTTTGGTTGCTTCAAGTTTTGCGCAATAATACCAAGTATAGCTGTTGAATTCATTGTAAAACCAGACAATGCAGTAAATACTTTCTTGTTAATTTCTGCAAATTTGTCATCAGCCCTAAATTCTTTTGCTACAGTTTCCCACAAATACAAACTCTTGAATCTGAAATAAATATCATTCATTGGTTCAATAAAGTTTGACTTTTGTAAGCAAGCAACAACATCGCCAAATTCAATATCTCTATATTGGAAAATTTGTTTTATTAAATTCAAGTTAATCTTGTCACCCAAAATTGTACAACCCATCAAAGTAACATACGCTTTTGGATTATTAATTCTTAAATTTTTCAATCTTAATTTGACAACTTCTGCAAACGTTTGTGGAATAACAAAAGCACCACCACCACGTTTGATATATTCATTGTACAAGTTCAAAACCTGTTCAAGATATGCAGGGTTGCCAGAACTTATTGCAAAAACTTTTTTCTTTAAAGACTCATCCATTCTTGGGAAATTTTCGTCTTTTTCTTTTGATTCTGCAAACATAAACATCTGTTTTGCATCAAGCGGGGCAAGATAAACATCTGTATAAATACCTTCTGCTTTCACACCGTGGAAATTGAAAAAGCCTTTTACAGGTTTATGCTCATTATACAAGACAACCATTTTTAAGTTATCAAAAATACTATCTTTTTTGATAAATCCATTCAAAAATTCATAAGAAAAACCGTCAATACATTCAAAGTTGTTAACTACAATTACAAACTTACTGTATTGAGCAATTTTATCGAAAATTTTGTCAAAAATATCGAAATATTTTGTCTTACTATGCAAAATTGATTCAAAATTTCCGTTTCTTGTTGGATATAAGAAGTTAAACAAATCAAGCACTTCTTCTGGTGTCAAATAAGGAAATTCATTTTGAAAATATTTAGTTGCATCTTTTTTAAACTTGTTGTTATTAATACAGAAATTTGGAAGATTAAACAAATTTAAAATAATATCTTGCAACAAACCACCAGGAGTTAGTTGACTGATAGGAGTACAGTTACCGTACAACCATACATACTGTTTATCTCTCAAATTTTGAATTACATGAGAAAGTACAAGCGTTTTTCCTGAACCTTTTGGAGCACTCAACGACATAACCTTTTTGCTCTCTGAAAGAATACTCTTTACAAGGATATTCATAGCACTCTGTTGAGCAACTTCGTTTTGATTTGTCACATCAAACAGGTTTGGTTGAGATTTGTCCTCTGGTTTAATTTTTGGCGGAAAAGGATATTTACATTTTCTACAATTCAATGTGTTCGGAAAGTTCACACTTTTGCACTGCGGACAAATTTTTAAAACTTCTTGACCGCAAGTTTTGCATTTCAATTCAAAAATACTATTTACAGTGTTACAGTTTTTGCAAACAATCCCTGTTCTTGTTGCACAATAAGGACATTTCAAAGCGTCATCGGGAATTGTTTTTTTGCAAATGGGACATTTCATTGTTTCTTATCCTGATTAATTAAACGCCTGTTTAATCTTTTCCATTAGCTTAAACAATCTTTTAGAGATTTCAGATTGAGATAGACCCATAACTTCTGCAATCTCTTTTTGAGTCATACCATTATCATAACGTAACTTGTATATTTGTAAATAGTTTTTTTCAGGTTCTTCACTATCAATCTTTGCTAGTGACCTTACAAAAAACTGCAAAAGATCTTTCTTCAGCATAACATCTTCCGGAGAATCTTTTATAT
The DNA here is from genome assembly GCA_017559905.1 of bacterium. Taxonomy (GTDB): domain Bacteria; phylum Cyanobacteriota; class Vampirovibrionia; order Gastranaerophilales; family Gastranaerophilaceae; genus Scatenecus. The sequence goes on from JAFYQF010000024.1 coordinate 84,916, forward strand.
CTGCAGGTTCATATATAATAGTGGTATTCGCATAATCATTCACCGGAGATTCACTAATAGAAACCTCTTTAACTGGTGTAAAGCCGTCTTTTGTACGGCGAAGTCTTCCCGAATCCTTCAATACATTAAGGATTGATGTAGTTGCAATTTTCTTAAGATAAGCCTCCAAAGTAGCTTCAGAAGAAATTACCTTGACAATATTCAATGATCTTTTGCAAGTTTCATTAAAAAAATCGTCATACAAATCTTCGTTGTTAACAAACTTTCGGTCGTTCTTAATTATTCTTTCTATTAAATCTATCTTATCTTGTGTGAATTCCACTATACATTAATCCTCTACAATAATTTAAATTATAGCATAATTAGATATTTATTATAAGCCCTAATTTAAAATTATCCGTAGAAACCTCTCCTGATGCGGGTTTTACTACATTAAGTGTATCTTTAACAGTTCGTAACACAATTTCATTTATCTGATCTGAACCGCTACTTTTAATTATCTGAATATTCTCAATAACGCCGGTTTTACTGATTACTAGACCTACTTTAATTTGATTTGAGTAAGCAGGTTCTGTGGCAAGTAGTAAATCACTTGACAATCTTAATCTTATACTTTTACCAGCAATTTGCAAATATTTTTTCACACCATCACTGTAAGAAAGATAATCTGGCACTTCCCAACTAATACTTTTCACTTCTGTATATTCAACAGGAGTTCCTGAAATAGCAGGTTTTGCGGCTGCAACAGCTTGTTTCTTAACTTCTGCAGGTTTTTGTACAGGTTTAGTAACTGTTTTTGCAGGCTGTGAAGTTGTTGCTGGTGGAACATTTTCCTTAACAGGTTGAGCAACAGGCGCAGGCGCTTTTTGTGCAGGAGCAGACGCCGGAGCAGGCGCAGGTGCTGGAGTTGCTGATTCAGGAGCATTTTTAGCTAATAAATCTTCACTATCAGGAATATTTGGAATTATATCAGGCTCAACTTTTGATAAGTCTGGAGTATCATTTTCAATCGGATTAGGCGCCATCAAATCAGCCAATTCGTTATTATTTTTCCACCAGAAAAATCCACCTGCTGACGCTACTAATAACGCAACCAAAGCTGCCCCAACAAGGATAAGATTCTTTTTACCACCACTGGGAGCATCTTCATCTTCCATTTGGTATTCTTCTGGCTCATCATCTCCTAACATCTCATCTTCAAGTTTATCAGAATCTTCATCGCCCTTTGCAAGAGTTGAATTAAATAAAAGCTCTAATTTGTCATCATCATCACCTGTATTAGTTTCAGCAGTTTCATCCTTTTCAATAACTGATAAAATTTCTGGAGTATCATAATCTTCTGCATCTTGAATTGTTTCAGGAATTTTAATACCTTCAAGCTCAACTGCAGGCTCTGAATCTTCTACAACTTGAGCATCTTGAGAAGAATTTTCACCTTCTTCACTGCTCAACAAATCATCTATTTGAGAAATCAATTCACCTGTTGACAATTCTTGAGATTCTTCATATTCAACTCCACCTATTAGTGAAGCTTTTCCAATATCATTTGCGCTAATATTCCAATCAGCAATAGTTTCTTCTTGTTCTTCTTGAACTTGAGAAGGTTCTTCAAGAACAGCCTCAACTGTTCCCACGGATTCTTCAATCACGGGTTCTTCTATAACTATTTCATCCTGCATCATTGCCACAGGTTCTTCAACAACATCATCTAGGAACAATTCAGGGTGGTCATCTTCTTCATTGCCTTCAATAGGATCTATGTCAACTGTTGTAAAGTCTTCAGTATTCAACATTGCATCAAGTTCTTTATCCTCGTCAGAAATCATAACTTCTTCTGGCATAATCATTTTTTCTTCATAAGATTCTTCTACAACATCTTCAACTGCATTCACTGGCATAATTTCGTCAAAACTCAATCTTTCAGGTTCTTCAACTTGTAAAGTTTCTTCTTGAATTTCTTCCTGAACTTCTTCTTCAACTTCTTCATCAAATGCCAATTCTTTATTAAAAACTTCAGTTAACAAACCTTCGTGTTTAATTTGATTAAAAGGATCTTCTTCTTTAGACATTTCTAAAGGTTCAGCCTCACCTGTTAATTCTGAAAAACTTGGAATTTCAATTTTCTCAAACTCTATACCTTTTGCTTGTTCTTCAATTTTTACAGCATCTTTTTGAGCTTGTTCTTCCTGTGCCAAATCCAAATTATCAAAAGATTCAAGTTCAATTGATGGTACATCAAGTGTAAGCTCTTCTGATTTCATATCAATATCTTGAACAGGCAAATGTTCCAAATCAACAGTTTCTTGTACAACTTCGTGGTTTCTAGTTTGAGTAACTTCTACCTCTTTAATATCGTTTAAGTCAATTGCTTCGTTAACTATTTCATCAGCTTGACTACTGCTAAACTCTGTTGAAAGCTCAATTTCATCAAGGTTTACAGTGTCAGTTGCTAAACTTGTTGAAGAAAAAGTCGGAGCCTCAACTGTCGCCATATCCTCAAAGTTAAAAACATCACTTCCAACTTCTATAACAGGTGTATTTTCTTCTTGGATAATTGTAGAAGAATCTTCAACTATATCAACTGAATCTGTAAACTCTACAGTTTCTACATCATTGGAAATATCACCTAAACTAAAGCTCTCATCTAAAGCTTGGTTTAGCATAGAATCCTCTTCAGATATTTCTTCGCTATCTTCAACGATTTCAAAATCAGCAACATCTGAATTCATTTCATTTTGTTCAAATACAAATTCAGACTCAACTGAATCAGATACTTCAGTTTTGAATTCCTCAACATCCAACATTGGTTCAGCAGCATCAACAGTTTCAGTTTCGGTATACTCAACTATTTCTACTGCATCTTCAATCACAACTTCAACAGACACATCATCAGTTGTTAAATTTTCCACAACAACATCTTCTGCAGTAACAGCTTCAACTTCATCCACAAGTGACATCAAGTCTAATTCTGAAGAATCTTCCTCAACTTCTGATGATGCCAACCCTGGTAGTTCTCTTTCACTATCAGCAAAAGCATTTGTTCTATCAGATTCTGCAAATATATCTTCGTGAGAATTATTAAAATCTAACAACGCAATAGCCGTAGCAGACGCTGCATAATCCAAAGTTTTTGGAGTTTCGTTTGTAGGGATAACAACATCTGGAGAACTTTGCGCACCAAAAGCTAACAACTCAAAATTTTCAAACTCAATAAATCTGTCTCTTAATTTTGCAGATTTTACAAGACTTTGCAAAAGACGTTTTTTGTCACTTTCTGTAATGTCGTTGTCAACCATTGACAACATCATCATATCAGCAGCTTCAATTTCACTTTCGCTCAATTCAACAGAAGATTTTCCCTCGAATCTTGCAATAAATTCTTTTAAGTTTACAGGAGAAGTTAGCTTTTCTTTTTCAATAAAATAGAAGTTAGAATTTTGGTTGTTTTTGTTGATAAGTTTAGGGTCAAAAAATCCTAAAAATTTCATGTACTTCTTGTCAGAAGACATCAAAAGCACCAAATAAACATCTGGCAAAATATCGTAGTCAAAATGACTTTTTGGAACAAAAATATAATTTTCATTGAACACAACACGGACATCTATGTGAATATTACTCAACATAACATCGGAAATATCCAAATGCTCAAGAATTTTTTGGATACTGTGAATATTAAACATATTTGAAACATCAACATTCTCACTGGCTAAAAATTTCTTAACCAACTCTGCACCCAAACTATTATAATAAACTCTGTTTTTTACATCTTCTTTTGCAAAATTCTTTGCTGTAATACTCGCATTAATTACGTCTTTTTCATCAATATAAATTAAAGTGTCTTGCTCTGCCATACCTAAATTCTCCTCCTACTACTCTATTAGATGACACGAGATTTGAAAATATTCCAAAATTTTTGTAAACTTTTGTAACAAAAATTGCAAAAAACATCTTTTTTAAGACAAAATTAAATATGTTCTAGTTTTTATTTTAGTGTTAGTAATCAAATAAATGTGTGTAAAGTGTATAGGAGGTTTTCTCATGATAAAAGCTGTATCTAGCGTAAGTTTTAAAGGCGAAAACGATAAAGACATGAGTTCTTTAATCAATTCACCAGGCAAATTTTCTTCAGCACCAGCGGCAACAACTCAAGCACCTGCTGCTGACAAAGTAGAATTTTCAACAGACAAAAAAGAGAAAAATAATACAGGTTTAGTCATTGGCGGAACACTTGCAACATTAGCAGCGCTTTGGATTGGTTTAGGTATCGCAGTTGGTAAAGGCAAAATGGATAGCTGGAAATTAGCTGAAGGTCAAGAAGGCTGGGGCGCTAAATTAAAAGATTATGTATACAAATTCGGTGAATCTGCAAATAAAGCTTACGATGCTACTCTTGGCAAATGGTTTGGCAAAAAAGCAGATGATGCAGCTAAAGTTGGTGATGATGCAGCAAAAGCTGGTGATGATGCAGCGAAAGCTGGTAATGACGCAGCTAAAGTTGGTGACGACGCAGCTAAAGTTGGTGAAGATGCTCCAAAAAGCGAAGGTTAATCTCAAAAAGTATTTAAATGAACAAAATAAAAATCCACTCATAATGAGTGGATTTTTTTCATGGGAATAACAAGTGGCTTCTACCATTCTAAAGTACAAGTATTAAAGAATCTCTTTTACTTAAGATCCTTCACTCTCGTTCAGGATGACAGATGTCGACACAGTTCTATTCGCCCATGTCATTCTGATGAGCGTATGCGAAGAAGAATCTCTCACTCTGTCATTCTGAAGCACAAAGCGATGAAGAATTTCTATTATTTGATATCATTTACTCTCGTTCAGGATGACCGAGAAATCATTCATTATAATAGGGCTGTTTACTCCAAAAATTCAGAAAGAATCATGTTACTTACCAAAACTCCATCAAGGGTCAAGGCATAGCCAAATTCAGTTTCTTTTATATGTTTAGTGTCCAAAAATTTTTCTATTATATTTTTATATTTCTCACAGAAATCAATATTAAATTTTCGATTTATTTTATCGACATTTATTCCTGACATTCTCCTAAAACCAAGAAAAATTTCTTCTTCTAACTGCTCTTGAATTAACAATTTATTTTCAAAAACTTTTTCAATCGGATTTATTAAATACTCACTCAAAACAGTTTTGTTCGAATATCTAACATCGTTTTCATAACCATGTGCAGAAACTCCAAAACCATAATAATTTTCATTATTCCAATAAGTAAGATTGTGACGAGAATGAAAACCTTTTTTTGCAAAATTACTCACTTCATAATGTTCAAAATCAGAAAGGACTTCTACAGCCCGCAAATACATCTCTGCTTGAGTATCTTCATCTGCCATATTTTGAGGTGGATTTTTATAAAAATAACAGCCTTCCTCTATTTTTAAACCATACAACGAAATATGTTGTACTCCTAAACTTTTTGCTCTTTTTAAATCTGAAACAAAACTATCTTCAGACTGATTTGGAAGCCCATAAATAAAATCCAAAGATATATTATCAAACCCGACTGATTGTGCAGACTTAACAACAAATTCGACATCACTAGGCGAATGTTTTCTACCAATTATTTTTAAAATATTTTCATCAAAACTTTGACACCCAATACTTAATCTATTTACACCAAAAGATTTTATCGCTCTTAAATAATTTTCATCAACACTTTCAGGATTTAATTCCATAGTTATTTCAGTAGAATTTGAAATTTTGAATTTCGAAATTATATTCCCAACTTGTTCTGCTGACAAAAGTGATGGAGTTCCACCGCCTAAATATAAGGTTTTTAATTCTTCTCCCTTATAAAAATGTTCAATTTCTTTTATTAAACTTTCCAAATATTTCTCAATCATTTCAGAGTTTGCGAAAGAAACAAAAGAGCAATAATTACATTTTTGTCTACAAAAAGGGATATGAACATAAGCGCTTGTAACCATAACTCAACCTTTTAAAAAATATTTGAAAAACTCAAAAAATAATCTGAAATAACATTCATCAACATAGGCAAAATCCAAACCATAATCGCCGCACCAAAAACAGGTTTAAAAAGAAAGCTTAATTGAAAAACGTTAACTTGTGGTGCAGTTTTTGAAATTACACCCAAGATAATATCTTGCCCCAATGTCGCCAGCAATACAGGTGAGGCAATCTGCAAACCAATATACAAAACATTTGAACTCATTGTTATTAAATAATTCATATTAACCAATTCAGCTAAAGGAATTGATGTCGCAAACAATGGAAAGACCTCAAAACTTTTCAAAAAGCCTTTTATCAGCCAATAAACTCCGCCTATTTGCATAAAAATCAAAACCCCCAACAAAGACATAATCCTTGTCAAAATAGAAACTTGGCTTGAAGTTGTCGGGTCTAAAACCATCGCAGAAGACAAACCCATCTGCATATTAATCATATCAGCACCAGCATCAACCGCAATCAAAATCAATTGAGCAAGGTAACCAATCATTGCACCAACTGCAAAATTCAACAAAATTGACAACGCAAAAGAGTCTTGTGTACCCGCTAAAGTTTCAGGCTTTAGAAATGGTGTAATTATAAACGTCAACAAAAGCACAAGGCTTATCTTTATCATCCCTGGCAATTCTTTACGATTAAATACGGGAGCAAATCTAAAAAAACCTAACAAACGTGCAAAGACATAAGTGCCTGACGCTATTGACACATTCAATTGTGGAAATAATTTAATAAGTTCAACAAAAATAGTTTCCATTAAAAAATTTATCTCCTAATAATTGTCATTGATTCATTAAAGTCAGGAGTAGGATTTGGCATTCTATTTGAACCTGTATCATGCAATCTTTCTTCGTTACTTATAAACGGAATTTTCCCTGGATGACGCATAATATAATCAATCTCATCAATGTTTTTGAATCTGTCATTTTTAAATTCACCGCCAAAAGTAGAAGTATATCTTGCCTGACTACTTTCTAAAGCATAAGAGTCATTTTTAGTAACACCATTAAACGCTAATGCCATACCTTCATAAAAAAGATTAGTCAAAAGTCTAATAAATCCAAACCCACCAACTATAATAACCAAGAAAACTCCTAAAATTTTTGGAGCAGCTGCAATTGTTTGCTCTTGGACTTGGGTTACCGCCTGCAAAATACCAACAACAAGACCAATACCCGCCGCAACTAATACACATGGCATTGATATCGTCAACATTGTTATAAAACCTTTTGATAAGTATTCCGCTAAAATTTCTACCATGAATTTTCCTTTAAACTTAATTATAACTAGTAACCAAACCTTGTACGATTAAAGCCCAACCGTCAACTGCAATAAATATCAACAACTTGAACGGCAAAGAAATAATCGTTGGCGACAACATGAACATCCCTAATGCAAGCAAAATATTTGCAACAACTAGGTCTAATACAATGAACGGTACAAATATTATAAAACCGATTTCAAAGGCTGTTTTCAATTCGCTAATAATATACGCTGGCGCAACTTGCCAAATAGTTATATCATCTGGAGTTGCAGGAGGCTTGCCTTGCGACAACTCAACAAAAAACTCCAAGTCACTTTGTCGAGTTTGTTTCATCATAAATTCTTTTAAAGGTTTTGAGCCTTCATTAATCGCTAATACAATATTTTGATTCTTTTGGTAAGGCACACTTCCCATCTCGTACATTTTCCCGAAAGTTGGCCCCATAGTAAAAAATGTCAATATCATTGACAACCCTATGATTACAATTGACGGTGGAACTTGTTGTGTCCCCATCGCTGTTTTCAACATAGAAAATACAATTACAAATCTCAAAAAACTGGTCATACAACAAAAAACGAACGGCAATAGAGAAAATACCGTCATCAAAACCAACATTTGTATTATTGGATTTATGTCTTTTACGAATGCTTCCATTCAATTAACCTTTCATTCTGTTTGCCATGTTTTTAATTATGTCGTTTGAGGTTTTAGCTCTTTTGTTTGTTCTTATTTCTGGAAAATCATCAACTCCAATCAAAGTAGTTTTTTCTATATTGTAATCATATTGATTTGGTTGTTGATAACTATTATTTTGAGGTTGTCTATACGCATATTGTTGCGGTTGTCTTACGTGTTGTTGAGTTCTTTGGACTCTTTGTTCAGTCGGATAAACTTGATCTAATTGAGCTTGAAATTCACTTGCACTCGTTGATTGATAAGTTTGTCCAATATTTTGACCAACTTCTAACTTTGATATCAAGTTTGTTTTGTCAGCATCTGCTGCAATCAAAAAGCGTTCTTGTCCTGCTCTTACCACATATAGAGTTTTTCTTGGTGCAAGCGACAATGTTTCTTCCACATTTAAAAAGTTTGATGGTCTTGTCATGAAACTACCTTGTGCAAACTTTTTATACACAAACAAAGCAAAGCTGATTAACCCGCACATTGCCATTGTATAAACCGTAAAATTTAGTATGTAACTTCCCATTTTATGACCCCTTATTTTTTGCAAATTTGATTATCACTAAATATCTTCATCTTCTAACTCAAAATCGCTATAGTCAAATTCATCTTCTTCATCCACTGCCGCTGGTAATGGTTCATCTTTTAGTGTAGAAGGAGTTTGTTGCATTTGAGGTTGAGCCTGTGGCATTGGTGTCGCCTGTTGAGGCATTGATGACATATCTTCCACCGCTTGTTGACCTCTTTCAACAATATCAGTAATTTTCACTCCGTAGCGATCGTTTATAATTACTAACTCACCGTGACCAATAACTTTATTTTCTACACGAAGAGTAATTTTATTGTCATAAAGCGCCGCAATATCAACAACAAGACCATCTTCTATTTTCTTCAAGTTACCTAATGTGACTTTTACAGGATCAAACTCTGCATACATATCAACTTCTATGCTATCCCATAATGTATTGGTTGTATTTTCACTCATGTTATCTCCTTGATCTTCCTCTATTGGGTGCAAAAGCCCCATATTAGGATTAATTTTAAAATCTTTTTCATAATCTTTTAGCACAAACCTGAAAGTATCTAGACGGCTATTTTCAAAAACAACAATATCTTCTGCTTCTAGATTTTTCATTTCCTTAACTGTAAAACGTGTTGAACCAACCTGAATTTTTGCAGGTATTGGACATTGATAAAAATCTGAAAACTCAAACTTGTCACCTTTTACAATAACTTTATTTGCCTCTAATCTAGCTGATGGTAATGAAATAATAAACTTACCAGCATCTCCACTTTCTTCGTGCTTAATAATGAAAGTCAAATGAATCATATCAAAATTTTTACGCTTAATATTTACAATCGGTTTTGGCGTCATAAATTTTGCCATAATTCTAAACATATAATCATTGAAAGCCGTTAAGATTTCGCCTTCCAAATCTGTCATTCTGTTAATATTAAAAGCACGATTTGGTCTACCTAAAGATTTTTCTAACAACATCCCTACCGCATTGCCAGAAATCCTAAAAAACATATCATACAATTTGTCTAACCTGATTTTAGTTACAAAATAAGGTTCATTCTGCATTAAAAGATTTATGTTTTTACTAACACCAACAAGCTCAATTCTAAATCCTGGAAGAAAAAAGCCATCAACTGATTTTTGTGCAGCAATAGGAAATACTTTCTTAAACCAGTCGTATTCTTCGTATAAATTGTCCGTTACAGGAACTTTTGTTTGTTCAAGTGCTAGTAATATATTTTCCATTTGTGATGGTTATTCCTTTACGTAAGATATAGTTTTCCCTCAAATACAGTATAATACTTACTTCCACTACATTTCAACTTTGTAATGTATTTTAATGATTTGAAATTAAAAATCAAATTTTTCATTAAGATTTCAAATTTGCAACGAATTCGCCTATATCACAAGCGTCAATCGTGCCTATAATGATTTCAAAATCCAAACCAGCATTTTTAATTTCCGTTTCAATCTCTTTTTGCATATGTGCAAGCAAACCTGGAATAATTATTTTTCTATTCTTAACCTTTTCTGCCAAATTATATTTAATTAATGTTTTCACAACCATCTGCGCAGTAAATTTTTCAGCAGACCAAGCTGTCAAAACACTCATACCATCCGCAGGCGTTACTATCAAATAAGAAGAACATTTCAAATTCTCTAACTCATTTGCAACTGCAAAGAAAGTAAGTGCAAAATTCGTTGTCAAAAATATCAATGAATTTTCATCAACTTCATTAAATTCATAAATTTTCGGTTCAACTTTTAATGGTTTCTGTGGATCTGTAAAAATATTTTCTCTCAATGTTATCAATGTTGAAAACATCGTTTCATCAAAATTTTCAAACACAATTGCATTTGCATACTTGCAAATATAAAACGAAGCCTTTGCACAAAGCTGACCAAAATCACCAACATTTTCAAGAAATACACAAGTAGGATTTGAAAAAGTTTCATCTTTTTCTTTAATCGCTTTTTCTCTAATCAATTTTAAATTCTGCGCTGTTTGTTCAAAAATTTTATCCTGAATAATCTCTAGTGGAAAAGATTTTAGCTTTTCAATTGATATCGAATTTTCAAAAACTTTGCCATTACTATTTTTTAAAATTATCAAATCAACTTTTCTAACATTGTTCAGAATATTAACCTCAAAAGATTTTATTCTCTCAAAATCTTTTTCAAAATTTTTATCCTCACAATCAAGCATTACACATAAAGCTGTCGGATTTATAAAAGTTTTTTCGTGTCTATGCAAAACGTTTTCACCGCCAATATTAACGCCATTAATATCGACTGTTTTTTGGGCAACTTTTTTTGAATGTTCAAACAAAGTTTTCAAATCTTCAGACACAAACGGACAAGACTCTATCGAAGCTTCACCTTTAGCAAGTTTAAGCGCATAAGCCATACAAGTAGAAAACCCACATTTTTTGCAATTTGAATTTTCTGTCTTTTTTGCTGCAGGTAAGTATTTAAAAATTTGCAATCCTGAAAGTTCCATCCTATCCTAATCCTTTCATAGCTTTTAGTGTTTGCGGGTGATTTACAACTATCAAATTAGCACCTGCAGCTCTTATTGCACTTGTTGCTGTTATTTCTAACATCAAAATTCTATCTTCATACTTGCCCCAAGATGAAGACAAATTTTGTGATTTAGCTTCTTTAGTTTTCAGAGCTTCTTCTCCTGCAAAAGAGATTATCGGCATAGTAAGAAATTTGTCATTAGCGCCTTCTAGCCTAATTTTTTCGATTATACTATACCCATACTCAAAACCATAACCAAGCCCACCAATATCCGTATCAATGATGATTTTACTCAAATCTTGCCCCAAATCGTTTGATAAAATATTTATTTCTTTTGCAAGATTAATATCAATTGGAGATTTCAAAACAACAAAATGTTTGCCTGCCGTACTTGGAATAATTTCAGCATAAGAATTTTCTACCGCACAAGAAATTATACATTCTCTATCTAAAATTTTCACCAATTCTGGCAATAAAACTCTATCTAATTTGTCATCATTCGTACCTCTAACCATAAGAGGTTTTGTGATTTTTTTAATCAACTTTTCTAAAAGTTTTGTTGCTTGAGGAATTTCATCAGCGTTTTCGATATTAAATTTTAACGACAAAATATCGCACTCTGATTGTTGCGCCCTCTCAAGCAAAACATCCCTATCAAGAGAGCCATAAACATCTTTAATAAAAGGAAATCCGTTTTCAGGATTGAAAATCGGAAGTTCCAAAACATATAAAGATTTTATCGGGAAACCCTCTTTGCAATTAGCTATGAGGGTTTCCAAATTTTGATTATTAACAAGACTGTCTTTCACTTTTCACTTTTTCCATTAATTCATTAAATTCTTTTTCGTCAAGCGTTTCTCTTTCTAACAAGTTTTGAGAAATATATTCTAGCATATCTCTGTTTTCAGTTAATAATTGTTTTGCAATTTCATATCTTTCATCAACAATTTTCTTAACTTCTTTATCAATTTCTGCAGCGATTTCGTCAGAATAATCTCTTTTCATTCCCAAATCTCTACCAAGAAATATATTTTGTTCACCTCTACCGTATGCCATGTTACCCATTTTTTCACTCATACCGTAAGCTGTAACCATATTTCTTGCCCAAGCTGAAACTTTTTCTAAATCATTGCTTGCGCCTGTTGTTATAGAATCTTTGCCATAAACAATTTCTTCTGCAACTCTACCACCCAAAGTCATTGTTATACGGTCTAATATTTGAGATTTTTTCATTGTCAAATGGTCTTTTTCAGGTAAAACCATTGTCACACCAAGAGCCATACCTCGTGGAATAATTGAAACTTTGTGTAATGGATCACAATTTTTAAGAAGTTTTGCCAATAGCGCATGTCCTACTTCGTGGTATGCAGTATTTTCTTTTTCTTCATCAGTAATAACTCTGCTTTTCTTTTCAGGTCCAGCCATAACCTTGTCAATTGCTTCTTCTAAATTATCCATTGTAATAGTTTTTTGGTCGTGACGTGCGGCTAACAATGCAGCTTCGTTTAATAAATTTTGCAAATCTGCGCCTGAAAATCCAGGAGTTCTTTTTGCTAAAGTTTTCAATTCCACATCAGCATCAAGCGGTTTGTTTTTAGCATGAACATTCAAAATTTGCTCACGACCTAAAATATCAGGTTTGTTGATAACGATTTGTCTATCAAAACGTCCTGGTCTTAATAATGCATTATCCAAAATGTCAGGCCTGTTAGTTGCTGCAATTACAATGATATTTGTATTTTCATCAAACCCATCCATCTCAACCAACAATTGGTTTAATGTTTGTTCTCTTTCATCGTGACCACCGCCCATGCCAGCACCACGTTGACGACCTACTGCATC
>JAFYQF010000025.1 GCA_017559905.1 bacterium
CTGCAAAGCGAATTTTGTTTGAACGAAGTGAGTTAATTCGCTTGGGTTGAGTTTAGTAGTGATTAAACGGTCTGCGTGTTTCTCTTTCTTTGATACGTTTCTTTCTCTTTTCATCGCATAAAAGAGAAAGAAATGTATATATTGAAAAATATTATTATCTTGTTTTTTTATTTCAAATAACATATCTTATGTAACAAAATTAATTAATATATTTACCATCTTCCCTCTTTTGTATTTTTGCGATAGAATGGTTGTGAACAAAAGAAGTGTATAACTAACTAAAGAAAACGCACTGGAAGTGCGAGAAAGAAAAGGTAATTATGGTACCGGAAACAAAAAAATTTGAGATTGAAATCGGTGGTAAAACCGTAACAATCGAAACAGGGAAGTATGCACAATCAACTAATGGTTCAGTTACAGTAAGATGTGGAGATACAATGTTATTTGTACATTGTGTTGTTTCAAAAGAACCTCGTGTTGGTATCGACTTTTTCCCATTACTAATCGATTATGAAGAAAGAATGTCTTCAATTGGACGTATCCCTGGCGGTTATAACCGTTCTGAAGGTAAAGCAAGTGACAAAGCTATCCTTGTTTCACGTCTTATTGACAGACCTATCAGACCTTTATTCCCTAAAGGTTATAGAAACGATATCCAAATCGTAGCTCAATTATTCAGCTACGATCAACAAAACCAACCTGACACACTAGCTATGTTAGGTGCTTCTTGCGCATTGATGTTATCAGGCGCACCTTTCGAAGGTCCTATTGGTGCAGTTAGAGTTTCAAGAGATGAAAACGGCAATATGATTGCTAACCCAACTCACCAACAAGCTGACAAATCAGATTTAGATATCGTTATTGCAGGTACACACGATTCAGTTATCATGGTTGAAGCTGGTTGCAAATTCGTAACAGAAGACGACATTATGGCTGCTGTTGAGTTTGCTCAAGTTGAAATTAGAAAACAATGCGAAGCTCAAGAAGAATTTGCTAGAGCTTGCGGAATTGAAAAAGAAAACTTTGTAAACCCATATGATACAACTGAATTAAAAAATATCATTCACGAAACAGCAAACGATATGATTTTCGATGCTTATCACAACTTTGACAGAGCTTACAGACAACAAAAATTAGAAGAAGCTAAAAAACTTGTTAAAGAAAGAATTGAAGCATTGCCAGAAGATCATTACATCAAACAAATCATTGAAGAAACAGGAATTGACTTTGTTGCAGAAGAATTCAAAAACGCTGAAAAGAAAATCATGAGAACAATGATTCTTGATGAAGGCGTTCGTGCTGACGGAAGAAAACCTCACGACGTTCGTCCTATTTGGTGCGAAGTTGGAGTTATTCCAAGAGCTCACGGTTCTGCTGTATTTACAAGAGGTCAAACTCAAGTTCTTTCAGTTGCTACATTAGCAGGCCCTGCAATGAAACAAGAACTTGACGGCGTTGATCCTGAAACAGAAAAAACATATATGCACAAATATATTTTCCCAGGATTTTCAGTTGGCGAAGTTAAACCATTAAGAGGACCTGGAAGACGTGAAGTTGGTCACGGTGCTTTAGCTGAAAGAGCTAACGTTCCAGCACTTCCAAGCCAAGATGAATTTGGTTACACAATCAGAGTAACTTCTGACGTACTTGAATCAAACGGTTCAACATCAATGGCTTCAACTTGCGGTTCATCAATGGCATTAATGAACGCTGGTGTTCCAGTAAAATCTATGATAGGTGGAGTTGCAATGGGTATGATTACTGAAGAAGGTAAAGAACCTGTTGTTTTAACAGACATCCAAGGTATCGAAGACTTCCTTGGCGATATGGACTTCAAAGTTACAGGTAACGACACTGGAATCACTGCTCTTCAAATGGATATGAAAGCAAAAGGTATTGCTAACGACACATTAAGAAGAGCTTTGGCTCAAGCAAAAGAAGGTAGATTGCACATCTTGTCAAAAATGAGAGAAGCAATCACTGAACCTGGACCAATGTCACCATTCGCACCAAGCATTTCTACAATGACAATTCCAACAGAAGATATCGGCGCAGTAATTGGACCTGGCGGAAAACAAATCAGAGCAATTATTGATGCATCTGGAGCAGAAATTGACATCCAAGACAACGGTATTGTAACAATCACATCTAACGATCAGGAAGGTGCTGAAATTGCAAAACGTATGATTAAAGAAATCACTTTCAAACCAGAAGTAGGAATGATTATTAAAGGTAAAGTTGTTAGAATTATTCCTATCGGTGCATTCGTAGAACTTGGTGGCGGTAAAGACGGTATGGTTCACATTTCACAAATCTGTCAAGAAAGAATTGACACAATCGAACCACACGTAAATATCGGTGACGAAGTTATCGTTAAGATTATCAAAATTGACGAAAAAGGCAGAGTTAACCTAACTATCAAAGGTGTAACTGAAGAAGAAAAAGCTCAACTTTTAAATCAATAAGAAAATAATCAATAGAAAAGACGGCGGGTTAAAAATTTAACCCGCCGTCTTTTTATCAAAAACTATATCTCTACGCTATTATCTATTACAACGTTATCAATCATTAAAAATATTGACGCTATCTGTTTGAAGAATATTTGCACTTGTTTTTTATCCAAAACAGTTGAATACAAATCTCCAATTCCAAACAATCGATTATTAGCACTAATTTCAAAAATCATTTTATTTTCAACAAAAGAGAATCTAATTGCATCTGCTTTGAACGACGCCATCAAATTATCTAAACATTCAATAAAAGTAGGAGTTGTTAAGTATTTAGCTTCTATTTCGTCATCAGATTTTATTATGAATTTTTCGTTTGAATTCAAACCTTTAGATTTTGAAGTTGCAAAAAAACTTTTTTGCAAATATGAAACCAAAACACCAAAGGAAACTATTATTATCATTAACATAGTAGAAACCCAAAATGAAAACGATACTGATAAAACACAAAACAACACAAATAATAAATATGCCAACCTAAAAACATTACCAGAATCAGAAAACAATTTTTTCTCAAAAGACATCTTTTTACTTTTAACAGTAATCAATTTTCTAGCAGATTTATTAAGCTCAAACGATAAAAATATTTTATTTCTTTTATTTTTAAAAATTTCAAAATCAACATTATTTCGACAACCAAAGAAAATATTTTTGTTAAAGCCAAACGTGGTATCAGTATCAATATCAGACTTAACGATATCAGAAACCTTATGTTTTGCAAGCACATTTGAATTTATAATTCTTGTAATACGATTTTTTCCAAATGAAATATCCCCTAGTGAATTCAAAAAAGAACTCATAACTTTGTCGTTCAACATTTTCTGAAAACGGCATTTGCAAGAAGCAATAAATTCCGAAATCAAAACAAGAACCACACAACAGCAAATAGTAACCAAAATACAAAACAAACGAACACCTTTTATAGAAGAAAGTTCTTCCATAAAATAGATCATTCCCAAGCCTAACAATATGGTTAGCGCAAGGATTAAAAAGCATTTACTCAAATTTTTAAGCTCAAACTTTCTTATATTTTCCAACTCAATAATATTCGGTTCAATTACTGAATAATATTTTTCATAAAAATAATCATTCATTTCTTTATATGATTTTTCTTTAGTCATACAACCTCCAAAGAATCATTATATAAAATTCAAAAAAAATAGTAATGCATTATTTGATGTAAAAGTTTCCAGTTTATTACTTGATTTAATCTAAAAATACATATAAAAAAATATAATCCTTTCGGGATGAAAAGATTATATTTTTAAAACTAAAATTTTTGCATATAAAATCTTATACTGATACATTAAGTGTAAATTTTCTTGTTTTATGCTATAATTTAGGCAACTGGAGGAGAGAATTATGTGTGACATTATCACTATCGGAAGTGCAACAATGGATGTTTTTGTTGAAAGTAGCGAAGCTAACATTGTATCTGTATGCACAAAAGATAAAAGTTCAGAATTTATGAGTTACCCTTACGGTGCAAAGATTGAAATCGAAGACTTTTCTTCGCAAGTCGGAGGAGGCGGAGTCAATACCGCTGTAAACTTTGCAAATCTTGGGTTTAACACTAGTGCCATTTTTAAGATTGGCAAAGATGTTTATTCAGAAGGGATAACAAACTTTCTAAAAGACAAAAACATTGACCTTTCAAATACAATCCAAGACCCAAATATTAGCACTGGTTTTTCTATAATTCTTGTAAGCTTTCAAGGTGATAGAACAGTTTTGGCACACCGTGGCGCAAATGCATTAATCAAAAAAGAAGACATTAATTTTGACGCGATAAAAAACGCAAAATTCTTATACATTGCACCAATGAACGGTGAAAGCACAAAAATCCTTGATGATATAGCAACTTTTGCACACGAAAATAATGTTTACGTATGCTTCAATGCAGGTTCTTCGAGCATAAAGAAAGGTTTCAAATACCTAACCTCAATTCTTGAAGACGCAAATATTGTAGTAATGAACAAAGAGGAAGCTTCTCTTGCAACTCAAATCCAAGTTAGGCCAGACACAAGAGATGTGAAATATTCAGAAGAACTTATCCATCCAGACATAAAAGAGATGTGCAAAAAATTACGCATCAGAGAGTATCAAGCAATAGTAATAACAGACGGTAGCAGAGGCGCTTACGCATACGATGGCAAACAATTCTATTACTGTCCAATTTTCGATGGTCCGGTAGTTTCAACACTAGGAGCGGGAGATGCTTTTGCTTCAACATTCTGCGCCGCACTTTATAGAACAGACAAAAACATTGGTAAATCATTGATGTACGCGTCTGTAAACTCTGCAGCCGCAGTTTCAGAATTTGGCGCAACTCAAGGGCTGTTAACATTCGAACAGATTGAAGAACGCCTAAATTCACACCCTGAATACACATTCCAAACAATTGACGCATAACAAACGTTAAAAATAATGAAGTATTATATAGGTTAAAATTTTTGTAGTATAATATTCACTAGAGAGATATAAGGAGAAAACTTAAATGGGATATAAGATTTTAGCAAAAAAAGAAATTTGTCCAAATCAATATGAAATAAGAATTGATGCACCATACGTTGTAAGAAATGCACAAGCTGGTCAATTCATCATTTTCCGTGCAGAAGAAAACGGAGAAAGAGTACCTCTAACAATTGCTGACGTTAACAAAGAAACAGGAGAGTTGACATTAGTATTTATGGCTGTTGGTTACTCTA
Organism: bacterium; assembly: GCA_017559905.1. Classification (GTDB taxonomy): domain Bacteria; phylum Cyanobacteriota; class Vampirovibrionia; order Gastranaerophilales; family Gastranaerophilaceae; genus Scatenecus. Next base: position 5,216 of record JAFYQF010000025.1, read on the forward strand.
CAAAAAAACTTGCGGAACTTAATGTAGGCGACGAGCTTCCTGACATTGTTGGACCTTTAGGCAAACCAACTCATATCAAAAATTACGGTACAGTAGTATGTTTGGCAGGTGGTTACGGCGCAGCACCTTGTTACTTGATTGCAAAAGCATTCAAAGAAGCTGGCAACAAAGTTTACATGATTATGGGTGCTAGAAACAAAGATTTAATTTTCTGGGCAGACAAAATGAAAGATGCTTGTACAGAATTATTCATAACAACAGACGACGGTACAATGGGCGAAAAAGGTTTTGTAACCCAAGTACTTGAAAGACTAATGAACAAAGAAAAAATCGATTATGCAATCGCAGTTGGTCCAATGCCAATGATGAGAGCAGTAGCGAATATGACAAGAGGCACAGGAATTTACACCGAAGCTAGCATGAACCCAATTATGGTAGACGGTACAGGAATGTGCGGAGCATGCCGTGTGACAGTAGGCGGAGAAGTTAAATTTGCTTGTGTTGACGGTCCAGACTTTGACGCTCACCAAATCGATTTTGACGAAGTTATAAACAGAACAAGAATTTATAAAGATCAAGAAAGAAAACGTGACGAAAACTGTAATCTTTTAAAACAAGCAAAATAATAGGAGATTAAAATGGCACCAAACGATAAAAATACATTGTTTTGCCCAGTATTAAGTATTGGTACAGGAATTGATATGATTTGTACAAAAGACAGATGTAGCTGGTACATACCAAGCGTAAAAAAGTGTTCTATGTACATAATGGCATACAACGCATTGTTGTCAGCAAACTCTAGACAAGCTGCACAGAAAAACAAACAAGCACACTAATAGTTATGATGAAAATTGCACTCTGCATAAAACAAGTCCCAGATACATCCGATATCAAGTGGACAGAAAATAATACAATACGTCGTGAAGGGGTTGAAAGTATTATTAACCCCTACGACGTTTTTGCGCTTAATACGGCATTAGAAATCAAATCAAAACTTCAAGACGTTGAAATAACTGTCTTGACAATGGGACCCGCTCAAGCGGAAGAAATGCTCAAAAAAACAATCGCAATTGGAGCGGACAAAGGAGCATTAATTTCAGATAGAAAATTTGCAGGAGCAGACACCTACGCAACAGGCAAAACTTTGGCAAAATCTATTCAAACTATCGTTCCGGATTATGATTTGATTATATGCGGACAATTTGCCATAGATGGCGACACAGCTCAAACTGGTCCGAGCATAGCAAACCATCTTGATTTGAACCAAATCACGTTTGTAAAATCTATTATGGAATGTACAAAAGAAAGCATAACCGTATTACGTCAAGCTGACGATGGTGTAGAAACAGTGAAAGCTAGCTTGCCAGCGCTAATTTGTGTATTGGAACATCCAGACAAACCAACAAGAGCAACAATCAACGGCATAAAAAAAGCGCAATTCAGCGAAGTTAAGACATATTCACTGGATGACATCGGCCTAACGGCAGAAGATGTGGGAATAAAGGGTTCACCTACTTATGTAAGCAAGGCGTTCCGTCCTATTGTTGAGCACCATTGCGAAAAAATTCAATATACAGAAGACAAAGTAAATGACATTTGCAACAAAATTAGAGCGTATAAGGCGGGTTCAAATGACTAGAAAAGAAATTTTACTATACGCAGAAATAACAAGAGAAAAATACATTCACACAGTATTTTTTGAACTTGCGAACAAAGCGCTAGAGCTTTCTAAAAAGATTGAGGGTTGTGAGATTTCTGCGCTATTAATATGCGAACCTGACAGAATTGCACAATATCTTGACGGCTTTAAACAGAGCGGAATAGATAAAGTTTACGTATTTGAGAACGAAATATTTTCAAATTACGACACAAATATTTACTCAAAAATTGCAGTTAATTTGGTAAAAGAGATTGAGCCAGAAATTATGTTAATCGGAGCGACAAATCAAGGTAGAGATTTAGCGCCAAGAATTTCATCAGCGCTAAACACAGGATTAACAGCGGACTGCACAGATTTAGATATTAACGAAAAAGGTCAATTAGCAGCGACAAGACCTACATTTGGCGGACAATTAATGGCGACAATTTTGTGCAAAAATTATCCACAAATGGCAACTGTTCGCCCAAAAGTATTCAAACCTATGGGAGAGAACGCATACAGAGAAACAGAAATTTTAAGAAAAGGATTTGACGTTTCTACGGTTGCAAAGGGTGTTGAGATGCTTGAGTTTTTCAAGACAGTAGAAGACGCGATTAACGAGCTTGATAGCGCAGAAATCATTGTTGCAGGCGGTAGAGGAATGGCAAACGCAGAGGGATTTGCATTATTGAAAGACTTTGCAGATAAAATTGGCGGAACTGTAGGTGCAACAAGAGCTGCCGTTGAAATGGGACTAGCAAATAAAGATATCCAGATAGGTCAAACAGGCAAGACTGTTCGCCCAAAATTGTATATAGCTTGCGGAATTTCAGGCGCAATACAGCACGTTGTAGGAATGAAAGATAGCGACAAAATTGTAGCGATAAACACGGATGAAAACGCTCCTATATTTGATGTTGCTGATTTAGGTATCGTTGGAGATGCCTTTGAGATTTTACCGCAACTAATCAACGAAATTAAATAAAGCGATATTATTTTTGTCATTAAGAATTCTATTCTGTCATTCTGATGAGCGTAAGCGAAGAAGAATCTAACTATGTCATTCTGAAACTCGCAGAGTTGAAGAATCTCTTTTTAGATCCTTCACTACGTTCAGGATGAAAGAGCAAAGTTCAGTATGACAGTAAATTTTTAACTAGATATAATTAAACGGCGGGTGAGAATTCTCACCCGCCGTTAAAATCTATTTTCTAAAAATTGTTTGTTCTCTATCAGGTCCAACACTTACAATTGAAACAGGAACTCCTAACAATTCTTCCAAACGTTCCAAATATTTTCTGCAATTTTCAGGAAGTTTTTCATATTCTCTAATTCCTGAAATATCTTCACACCAACCTTTATGTGTTTCATAAACAGGTTCTAGGTATTTATGCATAAATACATCAGTCGGATAAGAGTTATAAATTTTGCCGTTTCTAATATCTTTGTAAGCTGTACAAACTTTAATTTCTTCGAATGTATCAAACACATCGGCTTTAGTAAGAGCAACAGAAGTAAGTCCACCAACCAAAACTGAATATCTCATAATCACAGCATCAAACCAACCGCAACGACGAGGGCGACCAGTTGTTACGCCAAATTCGTGACCTATATCTTGAATTTTCTTTCCGATTTCGTCAGTAAGTTCAGTAACGAACGGACCTTCGCCAACACGAGTAACGTAAGCTTTTGCAACCCCAATAACTTCATCAATCATTGTAGGTCCATAACCACTACCAGTAGCAGCACCGCCACCGATTGGGTTTGAAGAAGTTACGAAAGGATACGTACCGTAGTCAACATCAAGCATTACACCTTGAGCGCCCTCAAAAAGGATTTGTTTTTTGCGAGAGTTTTCAAGCAATTCTTGCCATTCAAAACAAACATAAGGGCGGAAAATTTCAGCATATTTTTCACACAATGAAAGAATACACTCTTTTGTGTATGGTTGAAGACCGTAAACTTTTTCTAACATTTTATTTTTAATAGGCAAAATAATATCAAGTTTTTCATTCAATGTTTCTTCGCAATATAAGTCACCGATTTTCAAACCGATTCTTTGAGCTTTATCTGTGTAAGTAGGGCCGATACCTTTTTTAGTAGTACCGATTTTACCTTTGCCAGCGGTGCTTTCGCTATATCCATCGACTTCAGTGTGGTAAGGCATAGTTATAGATGCAAGCGGACTGATTTTCAAACCAGATACGTCAATACCTTGTTCAATAAGTTCAGTTACTTCTTTTTCAAAAGATTCAGGCAAAATAACAGTGCCTGCGCCAAGAAAACAAGTTTTGCCTTTGTATAAAATACCAGATGGGATTAAGTGGAATTTGTAAGTTTGGTTGTTTGCAACAACAGTGTGACCAGCGTTACAACCGCCTTGATATCTGATAATCAAATCAGCTTCGCCTGCTAAAATATCAGTAATTTTAGCTTTGCCTTCATCGCCCCATTGAGAGCCAACAACAACTTTGTTTGTCATAATTAATCCCTTTCAAAAATTTGCCTATTTACCGCTCTATTTTAACATAAAAAAAGATGTTATGAAATAAGATTTTAAGCATTTGTTAATGAATAAAAAAATCGCCTGTGGCGAACCAAAGGCGAGAATATAACTTATATTATGTATTGTATAAAAGTCTATTATTTTGAATATAGAACCGCTCTAGCTGCACCTGATGCAGGGATAACTGATTGGTTGTAGAATGCGATTGGGTAGATGTCAGTTGGGTTAGTAACTGTACATGCATAACCATCTGTACCTTCAGCACCATTTGCAGTATCTTCTGAACCGTTGTCACATTTTATGATACGGTTTGGACCTTTTTGACCGTTAACGTCGATGAAACCAAAACACCATTCATCAGAAAGGTTGTTAGTAGCTGTACCATCAATACAGTTAAATTGAGTGTTGTCAAAAATCAATGTAATACCATCATTCATAAACAACAATGTAGCATCTTCACCGAATTTGCCAGCATCAGCAACCGCAGGGAATGCGTGTTCTGTGTTAGTAGTGTGATTTTCAGCAAATGTTGTATAGTCTTCAGTATCACCAGCTGTAACGATTAAGTATTGGTTAACATGACCAGCTGTAGTATTGAAGTCATTACCGTTTCTAACTTTAACAACGTTCATTCTGTTTTTAAAGATAGAATATAGAGATTGTGCTTGAGCATCCATCTCAGCTTCTGTACCGTTAGAACCAGTACCTGCTGTTTCTGACAAGTCATAGTCGTTCAATGCAATGTTCATTGCAACAGCTTGTGACATTACTGATAATGCTTTTTTGTAAGCAGTTTTGTACTGTGCTCCGTTTGTTGAGTTAATCAATGTAGGCATTGTCATTGCTGCTACAACACCAATAATACCCAAAGTAATCAACACTTCTGCAAGCGTAAAACCGCCCATACCAATAGTTCTCTTTGACATCTTAAATATACCTCCGTTTACTTGTACAAAATCCTATTCGTTACATAGGAATTATTCATAATTATATCCGATGAATAGATTTTTGTCAACATGTCGAATAGAATTACATTAAAATTCTATCCTTTAGATGGTTTTATTTTAAATATAATCTTGTAATTATAAATAGTGGGAGAGGCGATTATGACGTTAAAACAGCAACTTGGGCAACGCATTCAAATTTTGCGTAAGAAATGTAAACTTACGCAAGAACAGTTTGCTGAAAAAATTGGCATCGACCCAAAAAACGTCTCTAAAATCGAAAATGGAAACAACTACCCCGCTCCCGAAACTCTCACTTCTATTGCGCACGCACTGGACGTTGATGTGTATGAATTGTTCGTTTTTAAAGAAGAAATCCCGCTTGATACTATGAAAAACGAAATACTGAATGCGCTGAATATCGACAAAAACGTTGTCTTTCTCTACCAGACTCTTAAAACACTTTAATAGCAGGCAGTTCAGTAGGTTGCACCTACTTTTTTTGTGCCTTTTTTAATTCATAGATTCTTCTTCGCTCCGCTCATCAGAATGACAGATTCCCCTCGCCCCTTTGAGAGGGTATGACGGACAGAAAAAAAGAGTGCTTTCGCACTCCTTTAAACTCTTATACATTACCAGTAGAACTGTTTCTATCGTCTTCTAGTTGTCTTATGTCTATACTTGAATCCGACTCGTCTGCATATCCTTGCATTACTGGCATGTCTATCTCTACGTTAACATCTGCGTCAACCATTTCGATATCACCTTTCGGGAATTCCTTAACCTTGCCATCTTCCATCTTAACTGCAACTTTACCACTCAAGAACTGCAAGTAACATACCTTGCCCAAGCCATCCGCTGTCATTACGGATGAACCAATCGGAGGCATTCCCTTTGCTGCGTCTATATAATTTGAATACTCATAAGTCAAGCAACACAACAATCTTCCGCAAGTGCCAGAAATCTTTCCTGGCGCTATTGGCATACCTTGATCTTTCGCTAGTTTTACGTTTATTGTCGCAAATTTACGCAAAAAGCTCGAACAACAGAACGGTCTTCCGCAAATACCTGTACCCTCTAATATTGAGGTCTCGTCCCTTACGCCAATATGTCTTAAGTCAATTCGAACCCTTGTGAAAACTTGAGTCAAATCTTTCAACAACGCCCTAAAATCAACCCTCTCTGGCGCTGTATAATAAAAAGTTATCTTTCTTCGGTCGAATGTTATTCTACATTGCACCAAGTTCATATTCAATTTGTGTTGCTGTACCAATGCCTGACACTTGAAAAACGATGTAACTTCGTCTTTCTTAATCTCATCTAAAACCTGCATATCTCTCTGTGTCAACGTTCTAATCACAGTCAAAGGTTCAGGCTTGTGTTTGCAATCCTCCCAAAGTTTTGAAATCTTTGAGTTTACCAAAAATGCCTTTAGTGCTTCTTCGCCTTTGTCTGTCCTTACCAACACCATCTGACCATCTTCCAAATGGATTGATTCAGGCACTTCTAACGGGTAAAACGTGTTTTTTATATAATTTACAGCAAATTTCATTCTATACGTATCTTTCTTCTTCTTTTAGTTTTCTGTTCATTAATTTGTCAAGCAATGCCTGTGGCGTAATATCAGTATACACAGCCTCGTATATTGCTGATGATACTGGAACATCAATGTCAAGTTTTTTAGCTAATTCACAAATAGCTTTTGAAGTTTTCACACCCTCTGCTACTGAACCTAATTCAGCTAAAATATCGTCTATCTTTTTACCTTTCGCAAGCATTGAACCTACTGTGTAGTTTCTTGACATCGGGCTTGAACAAGTCGCTATCAAGTCCCCCATACCTGACAAACCGTACAATGTTGATGGGTTTGCACCTAACTGCAAGCTCACTCTAACGATTTCTGCCATACCTCTTGTCAACAATGAACCTGTGCAATTGTCTCCTAATCCCATTGTTTTTGCAAAACCTGAAGCTATCGCAATTACGTTTTTCAAACTTCCACCTAGCTCTGTGCCGATTACGTCATTATTTGTGTAAAGTCTGAATTTGCCAGCAACATTACAAGCTTTTTGAACATAAGTTGCAACTTCCATATCATCTGATGCCACAGATGCTGCTGTCGGTTTGCCTTCCAAAACTTCTTTTGCTAAAGTTGGGCCTGATAGTATCGCTAGCTTTTGCTCTGGTAAAACATCTTTGATTACTTCAGACATTCTCATCAATGACGGCAATTCGATACCTTTTGATGCGTTTACAAGAATTTGGCTTGATTTAATTCCTGCCTCTTTTAACTGTTCGCAAACACTTCTAGTCCCTGATGTTGCTACAACATTCAATATAATGTCAGCATCTTTTATCGCTGAAGTTAAATCTGATGTCACTTCAACTCTATCATCAAGTTGAACTTCTAGAGGCTTTGAAGTATGTTTATTCTTTATCAAATCTTCTGTTAAGTCTTGCGCTCTGCCCCATACCGTAACTTTTTCAAAATTATCCGTCAAAAGCCACGCCAAGGTTAACCCCCAACATCCTGCTCCAATTACTGTTAATTTCATACTTTATTATCCTCTTTTCTTATTCAAAATTATTCTCAATTTATACCACAGTTTTGGTCTTTAAAAGTTTTCGCAATACGCCACGATGCTTTCTCAATTCTGCTCGTGCGTCTTCTACATCCAATTCCATCTCTAAATTAACTATGGCTGTTTTGATTTCCCAGTCTGCTTTCAACAACGCCGCTAGCGCTACGCTGTGTGAAACTTCGGCAATTTGAGCAACAATCCTTATCGCTCTATCTTTCAATTTTTCATTTACTGCTTGTAAATCAATCATGAAGTTTTCGTAAGTCTTGCCTATCTTAATCATAGCACCAGTAGATAGCATGTTCAATATCATCTTTTGAGCTGTTCCAGCTTTCAATCGGCTTGAACCAGCAATAACCTCTGGCCCTACTTCTGGGCAAATTACAAGTCCAGCTTCTTCTGCAATTCTACCTTTTGAGTTACACGTAATGCCAATTGTTTTGCATCCAACTTCCTCTGCTCTTTGCAAAACCCCTAGCAAGTATTTTGGGTTACCACTTGCTGAAATAACTACTGCTACGTCATCAGATTTTAACATTGATGAATCTTCAAATCCTTGTTCAAAATTATCTTCTGCACCCTCTACTGATGTACGGATAGCCTTGTCACCACCTGCGATAATACCTTGCACCATATCTGATGGTACACTGAATGTTGGTGGGCATTCTGAAGCATCTAAAATTCCTAAACGACCCGATGTACCAGCACCAAAATAATACAATTTTCCACCTTTTAAAAACTGTTTCGCAATCAAATCAATGGCTTCTGCTATGTGTTCAGTTTCTTCTTCGACAGCTAATGCCACAAGTTTGTCTTCTTCATTCATCTTTCTAACCATCTCAACAGTTGATAAGATGTCGATGTCTTTTGTGTTTTCGTTACGGTACTCTGTAATTACTTCACTCATACAACCTCCTTCGGGTCTTATAATATAAACACTAAATAACTTTTAATAAGTTGACCATCTCAATCGCAGCTTTTGCAGCTTCTGAACCTTTGTTTCCAGCTTTTGTACCTGCTCGTTCTATTGCTTGTTCAATATTATCCGTTGTTAAAACTCCAAAAATAACAGGAATACCTGTCTGTAAGCTAACTTGCGCAATGCCTTTTGAAAGCTCGGCACTTACATAATCAAAATGAGCTGTTGCACCTCTGATTATTGCGCCTAATGTTATTATCGCACTGTAACGTCCAGTCTTTGCGACTTTTTGTGTCGCTAATGGAATTTCAAATGATCCTGGAACTTTTACGATATCTATGTTTTCTTCCATTACTCCATGACGCTTTAGTTCATCAATAGCTCCTTCAACTAATCTTGAACCAATAAAATCATTAAATCTTGCAACTACTATACAAAATTTTTCACTGCCTGCTACTAATTGACCTTCATAAGTTTTCATATTATTTTCTCCAAAGGAATTGAGTCTAATATCCCTAACACATCACTCAATCCTAACCTATCTATCTGCTATAATTCTAACTCATTTTAAGCTATTTTACAACAAATGGCAAGAAAATCTTATAAAAAATATATAATGACACTAATACTAAAAGTATTCCGCTAACTTTTAACAAAATATCTGAAATTTTATAAAAACCTTTCCAGTTTTTTAATTTAGCAGTCAAAACTCCCGCAAAAATCAGAATTATACCTTGTCCAATCGCAAACAAAAACAGCATTATCACAGATTGAACTAAACTAGCTGAAAGCGATGCAAATGCCATTATTGCCGCTAATATTGGCGTTGAACACGGAGTCCCTGCTAGTGCAAACACTGCACCTAAAATAAATGGATAAATGAATGTGCTATGTCCTTCATTTTTCGGCATCTGTCTTATTACAACTGGCATTTCAAAGTCTAAAATCCCAACAAGTTTTAAGCCCATTATCATTACAATTGAGGCTAAAATTATACCAAACCACCCGCCTGCAATTGAAGCAAAAACTTTACCTGTTAGAGCACAAATTATGCCTATTACAGAAAAAACAACCGCAGTACCGATTACAAAAAACAACATTTGCAAAAAGGTTTTAAAAGACTTACCTTCTGAATACCCACCAATATAACCCACAATCAATGGCAACATTGCAAGCGAACATGGCGAAATTGAAGCAACTAAACCGCCCAAAAACGATATCCAAAATAATAACGGTAAACTACCTTGTTGTGTAAATAGTTCTACGTAATTTTCCACTACTTGAGCCCTTTCAAATAACCTTCTAATTCACTTTTCTCAATAGCACCTTCTATACGCTTTACTTGTCTGTTATTTGAATCTAAAAATATCATAGTTGGCACTAATGTTACATTGTATTTCTTGATTAATTCGCCAGTAAAAGCGTTTCCATCTTGAACATGAACTTCGGTTAGGACAATTCTTTCATTATATTTTGGAAAAACTTCTTTAAATAATTTATTCATTGTTTGACAATCTAAACACATAGCAGAAGAAAATTTGATAACTTGAGGCTTACCCATAGCGATTAAGTCATCAGTCTTTTGTTCAACATTAACACTTGTTTTTGCTGTCGTAGTATTAGCATTATTCAAAACCGCAAAAGCAATAAGTGGAATCGCAAAAACTAATGCTACTATTATCATATTTTTCTTCATATAAACATCTCCTTCTCAATTTAATATTATCATAAACTAAAAAGGATTTTATAAAAACACTAATCGGCTAATTTTATTGTTGTCTAGCTTGGCTATTTGAAGCATCTTTCAACTTATCAAAAGCACCTGCAACTCTAATCATATTCGCACCAAACAATGCAATAACTCCGCCTACGGGAATTGTAAACAACCCTCTAACCCATTTTTTAGAACTGAATGTTGACAATATTCCCAATGCACCTATTGCAAGAGTAAGTCCTCCTAGAATTTTTTGAACAGTTTGCATTTTAGATATTTGCGCAACTGAAGGCATTGGAACACCTGGCATCAATTCTTTTTTTGGAGCTTGTGCTTGCTGTTGAAATTTATCCTCTTTTAGAGTTTCTTTCTTATCTATTTCATTACTTGAAACAACACTTGCATCTTTTTTGTCTACAGCTTTTTCATTTCCAAAAGATGATAATTTTACGTTATTAATTGAATGTACTTGCATTGGCACAACCTCCTTGCTCTTATTAAAGCAAAATATAATATTTTTTGCTAAAAAAATGCAAAAATTTTACATAAATTAAACATCTTCAGGAATAAAAAATTCAGCTTTTTCTAGAAGTTCTCTAGTATGCTCGTAACAACATGTTCCTCTTGTTATAAGCTGATATTCTCTAACGATATTCAAAACATCATCTACAGACATTTTTATAATTCTACGTTCACCCTCAATAATTGTTGCCATATAAACCACCCTTTCAAATTAACTAACGACAACAATTAAAAAAACTTTTGCAAAATCATTTGTTGAGTTTAGAAATAAATTTTAAAATTTTAACCCAAATTATAATCCTGTCTTTTCATCAAGCTTAAAATACTCAATCATTTCCATAATGGAACTTAATTCATTAAAAAATCTTTTCATATGTTTTGTTGTAGTAAGAGGTGTAAAAATATTTCCTATCTCGAATAAATTTCTACGAGTTGATAAAGCAAACATTATATCATTATTATAAAAAGAACATTTTACATTTCTTGCCCCAAAAGCATTCTGCATATTGGTAAATCTATCTAAAAAAGCTGTTGTCAACAAATACCTTCCCTCAACTTCATCTGATGAATAAGCCTTAAATCGCTTTGCAAAATTAACATCTTCAAGTTTTATTTCATTTAGAACTTCTTTTGATTTTGATTTCAATAAATAACAAACTAATAATAATAGAACAATCGCAGAAAAAATTGCTAAAAATATGAAAAAGGGAGATTTAAGAATAGAAACATTTGACATAAATAGCAACGGAAGAAAACCTTGTGCTATTAATAACAACGCGATTATAATAGAAAAATCTCGTCCTTTAATATTAAAATCGTTTTTAGTAGTAATTATCGTTTTATTTTTAATAGTTTTATTTGATTCAAAATTTATCAAAACACCATTGAAAACAGAATAATAAATTTTATGTTTTCCAGAACCTCTAATAGTATAAAGATTAGTTTCTGTAATTGTGTAAGGAACATCCTTATATACACCAATAAAAACATCTCTATCGTCACGATGAGTATAAACAGATAACAATTCACTTGCCGAAATTTGAGAATCACTTAATAACTGAACTCCTCCATGCATATTTTCACCACTAGCCCATTTAATTTTACCAAAGGCTTTCAATATAGAGGGCATGCATTTCTTTTTCAAATCATTACTAAAACCAGTTATTACAGAATATAAAAACCAACAAGCACTGACAAAACTTCCAATGGCAATAAAAGTAGTTAGTTCAGAATAAGCAGAATATATTGAATATTTAACACACAAAGGAATTATCACACCAATAGCAATTAACACCAATATACATTTTAAAAGTTCTACCCAACGCTTACGCTCCATTGCGGACATTATTGACGCAATATCACTATAATAAATTTTATGAAACTCAGAATGAATTTCTGAAAGATTTTTAATCTTTTTACGTCGAGCCATAATAACCTATCTCCAGAACGATTATACAATATAATGATTCAAATGTAAATTTACAAATAAAAAGAGAGGCACAAATTGTACCTCTCTTTTAAATTTATTTGCACATTAACTATTCATCAATGCCATCTTCTAATTGGAAATCAGGAGCGCCGAACATACCTTCAATTTCTTCCAAAATTGCAGAAGGTTTTCTTGCTTGATTTCTTTGAGCAACAGCACGTTTTCTAGCTTCACGTTCTTTTTCTTCATTAGCATTTGACAAGTGGTGGAAACCTGTACCTGCTGGAATTAAACGACCAATAATTACGTTTTCTTTCAAGCCACGTAACAAGTCTTTCTTACCGTCAACTGCTGCTTCAGTCAAGATTCTTGTTGTTTCTTGGAATGAAGCTGCTGAAATGAAGCTTTCAGTGTTCAAAGAAGCTTTTGTGATACCTAATAATAGGAATTCACAAGTTGCAGGTGCTTTGCCTTCAGCTTCAGCTTTTTGGTTTTCGCTTTCATAATGTTGAATTTCAACCAATTCGCCAGGCAATAATGTTGTATCACCTGCATCAACAATTTTAACTTTTTTGGTCATTTGACGAACGATAATTTCTACGTGTTTATCAGCGATTTCTACGCCTTGAGAACGGTATACACGTTGAACTTCGTCTACCAAGTATTGTTGAGCAGCTTCAGGTCCGCACAATCTAATAACGTCGTGTGGGTTTAATGGACCACTTGTTAATGGCTGACCTTTTGTGATTTTTTGTTTATCGTGAACAATGATATTTGCATCAATTGCATATTTAATTTCAACTCTGCCGTTTTCATTTACAATATACAATCTTGGCAAGTCTTCATCAGTTTCGATTTCAGCAACACCGTCAACTTCAGCCAATATAGCACAGTCTTTTGGTTTACGACCTTCAAGAAGTTCTTCAACCCTTGGAAGACCTTGAACGATGTCACCAGTTTTTTGTCTTTCGAATACCAATGTCGCAATAATATCACCACGAAGTACCAATGCTCCACTTTCAACTTGTAACATTGTACCTGGGCTAATCAAGTAAGGACGGCCATTTCTGATTTTTATTTCGCCTTTGTTTACAGATACAATCTGACCTGATACAGGAGCTTTTTCACCGTTATCAGTTAATATTGAATCTACCTTAACAAAATCGCCTTTTTTAACAGAAGCTTTACCGCTTACTTTAACCACAGTTTCGTAGCTATCACAAACAATTAGTAATCTTCTTGCATCTTCACTATCACGCTTAATAGATGCTGCACCATCGTTAATTGCTAAAACTTGAGTTTTTGCAACTGGAGTTTTTGGATCAATTGTTTGACCATCTTTAACTAGCAATTCTGTTTGTAATGATGACATCAATTTTGAATTACCTTCAAACTCACGACGTACAATCAAGTTTTCAAGAACTACAATTCTCAAGCTACCGCTTTCATCAAGTTCTACCATACCTTTTAAGTGTGATAGGTAACCTTGCATTTGAAGTACTAAACTTGTTCTTGTAATTGTTGAACCGTCAAGATTTCTAACTCTAGCACCGTCTTTGTATTGCAATTGAGTTACGGGAACGATATCAATCAAATCATCAGTTGTGTTGAATTGAATTGATACAGTTTTTTGATCAATATCTAACACTTGAACTGGTCTGATAAGAATTTGTACAGGTTGATTAGCAATATTATCTTCATCTATAGATAAAGTTGTATCTAATTCTTCATCCAAATCATCAATATCAATATCTTCAGTAGCTGAATCCATAATAGTAACGATTGATGTTTCTTTTGCTTTGATACCGTCAGCAATTACAGTACCTTTTTTAACAACTTCACCTTCATCTACTTTTAATTCAGAAATGCTTGATAATTGATGAACTTCACCAGGTCTTACTGTTATTTCGTGTATAATATCATTAAATTCTTTGAACTCAACAATACCATCAATGTGACAATATACGTCTTTAACAACTTCAGTACCTGCAGTAACAAAAGTACCATTATCAACCATTTTCAATGAACTGTCTTTTGAAATTTGGTGGATTTCTTCTGGAATAAATACTACTGAACCAGGTTTTGTAATGATTTGATTTTCATCAACTTCAACGTCAACATATCTGATTTCACCTGAAGAAGATACCGCACACTCATCATCAATAAGTTCTGCGATAATCATACCGTTTTCTACTGGAGTATCTACAGGAGCTTTAACGATATATTTTTCACCAGTTTTATCTACTGTCCAAATTTGTTCTTTTTTAGTTTGTTCAAATGAAGCGTTTTCTGGCATCAATGAAGCAATTACGATAGTTAATTCTTTACCTTGAACAATCTTTTTAATTGTTTTGCCTTCGAATTTAACTTCTTCAATAACTAAATCTTCACCGAAACGAACTTCACCACCGTGTTCAGAAATAGTCAATGTTTCAGCAAGTTTTTCACCTTCTTTAACTGCTTGTTCGTCTTTTACAAGAACTTTTGAACCAGCTGGAAGGTTATAAACATCACCACCAAGAACCCAAATTACGCCTTGTTTGTTTGTAGTTCTTGAAATGTTACCTTGTCTATCTTTCTTTTCATCAGCGATGAAATCTTCATATAATACTTCACCTGACAAATCAGATGTAATATCTTTTGTTGCTTTTTCTGTCAAACGAGAACCATCTCCAGATGATGCTGGTTCATAGATTGCAAGTTTGAATCCTTTTTCAACTTTCATTCCATTTTCAAAGAATACTGTTGAACCTGCAGGAATATGGTATTTTGTAGAACCTTTTGCACCTTTAATTTCAATATCAGCTTCGTAATTTGAAACTTGTACAACATCCCCGTGACGTGTTCTCAATTCTCTTGTTTTTACGCTTGAAACAACTTCACCAGCAGTTTTAGCTTCAATAGATTTCATTGCACCAGCACCTTTGAATACACCACCAGTGTGGAATGTTCTCATGGTTAACTGTGTACCAGGTTCACCGATTGATTGAGCTGCGATAATACCAATTGCTTCACCAATGTCAACAAGTTTTTGAGTTGTCATTGCCCAACCATAACATTTTTGGCAAATACCATACTCTAAACCACAAGTTAAACCTGAACGAACTTTCAATTCAGTTAGATTTAAGTGTGCAACTTTTTTAACATCATCACGATCCATTGTTGTTCCTGATTTTACAAGAACTGTACCGTCTGTATCTTTAATATCTTCAGCAATTGTTCTGCCTAAAAGTCTGTCTACCAATGGAACGATTACAGCATCGCCATTTGTAATAGGTTTCATGTTGATAGCTTTTGTTGTACCGCAATCTGTATCACGAATGATAACATCTTGTGCAACGTCAACCAAACGTCTTGTCAAATAACCAGAGTCGGCTGTTTTCAACGCAGTATCTACCAAACCTTTACGAGCACCATATGAAGAAATGATGTATTCAGTAACTGATAGACCTTCTTTAAAGTTTGATTTAATAGGCAAGTCGATGATTTGACCTTGTGCGTCTGCCATCAAACCACGCATACCTACCAACTGTGATACCTGTGAAAGGTTACCTCTCGCTCCAGAGAACGCCATCATATACACTGGGTTTAATTTATCAAAGTTTTCAACTACTTGAGCTGTTAATTTTTCTGTTGTTTCTGACCAAGTGTCAATAACTTTTGTATATCTTTCTACTTCAGTGATTTCACCTTTTAGGTATCTTGCTGTTGATTTTTCGATTTCTTTTTCTGCTTCTTGAAGCAGTTCTTTTTTCACGTTAGGAACTTGCAAGTCTGCAATCGAAATTGTTGTACCAGATTTGGTTGCATACCTGTAGCCCAAGTTTTTAAGGCTGTTTGCAAGTTCTGCGGTTTTTGCACCGCCAAACTCTAGATAAATTTGAGATAACAAGTTATTTAAAGCTTTTTTATCCATTTTTTTGTTTATGAAATCTAGAGTTTTCTTTGAATTTGTGTATGTTTCCATTCTATATTTCCTTATTTTCGTAATTTTCTACGTATCTACCGCTTTTGCGGTTTGAAGGATTTAACCTTCTAAGCCAAAGCTTTTCTTACAGCTTCGTTGAAGATAAGTCTACCAGCAGTAGTTTCCAATCTTTCGCCGTGTTCATCTCTTACAACGATTTTGTCGTGTAGTTCGATTACACCTACTTCAAGAGCAGAAATTGCATCTGCAAAGTTGTAGAAATATCCTTTTGGTTCTGCTGTTTCATCTTTGATGATTGTCAAGTAATACATACCAAGTACCATATCTTGAGTAGGTGTGATAATTGGTTTACCTGTTGCAGGAGCCAAGATGTTGTTTGTAGCCAACATCAACATACGAGCTTCAGTTTGAGCTTCGATAGAAAGTGGTACGTGAACAGCCATTTGGTCACCGTCGAAGTCAGCGTTGAATGCTGTACATACCAATGGGTGAAGTTGAATAGCTCTACCTTCAACCAATTTCGGTTCAAATGCCTGAATACCTAATCTGTGAAGAGTAGGGGCACGGTTCAATAGAACTGGGTGTCCATCAATTACTTCTTCCAAGATATCCCAAACGATTGCTTCTGAACGTTCGATTTTCTTTTTAGCTGATTTAATATTTTGAACATATCCACGTTCAATAAGTTTATTAACTACAAATGGTTTGAACAATTCGATTGCCATTTCTTTTGGCAAACCGCATTGGTTCAAGCTTAATTGAGGACCAACAACGATTACTGAACGACCAGAGTAGTCAACACGTTTACCCAACAAGTTTTGACGGAAACGACCTTGTTTACCTTCAATAATATTTGATAAAGATTTTAATGCTCTGTTGTTAGGACCAACTACAGTTCTACCACGTCTACCATTGTCAATCAAAGCATCAACTGCTTCTTGTAACATACGTTTTTCGTTACGAACGATAATTTCAGGAGCACCCATTTCTAATAATCTTTGCAAACGGTTGTTTCTGTTGATTACGCGTCTATACAAATCGTTCAAATCAGATGTTGCAAAACGTCCACCATCCAACTGTACCATTGGTCTTAAGTCTGGCGGTGTTACAGGTAACACGTCCATAATCATCCAAGTTGGATCAGTTTCTGATGAAATTAAGCTATCTAATAATCTTAAACGTTTGATTAACTTACTTTTCTTTTGAACAGAATTTACAGTACCAGCAAGTTCTGTTCTGATTTCTTCAGCAAGTTCTTTTGTATTAATTTCTGATAATAATTCTTTAATAGCTTCTGCGCCGATTCCAACTCTTAATGCAGAATCTTCGTTTTCAGCCATATAATCTTCATATTCTTCTTCGCCTAATAATTGAAGTTTTTTGAAGTTACTTTCACCTGGATCAAGAACTACGTAGTTGTTGAAATAAATTACTTGTTCAAGATCTTTCAAAGTCATATCTAAAAGTAAACCTAAATATGAAGGAATACCTTTTAGGAACCAAATGTGTGAAACAGGAGCCGCTAGTTTAATATGACCCATTCTTTCACGACGAACTTTTGAATCTGTAACTTCTACGCCACAACGTTCACAGATGATACCTTTGTGACGAACTCTTTTATATTTACCGCAATAGCATTCCCAATCTTTTGAAGGTCCAAAGATTCTTTCGCAGAATAGACCGTCACGTTCTGGTTTCAAAGTACGGTAGTTGATTGTTTCAGGCTTGGTTACTTCACCGTGTGACCATTGTAAAATTCTGTCTGGTGAGGCGATACCAATCCTTATATAGTCAAAATAATCTATACTTGTTGACATTTATATCTCCTTTTAATTTTGATTAATCGTAGATTTAGTCCCTCCCTCTAGGGGAGGGTTCTAAAATCTTATAAGTCTCCAAATGTGGTTGGTGTTTCAAAGAAATTGATGTTTAGAAGTTCTGAATCAATATCTGATAGTGTTCTTTTTGGAGCTGATTTTCTCAAATCATCCATATCAGTCATCAAGTCAACTTCTGCACCATCTTTCTTCGCAACTGCAATATCCAAACCGATTGATTGTAATTCACGAACCAATACTTTGAATGATTCAGGAATACCAGGTCTTGGAATATTGTCGCCTTTTACGATTGCTTCATAAGCTCTGTTACGTCCGTTAACATCGTCTGATTTGATTGTTAACATTTCTTGAAGAGTATATGCTGCACCGTATGCTTCCAATGCCCAAACTTCCATCTCACCGAATCTTTGACCACCGAATTGAGCTTTACCACCCAATGGTTGTTGAGTTACTAATGAGTAAGGACCAGTTGAACGAGCGTGGATTTTGTCATCAACCAAGTGAACAAGTTTAAGTATGTATGATAGACCAACAGCTACTGGTTCATCGAATGGAACACCTGTACGTCCGTCAATCAATCTTACTTTACCGTCTTCTGTTACCCAATCGCAACCTGATTCTTTAATACCTTTTAAAAGTTCTTGTTTTGTTGCGATTTCAGATTGGTTATCTCCGTGCATTTCGTCAAATGAAGGAGCTTCGTAGTGGTTTCCTGTCAAGTATGCTGCCAAACCTAACAATAATTCGTATGTTTGACCAACGTTCATACGAGAAGGTACACCTAGTGGGTTCAATACGATATCCACAGGAGTTCCATCTGGCATGAATGGCATATCTTCTTTTGGAAGAATTCTTGATACGATACCTTTGTTACCGTGACGTCCTGAAAGTTTATCACCTACAGACACTTTACGTTTTTGCGCAATGTAAACTCTGATTACTGTATTTGCTCCTGGTGGCAATTCATCGCCTTTTTCTCTGTCAAATACTTTTACGTCAAGTACTCTACCGCCTTCTCCGTGAGGTACACGAAGTGAGTTATCTTTTACATCTCTTGCTTTTTCAGCAAAGATTGCTCTTAATAATTTTTCTTCTGGTGGATGTTCAGATTCACCTTTTGGTGTAACTTTACCTACCAAAATGTCATCTGCATAAACTCTAGCACCGATACGAACAATACCACGTTCATCCAAGTGTCTCAATGAATCTTCTGAAACGTTTGGAATTTCACGAGTAATTTCTTCTGGTCCTAGTTTTGTTTGACGAGCATCTATTTCTAATTTTTCAATGTGAACAGATGTGAATACATCATCGTGTACACAACGTTCTGATAGCAAAATAGCATCCTCGTAGTTGTAACCTTCCCAAGGCATATACGCTACTAAAACGTTTTTACCTAATGAAAGTTCACCACAATCTGTAGAAGCACCATCTGCGATTACATCGCCTGCTTTAACCTTTTCACCTTCTTTTACGATAGGTTTTTGGTTAATACAAGTATCTTGGTTACTTCTTAAATATTTCATTAATTGATATAGGTGAGGATTTCCTTCTTTATCACGAATGATAATTTCTTCACCAACTACACGTTCTACAACACCATCAACTTCTGATACAACAACCATACCAGAGTCTTTTGCTGCACGAGCTTCCAAACCTGTACCTACAACCGGTCTCATTGTTATCAATAGAGGAACCGCTTGACGTTGCATGTTTGAACCCATCAATGCACGGTTTGCGTCATCGTGCTCAATGAATGGAATCAATGATGTCGCTACTGAAATCACCTGAATTGGTGATACACCCATATAGTCAACTTTGTTTGATTCACCCATTGTAAATTCAGATTTATAACGAACTGGTACATAATCATCTTTAAATGTACGGTCTTCATTTAATTGAACGTCTGCAGGTGCAATACGTAAGTTTTCATCTTCGTCTGCTGTTAAGTAATGAACTTCATCTGTTACAACACCATCTTTAACTACAAAGAATGGAGTTTCAACAAAACCATAATCATTAACTTTAGCGTGAGTTGCCAATGAACCAATCAAACCTGCGTTTGGACCTTCAGGTGTTTCGATAGGACATATACGACCATAGTGTGATGGGTGAATGTCACGAACCGCAAAACCTGCACGTTCTCTCATCAAACCACCAGGTCCAAGAGCTGAAATACGTCTTTTGTGAGTTAATTCAGCAAGTGGGTTAGTTTGGTCCATGAACTGTGACAATTGAGAACTTCCGAAGAATTCTTTAATTGCTGCGTTCAATGGTTTTACGTTTAACAAGTTCAATGGAGTAAGAGTTTCTGAATCTTGCAAAGTCATTCTTTCTTTAACGATTCTTTCAATTCTTGAAAGACCAACTCTGAATTGGTTTTGTAACAACTCACCAACTGAACGGATTCTTCTGTTACCCAAGTGGTCAATATCATCAACTGAACCTTCGTCATAAGTTAAGTTAATCAAATATTCAATTGATGCTACGATATCTTGAACAGTCAAAGTTCTTTGGTTTTTAGGAATGTTCAAGTTAAGTTTTTTATTTAATTTATAACGACCTACACGACCGATGTCATATTTCTTTTCATCAAAGAAACGAGCTTCCAAAATTTGTCTTCCACCTTGTGGAGATGCAGGATCGCCTGGACGAAGTTTTTTGTAAACTTCAATCAATGCATCGTCTGTAGTTTCTGCTGTGTCTTTGTCTAATGTTTTCTTTAAGAAATCAAAGTGAGTGAATAATGATTCCATTTCACCAACTGTGATACCCATAGCTTTCAACAATGTTGTAGCTAAAATTTTTCTGTTTTTGTCGATTTTAACGTAAATCAAGTCGTTAGAATCTGTTTCAATTTTCAACCACGCACCACGGTTTGGAATCATAGTTGCATTGTATAAACGTTTACCTGCTGGTGAAATTTCACGTTTGAAGTAAACACCTGGTGAACGAACGATTTGAGAAACGATAACACGTTCTGCACCGTTAACAATGAAAGTACCTTTGTCTGTCATTGTTGGAATATCACCAATATAAACTTCTTGTTCTTTAATTTCACCGCTGTCACGGTTTACTAATCTAATCATTGCACGCAATTGTTTTGCATAAGTTGCGTCATGAATTCTAGCTTCCTCTACTGAATATTTTGCGTTGTCGAATGTATAATTCGGCAAGAAGTGTAATTCTAATCTGCCAGTGTAGTCTTTAATAGGAGAAAATGAAAGTAATTCTTCTTTCAAACCTTCTTTCAAAAACCATTCAAACGATTTTTTTTGCACTTCAATAAGATCCGGTAAATCGTCCAAACGAGTATGTGGAATACCCATTGGCGTTACTCTTTCTGCATATTTTGTCTTAGACATCAATTCACCTCATTAATAATGGTGTACGTACTACTTAAAAAATATTTTTCTAACTTAAGGCTGTAAACCTTTTACCTGTCTACTTTTAAGACGGATAAACTTTTATATAACTTTCGGGCTATTCTATTTTTGGGCATAGTTCACCCGACTTTAATTTTTACATGTTACTTAATCGTAATACATCAATATTTTTAGTCAAGAAAAACTGCATGCTTGTTATTTTCCATGTTAATTTTTTGTAACATTTGTCAAAAACGACCAATTCAACAAGGTTGAAACTATCACTATAATTGCCTTTGAGTGTCAATACCGATTAAGGATATACTATATTCTAAAAAAGGTCAAAAGTTGCTTATATCAAAACTTTCTGATATATTTCATTTAGGGGGAATTTTTATGAAAAAGATGTTATTGACAATGTTAATCATAGGGTGTTGCACAATTTCGAACACATCTTTTGCAGACGAAATCATTACAGAAACTGCAACTCCAATTGAAGCAACTGAAGTTAAACTTAATACAACAGAAACTGGAATAAATACAGAGCCAAATCAGATTATCGAAGGTACCAAAACTATTACTTTGACAGGCGAAGCGACATTTGATTGGTTAGATATTTCTCAAATTGAACGTGACACTATCATCGAAAATTACAAGAACATCATTTTCGGTGAAAATGAAGTTTATAAATATAAAAAGAAAGAATTTAGAGCTCAATACAAAGAGTTTTTAAAAGATGAAAAAAACAGAACCCATTACATTGAAGCTTCAAACGGAATTACAGAAACTAAAAACTACAGACTTTGTGGATTTTTTAGTGGAAACATTTTGGTCAGCTACGCAATCCAATACAAAGACAATCCTAGAACAGCCTATTATTACGACGCTTTTGGAAGATTAAGATACGTTGACGTTATATCTGACAATTATCCAAACTTTCCTTACTGGTCTAAACAATACAAAGCAAATGGCAAAATGATTAGTGCAATTTATTTTACATCTCACGATATGCAATATATGTACAAACCTGATGGAGATTTCCAAGGAGTTTGGTTCAAAGATAAGCGTTACACTAGAGATGCAAAACAAGATATGACCAGAACAAATTGGTAAAATTTATGAAAAAATTCATTCCTTTTTTATTATGCTTAACATTGCTACTTTGTACAATTAGCAATAGTTTTGCCTATGGAGGTTTGCGCAAACAAAACGACTATAGATATACAACCCAAAGAGATAGAAACGCAAGGGTTGAAACATATCAAAAATTTTTAAAAAGCACTGGAATTTTTGAGGAAGACCATCACAAATACAAAGAGTTATTCAATGATTTTAAAGAAGACAAAAACAATAGAATAAATTTGAAACATTTAAAATTTGATGAACCTTTACCAACCCAAGACTACATTGTCAAAGGGAATTATTATCTGATGGCAGACAAAATTCTTGCAAACTATTCTGTCACATACAATGACAACCCAACTTTCGAATATATTTACGATATGTTTGGAAATTTATTTCAAGTAAAAATCTTGTACGGAGATAAAAACCAAAGACCATATTACAAAGCTATTTATTCAAACAATGGATATCTACAAAAAATAAGTTTTTATGCAACCGATGGCTTTGAATATATATTTCTAGCCGATGGAGATTTACAGGGAGTTGTTGTTAACGGCAAACTATACAACAGAGTAGGACGACCAACTCAAATATGGTTATTATAAAAGAAAAAGCCTCATTATTGAGGCTTTACTATTGATATTACATAATTTTCTGTAAAATATTTGTTTGCGACTTCTATTATATCTGATTCTGTAATGGAATTGATTAAGTTTATGTATTCATCTTTGAAATCATAACCTCGTCCGCTAGTTTCAAACCAAGCTAACGTAGAAGCTTTTTCAAGGTTTGTTTCCTGCGAAATAATATAATTTCCAATTAATTTATCTTTTGCATCTTGCAATTCTTTTGAACCAACAAATTCGTTTTTGAATTTGCGAACTTCATTCAATAAACCATCCCTTGCTTTATCTAAATTTTCTGGATTTGTGCCAATATAAACTACGAAAGCTCCACCTAACATATTTGGTCCATAAGCTGAACCCAACTGGTATGCTAAACCTTCTTGGTCACGTAAATTTTTAAATAATCTTGAACTCATTCCTGAACCCAACATCGAATCTATTACTTGCAAAGTAGCATAGTCTTTTTTATTCTCAAGACTTGAAGCTCTCCAAGCAATGAAAATCCAATCGGTTTTAGTTTCTGGAATAACATTTATTGCAGATTTTTTAGAAGTAAGATTTCCTAAAGAATTTTTGTAAGAATTATAATCAAAAGTTTGCCCTTTTTTATTAACAAAAATTTCGTTCAAATCTTCTGCAACTTTTTCAACATCAACATTTCCATTAATTGAAATTATTACATTTTGTGGTGCAAAAATATTTTCATAATATTCAACTAAATCTCTATGAGTAATTTTGGGCAAGGTTTTCTCTAAAACTTTTGCAGTATAAGAGTATGGTGTTCCTTCATATATTAAAGTCTTATAATTTTCTAACGCAACTTGCAGAGGAACATCCCTATCTCGTTTAATTTTATTTAATTTTTCACTTACCGTTTTTTCAATTTCATAATCATCAAAAGTTGCATTGTTCAAAACTTCACCTAACAATTCAATAGTTTTTTCATATTGAGGTTTTGTAGTCAAAACACTTACCGTAAAAGCATCCGCCCTCACCGCTGGTGAAATTTTAATACCGTTTTCTTCCAAAACTTTAGCCAATTCTACTGCAGAATATTTGCGAGTTCCTTTCATAATTACATCTGACACAACAACAGATGTGCCAGGAATTTTATCCAAGAACGAACCACCTTTCGCATAGATACTCATTGCAACAATTTCATTAACATCATTTGGCGTAATTATTAGCTGAACACCGTTTGAAAGTTTATATTTTTTTGTCTGCTCATTCTCACTAACCAAGATAGGTTTCTGAACATTTTTATCAACAAGATTTGTAGAAATTTCAACCTCGTTTGATTTTTCAGGAACAACTATTGAAACCGCTGATTTTTCAACACCTAAATATTTATTAGCAACGCGTTTTACATCGTCTGCCGTAACTTTTTTTATATTGTTAATATAATCTTCATAGAAATTGATATTTCCAGCCGTTACCATAGTGTATCCAATTTCTTGTGCAATATTAGAAATAGATTCTCTTGCATAGTAAGTATCTCTTTCTATTATATTTTTTGCTAAACATAATTGTTCTAATGTAACACCTTTATTTTGAATAACTTTTATTTCATCAAATATTGCACTCTCTAATTTTTCTAATTTTTCAGGTTCAAAATTAGCTGACACATAAAAAATTCCATCATCCCTAAACGTTGCATTTGACGCACCAACAGAATATGCCAACTGTTTTTGATCTTTTATATTTCTATAAAAAACAGATGATCTACCATCACCCAAAATCGTTGACAAAACATCCAACGCATAAGAATCATTATCTGTAATCTTTACACCTCTAAAGCCAATAAGCATATAACCAGACTGCACAGGTAAATTAACTTGCTTTCTAGCCTGTTTTACCAAAGGTTTTTCTATTTGGAATTTTTCATTACTAACTTTTTGATTACCCTTATTAAACTCTTGTTTTACAAGTTCTAACGCTTTTTCACTATCAACATCACCAACAATTACCGTTACCATATTGGCAGGTACATAAAAACGATTATAATAATCCAAGATTTCTTCTCTTTGAATTGAACTGATAATATCTCTTGTACCAATAACTTTACGATGGTATGGATGTTTTGAATATAACATCGAAATCAGATTTTCATACATTACGTTCTGCGGATTTGTTTCATCTTTTGAAATTTCTTCAATTACAACTTTGCGTTCTTTTTCCAACTCTTTTCTAGGAATCAATGGATTTAAAAGCATGTCCGCATGAAGTTCTAACGCTAAATCAAAATAATTAGAAGGTAATGTTATATAGTAATGCGTGAAATCTTTACTTGTAGCAGCATTAGTAACTGCACCTTTTGTTTCTAATATCTTATCAAACTCACCTGATGCAAGATTAGTTGTCCCTTTAAAAAATAAATGTTCTAAAAAATGAGAAACCCCATTATTTTTATCATTTTCATTTATTGAACCTGTTCTTACCCAAGTATCAACAGTAACAATTGGATTAGACCTAACCTCTTTAATTATTACAGTTTGCCCATTATCTAAATTATATACATTCGTTTCTCCTGCAAAAACAGAAGAACCAAATACTAACGCAACAAAAATAGTTAATATTTTTTTCATCATATCCCCTCTCTATTTATTTAATAGAAATTATAACACGAATTTTCACTGTTTAAAAATAGCCTAACAAGATATTACCACTTTAAAGCTTTTCGAAAAGTAATATAACCAGCAGCCAAAGCCGCCAATAACAAAGAAATTTTCACAGACAACGGTGTATTCCTTTTATTCTCAAAACTATTCGCCTTCTCTTTTTCGTACAAATCATGCATAAGAGCTTGAGTCTTTGCAACGCCTTCCTTGTGGGTATACAAAACAGGTTTGTGCAACGCATTAGGTGGATTAATCACCCCAACGTTTAATTTATTATTATTCACTAAATTATTTTCTACACTATTCACCATACTTATATAAAAACACGAACCTAAAAAAAATTGCCATTCTTTACATTTTTTTAAGAAAACACTTGACAATAATATAAAATTAATATAAAATGATAATTGTTACTACTTTTAGGAGCAAACAATGAATTACTCAAGACAAAGAGAAATTATTTTGGAAACTTTAACAGAGAATGTTGTTCATCCAACAGCAGAATATTTACACGACAAAGTTAAAGAAAAAGATCCAAAAATCAGTTTAGCGACATTATACCGAAATCTCAATCAATTAGCTGAAAAAGGTATAATAAAAAAAATAGATGGACTAGAAGCTTCTTCACATTTTGACCACAATACATTTAAGCATTATCATTTTATATGCAAAGAATGCGGAAAAGTTTTTGACATCAGCGCAGAAGTTGCACCAGATTTGATAGAAAAAACTCAATCATTAACAGATTTTACTATCGAATCGCACGATGTAGTATTTACAGGAATTTGTAATAATTGTAAAAATAAATAGTAAAGGAGAATTAATTATGGAAAAATTTGTATGCACAGTATGCGGTTATGAATACGACCCAGCAGAAAACGAAAATATAGAATTTGAAAAATTAAATGATACTTACGAATGTCCTTTATGCCACGTTGGCAAAGATATGTTCGAGAAAGCATAGGAGGAAAATTATGGAATTAAAAGGCTCAAAAACAGAAAAAAACTTAATGGAAGCGTTTGCAGGTGAATCTCAAGCAAGAAACAAATACACTTACTACGCAGCACAAGCTAAAAAAGAAGGTTTTGTTCAAATAAGCAAGATATTCGAAGAAACAGCTAACAACGAAAAAGAACACGCAAAAATTTGGTTCAAATGGTTACACGATGGCACAATGCCAGAAACTATCAAAAACCTTGAAGACGCTGCTAACGGCGAAAATTATGAATGGACAGACATGTATGCTAAATTTGCAAAGGAAGCTGAAGAAGAAGGTTTTGACCATTTAGCGGGATTGTTCAAATTAGTTGGCGATATAGAAAAAGAACACGAAGAAAGATATCGCAAACTTTTAGCTAACATCAAAAACAACGAGGTTTTTACTAAACAGGCCGAAGTAATTTGGGAATGCTCAAATTGTGGACACACTCTAAAATCAGAAGAAGCAGTTGAACTTTGTCCTGTATGTAAACATCCAAAAGCATTCTTTTTTGTAAAAGCATATAACTATTAATGGATATGGGCTTTGCAAAACAAAGCCCTTTTTTACCCTTGTGGAGAAGGAGAAGAAATGAAATTCCAAGAGATAAAAAATAACATATATTACTGCGGACTCAATGATTGCGACAGAAGAATCTTTGACGAACTTATTCCGCTAGAACACGGCACTAGCTATAACTCTTATTTAGTAAAAGGTAGCGAAAAAACAGCCCTAATTGATACGATGTACCCTCCGAAAGCTAAAGAATATTTAAAAAGATTAGCAGAAAATCAAATTGGGAAAATTGATTATATTATCGCAAATCACGGGGAACAAGATCACACAGGCTCAATACCTGCACTATTGGAAAAATACCCTAACGCAATTGTTGTAACAAATCCAAAATGCGCAGAAAACATTAAATCAATGCTTCACGTAGCTGAAGATAAAATAAGAGTTATTGCGGATGGTGAAGAATTATCTCTTGGCAACAAAACATTAAAATTCATATTTGCACCAGGAGTACATTGGCCAGATACAATGTTCACTTACATAAAAGAAGACAACGTATTATGCACTTGTGACTTTTTAGGTGCACACTACACATTCAACGATGTATTTGCGGTAGAATGCGACGCATTAATGAAAAGTGCTAAAAGGTATTATGCTGAAATTATGATGCCATTCAGAATGATGAGTGAACGCTATACAAAAATGGTAAAAGAAATGAATGTTGATATGATTTTACCAAGTCACGGTCCTGTTCACACAAATCCTAATTACATTCTTGATTTATATACAGAATGGACATCTCCAAGCCCTAAAAACTTGGTAGCTTTACCTTACGTTTCAATGTATGAAAGCACAAAAGAAATGGTTGATTACCTTGCAAATAAACTAGAAGCAAAAGGTATTGAAGTATTCAAATTTGACATTGTAGATGACGATTTAGGCGATTTGGCAATGGCATTAGTGGATGCAGCTTCAATAGTTTTAGGCACATCAATGGTATTGGCAGGACCTCACCCTACAGCCGTTAACGTAACTTATTTGGCATCTGTATTAAGACCAAAAGCTAAATTTGGAACAATCATAGGTTCTTACGGTTGGGGAGGTAAACTGTTCGATATTTTAGTAACGCTCCTTGCTCCGTTAAAGCTTGATTTAATCGAGCCATTAATGATTAAAGGCAAACCAAAGGCTGAAGACTTTGCTAAATTAGACGAAATAGCAGAAAGCCTTTACGAAAAACACAAATCCATCGGTTTGTTATAATCACCCAAAAGCTCCTTTTTAAAAGGGGCTTTTTTATTAATTACCTCAAGCAAAACTTACTATTTAGACTATTGGCACATCTTCAGCTTTTAAACTATTTGCATAACTTACCAATGCTTTAAACACAAAAGGATGAAGTTTACCCTCTTTTACATCAGAATAAATAATCGTTAGGGCTTGTTTTGGAGTCATTGCCTCTTTATAAACCCGTTTTTCAGTTAGTGCAGAATATTTATCTGCCATAGTCAAAATCTGCAAATCTAAATCCGCACGAAAATCCTTATTAACAAATGGATAACCACTACGTTTAGCGTTTTGATGATGGTTTCTTATTAAATCAAGTGTTTTTTTACTTAAATTAGTATTCTTTAAGATTTCATATCCAAGTTCAGAATGCTTATGCATAACTTCGGTTTCATAATCATTTAATTTGCCATTTTTATTCAAAACTTCAGGCGGGATTAAGACCTTACCAATATCATGAAGATACGCCGCTTCTTTTAAAGATATTTTATCTACTTTTGATTGCAAAGAAAACGGAAGATTTTCAGCAATTCCTAATGCAACATTTTGAACATCAGTACAATGATTATCCAAAAGCGGTTTTAAATCAGCCATATTAAGCTTAACAGGTGCACCAACTTCTTTTAATATAGCTTGTATTTTTGGATTAGAATTTACTAATTTGGTTAATGCAATTTCATTGGTAAATCGTGCAGGATTGTTACTTTCAAACCTATCCTGCTCAAGTTGCTGTCCAAAACTTGGGATTTTTGGACGCAAAGATATTGCCATATTCGGATTTAAACCACACGCACGAAGAGCGGGATTAATATCTATTCCCATTAAATTTTACACACTATATTTACTACACTACGATATTTATATAAAGTATTTTTTTCTAAACAAATTGCCTTTTTGTTAACTTATTTTAAATATAAATATTAAGTGATAAAATGAATTTATGGACAAAATTAAGAACACGTTAATATGCGGGCTTGGCGCTATTGGAAGCATCTATGCAGACAAGATTTCAGAGTTTGATAATACAAATTTAAAAATTCTTGTTGACGAAACACGTATACAAAAATACAAAAACAATCCCATTATTTACAATAACAAACCACTAAACTTAAATTATATATTACCAAATGAAAAAGACTTCAAAGCTGATTTAATTGTGATTTCAACAAAAGCAGATGGCTTGATGTGGGCTTGTGAAAATATCAAAAATTTTGTTCACGAAAAGACAATTATTTTACCATTGCTAAATGGAATCGAAAGCGAAGAAATACTTGCCTCAAAATACGGGTGGGAAAGAGTTTTAAATGCTTATGTAATCTGCCATAGTTCAATGAGAACAGGACAACACATCACACACGATGGAGTTAACACAATATTCTTCGGCACAAAATCCCCACAAAACAATAAAATAGAAATTTTAAAACAATTCTTTAACAACGCAAAAATAAATTATGAAACGCCAGAGGATATTATTTATTCGCAATGGAAAAAATTTGCACTGAATGCTTGCGCTAACCCACTCACTGCTATTTACGGACTAACGTTTGGTGAAGCTTTAAAAAACAAAGACTTTATGGACGAGGCTTTGCACATTATACAAGAAGTAGTACAAATTGCAAAAGCAGAAGGGATTAACAACACAGACAATTTAGTTTCGGAAGTGATAGAAGTACTAAAAGCAATGCTTCCAGACGGTAAAACATCAATGCTTCAAGATATTGAAGCTAATAGAAAAACAGAAATAGATATTTTTGCAGGAACAATAATTAAACTAGGCAAAAAACACAATATTCCTACCCCATACAACAATAAAATTCTCATAAAAATAAATAATCTTGAAAATAAATAATCTACCTTATTCAGGTAGATTATTGTAATATTCCATTGTTTCTTGTTTCCTCATCTCAATTTCTTTAACAAGATCGTCTACAGCTTCTTCGACACTCTCTTGTTTAAGCGAAGAATCTTTGAGGTTTGTAGCAGTAGTTGTCTTAAGCACAGGCAAAGTTAAAATCGCTAACACGCCAATTATAGCAATTGCCAATAGCATTGACACTGCACCAAACGCGGGTTTCATTGTAATCTATTCCTTTTTATAAAACCTGCAACAGCTTCTTCAACTGTTTTTGGAGTATTCAAAACATCATCTTTATCATTGCTTGGGAATAAGCTCCTATCTACAAAAAACTTATTATAAATAGAACCAATAATCCAAATAGCAATAGATGAAATTGCAACACCTAAAGCTGCGATAACAATTTTTGTAATCATATCTTTTTGCATATCAGCAGCTTGTTTGGCATTCAGAGTAGTTTCAGCATCACAAAAACCACTCTGTGCAGTCACAAACAAAACTACAGCAACTATTGCAAATAACGATAAGACTTTGAATAAACTTTTATTCTTCAACTTTTTCCTCACTTGTTTTTTTAGTTTTTGTTCTCTTTGAAGTACCTCTATTTGGTCTTTTTGCCTTTTTAGGAGTTTCTTCTGCTTGAACAGGTTCAACTTCAACAGGTTTCGCTTGTTCAACCGCAACTGGAGTTTCCTCTGTTGTAGACTCTTTTTCTGCTAAAGCCTGATTTTCAGCTTCTATTTTCTTATTACGTTTTCCTCTAACTTTTTTAGTCTTTTTAGTAGTTTTCTCAACTTTTGCTGCCTCTTGTGCCACTGGTTGAACAAGTTCTACTTTTTCTACTTCAACTGCTTTTGGCTCAATTACAGGCTTAATTTCTTCCAATGGCTTGATAACAGTTTCAGCGGTTGGAATCTCTTGTTTTTCCTTTATTTCCTGTTGAATTTCAACGTTAACATCACGTTCTTCACGATTAAATTTTTTATTACGCCTATTGTTACGTTGTTTTTTGTTGTTTTCACGTTTTTCAACTTCTTGAACTGCATTTTGCGCAGGATTTTCAACTTCAATCGCAACTGGTTGAACTGTTTCAACTACATCTACAGGAAGTTGATTTTGTTGTTGATTATTTTTGTTTTTATTATTGTTAGCATTCTTTTTAAAGTTGTTTACAGGGAGTTTCAATTTTGCAGCTTTAGCTCTATATTCGCCCTCTGCTGTAGGTGTAGCAAAATTAAAGTCAACCATTGAATATCCACTACCTTGACAGTGAGGACAACGTTTTGTGAATATTTCTGATAAACTTTGACCTTGTCTGTGACGGGTTAACTCAACCAAACCTAAATCTGACAATTGACCAACTTGAGGTTTTGCCTTATCAGGCTCAAGTGCAATTTCCAACTCTTCCATAATAGCCAACTTATCAGCTCTTGATAACATATCAATAAAGTCAATGATAATCATACCGCCAATATTTCTCAAACGTAGTTGACGAGCGATTTCGTGAACTGCCTCTATATTTGTTTTCAAAATGGTTTCATCCTGCGTAGCAGAACTAATAAACTTACCACTGTTTACATCAATTACAGTCAACGCTTCGGTTTGTTGGATAAACAAATACCCACCTGATGGCATATTAACTTTGATATTTAAAGCAGCTTTAATCTCTTTGTGAATATCCATCGCAACCAAAAGTGGTTCTGTACCTTTATAAAGAGTAACTTCAATATTTTTACTCATGTGCCAGTTTTGCAAAATATTTTGCACACGATTCATTGCAAAAGCGGTGTCAACGATAATTTCTTTTGTATCTTCAGTACAAGCTTCACGAATAACTCTATACAACAAATCTTGATCCCTATAAACAAGATTTGGAGGAGTCATTGTTTCAGCCGCTGTAATTATGTTATTCCATTTTTCTAATAAGATTTCCAAATCTTCTTGGATATCAGCTTCAGATTGACCTTCAGCTTCTGTTCTAATAATTACACCTACACCTACTGGCTTGATTAAATTCATAATAGCTTTTAATCTAGCTCTTTCTTTAGAGTTTTCAATTTTTTTAGAAACGCTAACGCCTGGTTCATTTGGCATCAACACCAAAAATCTACCAGGAAGACTAATTTCTGTTGTAACTCTTGGACCTTTATGTCCAGTAGGTTCTTTTACAACTTGAACAATTAATTTTTGTTTTGGAGAAAGTTTTTCTTTCAAACTACCTTTGCCCATAACATCTTGAGCGTGTAAAAAGCCCATTTTGTCAGTACCCACGTTAACAAACGCAGCATCAATACTTGGCAAAATATTATCAACAGTAGCTAAATAAACATCTCCCAAAAGGACTTCGCCTCTGTGAATAAAGAAATCTGTAACTTTTTTACCTTCTAAAACTGCAGCAATATTGTCACGCTCCGCTATAACAATTTTTTTAGGTGCAGCCTGATTTACATTGTTGTTTTTGTAGCTCATAAAAAATCCTTTGTTTAAACCTATAACTCTTTGTCGTTTTCGTCAAAGAACCTCGTTCTTGTTATGTCGAATTTGACATCGGGTGCAATCAGTTCCATCAATGTATCCGCTCTCAAAGACGGTATACCACCCTCAAGGTTCTGACCGGTTTTTAAAACTATGAACAGACTATCCTCTGAAAATCTATATGATTTTATTGCTTGTTTAAAGTCTGTTTTTTTAATTAAACCTTTTTTGTTTTTCTTCTCGATAACAATTTCTTCAGAAGATAAAACTCTGTTTGTATTATACTTCAATTCTTCAAAATCGTAAAGTGCAGAGTTAAAAATTTTAACCTCATATTCTGCCCAGCATACAGTTGTATCAATTGATTTTGCTGATTTATCAATTTTTACAATACTTATTATTTCACATCCTTGTGGTACAACTTTTTCCAACTTAAGTTGGAGATTTTGCGGAGTCAAATCGTCATAAGCATCTATATCAACAAACTCGCATTTACTTTGCGCAAACAAAGGTAATGCAACTCCCATTGAAACTTTCATAGTAGGGTTAAAACCTTGAGAAAACGCTATATTAACTCCACTTCTAGAAAGTGCTTTCAAAAACGTATTTTGCCAATCTAAATGAGAAAAGTATCTCAAAATACCAGTTTTTGTAAGTTTAATTCTGTATTTAAAAACTTCTCTTTTATCTGTTTCTCTTGTGTGTGGGTCTACCGCTTCAAATTTTAAATTTTGAGCAACTTCAGAAGCCTTGTAAGGTTTTGCCAAAACTTTATGAGTTTTTAAATTTTTACAAACACCACAATTTACACAGCTTTTCTCACAAGTCGGAACAATATGAGAGATTTCGGAAACAGAATCTTTGTTATAATCAATTGATAAGGCTGTTTTATATTCTTTCTCAAACCACTCTTTATCAACACCGATATTGATAAAATCCCACGGTAATGGTTTTTCAGTATCATAAACTTTTTCAGCTAATTCTTGTAGGGAAATACCACATTCTTTAGCGGTATCATGCCAGATATCTTTATTGAAATATTCACCCCAAGCATCGAGATAGCAACCTTTTTTATAAAGCGCTTCTATATACTTGCAAAGGCTATCATCACCACGAGTTAGGGCAGCCTCAATTCGTGAAACGTATTTTTCATGATAATTTACTTTTACACCTTTTAAATGCGCAATTTTTTCTTTCAAATAATTGATATGCTCTGTCACTTTGTCTAAATTCATCTGACCGTGCCATTGGAATGGCGTGAACGGTTTTGGAACAAAGATAGAAAGAGTACACGTAATATCAAGCCCGTGAGTTAAGCCTTTTTCTTTCTTCAACATTCTCGCACGATATTTAATTCTATGGAGAAGTTCCGCCATTTCTTCCATATCGGCAAGCGTTTCTGTAGGAAGCCCACAAATAAAGTAAAATTTAACTTTTGACCAACCATTTTCATACAACGTTAATACTGCATTAAAAATTTGTTCATCAGTAATATTCTTCTTAATTACATCTCTTAATCTTTGCGAACCAGCTTCAGGCGCTAATGTCATAGTTGACTTTCTTACACTTTGAACCAAATTCGCTAGCTCTAAATTAAACCCATCTATACGTTGACTTGGTAGAGATACTGAAACTTTTTTCTCATTAAAATCAACTGCCAACTCTTTGATAACTTCATTTATATTAGAATAATCATTTGACGACAATGACAAAAGCGAATACTCATCATATCCAGTGTTTTTCACTAATTCTTTCGCTATTTTTATAATATCTTCTGCACTACGTTCTCTAATAGGCAAATTTACGTGCCCTGGTTGACAAAAACGACACATTCTGCCACACCCACGTCTAATTTCAACAATTGCTCTATCATGAACTGAAGAAGAAAATGGTATAGGATAAGCTTTCAGAGCTGTTTCGTATTTTAATTCAGCAATTCTTTTAACAACATCTCCACCAACAGACTTTGACCAACGTCCAGAATTTTCACCCTCACACAAGGCTTCTATCCTTTTTTGTCTTGGCAAACCTTTTGTTTTTTCTATAATTTCACAAATTTCAACAATACTATCTTCGCCATCACCAATAACAAAAACATCTACAAAATCCGCTAACGGTAATGGGTTATATGCACAAGGACCACCAGCAATGATTATAGGGTCATTTTCATTTCTATCAGAGTTTTTGTAAGGAATACCTGCCATATCAAGCATTTTTAGAACAGTTGGATAAGATAATTCATATTGCAATGAAAATCCTACAATATCAAAATCTTTAATAGGCCTTTTGCTTTCCAAAGCATACAAAGGTACAGGTTTAAAATCACCCTCTGGCGCATAAACTCTATCTGCCATATAATCTGCTTGCTTGTTTACTTGTTCATACAAAACTCTTAAGCCTAAATTGCTAATCCCGATTTCATATTTATCAGGAAACGCAAAAGCAAATCTAACTTTTGCACTATCAAAATCTTTATTGTATGACAAAAACTCACCGCCTACATACTGATAAGGTTTTGTACAGTTATATAGGCTTTCATGGTATTCTCTAAAAAAACAATTCATATTAATTCTTCCTAACTAAAACTTCGGCATCTATATTTTTTTGAGATTTTACATTTATGCTAATCCTTCTGGAAAATACTTTTCAATCTCAATAATCTTACCATCAAGGGTATTTTCTTCAAACGATTTTAAAAACTTAAACAAATCATCGTTAGGTACATCATAATTATACAAAACAACTTCTCCGTCAAGTTCTCGCATTACCCTAACTATGTAGTGACAAGTTTTTGAATATTTTACTAAACTTTCAGCATTAAACTTGTTTCCATTACTGTCTTTGAGTAATTTTACGTAATTGAACCCAGCATAAAATTTCACTCTTTCATTGTTAACAGGTGGCAACTCGCTATTATGCCTAGAAAATATATTGATAACCTTTTTGTTTATATCATCACTCATAGGCGTATTTTATAATCTTTTTGACGGGCATGGCTAATATGTTAAGGAAAATTAATTATCTTTATTTTGTTCAATATATTCAATAATATCCAATGCCAACTGTCTTTGAATTTCAACAGGCGCATGTTTTAAGTATTCCATAGCGTGTGAAACTCTAATATTTTTGTCATACCATCTGCGCATAATGTAGTTATATTGTTCATCTAAAGACATTTCAAAATCCAAATCTTTTAACTTATCAATTACATAATCTGCACAAACCGTTTGTAAATTTTCATCAGCAGTTTCCCACAATGAAACAGCTCTACTCATTGTAACATCTACATCATACCAACGTTTAAAATTCATATAAATCTCTCCTAAATCTTATTTGCAATTCCTGTAATTTATATTATCATGAAATAAGTAAATTTATTATAGTATGACAAAGTTCTATACGTGTAGTATAATATAAAGTATGAAGAAGTTAGTGGCTACATTTTTAATAGGTTCAATTTTTTTGAGCACCCCTGTTTTTGCAACGCCAACTTTTGAAGGGCATGCAGAGTACAGTGAGCATTATCAACAAATGCAACAGGATTTGTTCACAGGAGAGATTGAACACCTTGAACGCAAAGACATTATCCACATGACAGTGTCACAAGTTCTTGACGGAAGCATCAATATGGAAGGCGATGAATTCTTTGCGGAAGTTACTAACGAAGTCTATGGTGATTCTGGAGTTATAATTCCAAAAGGAACACTTGCACACGGTAGAATTTCGCAAACAGGCGAACCTGGCAAGATGGGTAAATCAGCTTGGCTTGAATTAGATTTTGATTATTTAGTTACACCTGACGGGAGAGAAATTCCTATAGAAGGGAAAATGTCAACAAAATTAAACCCCGTAACTGAAACCTCAAAAATCATTGCCCAAGATATTGGGTACACTCTAACAGGCGGAGCTGTCGGCGGTTTTATTGCTCTAAACTGGTTGGGGTTAGAAACAGCAATTGCATCTCAAGGTTACACAATTGCTGGCGGAGCTGCTGTTGGTGGCGCAATAGGGCTTGGTATGGCTTTAATGAGAAAAGGTAATGAAGTCCTTATAGCACCAGGGGATGAAATCAGGGTAAAAATCAATACAACAGTACCACTCCCTGTTTACAAAGATACCGCTTTACAGCAACACGAAATCAGTTATCCTGGACTTGATATCAATATTAGCAACATCAGGCATGAAGAAGATCCGTTTGGAGAATTGAATACAATTACCCTAACCGTAATGATATCAAACCTTTCAGACAAAAATTTTTCAGGGCTTGATATGGCGCTTATTAATGATTATAATAAAACTTTCAGACCATCAATTTTTGGTGATACAAAGTTGATGTTCAAGCATATAAACTCTGGAGATAAAATGGTTGGTAATATCTCCTTTTCGGTCGATAACATTAATCGCAGTTTTTGGTTAGCATTTTTCGACAAAAGAAGTGGAAAACCACTTGCTAAAATTTCAATTGATAATGCTTATAGAAAACTCCCCGAAAGAACAAAAAAACAAAACCTAAAAAAGCACAAAAAAACAAAATATGTAAAAGAACCAGATGTTCTTGACGATATTTAAAAATCAGTGCTTGTAATATAATTATTTTATGTTACAATGTTAGTAATTAATTTTAGTTAGAAGGAATGTGAGGAAAAAATGGCTTGCGGCAAACTGGAAATTGATATATTAAATACAATTTGGAATCTTACCGCTGAATGTGAAGAACGTGATATTTCAATTCAAGATGTAGTAGATGAATTAGCATCTAACGGTATCGAAAGAGCTTACACAACAATAAAAACAGTTATGGACAGATTAACTGTAAAGAGTATTCTTGTGAGATACAAAGTTGGTAAAAAATTCTTCTACAGAGCAGCTATGAACAAACGTGAAATGGCTATGGATGCTCTTAACACTGTAGCTGAACAATTCTTTGATAAAAATTACACTTCTATGATGAAGTTTATCGAAAAAGAATGCAGTGAGCTTTTTGTATAATGCAACAAAATTTTGAAGAAAGACGTTTAGCTTCGGAATTAGTAAAAAAGACTTTACTTGGATACATTCCAGCACGAGAAGCATTATTGAAATTTCCGCCTGATACCAAAGATAAAAGCGTACAGGCGGCTTTTCACGCATTAGTGCATTTTGAAGCCGATGAAGACTTGAGAAAAAGAGATTTGTTATACAAAGAAGAACAGGATGAATATCTTGAAACGATTTCACAAATACTTGAAACGGGAGAAGATTTACCTAATAATATTATAAAAAATTACGAAATATATTACAAGGAAGCAAATCTTCCTCACGCAGATAACGCAAGAGGAAATTTAAATAGATTTTTCAGATATTTAAATTTAGACTAAAGGAGAAGATATGAAGAAAATTATTGCAACATTAGGGGTATTAACACTATGCGCAACTTCAGCATTTGCTTTTTCAAAAAAAAGCTTAAACACTGAATTTGTTCTTGTTCCAACAATGAAATCTGAAACAACTCAACAAAACAGAGCTTGGGTTGGCACATTTCAACTAGCTTGGAATGATTTCCAAAATTACATAATCAAAAAACCTGTCAAATTTGTTGGCGACGAAAGAAACAATACAGTTAAAGATTTGAACAAACAATCTTTCAACGAAAAAATGTTAAGTGCTAACTCTTATTACAAAACTTTTGGCGCAATATCTCCAAAACTTAAACTAGATATTGAAACAGGTATTAAAAAGAAATTCAACGAAACTAGCGACATTCTTGATATGCTTGATTGGACACCTGACTACAACAAGTACCTTGTTTACACAATGTTGAAAAAAGATTTTCAATTCGAAAATCCATTCGACAAACTTGACGAAGGAAGATTCGGAAAATTCCAACCTAGAGTTCAATATTTTGGTATCAATGGAGAATCTGACCCAGTTCTTCGTAACAACGTGAAAGTTCTTTTCTATTATGACGAAAACGATTACGCAGTTGAGTTAAAAACAAAAGGAAAAGATGTTGTTTATTTATACAAAACATCTAAAGACAAAAACTTCGAAAAGCTATACCGTGAAATGCAACTTAAAACAAAAGCTTACGTAGACACTAAAGAATTTGGCAAAAAAGATGAACTTAAAGTTCCTGACATCAATTTGTACAAATTACAAGATTATCCTGAATTAACAAACAAACAAATCAAAGGTAAAAGCATGTACATTTCAAATGCAATGCAAACCATTGATTTTAAAATGAACAATGAAGGCGTTAAACTAAAAAGTGAAGCAATTATTGCCACAATGAGATGTTCACTTGAACCTGAAGACACTACAAAACCTCGTTATTTCTACTTCGATGATACATTCGTTTTATTCCTACAAGAAACAGGTAAAAAACAACCTTACATGGCATTAAGAGTGTACGATTTAGATTTAATCAACAAAACTGCTAAAAAATAAAATCAACACATAATTTTACTAACAAAAAGCGAACAATAAAAAATACTGTTCGCTTTTTTGTTGCTTTACAAAACAAAAAAACAATACTATAATTCGACTATGGCAAAATTAAAATCAAAATGGATATGTACAGAATGCGGATATGAAACTGCGGGATATTTAGGAAAATGTCCTGAATGCGGAAGCTGGGGTTCTTTAACAGAAGAAGTTCAGTTTAATGAAAAATCACCAAACGCATCTGCAAACGAATTTATCAACACCGAAAAACCTAAACTATTAAAAGATATCGAAGTTGACGAAAGCGTTAGGATAAGTACTAATATTTCGGAATTCGACAGAATTTTAGGCGGTGGATTTGTGCAAGGTTCATTAATTTTACTTGCTGGTGACCCTGGTATTGGGAAATCTACTATCACCTTACAGACTTGCGGTGAACTTTCAAAATCAGGCAAAAAAGTTTTATACATTTCGGCAGAAGAAAGTGCAAACCAATTAAAACTACGTGCCGACAGATTACAAATCAACTCTGACACGCTTTATAT
The DNA here is from genome assembly GCA_017559905.1 of bacterium. Classification (GTDB taxonomy): domain Bacteria; phylum Cyanobacteriota; class Vampirovibrionia; order Gastranaerophilales; family Gastranaerophilaceae; genus Scatenecus. Next base: position 45,046 of record JAFYQF010000025.1, read on the forward strand.
TTATCCACAAACCAATATGGAAAATATAAAAGTTCAGATTGAAGAAATCATGCCAGACTTTGTTGTAATTGACAGTATTCAAGCTATATATTCAAACAACGTTGCAAGTACCGCTGGCAGTGTTTCGCAAATTAGAGAATGCTGTAATATCTTAATGCATATTGCAAAAAGCAAAAATATTACAACGGTTGTAATTGGTCACGTTACAAAAGAAGGTAGCATAGCTGGACCCAAAGTTCTTGAACACATGGTCGATACTGTAATCTACTTTGAGGGAGATAAATATAAATCATTTAGAATGCTTCGTTCTATGAAAAATAGATTTGGTAACACTTCTGAAGTAGGTATCTTTGAAATGGGTTCAAAAGGGTTAAAATGTATTACAAACCCAAACGAACTTTTCTTAAACGAACGTTCTCAAGGTGCAATCCCAGGTAGCGCAATAATTGTAACGAATGAGGGAACTCGTCCGCTTTTAGTTGAAATTCAAGCTTTAGTTGGCACAACTCCATACGCTACACCAAGACGTGTTACTAACGGCGTAGATATGAGTCGTTTACACCAAATTCTTGCCGTGTTAGAAAAAAGAGTCGGTTTAAATCTTTCAAAACAAGACGTTTATGTAAACGTTATGGGGGGAATTGACGTTGATGAACCAAGTGCAGATTTAGGTATTGCCATAGCAGTAGCCACTTGTGCAAGAGATGTTGTTGTTGATAGCCAAACCGTTATTATCGGTGAAATTGGACTTTCAGGAGAAATTCACCCAGTAAACAATATCGAAAAAAGATTAAACGAAGCAATCACTTCCGGCTTTAAAAAAGCAATTATCCCTTTTGCAAACGAAGTGCCTGATGACATCACAAAAATCCAAATCGTTAAAGTTAAAAGATTAATGGATGCCATCACTGCTTGTATTTCTATTGATAAATAATCTTCGATTTATAATATTAAATCGCCTGTAATTTTTCAAATCTTGTCAGATTTTCAAACATCAGTTTTGAAGCGTCATAAAGCGAAGATTGCGCCCACCCAAGCGGAGTATGCGTACCTGGAACAAATACTATTTCGCCATTTGATTTTTTGACAGCTTGATAAGCTTCAGGAATTTGATAAGCAGGACAAGGTTTTCCATTTGCTTTGAACGAATTTTCTCCTGTAATTCGTCCATAAGCTCTATTTATAAATTCGGTTTGTTTTCTTATTGCAGTATTCAAAACCATTTTAACTTCATCATTAAAATCCAACTTACCATCTCTAATAGCGTCCATAAGTCTTTTCCCAGCGACACCATAACTTTTTGAAATATCACTAGACATAAACCATTGAGCTTCCGTATTTTTGTTTAACTTACCTTGATTAACATGATGCCCTGATGTCATATTCAAATACCTATCTCCAACATATCTGATGACACCATTTTCTCTAGAAATACCTTGCTCAAAGATTTCTTCTTTATCATTCCATTTTTCTGACAAAGAATTCATTCTAGCGATTATTGATTTTGCATCTTTTAAAATATCCTTATCAAAGGTTTCTGTATGCGGAATAAAGCTCATTGCGCCATCAAAATCCCTTACATCAGGAACTTCTTCTAATGAATTCGTTTTAATTCTATACTCACCAACCGATAATAACTGTCTTAAGGCGTTTTCATCCTTAAACACTGCACCGTTTTTTGAGCCAATAATTCTGCCTCGAAGCTTTATCAACTCGGGGTTTGAAGTTTCAGAATACATTAAATTAAGAACTTTTCTCATACCCTCATTAATCACTGCAACATCACTTGACGGTGTTATTTTAAAAGTAACTTCTTCCCAAGAACCAGTTGATTTTGCATAAGGATACACAACCGCTTTCAAATATGAAACTATATTCCCTATAGCATTAACTGTCTTGTCAGAAGGATGGTCGTATCCTTTATAACCATATTTTGCACCACTTAATCCGTCCAACATCAAATCCGAAACCGCTTGCAAATATAATCCTGTAGATTCTAATCTCGTATGCGCAAACCATTTGTGAGTTGTCATATTTTTAGGGTTAAATACGTGACCCACGCCATTCTTTGCAGTGTTTGGCCAATCTCTATTTAATTCATATAACAATGGGTCATTAATTATTCTATTAAAATTTTTGTCTTGCTTTGCATAAAACCTAGACATATTTTCTATCAAGGGAACTGCTGCACTAGGATACTTATCTTTCAAAATCGGCAAGTACCTTGCACTATCAGTAACCCAAACCAACTTGCTCATTAACGGATTTTCTTTTGGGTCAATCAAACTAGTCGTAATGTAATGAGTTTTAGGATTTACATTCAAATCAAATACACCTTTTTTCTCTGCAAAAAGGAAAAGTTTTTTAAATTCGTCTGACGTATAAAAGCCTTTCATTTTCTTCCCAATGTGTTTGTTATGAACATTAAATCCTGAATACAAAAACTCTTTTGGATTGTAATTATCAAAAATATTTTTAACTAAAGTTTTTGAAACCCTACCGCTAAAAGAAACAGTATCAGAACCGTAGCCATTAAAATTCACTCTATTATTGCCCGCATTTTTATTATTTTGCGTTCTTTGAGCAGAAAAACTTGTTAAAATTGGCAGTACTCTCATTTAAATTCTCCTTTTCACACTAAATCAACCCTTAATCATATTTTACTTTGTTCTATCAACACCTTTTGTATCTTTAACAATATAAGGTCTGACAAAAGCCCACGTTCCATACAAAGAAGTTAATAATCCACCTACTTTTAAACAACTGGATAGTCGTTTATGTTGCGACAAGGCACTGCCTAAAGTTACAAAAGTTGTCCCTGTCATTATTGCAAGGTACCCTTTGAAGATTGTTCGAGGCACAACAACAGTATCTGTCATATCTGCAGAGTTTTTTGTATTTTCGTGAAACTTTGACAGTAAATCCCTATTATAAGAATTTCCAAAAGAGGAACCTGTTTTTACACTCATCACTTTCATACTCAAATGATAATATAAACATGAATATTTGTTATTAGAAACTTAACCTTTTTTTAATAATTCATGAGGTCTAGACCTATTGATTAGTTTTTTTGTTAGTGATATAAAAATCATGTATAAAATTTTACTATAATAAGAAGGAGTAAAAATTATGTCAAAAGTAAAAGTAGCTATCAACGGTTTTGGTAGAATCGGTAGAAACACATTGAGAGCAGCTATCAGAGAAGGTATCTTTGAAGAACTAGATTACGTTGCAATCAACGACCCTGGTTTGACACCTGCTAACGCAGCTCACGTTTTCAAATATGACTCTGTTATGGGCAGATTTGATGGTACTGTAGAAGTTGTTGAAGATGGTCTTGTAATCAACGGCCACAAAATCAAATTCTACGCTGAAAAAGATCCAGCAGCTCTTCCTTGGAAAGACTTGGGAGTAGAAGTTGTTATCGAATCAACAGGTTTCTACACAGATGCTGAAAAAGCTAAAGCTCACATCACAGCTGGTGCTAAAAAAGTTATCATTTCAGCTCCTGCTAAAAACGAAGACAAAACTATCGTTCTTGGCGTTAACGAAAACGAATATGATCCAGCAAACCACCACGTAATTTCAATGGCATCTTGTACAACAAACTGTTTAGCACCTGTTGCTAAAGTTTTGGACGAAAAATTCGGTATCGTTAAAGGTTTGATGACTACAGTTCACTCATACACAGGCGACCAAAGAATCCTTGACGCTGGTCACAAAGACCCACGTCGTGCTAGAGCTGGTGCTCTTAACATCGTTCCTACTACAACTGGTGCTGCTAAAGCTGTTGCATTAGTATTGCCACAATTGAAAGGTAAATTGAACGGTTTCGCTATGAGAGTTCCTACTCCAGACGTATCTGTTGTTGACGTTGTTGTTGAAACATCTAAACCAGTTACAGCTGAAGCAGTTAACGCAGCTCTTAAAGAAGCAGCAGATGGACACGTTCTTTGCTACACAGAAGAACCATTGGTATCTTCTGACTTTATCGGTTCATCACAATCTTCAACTGTTGACGCAGCATTGACAATGACAATGGGTGAAAACATGGTTAAAGTTGTTTCTTGGTACGATAACGAAATGGGTTACTCAACTCGTTTAGCTGAAACTACTAAATTGGTTGCTTCTAAATTATAATCAATAATTTAGACAATAAATTTCCAAAACAAGCTCGAAAGATTTTCGGGCTTGTTTTTTGTTTGATAAAAGATTACACTAAACGGCAATGTTTTCTTATAAAAGATAAAAAATAATGTACATAAAAGGAGGTTTCTTTTATGTACATTTTGAAAATTATTACATTTATTTTAGTTTTAATTGGCGCTTTGAACTGGGGTTTAATTGGAGCTTTCGATTTCAATTTAGTTACGGCTCTATTAGGTGAAGATACAATACTTACTAAAGTAACATACATTTTAGTCGGGATTAGCGCACTAATATTTATGTTCACAGGCGCAAAAGATATATTCGAAAAGAATGAATTTTAATACTACTTATAAATACATACTAAAATATTCCTATTCTACAAATAAATATTGTGGGGTAGGAATATTTATTGTATAGATTTCAAAAATTCTTTATTTTCTTTCAAAGTGTTTTCTGTAGCCAATATTGAATAAACAGGTTTACCTGCAAAAATATAATTCGCAGCATTATAGATATCATCAACAGTTATTTCATCAATAATTTTTAGAGCTTGGTTGACCTGTTCTAATCCATAAGGTGAAATCAAACCTGATTGCAGAGATTCATTTTTACCACTGTTAGTTTCGTTCATACTTAATATATTATTTTTCAATGTTAATTTAGCATTTTGCAACTCTTTTTCAGAAACTTTTTCTTTAGTTATCAAATCGATATGTTTATTGAAGCCATTGATTGATTTTTGCAAATTATCATAGCTGACTTCACCAGTTTCTTTGTTATCAGTAGTTGTACCAATAGACAAACTCATCACGCCAACATCTCCTGTTAGCGATAAATTTGAACGAACAGAGTATGCCAACTTTTGTTCTTCTCGCAAATCTTGGAACAATCTTGATGACGGATTCCCACCTAAAATAGTGTTTAATAAATTCAAAGATATTTCATCTTTTAAATTCTGATTTATTGGGAATTTATAAGCCTTAACGATTTGAGCTTGAGGTTTTTCATGAACATCAGTTAAAATTTTCAACTCATCTTGTGGTTTGAAGATTTCTTTTACATCACAATTTTTCGGTTTCACTTCTGGAAGTTCAGCAATTTCATTAAACACAATTTGTTTCAATTCACTTTTTTTAGAAAATGGCGCAGATACAACTATATTTGCTTGCGAATTCTCCATAATAAATTTATGCAACGCTTTCACATCATCTAATGAAACGCTGTCAATTGAATTTAAAACATCCTGTTTTGAATATCCTGAAGGTAGACCTTTAAATAATTCAGGAATTAACTTATCATTAACAGATTTTTCAGAAGTTTCAAGCTCATCACGAAGTTCGCTTTTCATCTTTGCCAAAGTTTCTTCTTCAAATCTTGGAGTTTGTAAAACTTCTTTCACTGACCTCAATGCCTGCACCATATCTTCAGCGAAGAATGATGAACGACCAGCAATTGCGCATTCACTAGACATAACTAACGTTTCAATCGAAAGCTTATCTAATTCAGATTGAAATTCTTGTTCGGTTTTATTAATTGAACCTGAATTTAAGATTTTAAACAACAACTCCGCAGTACCAGGTTTTAAATTTTCAGGATACTTATTATTTTGATAAAGAACTTTTAATTTAGCATTATTATTATTTGAATCATGCAAAACAACAGAAAAATTATTTTTCAATTTGTATTCTTTTACACTATCCATATTGACAGCTTGTTTTTGTTTAACAGAACCCGTAAACGAAATATTAGCTACTTTGTTATGGTTTGCTTTAATTGATTCTTCTGTCGCAGTTGCAGGGTGCACAACAGTTAGCGCAACCTTGTTCAAATCCAAATATTTTTTAGCACCTTCTGATATTTTTTCAGGAGTTAACGCATTTACAAATTTTTCATACTGCGTAAAATAATTCAAATCATCATCTAAAAAGACACCGCCAACAAACGAATTGACAAACTCTGAACGTTCAAAAATCATAGAAAAAGCTTTTAGCATACGTTTTTTGATAACATCTAATTCTTCTTCACTAGGCGGATTTTGAGCAAGTCTTGCAATTTCCGTATAGATTGTTTTTATTATTGCTTCTGAATTATTTTCAGTTCCTTCTGCTAGCAACAAAATGGCACGGTTCGCATTTTTGTCAGAACTAATTCTTTCAACTTCCATAAAGGCACTACTATTGTAATCCTTTAGCTTTTTATCAATCCTTGAAGTTTTTGCCATAGTCAACATAGAAGACAAAGCTTGAACTAAAACTTTTTCTTCCGCATCATTATTTTTTGGACCATCAAATGCTAAAATAACAGAAGTAGCAGTAGCTTTATCTGATATAATATCTTCTCTTACAGGCTCTTTTATTGGAACTAAATTTTCTTGGTATCTTTGTGATGGTGGAAGTTTTTTAGATGAAAAATGTTTTGAAAGAAGTTTCATAGTAGCTTCAGGCTCAACTTCTCCAGTCACAACAGTCACCATATTAGCAGGATAATAGTTATCATCAAAATATTTAACAACATCTTCTCTTTTCAAATTAGTGATATTAGAAGTTGTTCCACCTATCATATCAAGCGAAGAAGTTTCAATTTGGTATAAATTTTTAAGAGTTTTGTTAATACCGATATTAAGCGGATTTGCAGTTATCATATTAATTTCGGAATTTACAATACCTTTTTCTTTTTCTAACATTTCGGTTGCAAAACGTGGAGTCTCCATCATTGAAGCGTGAAGTTTTACCTTTGTTTCCAAATCGTTTTCAGTCAAAAGATTAGAACTTATATAATAATTTGTTTCAGAAAAACCTGTACTTGCATTTGTAGAAGCACCCATTTCATCAACTTTTTTGAAGAACTCGCCAGATTCTAACCCATCTGAACCGTTAAAAAGATTGTGCTCAATATAATGACTTATACCACGCAAATTGTCAGGCTCATTCATTGAACCAGTATTTACAAAAGTCTTTAATACAGTTTTCCCTTCTTTTGGAATAATTATAACCCTCTGTCCGTTTGCAAATTTGTATAAATTAGCATTCAAATCATAAGGGAGTTTAAACTCACCCAATTTTTGATATGGCATTGGAGTCTTTACAGCATAATCAGGCGTTACAGAAGGAAGTGAAGACTTTTCTTCAATAGGATTTGTAACATTGTTTTCAACCTTTTTTTGATTATTTTGTTCTGTAATGACAACCTTATTTGACGCAAATTGAGGATTAATTCGAATCATAGACCTACCTTTTTACACTTATATGAATATAAAAACATGAACATATCAAAAATTGCCTATAATTAAGAACAAATGTTACACTGTTTTGCTTTCATTATCAACTATACCAGGTTCTAATTTTGAACCAGTATACCACTCACGAAAGGCATATTGTGCTTTCGGCAGACAATATGCAAGCAAGAAGCTACTCAACCCAACATTTGCCAAGATATTCAAAGATTTGACGGTTTTAGCTTTTTTTGCAAATCGCTGAACTTCTTCTAAAACATTTTTATCACCAGCAACAGAAATAGCCTTTGATGAAAATTCTTCTATAGAACGTTTAAACTTAACAAGCTCATCCAAATCTACATACGCTCTAGGATCTCTAACTCCTGATTTCAACATTTTTACTTTTTCAAACTCTGTTGCATATTTTGTAAATATTGAATTAGGATTTTCATCAATAAATTTCAATAAAGAAACTCCATCATTCCCTTTTGGTAATTGAATATTTTTTGTAGCAACATCTTTTATAAAATTTTTATCAGCCAACATAATTGGGTCTAATTTTACGTTCAAATTTAAAACTTTGCTTGTTGCATTATCCAAAAACTTTTCAATGTATTTTGGAGCAACAAAATTTAAAAACATCATACCAGCCATCTTGAAAGCAATATCAACAGCTTCATTCTTTTTCCTAGCAGTTACAACCCTGCCTACAGCATACCCACCATCAATTGTTGCCATTTTTTGATAAGTAGAAAACCCCGCAACAGTAGAAGAAAAACTACCCGTAAATGTCGGTGCTTTTGAATTTTTAATCATATTATTATCTGTATTTACATTTTTTTGAGTTTCTTTAGCTTTTTTCATAGCTTTAGTTTTTGCCGTTAAGCCAAACACTAGCTTTGGAATTACAAAGCCCATCAAAGCAATAGGAATTGTAGTGGCTGAAATAAATTTAGCTGAAAGTAATTTTTCATACTTCCCTTTATTTAATTTAACCTTTTTGATATCTTCTAAAGCAGATTTAACTTCTTTCGCCTGTTTTTCATTAAAAATATTTTTGGCAAGTTTTTCTTCATAAGCCTTGATATTAAAATCAATTCCCTGACAATTTGATTCCTTAAACAATTTCAAATTCACATCTGGAGAAAGTCCATTTTTCTTTATAAATTTATTGGCAACCCATTCTACAAAAGGTATTCCACCTAACCAAACCGCTGATGTAGCATATTCATCAATGACACGTTCTCTAGTTGCAAGAAACGCAACATCCTTGTCATCTTTATTTTCTTTATACGTCAAATAAACCTTTGACGGTATTTCAACTCCGCAATCACGGAGTATCAAAGGGTAAACACTACTATTATTACCTATCGCTGATATTATTCTTGTTAATGTCATAATCATTTTCTCCAATTCTAACTTTTTCACTATTCTGGGGTGCGAAATAGGCACTAAAAAAGCCTTTCATCTTCCTGATAAAGGCTACTTTCTTAATTAGAATTGAACTGATTTAAAACTTCGCACAACATCAATCCATAGCCTATATCAGGTCGCTATGATGATGACGATGGAATTTTAAATCAAATAATTTCTTCATATAATTTTCCTTTGTCTAGAAATTAACACAGGGTAAAACTTTTTTCAAGCCCAGATAACTAATTTGTAAAAAAATCTTTTAATTTTTGTAATTTTTCATTATCAAAACACTTAATTAAAACTGTTTTTTCTTTAGAAGTTTCCCCTCTAATTATTTCAAACGAAGTTTTTGGAATTTTAAAGTTTTTAGACAAATACTCAATAACAGCCTTGTTAGCCTTACCATCAATTGGCTGAGCAGTTATTTTTAGCTTAACGCCATCAACTGATTTTACAATTTCATTTTTTGACGCATTTGGTGAAATTTTGATATTTAAAACTAAACCATCTTTTGTTTCTTTTAACATAAAAAATCCTCTACATAATATTTATACTAGCACAGATGTATGAATTTGCGTTATTTTACTTGAAAATTGGGAATAAAATCAGTATTATAATTATACTATGACTGAAAAATCACTATTCGAGGATATAAAACAATCACTTCAAGCCCAAAACTGGGAAGATGAAGACATAAAACAAGTTGAAAAAGCGTTTCTTTTTGCAGAAAAGCTTCACGAGGGACAATATAGGATTTCAGAAGAACCCTATATAATTCACCCTGTCGAAGTTGCAAAAATTCTTGTAAACCTTAAAGTTGACAGTCATACGCTTATTGCCGCATTTTTGCACGATATATTAGAAGATACAGACACCAAGCCAGAAGAAATAAAAGAGCTTTTTGGTGATGATGTTTTGAACTTGGTGCAAGGAGTGACTAAACTTGGCAAACTTCAATTCAAATCTAACGAAGAACGTCAAGCAGAAAACTTCCGACGTCTGTTTATTGCAATGGCAAACGACATCAGAGTTATCTTCCTAAAACTTGCAGACAGATTGCATAATATGCGAACCCTGAACTTTATGGCTGCAAACAAGCAACAAAAAATTGCACGTGAAACTTTAGATATTTTTGCACCACTAGCAAACCGTTTAGGTATCGGTAAAGTCAAGGCAGAGCTTGAAGATTTATCATTAAGATACCTTGAACCTGACAAATATTTTGAAATTGCACAACTTGTTTCTCAAACAAAAGCAGAACGTGAAATGACCGTAAACTTGCTAATCGAAAAAATTTCTCAAGATGTGCAAAAGAACGGCATAAACGCTCAAATCACAGGACGTGCAAAACATTATTACAGCATTTACAGCAAAATGAAACGTCTGAACATCGCATTCCACGATTTATACGATATTACGGCAGTACGTGTAATTGTAGATAGTGAAAAAGAATGCTATGAAGTTTTAGGACTAATTCACTCACAATTCAAACCAATCCCAGGTAGATTTAAAGATTATATTGCTATGCCAAAAGGCAACATGTACCAATCTTTACACACCTCAGTAATTGGTCCACGTTCAAAACCTTTGGAAGTCCAAATCAGAACTTGGGAAATGCACGAAATCGCTGAATATGGGGTTGCTGCACACTGGAGATATAAAGAAAAAGGTTCTCAAAAAGCTAACAACCCTGCAGATGTTCAATTTAGCTGGATGAGAAAAATGGTTGAATATGAGCAAGACATTACAAATGCAGAAGATTACGTCAATTCTGTTAAGCTAGACCTTTTCTCTGACCAAGTATTTGCATTCACTCCAAATGGTGACGTACTAGATTTGCCAATAAACGCCACTCCTGTAGACTTTGCATACAGAATTCACTCTGATGTAGGACACAGAACAGTCGGTGCACTTGTTAACGGACGTATTGCACAACTTTATACAAAGTTGAATAACGGCGATATTGTAGAAATTTTAACTTCAAAAACCCAAGCACCTCGCCTTGATTGGCTTAACTTTGTTGTAACAAAACAGGCTTCTTCAAAAATCAAACAATGGTTTAAAAAGAACAACCGCGAAGATCACATCGAAGTTGGAAAAGCTAACCTTGAGCACGAATTAACTAAAGCAGTTTTTGATGAGTATTTAAAAAGCGGTGAATTTGACAAAATTGCTAAAGTTATGAACTACCAAACCGCTGAAGACCTTTTTGCAGCGTTAGGATATGGTGAAACAACTTTAAACAAAATCGTTAACAAACTCAAAAAGCCTGAAAAGAAACCTCTCGAACAAAATTTCCACGTTCATTCCAGAAAGAAATCAGAAAAGGATATTATTGGCTTAGAAGGACTTTTGTACTCATTTGCTCGTTGTTGCTCTCCAATTCCTGGAGAACCCATTGTAGGCGTTGTAACTCGTTCAAAAGGGGTTTCCGTTCACAGAATTGACTGCAAAACTTTAGAAAACGTTCCCCCTGAAAGACTTATGGATATCAGTTGGGCAGGTGGAACAACATCCAAAACTTACAGCACCACTATTCGTGTTGAAACTGCTGAAAAAATGGGACTACTCAAAGACATTATCGCTGCTGTTTCTGATAACAATACAAATATCAATTATGCAAATGTTAAATCTAAAAACAACAAGATTGGTATCATTGAACTTGGTATTGAGTTGAATAATATTGAGACTTTGAAAAAAGTTATAACAAGTATTCAATCTATACCTGATGTTTATAGCGTAAAACGTATCCAAACTTCAGCTTCGCACTCAAGCCAACCTAGAAAGCCACAACAACAAAAAGGAAGATACCCTAAATCAAAACCAAGAAAAAATTAATAAATAAAAACACCCTCTAAAATTACAGAGGGTGTTTTTTTATTATTATTCAACTTCTGCTTCAGGATGAACTGTCAAATAGTATCTATCGAATTGGCGATACAACATTAACTCATTGAATTGTTCAACCTCTTGAGGCAACACCATATCAGATGGGAATGTCGTGATTTCTCTTACTTCTTCATTCTCATCAAGACAATAAATAAAGTAAAATGGGACTTGCTCACCCGTTGTCGGATCTGTAGTTACAGCCTGTTTCCAGTACTCTGATTTATAACCTTTCTCATTGTAACTCATCATTTCAGAAAATCTTTTAGAGTCATCGCTTGAATACTTCAAATATTGGTATCTGCTAATCGGCTCATTAACTTTCATAATAACTTGACCATTTTCGTTATATTGAAGTCCAACTTTACCTTGTTGTTTATTTGAGGCAACATTTTTATCAGGTTCAAAATTTGCTATTTCATCTCTCATTGATTTAGGCAAAGCCTTCATTGCATTGTCAACAAAAGCTCTATATTCTTCTTCCGTCATCTTGTCAAATTTATCAAGTAAAGCCTGCATATAAGGGTCTTCAACCATAGCTTTATATTCTGCTTCTATTTCAGCTTTTGTCATATTTGGTTCTGTTTTTTGAGGAAGCTCAAATAATTTTAGCGGTTCTTTTGTTTCAGATTTAATATTACCTGTTTTAGCAAAGAATTTAATTTCATCCATTGTAACTTTTTTATCATCTTGCAACATTTGTTGAATATCATCATAAGATGGCACATTTAAGGCGTATTCTTTACCGACTTCTTTTTTAATAGCTTTTTCGATTTGTTTTGCAGCTTTTTCATATTCAGCTTTCGTTACGTTGAATTCGCTTTCATCAACAACTCCGTCAGCTATATTGTATGTATTTTGAGAAGTCTTTACGACTTTACCAGACTTATCAAACAACGAAAAGACAGCAAGACTAACCATATCTTCTTTAGATAAATCTTTATAAGATTTACCGTCTTTATTGATATCTACAAAATATCTCACCATTTGGTCTATTTTGAACTTGTCCATAAGTTTCTCCTTATTATACACTTCACTTTAATTATTTTAAGCACCTTTTATTTTATGAATACATTTTCAAAGTTCTTTCAACGTTTTTAGAAATCAATTCTTTGATACTGTCATATTCTGTTTGCAATGCGCTATGTTCTGTATCAAGACGTTTCAACTGATTGTCATATTGTTTATCTTTAGCTTCGATATCACTTAAAGCCTGTTTATATTCAATTTCAGCTTTAGTAATCGCAGCTTCGTTTTGTTCTTCTGTAATATCAATTGCGTTAGTCCAAATAATAGAATTCCATTTGCAATCAGAAAGTCCAGTACCAACTTCTGCTTCGCTTACAAACTCAACTCTCTCTAAAGTAACAGTACCGTTATTCAAAGAGTTTTGAAGCCATTCTGGACTATTCATAAGACCATCTTCCAAAACTTTATACATAGGAAGTCCATCTTCAGTTTTGTCAGTATCAATAATATTACCGTTTTCATCAACAGTACCACCTTTGACGTCACTTGCACCATTCATTCTATGCCACAAGTTGATGTACCATTGAGCTTCATCTTTTCTTAAAATAGTTCTGATTTCTTGGTCAATATAATAATCTACAGTAGGTTTTGGAGGCTCTTGAGCTTTCCAATCTTCAACATCTTTTTCATAAGCTTCTTTATCAAATTCCATTTTTGTAAAAGCTTGTTCCATATCTTGTTGGAATGTAATTAGAAGAGGCTTACAATCATTTGCATAATCCAAACCTAATGCCGTATAATTCTGCAACAAGTAAATCAAGTCAACACATTTTTGAGCTAAAGTTTTTAATTGAGGTTCACCATTAGCATCTAAATAATAGTTATTCATTAACTTTTTAGCTTTTTTCTCATCTTCGCTCAATGCAGTGTTATTCACAACATCTAACAATTCTTGCTTCATTGTTTCATTTTCAGCACACATAATAGGCTTGTTAATAACTTCTTCTGAAACAATACGCATATCTGGTGTTTTGCCTTGACCATTAATTGTTGACCCCTGAATATAAGCATAACCACAATCTATTGATTGAGTATCACCAGTTGTTGTGGTATAAGTTTTTGAACCAGTTAAATCCTCATTAGGGTCAAAGTCTGCCAGCAACAAGTGCGCAAGCACGTGGACATAACACCCAGAAGATGAGCCCGTAGCCGCAGTATAACAACCTTTTGAAGCATCCAAGAATAGCTTATACAACTTGTCATCAGTATTAACTACTTCTGTCCAATATTTTTCATCATATTTATTTGGTTCTTGAGCTTTCCAATCAGCTAGCTGATCTTGATATTCACCCCAAGCAACTTGCCAATCAGGGTTAACAACTTGAACCATTTCTCCAGTACCTTCAGGTGCTAATACGCCATACTTATCCAAGAAATCATACATATCCTCGCTTGATTCAAAATTCATTGCATCATATTCTGAAACAAGGATTTGACCTGAATTGTTAATAATACCATATTGATTTTTTAACTGACCATAATGAGTTAAATTATGACCTGTCAAAACTTGAGTCATCTTATTTCCAGAGCCATCGTATGTTGAATATCTCAACTCTGTTTGAGACAAAGCCGCCATATAAGCAGCACTCGCCATTGTTGTCTTATTTGCTAATGAAGTTTTTGCAGTAGTAATCGTTTGACTGCGCAATTCATTGTCAGACAATCTGGAAGTTATGCTTAATAATCTCGCTTGTGATGCGGACATTCCCATAAGTTTTGACCTTTCCTATAGTTATTCTTGTCTTCGTTTACGGATTTTTTAGCCAAAACTTTAATATTTATTAGGTTTTATCTAATTTTATTTACATTTATTTACAATTACAAAAATTAACTAATTTGCAATTACATAAATTGCTGATACCATGAAAATATGGTTAGAATATTCGTCACTACAGAAAAAAATGAACTTATCTCTCAATACTCAAAAATTTGTGAGAGAAACAATTACGCTTTTAATTTTTCATCTGATGCAAAAATTATTGAGAGTATGATTTCGGCAGAAACGCCTGACATCATACTTATTGACGATAGTACGCCCACAATTGATACCAAATCACTTGTAAAAACAATAAAACAGATTTGCGAAACTTCAATATTAATATTAATTACTGAAAATAATGATATTGACAAGGATTTGTTGAAAACTATAAACGCAATCATTCCAGCTAAATATTCAGAAAACCTTATTGAAGCGACAATAAGCATTAATTTAAGAATGAAAGGTTCTCTACAAAAACTTTCAAACACAAACAAAGACCTTGCTTCAAGTTTGTACAGATTAAATACCTTATACAACACAAGCTCTCAATTTGCAGGAACATTGGATAAAGAAAAACTTTTTGAATATATGATTGACGGACTAGACAAATCATTGAGTTTTTCTCTAACAAGCACACTTTCATTCTGTGATAGCACAAACCCTGTGCTTATCTTGCATTCATTATATGACGTATCTGAAGAACTTTTAGACGCAATCAAGGTTCGTGCTATATACAACTACAAATCCATCTTTGATGGAAAAGATTTGCCCTATGAAGTTACGGCAGAGTCTTTGAAAGTAATTAAAAGCATAAAACACCCGTCTAATAAGTATAACTTCACTCTATTCCAATTTGACAACATGTTTTCGCCAATTGCACTGGGAGAAAACTTTTACGGATGTATTGAAATATTTAAAGAAAACCATTTTACATCAGATGATGCCAAATGCTTTCAATCTATTACACAACAGGTTACACTACCTCTAAAAAGTGCAACCCTGTACCAAGAAATAATTGAAACTAACAAAAAACTTGAACAATTAGAAAGGCTAAAATCTGAATTTATTTCGATTGTTTCGCACGAACTCCGTACACCATTAACATCAATCAAGAACTCGCTTGATATTCTTCATAGCGGGAAATGCGGAGAAATAACACCTGCATCAGATAAATTTTTGACAATGGCAAAGAAAAACGTCACAAGACTTGCCGGAATTATTAACGATCTTCTTGATTTGTCAAAAATCGAAGCTGGCAAAATGGATTTCCATTTCAATCCTATACAAATTAAAAATGTAATAGAAGATGTAAGAACAGCATTAGCAGGGCTTGCAAAAGAGAAATCACTTGAAATTCTAACAGAAAACAATATCGACTTGCCTGAAGTTATGGCTGATAGCCAAAGACTAGAACAAGTCTTAACAAATTTGCTATCTAACGCCATAAAATTCACACCTGATAACAAATCGATAACAATTAGAACTCAACTTTTGAATGCAACAGAAATAACTTATCACCCAAGTTTTGCCAACGACCTAAAAAGTCTACACGGCGACTATATCGTAGTTTCCGTTGAAGACCAAGGTATAGGTATTGCCGAAGATGAATTACTACACGCATTTGACAAATTTGCACAAATCGAAAATTCATTATCTAGAAAAGTTGGCGGAACTGGTCTAGGACTACCAATTGCAAAACAGCTTTTAGAAGCTCACAAGGGCGCTATCTGGTGTGACAGCGCCCTTGAAAAAGGTTCTAAATTCCATTTTGCAATACCAGTTGATAGTGCAAGAGTTAAAGAATTAGTCTAAATATTATAAGGCAATTCTGCTATACTATCATCGCCAAGTTTTTTAGCTAGTTGTTCGTTAACGTCAAGACGTTTGCCAAAACTATAACAATGATTTAATGCATTATCTAAATTTGGTATGTTCGCTTTTATTAATTTAACAGGAGTTTTGTCAGATAAAAATTTATCAATATCAAACACTCCCAAACCGCCATTTGAAACCCTTTTCAAAATATCTTTTAAAAATGGAATTTTCTTAACGTTTGCGTTTTCATCCAAAATTGAAAGCACCAACTCAACGAATTCTTCTTGTTTTGCAAATTCTGCTCTACCATTTGCAGGAGCGTTAAGAGCATATTTTGCCATTGACTCTACGACAGGAACGCCTGCCTTGAAGTTTTTCTCCGTATTTTTCATTGTCAAAAACTGTAAATCAACTGCATCCCTTAAATAAAATTTAGAAGTTATTTGACCAGCGTTGTCAATAACTTCTTTCGTAAAATCTAATGCACTTGTATTTGTTTTAGCTAACCTTGGATATAAATACATTAAATAATCCAACGGAGCAAAGATACCATCTTTTGAAACATTCCTTAAATCTACATCCTTCCAACTTGTGGCTTTCTTTTGCGAAAGTTCAATAGTATCTGCCACCAGACCTAAATGAGATTTTTTCAAATTCTTCAACTCAGGCAAAATCTGTTTTACTTCAGGTACGGTTCTTGACCATGCCTCTACAGAAGCTCTTAATTCAGATGCAGTTCTCACATCTTTTGGCCTCCTAAACACACCAGAAGGTTCCCACCCATCAAATCGTAATTTTGGGTTAATCAATTTCAATGCCATAAATAATACCTCTTTCTTAATTTCTTTGCTTCAAAACCCCTAAAAATATTTTTTGCTAAAACAAAAAATTATTCATCATAATTTTAACAATTTTTAACAAACTAGAAGCTCTAATTGGATATGCTATAATGAATTTAAGAGAAATTACGGACTTGAGGATAATTATGAAAAAGATTCTTATTGTTGATGATGAACAAGATATAGTAGAAAGTTTGAAATTTGTGCTTGAAGCATCAAATTACACTTGTTACACTGCTTTTGACGGAGAAGAAGGATTACGTCTTGCAAAAGAAATCATCCCTGACTTAATCATCCTTGACGTTATGATGCCTAAAATTAACGGGTACAAAATCAGCCGTCTTTTGAAGTTTGACAACAAATACAAAGACATCCCAATTTTGATGATTACAGCTCGCTCTCAAGCCGAAGACAAGCTTATCGGAGAAGAAACTGGAGCTAATGAATATATTACCAAACCATTTGATTTGGATGTAGTTTTGAATACAGTAGAAAAATATTTAGGTTAAAAAATGGATACAGTAACTAATAAAACACTGGAAAAACTAAAATATGACCTTGTTAGAGCTAATCTTGTTCCTTACGAAACTTTAGAACAAGCGCAAGAAATTGCTAATGCTCAAAATATTAATATAGGACAAGCTCTAATCAATTCTGGTATTTTGACTGAAGAAATACTTATTAAATTTTTGGAAAACAAATTACATACTCCATACGTAAATTTGGAAGATTACAGTTTAGATACAAAATGCTTAAAATATGTAAACTATTCAGATGCAAAAAGATTTAAAATTCTTCCATTATTCAAGATAGAAGATTCACTAACAGTTGCTATGGCTGACCCATTGGACTTATTTGCGATTGACAAAATCATTGAAACAGCAGAATGTTCAATTGAACCAGTTTTAGCATCAGAAGCTGTAATCCTTAAAAAAATCGAAGAATATTACCCAAGCGACATTTCTGTTGGTGAGATTTTTACAAACAATTCTAATTTCGACTGGAGAGAAGAACTACACAGTGAAGACTTGAGCGATGCTCACATGCAAAAAATAATTCGCTCAATTCTAAAACAAGCAATTATGGAAGATGTTCACGAAGTTCTTTTCCAGCGTGGAGAAACAGGGCTAGAAGTTAATTTCAAATTAAATGGAGATATTTCTAACAAAGGAATTATTCCATCTGTTTTGACACTATCTTTCACTGCAAAATTAAAAACGTTAGCAGAATTAGATCCTAGCGTTAGCGAAGTTCCACAATTAGGAAAACTTAACTTCAAAGTAGATGACATTTCTGTAGTTGCAAGTATTTCAACATTCCCAACAATTATAGGCGAAAGAATTTTCCTAAAAATATACAAACCGCCAAAAGAATTAAACCAAATATTATCAAACGAATCACAACTAAAAGTTGTTAAACAAGCTCTTGATAATGCTGGAGTAATTTTGGTTTGCGGTTCCCCTTTAAGCGGAAAAACTCACGTAATTTATTCGCTATTACTTGAAATTGCAAACAAAAACAAAACTGTAATGACATTGGAAAGTATTGCAAAATATAATCTTGAAAAAGTAAATCAATGCGAACTTAACGAGAACGTTGGCTTTAATATGGACAAAGCTTCAAGATTTATCGAATTTCAATCTCCTGACGTAATCTATCTTGAAGGTATCAAAAATAAAGAGTCTTTTGATTACTACTCAAGCCTTGTTTATAGCGAAAAAACAGTTATTATGGAGTTTATGGCAAACAATATGGAAGATTTGCGCAACAAAATGGCATTTTCTGATTTTGAAACTTTAAAATCTATTATAGGTTGCATAGTATTTATTCATTCAAAAAATAGCATAGAAGTTTTTGACAAAGCTACTGCTCAAAAATATTTGGCATAAGCTTAAAACTTAAATTATATAAAACAATAAATTAATTAAAAAATCTGCAACTAGCATATAAACAGTAGAAAGGATAGCTGCTTGAGTAGTTGAAATACCAACTTCTTTAGCGCCACCTCTTGTTTCATAACCTTGAGTTGCACAAACTAATGAAATCAAAACTCCAAAAATTGAAGCTTTCAATAAACTAATATAAATATCTCTCGTACTTAACCACGCCCAAACGGAATGCATATATCTTGCAGGGTGCAAATCTATCGTTAAATTAGAAACCATCATTCCGCCCGCAATACCTATAACTTCCGCTAATAAAACAACCATAGGTACAGTCAGTGCTGCAGCTAAAATTCTTGGGGAAAAATAATAACCAACGGGGTCGACTTTCAATGTTTTCATAGCATCAACCTGACTTGTTACTTGCATATTAGCAATTTCAGCAGAAATCGCAGTCCCAGCCCTTGCGCCTATTGCCAAAGCAACAAACCCTGGCGCAATTTCTCTAATCATGACAATCGCAAGCGTTCCGCCAATATAACTTTCTGCCCCTGTCATCAAAAATTGTTTAGAAACTTGTATCGCAATTACTGCCGCTGATATAAACGCAATAATCAACGAAATAGAAAGTGAATCATAACTAATTGAAGCAGCCTTTGAAATAACTTCAGAAAATCTTAACTGTCCTGTCAAAATATATTTGATACTTTTTATTAAATTTTCAACACAAAGTCCTAAAAATTCAATCATTGAAAATCCTCTGATGTAATATTTATCCTTGCTCAGCCCTCTCTATAAGAGGGCATAAGTAAAGACTTAAATAACCTAGTAAATCGGCATACACCAATGTTTGTATTTTGCAACTTTACCTTTTACAACATCAAAATAAAGTTTTTGAAGTTCTGTTGCAATAGGGCCAACCTTACCGTCACCAAGTTTTCTACCATCAACTTCAACGATAGGACTAACTTGTGCGCCAGTACCACAATAAAAGGCTTCATCCGAAATATAAAGTTCAGATCTATCAACTTTTCTCTCTTCAACTTCAAGGCCTAAAACATCTTGAGCAAGTTCAATAATTGTATTTCTAGTAATACCTATCAAAATATTATCTGTCTTGGTTGTTGTAATCAATTTGCCGTTTTGAACCAAGAACAAATTCATTGCTGAACCTTCTGTAACTTGACCTGCTTCATCCAAAACAATCGCATCGTCAAAACCAGCATTATGAGCATCAGTTTTAATCAATGCGGAATTAGCATAAGCTCCCGCTACTTTAGCTCTTGGAGGAATAGCGTTGTCACTATTTCTTCTCCAGCTTGAAACACATACTCTCAAGCCTTTTGATGTATCAATGTAATCACCCATTTTGTTTGAAATAATCATAAAAGCGTCTGGATTATCAAACAAACCAGGTCCAACTTTTTGAGCTGATTTATATAAAGTTGGACGCATATAGCAATCTTCTCTGTAATTATTTTTTCTCAATAAATCTTTTGTAATTTGGCAATATTCTTCAACAGTATGCGGACTATCCATAAACATCACCTTACCGCTTCTGATAAGTCTTTCATAATGTTCTGGAACTCTGAATGCATATAATTGTTTTTCTGCTTCATTCCAATAAGCTCTTATACCTTCAAAAACCGCAGTACCATATAAAAAAGCATGGGTACGAACAGGTATCGAAGCTACGGTTGCATCAACGTATTGACCGTTTAGATACACATATTCAGCCATATAAGCCTCCTTCATTTTCCTAACCTACCAATTCACTATATCACGAAAATAAAGGTTTAGATAGCAGTTTATTTCTGCACTACTTTTGAAGCTTCAATAAATTTTTTAGCGTCATTAATTGGAATAGCAAACCCAATACCAATATTGGAAATATTATTATCAGGATTGTAAATTGATTGGTTAATCCCAATAACCTCGCCAGAAGAATTTAAAAGAGGGCCTCCAGAACACCCTGGATTAATTGCTGCATCAGTTTGAATTTTATTTCTACTGTGGTCAATTCTTGAGATTATACCTTGCGTTAATGTACCTGTAAAGCCAAACGGATTACCTATTGCAAGAACCTTTTGACCAACTTTTATATTAGAAGAATCTCCAAACTTTACAGTTCGCAAATTTGTTGTCGGAGAGATTTTTAACAACGCTAAATCCTTATTCTTTCCCATTTTTGAAACCAACTCAGCTTTATAAACCTGCCCATTAGAAGTAGTAACATCAATCGTCTTGCAATCTTCAACAACGTGCGAGCCTGTTAATATCAATCCATCCGAACTAACAATACATCCAGTTCCTGCAGAAACACCATCTACTGTTTCACCATCAATTGCAACTATAGCAGGATTGATTTTTTCATATACAGTTATATTTATTTGTTCATCTGGTTCGTAATCCCTTGCAAAAGCAGGATTTAAAAACGCAAAACTCAAACTTATTGTCAAAACATATCTAAATATTCTACTAATCATAAGCACCTCATAAAATAATTATTTAACAGATTTTGTCAAATTCAATCTATTTAGAGCACCCTAACAGGGTAATTCTTTGAACCTTTTAAATTTTAAATAAGTATTTATGAAACAAATATTTACATTAAATGGAAAAATAAACGACTTTTGACTAGAATATTTATAGAAATTAAGAGGGATATTATGGAATTCATTTTAAACATTTTGTACATTTATGTTGCACTTTACACTTTATTTTTCTTGGCGTTATCTATCAGAAACCTTAACAGCAGAAAATTTGAGCTTCAAAAAAAATATTCAGCATACGAAGAAAAGGACAACATTGCGGTAGTTATTTATGCGCACAACAACAGAGAGAACCTTGAAAATTTAGTTAATGAACTTAAATCTCAAGACTATCCGATTATGAATTTCAAAGTGTTTTTAATTCTTGATAACTGCACAGACGGTTCTCAAGAATTATTCCAATCTGACAATTTTATTAACGTAATAAATATCACAGAAGTTGGCACTATTGGCAAAGATCAAGCTGTTTCTATTATATTAGAACAACTTACACAAGAAGACTACATTGATTCTTTTGTATTTTTGGATGCTGACAGAAGCATCAACTCGGATTTTCTAACAACGGTAAACGGTGCACTTGTTAAAAACAGTGTAATAAGCGGTGAAACAATTATTGACGTTGAAAACTTTGGCCCAATCGACAAAATTAAAGCGGCTTATCAAAAATATCATATGAATTTTATGAGAAGAGCTCGTTCATTATTTGGATTGGCTTCACAAGCTGATAGTGGCGTATTTGTTATTAAAAAAGAAATCATCAACCAAGTCGGAGCCGTTGATTTTAAAGATATTAATACTGAATTAAAATATAGCTTGTTATTATCAAAAATCCAATATCCTTGCACATACAATCCAAATGTCCAAACAATGGTTGATAATACAAATTATGAATTCAAAAAACCAAGACTTTCAAAAAGACTTGAACTTTTTAAAAACGCATTCACTCAAATGTTTTCAACTAATTTCGTATTCACAGAACACGTATTATCATTAATATATCCAAACATTTGGACTCTTGTATTTGCATATATTATTTTATTAAAACATTCATATTCATCATACTTCTTTATCAATTTCAAATTCGTACTATTCTCATTTATTTTGTTAATCGGAGCCTTTGCATTGAGTTTAGTAGAATCTAAATTGAACAAGAATGAAATTTTAAGATTATTGGCTTATCCGCTTTATTCAATCGGACATATAATCAAAAACTTTCCACCAATAAGAAAAGGGGTAAACAAACTACTAAACAAAGAGGATATTTCTGGTGATAGCCAAAAATTTGATGTGGACGTAGTTGTTACAACAAACAGAAGCAATTTAAACTGCAAAATGCAATTTATTTCAGACAATGGACTTGCTAAAATCAAGTTTATGTATAAAAACAAAAAATTCACAACCGCAAGTCATTTAAGAATGATTGACGCGTTGCAAGAACTTAAAACCAAATTAAACGACTATGGTTTTACACTTCGAATTTGTAGTTGTTGCACACACTTTAGACCTTGCGTTGACGGATCTACAAATATGGTTAAGGGTCACTGCACAAGCGACTACCCATCTCCATCAATCAAAGAACCAAAACCAACTTTAATTTGGAACACTTGTAACGAATTTTGTCCAGCAGAATTAAACAGTCTTATAGAACAAATGGTTAATGAAAGCAATCAGACTCAACAATCTCATTAATCATATAAAAAGAACCACAAACAATTGTTAGAGTATCGTTTCGGTACTCTAATTTTTTAAGGCTTTCAAAAGGTTTTGCATCATAAGCACATACTGCTTGCAATTCTTCAAACGTACAAGAATTTGGATTATTAAAATGGTAAAAATAAATTTCATCATTTTTTTCAAATAACATTGACACCATTTTCTCATAATCTTTATTTCTCAAACATCCAAAAACATATCGCTTGCGCATATTTGGATAATAAAAATCTAAACTTTCTTTCAAGGAGATAATACCGTTAGGATTATGAGCTCCATCAATCAAGATATTTTTACCCTCAATTAGCTGAAAACGTGCTGGATGATTAACTTTTTTCAAAGCCTCTTGAATTACATTAGGATGCATACGTGGATAAACCAGCCTGATGGCAGCAAGCGCTAAAGATAAATTTTCTTGTTGATAAATACCCTTTAATGAGAGGTTTTCAGTATCTTCAAAAGGCGCAATCATCATTAACAATGAATTTTTCTCATCTGCAGTATCTCTTATTGCCTCAAAACCTTCGCAAGCAACAACTGGACAATTTGGTTTGATAATACCAGCTTTTTCTTCAGCGATTTTATCTTTTGTATTACCCAATCTATCCGTATGATCTAAATCAATATGAGTTATAACGGCACAAAGATTCTCTTTTATAACATTCGTAGCGTCAAATCTTCCACCCAAACCTGTTTCTAATACCACCACCTCAACATTATTATCTGCAAAATATTTAAACATTACAGCAGTTAAAATTTCAAATTCAGTTAAATGGATATCGTTTTTGTCAGCCAATTCACAGATTTCAAAAACCAAACTTGCAAAATCACTATCTGATATATCAGAACCATTAATCTTTATACGCTCATTATACTTAAACAAATGTGGACTGGTATACAAACCTGTTTTAATCCCAGCTTCAACCAAAACTGTTGAAATAATTGCGCAGACACTACCTTTTCCATTAGTTCCCGCAACATGAAAATATTTAAGCTTATCTTGAGGATTGTCTAATAAACTTAAAACTGCTGAAATTCTCTCTAATCCAAGATTTATATGAAACTTACCATGACTTGTAAGTAAATTTTTTGCATCTAAATATGTATAACTCATACCACTAAAATAAAACAAAGCACACTAATACGCAAGATTAAATGTCAGCAGGTTTTGCAACCCTCAATGTTGTATGAGCGTTAAACATTAACGAACCGTATATAATCTTCACCGTGTCATTGCCAGAATCTAAAATTCTAACAAAATTCAATTCTTCTTCACCGAAATCATCGTTGGTTTCAATAACTTCAATGCTTGCCAACAAATTGTGAGCCTGATAGAACTTTAAATAAACCTTGTTATCTTTCTTTTCACCCATTATCTGATAATGCCCAATCGGCAAGATTTTATTTTCTTCCAATTCCAAATCCAAAGGAACTATTAATATAGGTAATTCCTTTGGCATTGATGTCAAAAACTCGGTTTCGTTACTCTGCTGAAAAGATTCACCATTTCGCAAAAGCTTATCTTTTTGCTTTTTAGGTTTGCCTTTTTTACTTTCTAACGCCTCTTCAAATTCTTTATCTGTAACAGCCTTTTGCCCATACATGTTCTGGTCACCAAAATTATCCCACAAATCACCTTCTGCAAATGCCGAATTTGTAGCAACTAACAAAAATATTATAGATAACCATACAAGCTTATTCATACTTATAGTTTTAAGGATTTTTTCAAAGAAGTAAACCTCTTTTTATATGAAAATAAAAACCGCCTCTCACAAGACGGTTTTAACAATAACTTACACGAGATATATAGAAACACACGAGAATTAATTAACCAATATAACTTGATAACAAATCTTGAGATAATGCAGACATTCTCATTTTTTGAATAGCTCTTAATTCTGTCTGTCGAATACATTCTTTTGTAACGCCATAAATATTACCAATCTCTTCTAAAGTCAATTTTGTAGCATTACCTAAGCCATAACGCATTTTAACAACGTCTTGTTCTCTCTCTTTTAACGTTGAAATTACTATAGCAATATCGTTTTTAAGATTTTCGTATTCAACATTTTCTGAAACAGAAGCTTTCTTGTCTTCCAAAATATCAGCAACATTCAATTCCTTGCCATCAGCTCTTTCTAAACCACTTTCAATTGATATAGCTTTTGTATAAGCTGATAAAAATATCTCAATTTTGTCAGGTTCAATATTCATTTTCTTCGCAACATCTTGATTTTTAACCTGACAGTTTGCTTCTTTTTCCATTTCAGATTTTACTTTAGAAAATTTTGAAAGTGTTTCTTGAATATAAACAGGAATTTTCATGCAATGTGACTGCTCTGAAATAGCCTTAAACATAGACTGTTTAATCCACCAACCCGCATAAGTTGCAAACTTATAGCCAAGTTTGTAATTAAATTTTTCAGCAGCAATCATCAATCCTAAATTACCTTCCTGAATTAAGTCAGTCAAAGGCAAAGTAGTGTTGTGAATAACTTTTTTCGCAATAGTAACAACTAAACGTAAATTAGTTTGAATCAACTGTTGCTTTGCGTCAGAATCACCTTCTTTTGCCCTCTTTGCAAGCTCTCTTTCTTCTGCCATTGATAATGATGGGTAATTTGAAATCTCTCTTAAATAATCTGTAAACTCTCCATTACCATACATCAATACTTCATTTTTTGCTGGGTTAGACTTAACCCTCTTCATTTTGACAGGTTCATTAACGCTCATACTCTTTTAAACTCCTTATTTAATTTTATTACACGAGATAGACTTACACTTTATATATTTAGTATATACTATTGTATATACTTTCTCAAGTCATGTATTAAGTTTTGTAAAAATAGGCATTTTTTCATATTTAATGTATAATACAGGTTAGAGGAGGATATTATGAAAAAGAAAATTATAATTGCTTTAACAATTTTAATTGCTATTATAAGCACATCTGCGGTTGGTTTTGCAGTAGCATCTGGAGCTATGAAAAAAGAAGAAAAACCATCTGATTACAAAATTGGTATTACTTATGAACAAGCTTTAGAAAGCGACAAACCAATGGTTGGTCTTTTATATGTAGATTGGTGCGGTTATTGCTTAAGATTTATGCCTAAATTCAAAGTTTTGAGTATGATGTACGGCACAAAATATAATTTCGTTATGATTAATGCAGAAGCTCCTGAAAACCAAGCTTTAGTTGAAGACGTTGCTCTAACAGGTTTCCCAACAGTTTACGTTATGGACCCTAAATATGACAACAGATTCTTAATCAACAACGCAATTTACCATAACACTCCAAAATTCCAAAAAGAACTTGATAGATACTTAAGAATCAGAGATATTCTTAACAAAGCTAGCAAATAATATTTTTACAAGCGGGCTTTATAACAAAGCCCGCTTGTTTTTTAATTTAAATTTTGTCAAAAAAAAAGACCTTGATGTTTCAAGGCCTATCCGTTTAAATAAGAAGAGAGAGCTTTATATATTTATAATAAGTATATTATTCCCAAAAAATTGCTATTTTTTATAGTTGAAATTTACAAAAATTAACATAGAGAAAGAAAACAATGAAAGACATACAAAATTTAAAGGATGAAAGAAACGTTGATATACAAAAAGTAGGCATTAAACATTTAGATATGCCTCTTATCGTTCAGAGAAAAAACAGTACAAATCAGGTAGTTAGCGCACAAGCAAAAGTGAATGTTTCACTACCAAAAGATTACAAAGGCACTCACATGTCACGTTTTGTGGAAGTTTTGACAGAATGGCAACATAAAAATTTGCTTGGAGTTGATATTAAAGGATGCCTTGAACAAATTATCAAAAGACTTGATGCACAAAACGGAGAAGTAGAATTCAAATTCAAGTATTTTATTGACAAAGAATCACCTGTAACAAAACTCAAGGCACCAATGTCTTTTGATTGCATATTCAAAGGATTGATGTATGATGGCATTTACAAATTCGTTTTAGGTGTAGAAGTACCTGTAACAACACTTTGTCCTTGTTCAAAAGAAATTTCTGAAAACGGCGCACATAACCAAAGAGCATTTATCAGAGTACGAGTTTCTTACGATGAGGATAAGCAAGTTTGGATTGAAGACTTGATTGATATAGTTGAATCTTGCGCAAGTTGCCCTGTATATCCACTTTTAAAAAGACAAGACGAAAAATTTGTAACAGAAAAAGCATACTCAAATCCAAAATTTGTAGAAGATGTTTTGAGAGATGTTGTTGTAATGTTAAGAAATCACGAAATAGTAAATGAATTTGAAGTTGAATGCGAAGCATTCGAAAGCATACACAACCATTCAGCTTGGGCATATCAAGCAGAAACAAAATAAAAACTAAAAAAAACTTCCCGATAGAAATATTGAATCTAGGGAAGTTTTTTTATATTTAATATTTTTTCTAATTTTCTAATAACAATTTTGCCAATGGCGATTCTGTTCTACCATTCAGATTTTTGTCAATTTCTTTCAATTTTTGAGAAAGAGTTTCCATCTCATCTGTCCAAATAAAGTTGTCTAGAACGTATTTTTCACCTTTTGCAAAATCTCCATCTATTTGAATTCTAACGATTTCAGCAAGCATTTTCTTTGCAGTAGGTATCATTTTATCAATATTAACGTGGATTTTGCCATCTTCGGTCAATTCAATAGCACCATTTTCAATAAAATATTTATTTTGCATTACAGAACGCACTCTATGCGCTTGTGACAATGTTGGTTTTGATTTCAAGAAATTATCAGCAGCAAAAGAAACAAGCATCTGAAGAACTTGCTCATGAGTATACATTCCTTTTTCTTCCAAAACATCCAAGAACGCTAGCGCACCCATATCAGCCTTATTTTCTTCAATGATACTTTTGTATTTACCCAAAGCTTCAGTACCTTTGTTAGGTCCAAGTGAATGGGTATTTTCATGCCCGATAGTAAACCAATGGTCAGCCTCATCCAAATAATATTGATGTTGCTCCTTATCCAAAACAGTATCCAAACGTTTTTGAAGTTTTTCTTTATCAGAAATAAAACGAATTTGTCTATGATAAACATTACGTCTACCACCACCAATAGTTAACGATAATTTGTCATCATTTGGAAGATTTTCAGCTAAAGTAATGCCCGCACGATAAGCGCCTACATCGCCTGTCACCGCAACAAGATCTACGTCAACCATTGTCTGCTTTGCATCAGAATTTTTTGAAATATTTTGTTCGTATTCGTCGTTATACGGCATACAAGACGCCAATAAC
Source organism: bacterium (assembly GCA_017559905.1). Taxonomy (GTDB): domain Bacteria; phylum Cyanobacteriota; class Vampirovibrionia; order Gastranaerophilales; family Gastranaerophilaceae; genus Scatenecus. The sequence goes on from JAFYQF010000025.1 coordinate 73,555, forward strand.
GGCAAATAATCTTTAATTTTCAACAATGCATCAGTACCAGCTTTGTTCACAATACCAACACGACCACCTAAAAAGTCTTTTGAAATCACTTGGATATCATGTTTTTCTAACAAAGCTTTCAATTCTTCGTTTTCAATAACACTTTCAGTCATCTCATCTGAATAATTTTCTCTTGTCACTGTGAATTCTAATGGCGTATCTTGAAGTTCTGCCCATTTCTTATCCGCATAAGCATCCAACATTGGGTCAGCAACCCTAAACGCCTCAGCCTGCAACTTCAAATACTCATTAAAATCAGAATTAGTTGAGGTTTCAGATGCTTTCTCTAAATATTCAGCTATTTTCAAAAAGTCTTCTTTGAAATAATCAATATAGTCAATAGCTTCTAATTCTTCGCCATTTCGTTCAATAACAGAACGTTGATTTAAAATTTTTCTAACCTGTTCAATTTTACCACTATTCAACATTTTGATTAAAATTTGGTGAAATTCTTCTTTTGACAAATCTTCAGGGAACAAACCTTTTCCAGGAAGTTCATCAACTCCTTTGGCAAGACTTATTTTTGTAGATTCTCTATCAATTGCACACATACCAATCTGAGCTTCAAACAAAATATTTGTCAAAACTGCCTGCTCATTACCTTTTGAGATTTCATCTTCTAAAAAAGCTTTGAAAGCAAGATTTTTTCTATTATCAAGTTGCATATTAATTTTTTCAATAATATATGCACCCTTAACCAGATTTTTTAAAGCTTCTTTATCTCCATCTGCGAGGTTCAAATATTCAGGAGCATCCACTGCCAACATTTTTTTAGTAGCTAAATAATCCTTATGAGTACGCTTTTTTAATTCATCAAGCGAATAATTAAGTTCAAAAGTTTCCATTTCTCTCTCCATTACTGTTTACAAGCTACAGTATAACATTTTTTTGAGTGGTCGTAAAGTACAGATTTACTTATGATACGTTTCGCCTTTGATAATCTTAAACGCCCTATAAATCTGTTCAACTAGAATTAACCTTGCAAACTGATGTAAAAAAGTCATTTTTGAAAAACTTAACTTGAAATTCGCACGATTAGACACAATTGGCGATAATCCACATGATGAACCTATTACAAATATAATTTCTCCAACGCCGTCAAAAGTTAAATCATTTATCTTTTTGGCAAACTCTTCTGAAGAAAGCATCTTACCGTTAATCTCCAACGTAATCACATACGATTGCGGTTTTACGTATGACAAAATCTTCTGCGCTTCTTCATCCAGAGCTTTTTGGACCAAATTTTCATCTTTTATTTCGACAGGAGTTAATTCAATAATCTCAAAACTAGCATAAGGCGTTAAACGTTTTTGAAATTCGTCAATTCCCTCTTTCAAGAACTTTTCTTTTAATTTACCTAACGCTATTACTTTAATATTCATTATGAATTCTCATTATTTTCAATATAAACAGATGTAGTAGGGAATGCGAAGTCTAAACCTTCAGCTCTGAAACGTTTCACAACTTCTAAAGTAAAATCTGATTTAACTTTTTTCAAAGAGTTGTACGCAGGAGATTTTACATAAGCGTGACATCTTATATCAATAGAACTTGCAGATAAAGAATCCAAAAATACAACATAATCGTTATAAATGCGTTCTTCTTCATGCAAAATTTCTTCTACAATCTTAATCGCACGTTCTAACATCTCATTAGAAGTACTATATACAAGCCCAAAACTCATATCAATTCTACGTTTTTTAGCAACAGACACATTACAGATATTACCATTTGCAACGCTACTATTTGGAACTATATACAAATAGTTGTCTAAAGTTCTGATTTTAGTAGAACGAAGATTTACATCTTCAACAGTTCCCTCAACGCCATTCACTATAACATAATCACCGATTTTATAGGCTTTATCGCTAAATATAGAAAATGTACCAAATACGCTAGAGATAGTTGAATTAGCTGCAAAACCTACAGCCAAACCTGTAATTCCAAAACCTGTAATTAATGAAGTTACTGAATATCCTTGACTTTGCAAGAAACACGCAACAATAAAAAATACAATTAAAAACTTAAAAATTCTTTCTAATATCGGTAAAAATTGAATTAATTGGCTATTGGCATCTTTATTCAACATTTTTTCTTTTATATTTTTACCAAATACATCAACCATCTTGAATAAAACAGCGATAATTACAAGGTTTAGCAAAGCACCAAAAATAACCCCCAAGTGCATTGATTCAATAACCTTGTTTAACTTATCAAAATATAAAATTATATCATCTACAAATTCGTTCATTCTCACATCCCCCTATTCTTACGAGAACATTTTATCATAAAAACTTTTAAAAATATTAACTCATAAACGATATCACTAATCTTTTATATTAGAAAAATTAGTTCTATATTCAAGCTTTAACTCTGGAGCATTTTCCTTAAGCATCTTATGAAGAATTGGAATTTCAACTTTTGCAAGTAAAGTTGCAAAAAAGTTCTCGTCATCAATAGACTGCGCAAGCTCTTTTAGCTTACCTGTTCTTTTTAACTCTGTAAAACGCTCAAGATTAACTTTTTCATGTTCTTGCTCTAACCTAATTGATTTTGCAAGATTTCGTCTATTGTCTAATTTAATAAATTCTTCTCTAATAAATGGAGATAACTTATTATACGCTTCAGCTCTTGGCAAAGCTTCAACCATAGAATATTCACCTTTTGAGTTATAAACAATTGACCTTTTAATACCATTGAGAGTATTTTCAAAAAACGCAATTATATCAGTAAAATTAATAGGATAAGTTAACCCTTCACCATAAGCATCAGGATGTCCGTGAACCATTGTGTCAAATTTTAAACCATCAGTATTAAAATTAACACCATTATGATCACCCTTAAACTGTTTCACAATAACATCATTATCAATTAACACGCATTTTTCATGAGGTTTGTCTGACTTTAGTGCTTTAACAACTGTATTTTTCGCATAATCAAGCGCAACCGCAGGTGATTGGAACTTAATAGTTTTGTCAGGTCTAACATAACCTAGATTTGATGACTCTAAATTTTTAGGGATAAAAACTTTTGGTGATAATAAACACATTTTCATTTGGTAACCTTTCCTTTTTCACAAATTAAAAACAAACAAAAAAGTAATTGCTACTAAATTAAACTCTTTTAACATATTTTTACACTATTAATAGCAAAAAACTATTTTTTCAGGTTTTGAGTAATCATTGACTTGGATAGGTGGAGTTTAAAACAACGAGACTATTACTTCGTAAAAAGTCTCTTCTTCTTTACTAATAAAAAGGACCTATCTCACGATAGATCCTTTTTATTAGCGGAAGACGAGACTCCCCGCCATCGTTGGCGAGAAACACGAGCCTTACGAGGGCGGATACTCGTATGGGTAGAACTCCGTATATTGCGAATAACATGAGCAATATACTCGAGTGAGAGGCTGTCTTCGGCGACATAAAATAAAGAGTCAGACTTTCATCTGACTCTTTATGGAGCGGAAGACGAGACTCGAACTCGCAACAACCTGCTTGGAAGGCAGGGACTCTAGCCATTGAGTTACTTCCGCATGGCTAACTCATAGCCTTATGATATACTAAACATCTTTTTTTTGCAAGATATTTTTACAAATTAACTATATAATATAATTTGTAGATTTCTTTCCATCTCTATAGACTTCAACAACATTACTATCATGACACGCAGCTTTATTGTATGCTTTATAAACATCTTGCATCTTAATATTTTCAGGTAATTCAAAGCGGAATGTGTTTGAACTTGTTTTTATCACGCACCCTTTTACACCCATTGTCATCTCACATGGAGCAATTGATTCAATATATTTCGTATTAACAGCACATTTATCACCAAACACCATTAAGCCTTTAAAATTTGTATTTGATTGAATTCTATTTATTTGCATATTTATTTCCTTTCACCTAATCAATTAAATTCCTTCTCGTAAATCTTGGAAAAATTTATACGAATCATCTCCAAACAAAACATTATTTTTTGTTGTTCCTGGAGTTGCTATATCATCTAAAGTCTTTAAGATACTATCACACTCTTTTTTAGCATCGCCAACGCCGTTAGAATCTAAAACTTGGTTTTGAACTTCAGAATGCATTCTTACATCAAAAGTTTCTGCCACAATTTTTTGAGATCTTGGCACTATTGAAACAGAAGAAACAGTTTCTTTTTTGTCATAATAATCAAAAATAGGCTTAAGTTTTTTGCTTAATTCTTCTGAATTTTTTGCACTGTAAAAGGTTGGATATTTTTCATTTTTACTCCAAGCACAACCCAAAACGCCTTCTCCAGCACACTTTTTTAGCTTTAACATAATACCTTTTAAAAGCTCTAATTGTCCTTGACTTTTACAAGTTAAATAAATTCTATCCCAACCATCATGTTGAACTGGAATTGCTCCAATTTTGGGTAATGTAGCTTTAAAATTTATGTTTGTTTTATTTTTATTTTGTAAATAATTATTCGTGCTCACTGCATCTATTTTCATTCTATTCTCCTTTTACACGCTATTTAAAATCCCTAAAAATTATTTTTTGCTAGTACCTCTTTTATACCACAAAAACTAATACTTTAGTATTACTACTATATAGTTAGTAGAAGTGGTGAAAGTTTACTCTAGGGAGTGGTGAAAAAGCCCTAAAAAAGGGTTATCATAAGAAAGTAAGCTTGTTATATCCAGGCACTTTTTCGGGGTTGCGACAAGAGATTTTCTTAAACGCGGTTTGGTTTAAAATATAGCAAGCTTATCTCTAAAAAAAACTATACCAAATTCTCATATAAGTTACATCTTTAATACTATGTACAATTAAGAAATATCAATGGTTTTCACGTTTGATATACTAAGGCTTGGCAGAAATGACGAGTCTTTTTTTTGCGTAAAATTCCAAAACCAAAAGAAAAAGGGGTTTCATTAATAAAAAAAATTGCAGAATTTACAATTTTATTTTATGATTTTTTTGTTCTAATACAATAAAGAAAAGAGAACCTATGACGATAATTGGAAGACTAGTATACAAAGCAACTGGTATTATGTCAAAAAAAGGCATAATGAAGAATTGCAAAGAGATAGGAACAACTCTTGCCGATGAAATTAAACTTTCTGGCGGGAAAATAGAGCACAAACGAATTCATGAACTTCTAACAGAAAGAATTGGTAAAAAGAAAGCAACAAACATCATTATTTCAGAAGATTTAGACACTTTTAAAAAAGTATCTACTGAAAACCTAAAAATATCTGATGAATTAGCAGAACATTACTTCAATAATACCAAATCAATAGTAGTACCCAACTTAAGAACAAAAGAGACATTACTTTGTTTAAGAACAAACACAATGAACAACACTGATGCTCTCAATGCAACAGGACACGAGCTTGAACACGTTTTATACAACAATGTTTCACTGTTTGCAAAATTCAAAAACATAATACTTAAATATGCACCAAAAGCTATTTTTGAAGAGGTTCTAAAAGAAACATCCGAATTACTCAACAAAAATGGACTTCTTTTACAGCAACATCTAATTACATTTAGCAAGCTTGGTGCTGATGCTCTTTCTGGCAATACTAAATACAAAGCTGGACTCCAAGGTTTGCTCAATCAAACTGAAACGAAAGATCGAGAACAACTACACCAAAAAATTAGCACAATTATAAGAGATAAAATTTTACCAGATTACAAAACCAAAGACAAACTTACAATATTAAATGGCCTAAAAAGACTTCTAAAGGACGAATCAAGAGCCTATAAGGTCGGCGGAGCTATTCAGCGTTACGTCGAACCTAGCGAAACACTTTCTAAATCAGAAATGTTAGCCCAACTATATAATGAAGCGATTACCGTAATTAAACAAGAAATCAAAATTCAAGAAAAAGCACAAAAATTGGAATCCCTTACTTCAAAATAATTATTTAAACATTTTAAAATTAACAAAAAGTCCGACTTGAATTTCAGGTCGGACTTTTTAACTTATTCAATAAAGTATTGATTAAACACCAGCTAAAGCTGTAGCTTCTTTAACAACTGCTTGAAGAGCTTCTAAAGCATCTGCAGGAAGTTTGTCAAGACCAGCTTTTTCAGTTTCTCTAGATTCAACGAACTTAATTCTGTCGTTCATACGAGCAACGAATTGAGCAGCGTATTCTTTGTTAGAGAATGTAGCATCGAAGCCTTCGATATCCATAATTTCGATATCAGAGAAGTTTTCCCATTTGTGGAATTTAGCTTCGCCAGAAACGATAGCTTCGATTACGCCTAAAGTGTGTTTTGGTTGAACTTTAGTACCCATAAAGTCACCAGTGTTCAAGATGTAGCAATCTACGCCATCTTCAATTAATTGTTTGAATCTAGTGTAGTCTACAGACAATGGATAAACTCTGAATGGGTTAGCGTATGGTTCAACAACCAATGCGTTAGGGTCAACACCAGCAGCAAGTCTTTCTGCTGAAGAACGTTTTGTAGCCAAAGTTGCGCCCATTGCAGAACCCAAAGCTGCTCCTGAAAGTTTCAATACAGGAGGAATTGTTGGGTCTTTCATCAACCAGAAAATAGCGTTGATTGGTTGGTCAATTCTGTCAACTCTGTTTGGTGACCAAAGTTTAGATTTAACTGCACGACCATTACCGTTTCTAATATCTTCAGTTACAGAAACAACTTTGCCATCAGCTAATTGGATAGCACCAGCGTTTTGTTGAGTAACGATGTATTTGTTATCATCACAACCGATTGGGTAATCTGCTGTTTTGTCGAAATAAGCAGGTTCAAGAGCGATTGTGTATTTATCTTCAACATTGATGATGAATGCGTCATCGTGAAGAACTGTAATATCATATTTACCGCCGTGTTTAGCGTGAGTAATAGTTGATTTACCTGAACCAGAAAGACCAAATACTGCAACTTGGAATGATTTACCGCCGTCTAGATTATAACGTTTCATACCACCATGGCAAGAAGCATAACCGTTACGAGCAGCACAACCCCAAGCTAGAGTTAATGTACCTTTTTTGTGTTCACCGAAGTATCTCATACCCAAGATACAAGCACAGTTGTGTTCAGGATCAAAGAATGTTAAACCGTATGGGAAGTCTGGGTGTGTCCAATCTGGATCAGAGAATACATAGATATCGCCTTCGTTAATCATTCTTGAATCAGCGTACATATTTGCATAAATTTCGTTGATGTATTGGAAGTTTAACAACCAAGAGTACATAACGTTTTCAAAGCCTTCTGGAATTAAAAGGTGAGCTTTAATCATAAAGTCTTCTTCTAAACCAACAACAGCTTCTGTTTTATACATAAGTCTGTCACGAGTTCCATAAACAGCTTCACGAATAATTGGCAATAGGTATGATAAATCACATCCTGGTTCACCAACAATTTTTCTAGCTGCAGCACAACGACCAACTACAGTACCGTCGTTGAATAATAATTGATTAGCACCTTGTGGAAGACCTAATTTTTCAGGTTGGAATACAGGCATGCCTGTTAATTCGATTGTTCCTGGGCTATTTTTAGCTAATTTGTAAGCTTCAGCTACAGATTTAACTTCCTCTACATTGTTACCAAAGAAAGGCGCAGTAATTGTAGCACGAGCAGCTGACATAAGCTGTTTTAACTCTTCTGAATTTGTAAAAAATTCTTTTGTTGCCATAATTTTCTCCTTCTTACAGATATCTTTACTGATATCCTATTAACCTTACCCTAATGGTATTACAAAAAAAGTAAAAACTCAATAAATTTTAAGTAAAAATCTTAAAATAGCACCATTTTAAATGGGTAAGAGAGCAAGAACTTTTTCTATTTAGTGGTCCTAGAATGTTCTTACTCCCTCTTTCATTATCCCCTAATTAATTCTCTATAATTCCAGCACAGGAACGGCTTCTTCCAATTTAATTTCGAATTCTGTACCTTCTGGAATATAAACCTCATTACCTTTTGCAAAAAATGCGACCATTGGCGCAAGCAGTAAGTCCGCAGTTTGCAAAGCTGCACCTGTTATAAAATAAAAGGGTTTAACTGCGTTACTTACACATTCATGCGCAACTACATTACAAGGATCATAATTATAATAATTGTTTATAGTGCCTTTGTTTACAGTATTAGCCAAATTATCACGATATCTAGATGGACCTGACACTGCACCAAACAAAACACCTTTTTTATTCATTTTTGATATGTAAGCCTCAATTGGATACGTTACATTTTCAACTTGAAGTCCTGTTAATTTCACCTTCAATGTACCACTTCCACCACCTTTTCTTGGCGGTTTATTCTTTATAACCTCTCCTTTAAACAAAAGTTTTGAGGGTTCTTTTGATAAAAAAATTCTTTCATCATAAATTGATTCAAACTCAACTTTTGTACCCGTAGCTGACTCAAAAGACATTGGCCTCAAAGACTTCACATTAAACGTTTTACCTTTTTCCAAAACAATCGCATCTAATTCTTTGCCATCTAAACATTTGTATGCGTGTTTGAAAGAGTCAACCGTCCCAACTCTGTTCATTAATATATCATTCTTAATTGGGCAAGATGCAATCCTATTATCTTCAGTTAAAGTAATATTCTCATCTTTATCTAAAGAAGCCACATTGCTCTGCACAGCTGGCAGAAAATCTAATCTCTCATCATAAATAAAATCGGAAGTCTTGGTCTCAAGCTTTTCCAAGACCTCCTTTTCATCGTTATTAACCAATTCTACAGGTTCAGCAATCGGCAATTCTACCAACGCTTCCACTGCGTCATTAGTTAGTGTCGTTGGGGTAAATGCATCTTCAAATGCATCTGATGTGAACCTGGGTTGCAATGGTTCACTGTCGGTAAGTGTTTTTGTTTCATTAGAAAAACATGGGGTAAATGTATTTGAGAGTATTGCACAGAGCAATATAAGCTTAAATAAATTATTCATTTATTTATTTCCTATCATCGTATTGTGGGGTAAAATTGCTATTCGGGTAACTTCCCAACTGGACATCTTTTGGATATCCTCTCAATAGCTTTTGTATATACATATTCGTAAAAACATAACAATAAAACAATCATTCATTAGATGGATTACATATTTGGATTTTATGATTAAATGCACTTTTAAATAACCAACACTATCCGCATGGAGAAAGCAAAAAAACGAAATTAAGCTTATCCTTAAAGACAGTAATATTTTTGTGTTTATTTACTGTAACAAAGTAGAAATATTAAATTTGTGTGTTAGAATATAATTGTAAAGAACAATAGAAGGGAAATAATAATGAGTAGAGCTAAATATATATTACCAATATTGATTATGGGTTTGGGCTTTGGGATTTCATCAGCTATTGGAAACCCATCCGCAATCAATTTAGAAAACCCATTAGTGCCAGTATCTACAGTTGCGCCCAAAGCAGTACCTGCTGGAAAAACTTACCTAACAGTTAACGCATTGGATATGGTTAAAAACCCTTCATTTTACCTTAACAAAAATGTTAAAGTAAAAGGTAAATTCGACAAATTTTCAACATTAGGCTTGGATTACAAACCTGCAATGAAAAGTTCTGAAGATTACATTACATTTTTAATCCAAAGACCAGACGTACTAGATCACAATATACCGCTTTCAGAATTTAAAATTTTCTTAAAAAGAGCTGAAGCAGAAAAACATATTGACCTAGACGCAGGCGATGTAATCGAATTTTCAGGTAAAATATTCTCAAATGCACTTGGTGATGTTTGGATGGATGTTGATAATTTTAAAGTATTAACAGTTAAAAACAAAAAAACTGAAAACAAAATTAATTAGATTAACTATACTTTCGGGAGTTAAGAAATGGTGAATGAAAAATATTTAACAATACACGGACACTTTTATCAACCGCCACGTGAAAACCCGTGGTTGGAAGCAATTGAATTACAAGATAGCGCTTTGCCGTTTCACGACTGGAACGAAAGAATTAACAAAGAATGCTACAATCCAAACTCTGTTTCAAAAATAGTAGACAGCAGAAACAGAATTCTAGATGTTGTCAACAACTATGAACACATGAGTTTCAACTTTGGTCCAACTCTACTATCTTGGATGGAACAATTTGCACCATTGACTTACGAAAGAATTATAAAGGCAGACATTGAAAGTGTTGCAGAACACAACGGACACGGCAATGCAATGGCTCAAGTATACAACCATATTATTATGCCACTAGCAAACGAACAAGACAAAATCACTCAAGTAAAATGGGGGATTAGAGATTTCGAATATCGTTTTGGCAGAAAACCTGAAGGTATTTGGCTTGCAGAAACAGCAGTTGACGATGACACATTAAGAGTATTGGAAGCTAATGGAATCAAATTCACAGTATTATCTCCATACCAAGCTCAAAAAATCAGAAAAGAAGGCGACAAAGAATGGGCTGACGTAAGCTGGGGGAACATTGACCCTGCGCGTTCTTACAGATATTACATCAAATCGGCTCCAGGGAAATACATTGATTTATTTTTCTATGACGGAGCGATTTCACGTGCTGTTGCGTTCGAAGAATTATTGAAAGACGGTAACAAATTTACAAGAAGACTTAAAGAAGGTGTTTCGGAATGCAGAGACTATCCTCAATTAGTAAATATTGCAACAGATGGTGAAAGCTATGGTCACCACACTCATTTTGGCGACATGGCTTTGGCTTATGTTTTACAAGTAAAAGCAAAAGAAGAAGGTCTAACTATCACCAACTACGGCGAATATTTAGACAAACACAGAAGCGACTACGAAGTAGATATCAAACAAGCTTCAAGCTGGAGTTGTTTCCACGGCGTTGGCAGATGGAAAGAAGACTGCGGATGCTCTACTGGAGGACACCCCGGTTGGAATCAAAAATGGAGAAAACCATTAAGAGAAGCGTTGGATTATTTGAGAGATGAACTTGCAAGATTGTTTGAGGAAGAAGGTCCAAAATATTTCAACAAAGACTGTTGGGATGTTAGAAACAACTATATCGAAGTTATTCTTGATAGAAACTTGATGAATGTTTTAAAATTCCAATCAGAAAACTTCTTGCCTGACTTGAAGGATGACAAGAAAGTTAAGGCGATGGAATTGCTGGAAATTCAACGACAAGCAATGTTGATGTATACAAGTTGTGGCTGGTTTTTCTCTGAAATTTCAGGCATAGAAACCGTTCAAATCATGAAGTACGCAGCACGTGCAATGCAATTAGCTTCAGGATTTACTAAAAAAGATTTTGAAACAAAATTCACTGAAATCCTTTCTGAAGCAAAGAGTAACATCACTGAATACGGCACAGGCAGAGATATTTTCAACAACTTTGTAAAACCTTCAATAGTAACTGCAAAACAAATCGCAAGCTTGTGGGCGGTTTCATCATTGTACGAAGACTTTGAAGAAGAAGAAAATGTATATTGTTATACAATCAAATGCGACGATTACCAAAAAGTTCACAAAGGTAATTCTAACTTGGTTATCGGACATATTGAAATTCAATCAAAAATTACGCTTCAAAAATCAAATCTCATGTTTGCCTTGATGCAATATTCAGGCGGAGATTTCCACTGCGCAATCAAAGAATACTCTGATGATGCAGAATTCAACAAAATGAAATCTGAATTAAGCAAAATATTCATGCTTAACCCATTAACTGAAATTATCAGAGCACTAGACGAGTATTTCGGCAAAGATTACTACACATTAAAAGATATCTTTATCGAAGAAAGAAGAAAAATCCTACAAAGATTACTTAAAGGTAAAATGCAAAAATTTGCACAAATTTACCAAGATATGTATGACGAAGGAAAAGGCTCAATTTACCATATGCAAAACTTGGGACTTGCTATTCCTGACGAATTTAAGATTGCAGCACAATACGCATTAGGCAGAAAATTTAATGATTTAATCACTGAATCTGCAGGATTTATGGATGCAGGAATTTTCCAAGAAGCCGCTGATATCAACTTTGAAACCAGAAAAATGGGTATCAAACTTGATAAAGGTCCTTCTAATAATATTTTCAGCAAAAAAATTCTTCAAAACATTAACCGTTTGGCATATAGTTTTGAAGCTCAACAAGCAGATGTTATTTTAGAACTATTTGAACACGTTGAAAAATTAGAACTAGAAGTTGACATATCAGAAGCTCAAAACATTTATTACTCAAAGATTTACCACAAAATCGGCGACATTATAGAAACTGCAAAAACAACTAATCGAGCAAGCGATAGAAAATTTGTAAACATGCTTCTTGATATTGGTGTAAAACTCAACATTAATACAGAATTTTACAGGACAATACTTGCAAAAGCAAATATCTAACAAAATATAACTAATGGCTCTTACCAATCGTAAGAGCCATATTTTTTATATAAATCAATTGTTCCCTGAATTTTAGCCTCAACAGCTTCTATTTTCTTTAAAGTTTCTTCATTTTGATTTTTGGATTTTAAGACTTTCATTTCCAACAAATCTTCTTTAGCTTTACGGATTTTTGCCTTAATTTTTTCTCTTTCCATAAACAACCATCCCTCAAACCCACACCCTGGAGGAACAATAACCCACGGAGTCGAAGGACAGTGACGACATAAATCAGGTCGTTCTTCATAAATTCCGCACAAATTATCTTTTTGTAAATATTTGCAAGTATAAAAGGTCAACTTATCTTTATCATAATTGCCGTCAGCAATCATTTTTTCAACAATATTATCTACCAATTCTTTATCAACAGCACGAGCTTCATCAATTGAGGCAAACGGTTTAAATATTTTTAAGAACTCACATGCTCCAACATCACCATCAGCTTTTAGCTTCAACAACTCAAAATAAGGCTTTGACGTCGTTACGACTCGACAACATCGACCACACATGTGGCACAATTCTTGCGGACGCTTTGATAAATAATTTTCCTCATATACACTCATTCTTTCATTATAGTAAAAATTTTAGATTAAAAAATACAATTTAACATTTCTTAAAATTTTCAAAATAAAAGCAATTACTTCTTACTCAAATACTTTAAATATATAAGTAGTTTAGAATAGGTAGTGTTATGACATTTGTTCAAAATCAAGGTAATCAACAATTACAGCAGGTTCAACCACAACAATTAAGTCAGGTTCCCGCTCAAGCTCCACAAGTTATACAACCACAACCATTGGTTGCGCAACCTTATGCAACTAATCCACAAACACAGGCGACATCTCCAAGTTATGCAGGTGTTAACATTCAAATATACAACCCATCAGTGGGAATTCCAGGGCTTAATCCAAACGGTTTAACTAGCAATCCACAGAGTTTAGCAGGGATGGCATATCCTTCGAATTACTATACTCAACAGTATGGGCTTCCTGCAAACGGAAACGGAATGAATCCTAATGGAATGAACGGACAAGTGCCAGCTAACGGTCAATATGCATACGCTCCTGGTGGAGTAGTGGCTCAAGGTGGTAATGGTGGAAGCGCAAATATCTATAATACAATTCAAGCACCAGCTCAAAACACAGATACTAGCGCAACTTTACCAGCTAAAAGCGCAAATGACGTAACCAAAGCAGTAGCTGACGACAATTCAACTAACAATAAAAATAATTCATCAACAACAACAAATATAACTGAAACAATCAGCAAAACAGAAGAGAAAAAGAAAACGGAAAAACGAAAAGTTGTTGAATTAACAGATGAATATATCAAAAACCTTGAAAACTATTTAAATAGTCAAGACAAAGAAGTTAGAATGATGGGTGCAAAAGAAGTCATAGCAAGGCTTCAAGAAGATGACAGTAGAAAAGATGACCCAGCATTAACAGCTCTTATCAATAAAATGTTACAAGATCCTGACCAAAAAATCAGATTGCTAGCATTAAGCATGATTGAATCACGAATTTGCACAGGTAACGACTACACCGTAGGAGTTTTGAAAAAAATGCAAAACGGCACATCTGCTTACGGACAAGATGCAGCTCAAGCAACAAGCGCACTTCTAAAAATGTCAGGTAAAGTAGTTGAAAAAGAATTTGAAGTACCTGAAAATAATTCAAAAAAATAAAGGTTTAAACAATGAGTATCATTTCAGCAGTAAAAAATAATTACGGTAAATATCTTGCAAAAACGGCAGGCGGTGTAGCAATTTTCACAATGGTAAGAGATTCTCACACATTAGGTAAATTGCAATCAGATGTTACTGCGCAATCAAGAGATGCAAACATTTGTACCGATTTATTCGAAAATGCTCAACGACTTGATACCCCAAGTTTAACAAAAGCAAGAATGAAAGATAAAGTATTTAAATATCAACTAGGAAGTAATTGCCTAACATTCTTTAATTCTGCCATAGGTTATTTTTCAGGCTTCTTCTCTAACTTGGTATCTCATGTAATTCCTTTGGGACTAGCCTCTACTGCCCTATTTGCAAAAAACAAAAAACTAGCTTGCGGAAGCGGTATTGCACTAGGCGCAATGGCAATATTTACATTTATCAAAGACGGGCTAGGTTTTGGTACAACTAAATTCCTACAAAAATAACTATTGCAACAAATCAGGACGGCGCGCTTTAGTTCTCTCAATTCTTTGAGACTGCCTAAATTCGTTTATTTCTTTATGATTGCCGTTTAAAAGTACCTCTGGAACTCTTAAGCCTCTGTATTCACGAGGTTTAGTGTATTGAGGATATTCCAACAACCCATCAGAAAAACTATCATCTTCTGCACTCTCAATCTTTCCTAAAGTTCCCTCAATTTTTCTGCTTACAGCATCTATTAGGCATAACGCAGGAAGTTCACCACCAGTCAAAACAAAATCTCCAAGTGAAATTTCTCTGGGTTTAATAATTTCTCTTATACGTTCATCAAAACCTTCATAATGCCCACAAAGACAAACTATTTGATCATATTGCGCCAATTCTTTAACAATCTTTTCACACATCGGCTCACCCTGTGGTGAAAGCATTATCGTGATAGAATTTTCTTGTTTTTCAACACTTTCATAAGCATCTACATATGGTTGAGCCATCAAAACCATTCCTGCACCGCCACCATAAGGTGTATCATCAACTTTCTTGTGCTTATCAAGTGTAAAATTTCTAGGATTAACAGTATTCACAGAAATAACACCCGCATCAATAGCTCTTTTCATGATACTATACGAACAATGCGACTGTACCATTTCAGGAAATAACGTCAAAACATCAAATCTCATTCCAAAAGCCCCTCAATATTGTTGATAGTAACTTTTTTCTCTTTTAGAGAAACTCCAGTTACTATAGCTTTTACAAAAGGAACTAAAGATATATTCTTTGATTTTGTTTTTACAGAAAGTAAATCAGTTGCCCCATTATTGGACACACCAACAATGAATCCTAACTTATTACCATCAACATCAACAACATCCAAACCAACAAGCTCATCAATCAAAAACTCATCTTCATCCAATGATTCTCTAATTGTTTCTTCTTGCACAAATAGCAAAAATCCCTTAAACTCCATTAACTCATCAATAGAATTTATACCTTCAAACTTTACAATAGCAAAGCTTTTATTTAATCTGATATTCTTGATTTTTAAAGGTTTATATTCATTTTCAACCTGAACAAAAACCTTTTTCAAACCACAGAAAAACTCTTGTTGATTTTTAGAAAAACCAACCTTAGCTTCACCTTGAATACCATGAAAATTAAGTATTTTTCCTACAGATACGTACTTGCTCATGATTCAGGAGTTTCTTCAACTTTTTTAGGTTTTCTTCCTCTTTTTGGCTTTTCGGTTTCAACAGGTGCATCTGCAACCGCTTCAACTTTTTGTTCTGCCTGTTGATTTTTAAACTCTTCAGGAGCATCAGCTCTGTCTTGGTTCCAACGTTGCAAGCCCATTTGAGAACGAATCAAGCCAATACCTACGTGAACTCTCCATTCATCCATTTTTAATTGAGCTGCAATAATTTTATGGCAACCAATTGGAGGCAATGGCAACAATGGTTCATATAAATTTTTAATCGCAAATAATTGATCTGGAGAAATTGCTAACTTACGTTTTGGGAACGGAAGTTTTGGTAACATTAATTTTTGTCTTACCAAGTTGATACCAAAGAATACTTTTCTTGGTTCTAGACTAATTTTTTCTCCAATTACTTCGTGTGCATCAGGGTTTGGCAATGGAAGCATCAATTTGTATAGCAATTCAATTTGTTCTAATTGCTCCTTGCTAACAAGTAATTGTTTTGGGGCTTTTGGTCTATTACCACCTGGACGTTTGTTATTAAATCTGTTATTACCTTGAGGACGTCTATTATTAAAACCGCCACGGTTAAATCCGCCACCTTGTTGAGGTCTTTGATTGTAGCCACCACGTCTATTGTCACGGTTGTAACCACCATCTCTATTATAACCGCCGTCACGATTGTATCCGCCACGATTATCATTTCTGTTATAACCGCCTTGACGGTTGTTATCACGTCTATAGCCACCTTGGTTGTTACCATAGTTATTTCTTTGTTGAGGTCTACGATAACCTTGGTTATCATTGCCTCCACTAGAATAACTGCTATAGAATTGTGGTTTATCTTCAGTACTATAACTTCTTAAATTTTGTTCAGGAGCTTCTTGAGGAGCTTCTACAGCACCACTAGGTTCTACACCTGGATTAATCATCATTTTCTTATCCGGATACAAACAATCAGGACATATAACTCTTTTGGGGTTCTTTGTTTCAAATTCACGCCCGCACTTAACGCACTTGTTTACATACATATCGAAAGCCTCTTAATTGAAAAAATAATAAATTGCATAATTAAAAATCGATTCTAAAAAATTACTCCTCGGTAATCCATATAAAATAAATATCAATATACTAACAATATTATATTAACATAGTTAACAAATATTTGCAATAGTTTTTAAAAATTATTTTTCAACCATAAACGTAACAGGACCATCATTAATCAAAGCTACATCCATCATTGCACGGAATTTGCCTGTTTTAACTTTTAAATCTATTGCTTGAAGTTTTTTAACAAAATCTTCATACAACTCAACGGCAATATTAGGATGAGCAGCATCATCAAAACTTGGGCGTGTACCTTTTTGGCAATCACCGCATAACGTAAACTGCGACACGACAAGAATCTCGCCCGCAACATCCTTAACTGAAAAATTCATCTTTTCATTTTCATCTTCAAAAATACGGAGGTTGGCAATCTTTTGCGCTAACTTTTCACTATTTTCGACTGTATCAGACTTTGTAACACCTAAAAATACCAACAACCCTGCTCCAATTTCTGAATACAATTCATCTTCTATGGTTACAGACGCTTTTTTAACTCTTTGAATCAGCGCTTTCATTAGACTTTGCCCTCAACTTTGCCTCTTAACTGTCCACAAGCAGCGTCAATATCAGCACCACGTTCAAGACGAACTGTAACTTTTTTACCCGAATGTTCAAGCAAATATTTAAATTTTTGAATAGCGTTACTAGAAGGTCTTTGATAATCATTCTTTTCAGTCGGATTATACGGTATCAAGTTTATGTTGCATTTTATATCAGCAAGATATTCCGCCAACTGTTTTGCGCTTTCAGGAGTATCATTCAAGTCTTTTATCAACAGATATTCAATAGTAATTCTGCGTCCTGTCATTTCCACATATTTTTTAAGCGCTTTTTTTAGTTCTCCCATATTGTACTTATTTTCAATCGGCATCAATCGTCTTCTTACCTCTGAATTAGGTGCATGAAGTGAAAGTGCTAGAGTTGATTGCATATCATTTTCAGCTAATTTATAAATTTGGGGAACAATACCACTAGTAGAAACCGTCAAACGTCTTGCGCCAATTTGGAAGTTTTCATTGAAAATATCCATAGCCTTAAGAACATTATCAAGATTTAAAAGAGGTTCACCTTGCCCCATAAATACAATATTTGTAACTTTCAACCCTGTATCACGTTGAATAGTCAAGACTTGTTCAATAATTTCTTTATAAGATAAGTTTCTAATAAAGCCTCGTTTGCCTGTAGCACAGAAAGAACAATTAACAGCACACCCAATTTGCGAACTTACACAAGCAGTTAAATTCGCACGGTTATCAAATCGCATCAAAACAGTTTCAACACATTCGCCGTCAGGATACTGAATTAAATATTTAATAGTTCCGTCAGTACTAACTTGCTTAACTTTAATTTGCACATCAGTAACGGTCGCAACTTGTTTTAATTCTTCTCTAAACTTCACCGACAAATCCGTCATTTCATCAATATCTTTAACTGATTTTAGATATATCCAGTTATGTATTTGTCTTGCACGAAACTTTGATGCATGAAGTTCATCTGTTATTTTTTCAATTTCTTCTAAACTTAATCCTGATAATATTTTCATCTTTTACACCGGAATTTTACTTTTATAATATTCTACAATTTCTATCATAGCATGAAGCATTAAAGTCATCACCTCTGATTTTTCTTTCCACTCACAAAACCCACAACTTTTAGGCAAAATAGTCAGTGGATTATCTGGGAAATCTCTGCATATTTGCGGACGATTTTCGTAATCAGAACATCTTTTATCTTCAGTTAATTTTGGACAATGATAGAAATACACATCATTTTCATTATTCTGCTCAAGTAGCGCTATGTATTCAGGATAAATTTTTCTTGCATCTTCCTTTGAATTATAAGGAATAAAAACACTCAAGAATTGAGTGGCAAAATTATCACCGTTTTCAGCTCTATGTTTCAATTCTTCAGGCGAGAATTCGCTACAAGCAAGATTACAACAAGTAGCACAACCTACACACGAATAATTAACTCTTTCAGCAAGTATTTCCTGAAATTTCATATAAATATCTTTTGAAATATCATATTTCAACATCGCAAGAACTTTTTCTTGCCATATCTTACCTGAAGAATTTTCGGGGAATTTATCAAAAATATCACCAATAACATCTGCTGGTTTTATTTCATCAATTCGTGACTGAAGCTGTTCAACCGAATACTGAAAAACTTCTCGATACTTTTCCCTTTGGTTTTGCAAAACTTTATCTAAATTACTCATAACAAAATTTTAACACGAATTATAAAATTAAAAAAGGTGAGCAAAAACTCACCTTTTTAAAATATTTTGTAAATTAATAACTAAGCTCTAGGGAAACAACTTCCAATTCCCCATTTACTCTAACCTGTGATATCCCAACGTCCACAAGTACCACCCCAACGAGCGATAATGTTACCTTGAATATCTTTTATCTTGTCATAGTGTCTTGCTTCGTGCTCACCCTCAACAATTGTAATAACCTCACAATTGTTAGAACATCCGTTACATTCACAAGTTATTGAATGAAATTGCATATCGCCAACTTCCCAGCCTTTGAATTTAGTTTCAGCTTCTGTATATTGATGATTTTCCATCGCCAACAAAGCAGCACCAATAGCGCCCATTGTCTGATGATTTTCAGGAACAATAACTTTGTGTCCCAAAGCTTCTTCAAATGCTTTTACCATACCTTGGTTTGTCGCTACGCCACCTTGGAATGAGAACACCGGTAACAATTCTTTACCCAAAGCGAGGTTAGAAAGATAGTTTCTAACAAGTGCCTGACAAAGACCATACAACAAGTCTTCAACAGGATAACCCAATTGTTGCTTGTGAATCAAGTCACTTTCCGCAAAAACGCCACAACGACCTGCTATACGAGCAGGATTAGTTGATTTTAAAGCTGTCGCTCCAAAATCTTGAATTGGAACATTCAATCTGTTTGCCTGCTGATCAAGAAAACTTCCAGTACCAGCAGCACAAACTGTATTCATCGCAAAATCCGTAACAATACCATCACGAAGAATGATAATTTTACTATCTTGACCTCCGATTTCTAAAATTGTTTGAACGCCAGGAACATTAATACTTGCAGCAACCGCATGAGCTGTAATTTCGTTTTTAATAATATCAGCACCAACCAAAGCCCCTGCTAAATTTCTACCAGACCCTGTTGTACCAACACCCATTACATTGTAATCAGTTATTTTTTTAGCATAAAGTTCTTTCAAACCTTTTTGAACAGCCATAACTGGTTTACCTGCAGTACGAAGCATGTAACTGTCTACATATTTACCCTTCTCGTCTACAAGCGCCAATTTAGTAGTAACTGACCCTACGTCTATACCTAAATATACTGTTAAACTCATAAAAATATCCCTCTATTCTATTTTGCTTAACTTTACTCTACCACAAACTTTTTTTAATTAACAGAAAAAACACTTTCAAATTTTATATTTCAATAAAAAAAGCGCCGAATTATCGGCGCATTGAGAAATTTATGATTAGGGGAAATTAAATTATTATTTAGACTCTGGAAACATTTTAGCTTCAAACTCTTCATGAATTTTGCTTTGAAGATTAGAAATTTTATAATCAAGATCCATTAATTTTGTTTCCAAAGCGTTTTTACGACGATAATCATCACCAACAGTTTTTAATTCTTCAATAATCTCCTGTTTTTGAATATTATAAGCATTCATCATTTGAAAATCTAAACTAACTAAATCCGAATCCTCATTTGCCTCAGGATTCAACTCTCTTAACAAAGTTTCTATCTCCGCAATCTTATTATTCAAAAATGCTAATCGGTTTTCATAAGCAGCTTTTGTATCCTCTGGAATACTATCAGATTTCAATAAATCAATTAACAATGTGCGTTGATTTTCATATATACCAGCCATTCTAGCCAATTCTCTATCATCAACTTGAGCCTTAAATTCCTCAATAATTACAGACTCTGAAGATTCACCATTTTGAGCAGCTATCTTTTTCTCTAAAATAGCTTTTTCTTTAGCTAACTCTGCCTCAACTTCTTGAAGTTTAACAGGTTCACTCCTTTTATGTTGTTCGATTGATGT
This sequence comes from bacterium, assembly GCA_017559905.1. Taxonomy (GTDB): domain Bacteria; phylum Cyanobacteriota; class Vampirovibrionia; order Gastranaerophilales; family Gastranaerophilaceae; genus Scatenecus. The sequence goes on from JAFYQF010000025.1 coordinate 94,431, forward strand.
TTTAAAATATTCCTTAAATTTTTCTATATAATTTTCAGAAATAGGCGAACCTTGCTTTTGTTTTGCAGTCTTCACTGTATCTTGTGGAATAGAATTTCCACCCTCTGGAATCCCTGATAAGCTCATGATTAAAATCTCCTTATTTATGTCTACACGAAAAAACTTATCGGCAACTCTTGTATAAAACTTTAGCTTTTATTAAGAAAGATTAAGAAAGCCGTCCAAACTTTCGTCTGAACGGCTTCTTTATATGAGAAATACTCATATTCCCTATATTTTACTCAAGATTACTCTTGAACTTCAACTGTTGCTTCAGCTTTTTTAACAGGGATTCTCATTGCATAGAATGAACGAACTACGAACACTAATGCAACTACCAAGAATACCCAGCCAGCTACAGGTGCAAATTCTCTGAATGATTCAGAAATTGCAATTTCCATAGCTAAAAGTCCGAACAATGTTGTAAATTTGATAATTGGGTTCATTGCAACTGAAGAAGTATCTTTGAATGGGTCACCAACTGTATCACCAACAACTGTTGCTTCGTGAAGTGGAGTACCTTTTTCTGCCAAGTCAACTTCAACAATTTTTTTAGCATTATCCCAACATCCACCAGCGTTTGCCATAAATACAGCTTGGAACAAACCAAATACAGCAATCGCAATCAAATAGCTTACGAAGAAAGCTACAGGAGCTGAATTTTCGCCTGATGGAGCTGATAAACAAGCTAGTGATAATGCAAAAGCAAACAATGCGATAAAGATATTTACCATACCTTTTTGAGCGTATTGAGTACAAATTTTTACAACTTCTTTTGAATTTGCAACGTTTGCACTTTTTGAATCAGCATCACCTAGCTTAATGTTGTCTTTAATATATTCAGTTGCAGAATATGCACCAGTAGTAACAGCTTGCATTGAAGCGCCACTGAACCAGTAAATTACCGCACCACCAGCTAACAAACCTAACAATGTGTATGGGTTAAGCATATTCAAAATAGCTTCAGGTTGAATACCCAATGTTTCTTGGATTACCAAAATCAATGAGAAAATCATTGTTGTAGCACCAACAACCGCAGTACCGATTAATACTGGTTTTGAAGTTGCTTTGAATGTATTACCAGCACCATCATTTTCTTCTAAATATTTTTTAGCATTGTCAAAATCAGGTTTAAAACCAAAATCTCTTTCAATTTCTTCTGCTACGTTAGGAATTTCTTCAATTAAAGATAATTCGTAAACTGATTGAGCATTGTCAGTTACAGGTCCGTAAGAGTCAACGGCAATTGTAACAGGACCCATACCCAAGAAGCCAAATGCCACCAAACCAAATGCAAAGATTGATGAGTAAATCATTAAATCTGATGGAATAAAGTTAGATGCAACATAAGCTAGTCCCATCAACAATACGATTACCATACCAATCCAGAATGCAGAGAAGTTACCAGCAACAATACCAGAAAGAATAGTTAAAGATGAACCACCTTCTCTTGAAGCTGTAACAACTTCTTCTGTATGTTTAGCTTTTGGAGAAGTAAAGATTTTTGTGAATTCAGGAATTAACGCAGCGCCCAATGTACCACAAGAAATGATACAAGAAAGAACTAACCATAAGTTACCCATTCCTGCCAATAACCATTTACTTACACCAAATGTCATTATGATAGACAAGATTGAAGTTAACCAAACAAGATTTGTTAATGGTTTTTCAAAGTCAAATTTTTCAGTTTTTGCAGCATAAATTTTATCAACTACACCGTTAATCCAGTATGCAACAACTGAAGTAACAATCATTAAGAATCTCATTACAAAAATCCAAGTTAACAATTGAACTTGATTTTCAGCACCTGTTACAGCCAACAAGATGAATGAAACAAGAGCAACACCTGTTACACCATAAGTTTCAAAACCGTCTGCTGTAGGTCCAATTGAATCGCCAGCGTTATCCCCAGTACAGTCAGCGATTACACCAGGGTTACGTGGGTCATCTTCTTTAATACCGAATTGGATTTTCATCAAGTCTGAACCGATATCAGCAATTTTTGTGAAGATACCACCAGCAACACGAAGTGCTGAAGCTCCTAGAGATTCACCAATCGCAAAACCGATGAAACAAGCACCAGCAATGTTACCTGGAACAAATAACAAAATTGTCAACATTAAAATCAATTCAACTGATACTAAACAAACACCAATTGACATACCAGCTTTTAAAGGAATGTTCAATACGTTTAGTGGGTTGCCTTTTAATGAAGCGAAAGAAGTTCTTGCGTTAGCTAAAGTATTCATTCTTACACCAAACCAAGCTACTGCAAAAGAACCTAAAATACCAATTACAGACCAGATTAGAATGATGAATACGTTTTTAATTGGCATTCCTTGAAGGTAACCAAAATAAAACGCAATACACAAACCAATAAGAACTTCCAAAACTAACAAAAACTTACCTTGTTGAATCAAGTAAGTTTTGCAAGTTTCAAAAATAGTGTTGCCCACTTCAGCCATTGCTGTGTGAACTTCCATTTTCTTAATTTTTAAGAATTCAATAAACCCGAACACAAGTCCGATAACAGAAATAATCAGCCCAATAACAAGCAAATTGTAACTGTCGAGGCTTGCGTCCTTAATACTTGGAACAACCAAGTCAGCTTCACCTGCAAGAGCAGGCGCTACTGTTGCAAACAAAGCAGCACAAAGACTAGCCATTGCTTTGGACGAAAATAATTTTTTAAACATAAAACCTCTCTCCTTTGTAAGTCTTTACGCACAATATTATAAACTAAATTCAAATCCGTGACAACTTTGTAATAATAAATCATACAACTGGATGGGAGAGGGTAAATATATATTAATCACCGAAACAAAAAGGCTCTTTTTGTAAGGGAGCTGGCACAAAGCGCCTGAGTATTTCAAAAATAATGTCATTCTAAACGTAGTGAAGAATCGCGACATTGAACAAATTTACTAGATATTGCGATTCTTCGTCATTTCATTCCTCAGAATGACATTATAAAAGAAATAGGTTGGGGTAAAAACCCAAACCTATTTAGCTATTAATCTTAATAAATAATCTTTATTACTCATTTATTTTTCTGGTTGCAAATATCTCTTAAACAATTTTTGTAATTTTTCTGAGAACTTTGCTTTTTGAGATTTATCAGCATCATTCATGAAAGATTCATAGAAATTTTCGCCATACTCTTTACCATATGTTTCATTCCAAAGACCCCAAACAGACGCTGCATTGTACTCATCAACGACATTTAAGACTTTTTCAAATAGCTTATCATCAGTTCCTAGCCCATCAATAGCTTTGTGCATATTAGAAACAATACCAACTGGATGAGCACTCAAAATTTGACGTGTAACGTATGTAACATTTTCATTTTGATTACAAATAGTGTCAGTCCACTCAACCCCAACCATGCTACCAAATATAGGCTCTATGTCACCTTTTCTATAATGCACACGCACAGTATCAGCTTTTGCGTTACTTCCTAAACCTGTATTGTTTCCTGAAAATTGTACTCCATCAATACCCATAATTTTAATCTCCTTTTAATTCCCTTGTGTAATACCCTGATGAATTAATAAAGGATTTTTAGATTAAAAAAATGCCCCGCCCACCACATCATATCATATCATATCATATAGGGCATTATATCTGGATTTTAGACATTTTAAACTCAAATTTACAATTCGTTACAAAATTACAAAAGAACGCTCACATGATTTGCACGTAGATATTTTTGTAGTAGAATAATATTGGTTACACTAGCCTGATAGGCTTTGCCCTAGTTCGGAGCTTTAAATTTAACCCAAATACCCCGAATGAGGCAGTGTTTCCCGTAGTAGTACAAGTTAAAATTAAAAGGAGAAAAAGATGTCAGTAGCATCTATGATTGAACTTTTGGAAGCTGGTGTACATTTCGGTCACCAAACTCAAAGATGGAACCCTAAAATGAAACCGTATATTTACGGTGCTAGAAACGGTATTTACGTATTTGATTTGCGCAAAACTAGCGACTTATTAGACAAAGCTTACGAAGTTGTTAGAGAATACGCAGCTCGCAATAAAAACGTTCTATTCGTTGGTACTAAAAAACAAGCTGCAGAAGTTGTTGCTGAAGAAGCTAAAAGAGCAGGCGCTTATTACATCAACAGAAGATGGTTAGGCGGTATGTTAACTAACTTTGAAACTATCAGAGGCAGAGTTAACAAATTGAGAGAATTGGAAGATTTTCTTGCTAGCGGTCACGCTGACAAACTTCCTAAAAAAGAAATCGCTCAACTTAACCGTCAATTAGCTAAATTAAGCAAAACTTTAGGCGGTATCAAAGAAATGAGAGGATTACCTGAATTAATCTTCGTTATCGACCAAAAGAAAGAAGATATCGCTATTTTGGAAGCTAACAAACTTGGCATTCCTGTAATCTGCTTGGCTGATACTAACGCAGATCCTTCAAATGTTGATTTTGTTATCCCTGGTAATGACGACGCAATTCGTTCTATCAAATTAATCACTTCTAAACTTGCTGATGCAGTTCTTGAAGGTAAACAATTAAAAGAAAACAAAGCTAACACTACAGCTAAAATTGAAGAAATCAAAGCTGAAGATGCTGGCGTTGTTGTAGAATAATTAAGAGTGAAATGTGAAGAGTGAAGTGTGAAGCGATTTATCAAATCACACTTCTCAAATCACCCCACATACAAAAAAGGAGAGATAAATGAACATTACAGCTCAAATGGTTAAAGAATTACGCGACAAAACAGGCGCTGGCATGATGGATGCTAAAAAAGCTCTTGTTGAAGTTGACGGTGATATGGAAAAAGCAATGGATTTCTTACGCCAAAAAGGTATCGCTTCTGCTGACAAAAAAATGGGCAGAATCGCTGCTGAAGGTCTTGTAGCTTCTGCTATCGACAATGGCGTTGGTGCTATGGTTGAAATCAACTGTGAAACTGACTTCGTTGCTAAAAACGAAGAATTCAAAGAACTTTGCAACTGCCTAGCTAAAGCTGTTGCTGATTCTAATCCTGCTGACGTTGAAACTTTCGTAGCTTCAACTTGTCCAAAATGCGGAAAAACTATTGAAGACGTTATTAAAGAAAAAATCGCTTCTATCGGCGAAAAAATCACTTTCAGAAGATTTGTTCGTTACGAAGGCGCTGTGGCTTCATACATCCACAACGGCAAAATCGGCGTTTTACTAGAAGCTGACAAAAACGATGAAGAATTGATGAACGATATTTGTCTTCACATCGCTTCTAACGCTCCAGAATTTCTTTCAAGAACTGAAATCCCTCAATCAGTTATCGACCACGAAACTGAAATCGAAATGGGTAAAGAAGATCTTCAAAAGAAACCTGAAGCTATCAGAGCAAAAATCGTTGAAGGCAGAGTTAACAAACTATTGGCTTCAAAAGTTCTTCTTGAACAACCATTCGTTAAAAATCCAGATGTAACTATCGAACAACTTATCGAAGGTAAATTGACTCTTAAACGCTTCACAAGATTCGTTCTTGGTGAAGGTCTTGAAAAACGTCAAGACAACTTCGCTGAAGAAGTTATGAGCCAAATCGGTGGTTAATATTAACGACTAGACAAAACTTAAACGAGGTAGGAATAATTACTACCTCGTTTTTTAATGGCTTTTTAAAATAACGGTTTTAAGTATTGTCCTGTATAAGAGTTTTTAACTCTTGAAACTTCTTTTGGTGTACCTTTTGCGATAATTTCGCCACCACCGTTACCACCTTCTGGGCCAAGATCAATTATATAATCTGCAACTTTAATTAAATCCAAATTATGTTCAATAATCAAAATTGTATTGCCTTGATCTGCAAGTTTATGAATAATCTTAATCAAATTATCCAAATCTGCCCAATGCAGACCAACTGACGGCTCATCCATCAAATAAAGTGTTTTGCCAGTTGCACGTTTATTCAATTCAGACGCTAATTTTATACGTTGAGCTTCACCACCTGACAACGTTGTCGCACTTTGACCAAGTTTAATATAATCCAAACCTACATCATGTAAAGTTTGAAGTTTATTTTTGATTGTCGGAACATTTTCGAAAAATTCTAAAGCTTCTTTTACACTCATCTCAAGTACATCAGCAATAGTTTTCCCTTTATATTTCACTTCTAAAGTTTCTCTGTTATAGCGTTTACCTTTGCAAATCGGGCATTTCACATAAACATCGGACAAGAAATTCATCTCAATTTTGTTTACACCATCTCCGTTACAAGCCTCACAGCGCCCGCCTTTTACGTTAAAGCTAAAGCGTCCAGCCTTATACCCACGAAGTTTTGCTTCATTTGTTTTTGCATACAATTCTCTAATATGCGTAAATAAATCTGTATAAGTAGCAGGGTTTGAACGTGGAGTTCTACCAATTGGAGATTGGTCAATATCAATAATTTTATCGATATTTTCAAAACCTAAAATTTCATCTACACCTTGAGGTTTTGGTTTATTTTTGCGCAACTTATGTACTGCATATTCATAAATCAAATCTTGCATCAAAGAAGATTTTCCAGACCCTGAAACACCAGTTAAAACAACAATCTTACCCAATGGGATTTCAACATCAATATTTTTTAAATTGTTCAAATGAGCGTTTTTAACCGTTAGAAAATGTCCGTTACCTTCACGAAGTTTTTCTGGGATAGGAATAAAATTTTCACCACTCAAATACTTACCTGTAATTGAACGAGGTTCATCCATAATATCTTGAATTGAGCCGTGTGCAATAATTTCTCCACCCAAAACACCCGCACGAGGACCTATATCAACAAGGTAATCCGCATTTCTAATTGTTTCTTCGTCGTGTTCAACAACAATCAAAGTATTTCCAAGATTGCGAAGTTTCAACAATGTTTTTATTAATTTGTCATTATCTCTTTGGTGCAAACCAATTGATGGCTCATCTAATACGTATAAAACGCCAGAAAGACCGCTTCCGATTTGAGTTGCAAGCCTAATTCTTTGAGCTTCACCACCCGATAAAGTTCCTGCCATTCTTGACAAGTTTAAATAACTTAAACCAACATCCATCAAGAACTTTAGCCTTGCTCTAATTTCATCAAGAATTTGTTTTGCGATTTGCATATGATAATCACTTAACTCCAAATACAAATCAGTTACAAAATTATATTCTTCATCAATCGACATCAAAGTAAATTCGTATATATTTTTACCATTGATTGTTACCGCAAGAGGGAATGGCTTTAGCCTTGCGCCTTTACAAGATTTACAAGGTGTCATCACCATATATTTTTCAATTTCTTCACGCCAGTAATCAGCATCCGATTCATGATATTTTTTCATTAGATACGGCACTACACCTGGATAATTTGAATATCTGGTTTCATATCGTTTTGAAGTAAAACCTTTTATTCGCATTTTTATAATATCATGAGAGCCGTATAGAATTATCTCTTGATGTTTTTGAGGCAAGTCTTCAAATGGGACATCTTTATCTATCCCATAATTTGCGCAAACCGCATCTATCATATCTTTGTAATACGAAGTAGATGATTTATCCCAAGGATAAATAGCACCGTCATTCAAGGATTTTGTTCTATCTGGAATAACTAAATCTGCACTTACTTCGTAATCAACGCCAATACCTGAACATCTTTCGCAAGCGCCATAAGGAGCATTAAATGAAAAAATTCTAGGTGCAAGTTCTTCAAAACTTAAATTACAATTTGTACATGCCAGTTTCTCACTATAAACAATTTCTTCTCCACCAACAACATCTACAATTGCAACCCCATCGGCTTTATGAAGTGCTATACTTACACTGTCTGCAATACGTGATTGAGCTTCAGATTTTACAACAATTCTATCTACTACGACAGAAATATCGTGTTTTTTAGTTTTTGCGAGTTCGATTTCATCCTCATCTAGGTTGTAAATTTCACCATCAACCTTAACTCTAACAAAACCCTCTTGTCGTAATTCTTCAAAAGTTGAACTGTACTCACCTTTTTTGCCTCTTACAATCGGCGCTAAAATTTGAATTTTTGTACCTTCACCAAGCGCTATAATACTATTTACGATTTCATCAATTGTTTGAGGTTTAATCTCATTTCCACATTTTGGGCAGTGAGGAGTTCCAACACGAGCGTACAAAAGCCTTAAATAATCATAAATCTCTGTAACAGTACCGACAGTAGAACGTGGGTTGTTGCTTGTCGCTTTTTGATCAATTGAAATCGCAGGAGAAAGCCCATCAATATAATCAACATCAGGCTTATCCATTTGACCTAAAAATTGGCGTGCATAAGTCGAAAGACTCTCAATATAACGTCTTTGACCTTCTGCAAAAATCGTATCAAACGCCAAAGAACTTTTCCCAGAACCTGAAACGCCAGTAAAAACAACAAGCTCATCCTTTGGAATTTCTAAAGAAACATCTTTTAAATTGTGCTCTCTTGCACCTTTTATCTTAATTACATCAGCCATACCCACATTATTACATGGAAAATCATAATTTCAAACAAGGAAAGTGGGAGATAATAATAATAATAATAATAAAGTCGGGTTTAACCACAACCTATTTAGCTGGAATATTTATTTGAATTTCAGAAACTTATTTCCCTTTATTTATTTCCACAGAAAATTTTTCAGCTTTTTTCAGTTGCCAATTTGCAATAATTTTGTTAAACCAGTTTGTATGAGCTTTTGCCTCAAGGTTATTTATTGCAAATCGTAACAAGTTTCTATCAATAGTTGTTGGACTCAATTCGTGCTCAAAATTATTCTTAACTGCTTTTAATGTTTCGGTATCAATAGGGCGATTATTTTTTAAAAATCTTATAGAAATACGACTACTTACATTAAGATTTGGATTTGTAGGTAAAGAAGAATTTTCTATAACCAAATCTTTAGCTATTACAGGAAATTTCACATCTTTCAATTTTAATTTTGTATTTGGATGACAAAGTTCCATAAAATTGTTTAAAGCCGTTTTTGTGTGGGCAATTAACTCTTCATAACTATTTATTTTATCTGTTACGTTTTGACTTCTAGAATTGATAACATTTTTTTTGTAAATTTTCAAAGATTTATCAAGATATTTTGTTACTGACTTATCTACATATCCTTGAAAACTTGGTTTTGTTTGTGAATTATTCAACGTAGTTATATACATATATACATTCTTCCTTTACTTAATATAAATCCGTAAATATATTTTTTTGCCACAATTATTTAAATAAAACGCGCTAGATTAAACAATCTAACACGACAACTTTACCTATTCAATATAAAATACTTTTTATTAGCTTAACTTTGTTGGTAATGTATCAATTTCTTTTCTTAAAAAAGCAATTTCTTTATTTTTAGAAGCTTTCGCATTGTCATATATAGAATTTATATATCTTTTTAAATCATCCCACGCAACAAGAGTAGGCATTGTTTTTTTGCCGTCTGAACGTGGTGGATTATCAATAAAAGACAATTTGTCCAATAAAAAATCTATACCATCTTCAAAGTTTTCTTTTATTTTACTAGTTTTACGCACTAATTTATCTTTGAGACTCTCACTTCTCAAAAAGTTTTCATATTTATTTATTCTAGAATGAGATAATTTAACAAAATTATCTGTCATTAATGTTTTGGTAAAATCGAAAAACGGAGTTTCACTATTAATACAAGTAGGTGAATCTAAATAACAATAAATAAACCCACTAAATGTTTTATTCTTAACTTTGTTTACTGCAGGTTCCGCTATATAGCGAATACCCATCAAATCTTCAGAATCTATATGTAAAACAATATTATCTTTACGATGTCCCAATGTCTTAAGATTTGCTATTGCCAACCTTGCGCTTTCAAATCCTTCTTGTTTTACAATGTCAGGAACTACTCTTTTCAAAGATTTAATTGTATTAGATGAATACAACATCCCAAAATTTGGTGAGTTATTATTTCTATTATTATTTAAAACTGGTGTCAAAGCTACTTTCATAATACACAATTCCTCGCTTATATATTAGAACATGAACACTATAAAAAAACACTAATTATTACAAAATTAATACATTTTATAAACAACATCACATACTAATATTGACAAATATTCATCATTAAAAAGAGCCTGATTAATTAAAATCAGACTCATTTTCAGATTAACCAACTTTGACCTTAAAACCAGCTCCCTAGTAATTTTGGAGCTTTACCTTTTTGATATTCATATTTTGACTCAATACCTGTAATATATTCTTCAACCTTTGCCAAATTCGTTTTAAAAGAATTGTCATCATCATTACGTAACTGCATCTTATCTTTCACCTCGATATCTTCAGCTTCAAGTTTATCTTTCTTACCATCTAAATAAACTGCATAAACATAATTCAAACGAGGCAACAATTCTTCTTGATTCAAGCCGTACTCATCAGAAAGCGCAACTAACATTGAATCTTGAATACTGTCAAACATACCTTTTATATTATTATATTCTTTTAAGACCTCGACCAATTTTTCATCAGGAATACCATCAAACATATCGAGTGTTTTTTGATTCATTGAAGGACCATTAATTTGATCATACATTCTTTGCGCAATATCTTTTGCTGACATATTCAAAAACTCTGAACGATATTTTTGGGCATTATCTGACATTGTTTTTGATTCAATCGCCTCTTTCACTTTGAAACCATCAACTTCTAACAAATTACGTTTCGCATCAAATGAACATTTCTTGTCGTTTACATTGACATTAATTTTTGACAATTCACCATTGTCAGAATATTCGTACGTCTCAAAATCGTATGGGTTTTCGTCACCCCTATATCTGCGACCTGTTACATTCCCTTTTTCATCATATTGTTCATAAGAAATGTTACCTGATTTGTATCCACGTTCTGTAACTTTACCATCTTTGCCATAAGTTTCCCAAGAAGTGTTACCTGATGAGTAATTTTCATTAGCAAATTCTCGCTTAACTAATTTGCCATCCTCATAAGTTTCTGCTAACAACGCATTATGACGCTCTATATCATCAAATGGATAATTATCTTGTTTTCCAGTATATATGGTTACATAATCTTTACTATGAACCTCTAAAACATCTTTGTTTTCAGCATTTTTATAACGAACTTCTTTACTTTCAAGTTCCTCATTTTCATCATAACGTTCATATATTTGTTTGCCGTCTTTTGTTTTATACTCTTTGGATTTGGTTCCATCATAATACTCTGTTATTAAAGTTCCATCCTTATCTTTGTATGCAGTCGAATAAAGCGAACTTCCTTGATTATGTGTATGAACTTTATTATCTTTTCCTAAATATGCCAAATCAAACTCACCATCACCAAGACTTTCTTCGTAAACTTTTCCATCAGCAGATTTGTCTAAATATTCGCTAATAGCGTTGTCAGTTTCTGAAATGTATGATATATCCAGCGTTTCATCCTTACCATTTTTGGTAGCGACTGCATGCAAGCTTTCATATCCTCCACGATCTTGCTTGCTTCTTTCTATGTGATATCCTTTGGGCAAATCCTTTTTAATATCACTTGAAAACTGAGCATTTACAAATTTTTCAATACCACTTGCTAAATCCTCTTTGCTTAAAGTGAATTTATTATTGTCATTATCAGCTATGTTTTTCAACATTGCATACTCTGCTTCAGTTAATTTAATCTCATTAACCTCTTCCCGCGAATACATAACATGATAATCTTTATTATTTAACATTTTAGGAAATTTTACATTAATTTCCTCTCCTGTATTTTCATCAAATGCAGTTTTATAAGATACTTCATTTTTGACCAACTTACCTGAACTGTGAATACTAACACCCTGCAAAGATACTCCTTTTTCAAGCTGTATAGTATGTTTTTTACCATTAACATTCAAATTTACAGTCACAAAATTAGAATTTGCACCATTTACGTTCTCTGTCATAATAATATCCTTTCAAATAATACTCTCAAAAGCACACTTTGCTTATGTCATTATAAAGGATATTTTTCCCCAATAATTGACTTATTAAACCGTTATTATTAAGTTTTGTTAAGTTACTTTAGGATACTAATAAGTTGTTTATGCAGTTTTACATTATGAATTCTTATATAATCAACCTTATTTTCTACAGCCAAAGTATTCAAGGCGACAGTAAATATATCTTTCAAATCATTGTCAGCATCTGGCATATTTAACAATGATTTTCTTGAAACGCCAAGCATAACTTCGCATCCAAGCCCGTAAAATTCTTCTATTCGCCTTATAATTTCGAAATTATCTTCTCTAGTTTTACCAAAACCAATACCTGGATCGATTATTATATCTTCTTTTTTTATACCTTTTGCTTGCGCTTTTTCAATTTTCAATCGCAAATTCAAGTAAATTTCATCAAGCAAGCTCTCATAACAAATGTTATCTTGCATATTTTCAGGAGTACCTTTTGAATGTTGAACAATAACTTTTACACCTGTCTTTGCAACAACATCAATCAAGTTTTCGTCATAATCAAACCCTGAAACATCATTAATAATACTTGCTCCTGCAGTAATACAAGCCTCTGCAACTCTAGCACTTCTCGTATCAATGCTAATTGGAATAGTTATATTTTCAGACTTTATAAACTCCAAAACTGGCAACAATCTTGACAATTGGACTTCATCTGACACCGGTTTTGAATAAGGTTTAGTCGATTCAGCTCCAATATCAATAATATCCACACCTTCCGAAATCATCTGCAACAAATGCTCTTTCGCTTTTTCTAAATCCAAAAACTTTCCACCATCAGAAAATGAATTTGTTGTTAGATTTAAAATTCCAACAATTTTTGTTTGAGATTTTTTTTCTAATTTGCAAAACTGTAATAAGTTTTCACCCAACACCTTAAGCCCAAAAGGTTGGTGTTTCAACTTATCAGCAATTTTATTTAATTGAGATAAACTTCCTGCCAAAATACAATCCGTAGCCTCGACTTTCGCAGTGATAGTTTCTCTATGAGTTGCACAATCTGCACCTACGGACAAAGCCGTTTGCTTTAAGATATTAGCTTGAGGAATTGTTAGTGAATATATTTTAATATTTTTGTACTTAAATTTTGAACTCGCCTGATTTCTATAGGTCTTGTCAAACCCAATTTTCCCAAGTTCATCTACAATATTTTCACTAACAATTTCTTTTAAAATAAAATCTTGCATAAGCTGATTTTAACAAAAAAACAAAAACTAAAAAAGGTGAATTTCAATTCACCTTTTTGTATATTTTATAAGATATTCTAATCTTCAAGAGAATTTAAGAATTTAGATTTTTCAATATGGTTGCTGTACGCTGTAGTTGAAGCGTGAGCTATATTTGTAAGCCCTGTAACCAAAGTCAAAGCTGCTAAACCAAATCCTAAACAAGAAGCTGTTCCTGTAAAGATTTTACTTTTAACAATTTTATTTACTACAGGAGTTTTGTCTACCCAATTTGTAATAGCACCAGTAAATGACTTCGCCATTTTACCAAATTTGCCAAACAATGATTTTGTTTCTTGGATTGGTTTGTTAGCTAACTTAATATTATCTACAACTTCTTTTGATAAATAACCGGCTTTTTTAGTGGAGTTAAACATCTTAAAGCAACCAGCTCTATGACCTGCAGCCGCAACGGCACTTGTTCCAACGGCAGCTTCACCTACTTGTTTTTTCTTTTTTTCGATTTCAGCTTCCGTATATTGAGATCTATTACCAAAAGTTACTGATGAAATTCTCATTACTAAATCTCCGCATCAAAGTCATTTGCGCTATCAGCTTTAGGTTCACAACCTTCCATCAATGTTACTGCACCAGTAGAAATACCACCAGCTACACCCAAAGCATCTGCTGTTGCGTTTTTATAATTTACTTTTGCTAATTTATTGTAGATAGAAACTACACCATCAGCAAATTTTGAGAACACTTTATCAACAAAACCAGTTGTGGCTTTTACAATTGAATTATTTGCAACTTTGTTTCCAAAATTTTTGATTGATTTAACAAATTTCGAATTTGTAAACTTATCAATTTGTTTTTCTGCTTTTGCTTTATTTTTAGTGAATAATTTTGAAGATTTAACTTTTGCGATTTGTTTTTCAACAAAAGCTTTAGCTATGCCAAAACCTTTTTTAACTGGTTTTGAAATATATTCAGTGAATTTATTTCCAACTTTTTTAGCTTGTTTAGAGTTAGCCATTTTTTGGAATGAATTCATAATATATCTTGCACTATAGCCTGTTGCCATACCACCAAGAACACCTGCAGCAAGAACAGCTCCACCTTTCATAACTGTTTTTACAGGTTTTGGAAGTTGAGCTTCTTTATCTTGAATCATTTCTTCAAAACTACATTTTTGCTCAACCCAAGAAGCACGTTCTTCGTTATATGCTTGAGTAATCATATCCATTTCAGACATTTGGGAATCATATTCTCTATCTTGCCTTTCTTGACGAATTCTATTACCAAATGTTGTACCTAAATTTACGTTTCTGTTAATACCTGAATGAATTGTTAACATATTTTCTCCATTTCATTGTAGACTTATTGCTGATAGTCTAACAGATGTAAATATAATTTTTTGCCGTTATAAACATTTTCCGTTAATAAAAATTTACATTACCGACACAAAAACATTATGTCATATCTACTCAATTTTGTAAATATATTTATTAACTTTTACAACCTTGCCAAGTACCTCTTTGTTCAAAAGTTCTATCAATTTTGTTAAGACAGTCAAATTTTTTACCTAGCCATTGAGGCTCAATTAAAGTCGAGCTTAATCCATTACCCGCAAGCCTGTGAATTGTAGTTTCCGTTGGAAGATATTCTAAAAAATCACAAACCAACTCTACATAATCATCTTCAGTTTGAAAATCTATTTCTCCATTACGATACATTGTTGCTAGTTTTGTATTTTCTAAAGCGCACAACTGATGAATTTTAACTCCATCAACCTTCAATTCTGAAAGTTTTTGAGCTGTCTGTAAAATTTCATCTCTAGTTTCCCACATACCAAATATCACGTGAGCACAAACTTTTATCCCTTTTTCTTTCGTTTTTTCATAAGCTCTTAAAAAGCAATCAAAATCATGTCCACGGTTAATTTTAACTAAAGTTTTGTCATGTATAGTCTGCAAACCATACTCAACCCAAGTTTCATAATCATTAGTAAACGAAGAAATCAAATTCAACTTTTCTTCATCAACACAATCGGGACGTGTACCAATGGAAATCCCTACAATTTTTTCATCACATAATGCTGATGTATAAATTTTTTCTAGCTCGTTAACAGGTTTGTAAGTATTACTAAACGCTTGAAAATAAGACATAAATTTTTGAGCCTTAAAACGTTCACTCAAGGTCTTGATACCAACCTGAACTTGTTCTTCAATTGGTAACAAATTAGAATGAGCTTGCGAAAAACTTCCACCATCATCGCAAAAGATACATCCACCTGTAGAAATAGTCCCGTCACGATTTGGACACGAAAAACCGGCATCAAGAGTTATCTTGTAAACCTTGACGCCGAACTTTTCTTTCAAATATGCGCTATACTGATTGTAGCGTTTGTCAGTATTATAGAAATACATTATTTGTTTTCGTCTTCGTTTTCACCAACAATTGGATATACATAGTGTTCACCACAATTTGGACAAACAACTTCTTGCTGTTTACCATCTTCAAGTTTTGCAACTTCAAACAAAGTTTTGCAACCTGATTGTACGCATCTGATAGCCCAAGTTGGTCTAATTAATCTTGCCATATTTTTCCCTCTCAATTAATCTTAATCAACAAAAACATTCTAACATCAGAAACCTATTTGTGCAAGTTGTAAACCTCAACTCTTACCCATAATTCTCACCCTATAGGAGAATTCAAAGCAATTTATAGCTTTTTATAATATTGAAACGGAGGGCAAAATTTTATGCACAGAATTTTTGTAATATTTTCAATTCTCACCGTAGGATTGCTTGCATTTTTTGATGCAAAAACCAGACTAGAAGAACTAAACATTGCGACCCAAACACCTAGTCAGATAGAAATGAAAAAGCAACTACAAAAATCAACTGGAGATGGAGTTCAAGAAAAGAAAACAAACACATCTTCCCAATTTGCATACCCACAGAAAAACAACATCAACCCTGCAAAACAAAATTTTCCACAAAAATTCAATATTGAATTCAAAGAAAATAACAGGCAGACTCCAAAATTCTAGAATTATAATCCGTAAATTATTTCGCCAAAATCGCTTTCGTTAACACCTTTTATACCCTCTGCAGGAACAATAAAAGCGGGTTCTTCTTTCATAACGGATGGCGGTGCATCTGGTATATTCATTCTAAAATAGCTAATCGGATTTGCATTTTCCAAACTCTTTGGAGAAACAACAGGATTAGATGTTTTTGGGAAAAATCTCAATATAACATTTTGAGCAATACTTCTTGCAACAATCGCTTTACTATACATAGAAAGTTGTTCTAGTTTAGCAGAAGCTTCAGATGGAGAAGACGCTTTAAATTGGTTATTTTGATTACCAAGTTTTTTCTTAAAACTACCACTCCACATCACAAGTCCATTCACACTATCAACAAGCACTGCATTCGTTTCCAACTCAAAAGGATAAACAACACCAAACCCGCTAGAAAAATCTAGAATTTCCCAAACTCCACGACGTAAATCGCTATTTTTCGTTCTTACATTTGAAGAAATCAAAAGAACAGATTTCATACCAAAAGCATTCGATATAGATCTAACAGACTGCATATCCAAATTATTTGTTTTATTAAATTTACTCAACGCACTATTAGTCGTCATTTTGAAAGTAGGATTGTCATACAACTTAGCTCTCACCGTATTCAAAGATGGCGCAGAAATAGACATAGATGAATTAAAATTAGCAATTACATCCTCTGCAATAATATTTGAAACCTCATCGTAGCAATAATAATTATTGCAGACACTTGCAACATCTGCAGGAAGCACCAATACATCAAACGTTGCCGCTGAAGCTTTTAGCGGAACTAGCATTAACATAACAAATAACACGTTAAATAGAAATTTCATAACTTAATTATACCACAGAATTTTTCATTCAACTAACGGATTAAAAAAAAGATAGAATACTTTAAAATTGTATACACAGGAGAATATCTATGGATTATAAATTATTAATGGAAAAAGCCAAATTTGCCTCACAAAACTCGTACTCTCCATATTCAAAGTTTGCGGTAGGAGCGTGCGTATACGGCAAAAGCGGAAATTACTATTATGGATGCAATTTTGAAAATGCCAGCTACGGGCTTACAATCTGTGCTGAAAGAAACGCAATCGGAAACGCTATAGCTAACGGAGAAAAAGAGATAACAGCAATTGCAATTTATTCTCCAAACCGTGACAATTGTTATCCTTGCGGAGCATGCCGTGCTGTAATTTCTGAATTCTGTCCTGACGAAGGCATTGATGTTATCACAGAACAAAACGGAGAATTAAATATCAGAAACTTCAATGAATTCCTTCCTGAAAGATTTAAACTTTAAACCATGTATATTTTAGAACTTTTAGTCAAATTCTTTCAAAAAGATAAAGTGGAAGACTTGATAGAAAAATATGAACAAGAAAAAGCAATTGACCCACTCAATGAAATGTTTGAAAATGATGAGTTGGATTCTTTGAATTGCGAACATATTTTTATGCCAATAGATAGCACTAAAGAAACTTTTGCGTGCTCCAAATGCGGTTTAGTAATAAATCGTGAGAACTACGAAAACAGAAATTTCTTTAAAGATAGATAAATTTCTTGCATTAATGACATATTTTAATTACAATGAATGTATTAATAGTACATTTATCATTATAAGAAGGGGATATAAGATGGCAATAGAAAGACAAAGAGTTATCGAACAAGATAAAATAGAAAGACGTTCTAACTTTGACCCTGTAGAGAGCAACCTTACTCCAGAACAGGTAAAATTAGAAGCTTCAAGATGCTTAAACTGCAAAAATCCACAATGCGTAAAAGGTTGTCCTGTAAACATTCAGATTCCAAATTTCATTCAAGCTATAAAAGAAGACAATCTTGAAAAAGCTGGTGAAATTATCCGTCAAACAAGTATGCTACCATCTGTTTGCGGTAGAGTTTGTCCACAAGAAAGACAATGCGAAGGCAAATGTATATTAGGAATTAAAGGTTCACCTGTTGCAATTGGCGCATTAGAAAGATACGTAGGAGACAACACTTCTGCAGAAATGCCTGAAATCAAACCTTCAGGCAAAAAAGTTGCAGTAGTTGGTTCTGGTTGCGCAGGTATCACAGCTGCTGCAGACTTGAGAAAAGCTGGTCACGAAGTTGTTGTATTTGAAGCTTTACACAAACTTGGCGGTGTATTGAGATACGGAATTCCTCCATTCAGACTTCCAAGAACAGTTTTAGATAGAGAAATTACAAACCTAAAAGCTATGGGTGTACAATTCCACACTAACGTAATTGTTGGTAAATCAATCACTCTAAAACAACTAAAAGAAGATGGATTTGATGCAATATTTATTTGTTCAGGTGCAGGATTACCAAAAATGCTTAACGTACCTGGCGAAAACTTAAACGGCGTATTCTCTGCAAACGAGTTCTTAACTCGTGTAAACTTGATGCAAGCTGGTCAACCAGACAGCCCAACACCATTAAGAGTTGGCAAAAAAGTTGCAATCTTTGGTGGCGGAAACGTTGCAATGGATGCAGCTAGAACTGCTGTTCGTGTAGGTTTTGAAGAAGTTTACATCATTTACAGACGTACAGAAAAAGAACTTCCTGCTCGTTTGGAAGAAATCAGACACGCAAAAGAAGAAGGCGTAATTTTTAAATTCTTATACGCACCAAAAGAAATTGTAGGAGAAGAAGGTTACGTAAAAGCTGTAGAACTTGAAGTTATGGAACTTGGTGAACCTGACGAAAGCGGACGTTGCAAACCAGTTTCAACAGGCAAAATTGAAACTGTAGAATTAGACACAGTAATCGTAGCTTTAGGTACTGGTCCAAACCCAATTATTCAACGTTCAGCAGAAGCAGAAGGATTAGAAATCATCACTGACAAACGTGGTTACATCACTGTTGACGGCGAAACTCGTTGCACTAACATCCCAACAGTATACGCTGGCGGTGACGTAGCTCCAGTAGGTGAATCTAACGCAATCAACGCAATGGGTGCTGGTAAAAAAGCGGCAAAAGCAATCAATGAATTACTTAAATAAAATCAATTAAAGAGAGCTGTGGACTATGAAAAGTTCATTAAATAAAATTTTAACAACGGCATTCGCACTTTTTATAAGTGCGGTGCCGGTTTGTTCTTTAGAACTTGATCATTCTGTTGATGAAGAAATCAGAAAAAACTACACGCCATCAGCTCTTGAACAACAAGAGCTTCCGCCACTACCCGAATTTGGAGATTACAAAGACTCATCGACTCAAAACAATACTCCAATTCTTGACACAAAACCAATATCAACAAAACCAACAACACCGCCTAAAAACATTGTTATTACGCCAAATATTCCAACATCAAATAAAGTTAATAAAAATCTTCCTGGAAGCGAAGTTGGCAAAGATGATTTCACAACAATAAAGATTAAACGTTGGACAAAAATAAAACTAAAATCAAATTCTATAGTTTCAGATTACTTGCACGAAGGAGCGAGAGTAAAATTTACAACGACGGCACCTATTTACCAAAAATACGTAACCATTCCAACAGGAACACAAGTATCTGCTATCGTTACGGATTCACATCAACCACAGTTGACAGGGAACGGTGGACTTGTGGTTTTAAAAATAGAAACAATAAGCTTTAACGGTAGAGTATATTCAGCAAACGGGAAAGTCACTAAAGCTAACCAAAAAAACATATTTTTTAACAACATAAAAGGTAAACGCAAATATTGGTCTAGCGTTGTAACTCAAGTTGACAAAGGTCAAAAATTTTACGAAAAAACAAGAAAAACTTCCGCAAAACTTTCTAACAATCCATTTGGAACAATAATTTCACCTATCCCTACTATTGTAGGAACAGTAGCTTATGCTCTAAACTTTGTTGGCTCACCTATTATTGCAATCGGATATAAAGGCGACAGAATTTCTATCCCAGCAGGCAGAGAATTTGAAATAAAACTTCTTGACGATGTTCACTTAAGTTTGTAAGAATTTCTTGCAATTAACTTTTTTATATTATAATCGTCTTATGGATATCGTGTTAAAAACATTAAATACTTTAGAATTTAACAAAATTCAAGAAAAAGTTTCTAGCTTTGCAAAATCAACCCAAAGCAAAACTTTAGCTTTAAATGCAAAAATTTACGACAATCAAACTGAAATAAAAAAAGCATTAAATTACACAAAAGAAGCAAAAAACCTATTGGATTTTGCACTTGATATTCCGATTGGTTTTGTGGCAAACATTTCTGAAATTCAAAAGAATGCACTTATCAGCTACTTAAGCGAAGAAGAACTTATTGATGTTGCCAAAACTTTACGCTCATCCAGATTAGTTAAAAAATTCTTGAATGACAATTCAGAAGATAAGAAAATTCCACAGCTTGTTGAACTTGCAGAAAATTTAATTTCAGCAAGAGATTTGGAAGAAAGAATAACAAACACTTTTGATGACAATCTTGAAATAAAAAAAGATGCAACTCAAGAATTAAAAGGGCTTTGGTCTTCTTTATACGACAACGAAAAAAACTTAAAAAACAAAGTTTCTGATTTATTGAATTCTTCAGAATTTTCAAAACATTTACAAGAAAACATTTACACAACTCGTGACGATAGAATAGTTTTTCAGGTTAAAGCACCTTCTAAAAACAAAGTAAAAGGGATTGTCCACGACGTATCAGCTACAAACAAAACTTTTTATATTGAACCAGAATGTTTAGTTCCAATAAACAACAAAATTAGAGAAATTAAAGCTCAAATTCACGCAGAAGAAGTTCGGATTTTAGTAGAATTATCAGCTCTTGTCAAAGAAAAAATGACTGATTTGAAAATCACAGAAAGAACTCTAGCAGAAATTGATTTTCACTTTGCAAAAGCACGCTATTCAGCAAAAATTGGAGCGATAGAACCGGAAATCACAGATAATAAAATTGTTGAATTTGAGAATATGCGACATCCACTATTAATTGGAACTGTAGAAAATATTGTTACCAACGATTTTGAGATAGGTAAAACATACAAATCTCTAGTCATAACAGGTTCAAACACTGGCGGGAAAACTGTTACCATTAAAACTATTGGTTTATTTTTATTAATGGCACGAGCAGGATTTTTCCTACCTTGCACAATGGCAAAACTTTATCCATTCAAAAAAGTTTTTGCAGACATTGGTGATGACCAAAGCATTTTGCAAAGTCTTTCTACTTTTTCATCTCATATGAAAAATATTATTGAAATAGTTGAAAAAGCCGATAACGAAACTTACGTACTTTTAGACGAAATTTGTGCCGGAACAGACCCGCAAGAAGGTTCAGTTTTAGCAAAAGTAATTTTAGAACACATTACAGAAAAAGGTGCATATTCAACGATTACAACGCACTACGGAGAACTAAAAGCATTAGAATATTCTAACCAACATTTTAAAAACGCCTCTGTTGAATTTGACACAAACTCTCTAAAACCAACCTACAAATTACTCATTGGAATTCCAGGATTAAGCAACGCAATTGCAATATCTGCAAATCTTGGTCTACCTAATAAAATTACAGAAAAAGCAAAAGAAATATTGATTAACCAAAAAGATCCATCAATTTTGGTAGTAGAAAAATTACAAGAAACTCAACAAAAATTGAGTGATAACTTAAAAGAAACAGAAGCTATAAAAGAAGAAACTGACGAAATTAAAAAAGAATACGAAGAAAATCTTGAAGCAATAAAAAAAGACAAAAAGAAAACAATAAAAAATATTAAAACAAAATTTGATTACGAAATGCTTTCAGCAAAAGCTGAAATCAAAGAAATTTTAGAAGAAATGCGTCGTGAAAAAACTGAAAAAATAGCAAGACGTTCTTATTCACGACTTGCAAAACTAGAAAAAGATTATACAGACAAACTTGATAAATACGACGAAAAAAATCAATATGCACCGGTTGATTTTGACAAGATTGAAATCGGCGACAAGCTATTAGTAAAAGAGCTTCATCAGACAGTTACGGTGCTATCTAAACCTGACAAAAAAGGTAAAATTTTTGTGCAAATGGGCAACATTAAAACAAAAATGGACAAAGAGAAACTTGCACCTTACGACAAAAAATATGAAAAAAAACAAAGCGGATATTCACCAATTAGCTTCCAATCATTTGAACTAAAAAAAACAGAAATATCAAATCGTCTTGATATCAGAGGCAAAACTGTAGAAGACGGACTTGACGCTTTAGAATTATTCCTTGACCAAGCTAGCCTTGCAGGATTTGCAGAAGTTTCTGTTATTCACGGTCACGGCACAGGTGCATTAAAATCTGCAGTTAGAGATTTCTTAAAGACTTCACCATACGTCAAAACCTTTAGAGCTGGTGGCGATGGAGAAGGTGGAGATGGCATTTCTGTTATTGACTTGAGATAGAAAATGTACTATTATACTGTTGAAAATTGCTAACATTAAGTTGAACACTCTAAACATTAAGAACAGAGGGAAGAAAATGCCGATTAATAAATTAAGAGAAGAAAACGATTTGATTAATTTGTTCTGCACATTAGCAGAAATTCCGTCGCCATCAATGAAAGAAGAAAAAGTTATTGAATGGCTACAAAATTATTGCAACGAAAACAATTTGGATTGCAAATTAGACAACTACAAAAATGTAGTTATTAGAATTCCGGCAACCGATGAAACTAAACCTCCAATCTTGTTATCATCACACATGGATGTTATTGGAGATGATAGTCCAGTAGTTACGTACCTTGATGGAGATTTAATCAGAGCTCAAGGCAGAACTCTAGGTGCTGACGACAAGGCAGGATTGGCAAACGCATTATATTTTGCAACAAAAGTTGCAAAATCTGACAAACCTCACGGAGAAATCGAACTTGTATTTACAAGAGATGAAGAAAACGGAGCATCAGGCATCAGAAACGTTGAATTTGAAAAACTAAATTCTAAATACGTTTTGGTATTAGATAGTGACAGCTTGGGGCAACTAATGACATCTGGTGCTAGCTATACAACCGTTAAAATTAAGGTTACTAGTTTCAAAGGCGGGCACTCTGGAATTGATATAGCCGACAAAACAAGAGAAAATGCAGCTAAACTTATCGCAGATATAGTAACAGCACTACCACAAGGTGTGTACTATTCCGAAAACGGACAAGTAATTACTTCTTGTAATCTTGGCGGAATTCAAGGTGGTAACATCAAAGTTACAAACATTATAAACACAACAGCAGAAGCGAGTTATTCAATCAGAAGTTCTGACAGACAAAAAGAACAAGAACTAAAAAATTGTATGATTTACGAAATCGAAGATTTCAATACCAAATATCTTGATATCGCAAAAGCTGAAATAACATTCGAAGAACATCTTCCACCTTTTGAAAAAGCACAAGATGACTATATCCCAATATTATTCGAAGCTGTAGCTAGAAAAGTTGGCGTTGAACCAGAAATTTCATCATTCCACGCAGGCGCAGAAACTCATATCTACGCAAACAGACAAAACTCTAAAGGCGAAACTTTCTTACCATTTTTAGTAGGACTTGCTGATGTCAACAATATGCACTCTGTAGAAGAAAGTGTTGATTACAAATCTATCATAAAAGGTCAAGAACTTTTGACAGCTTTCTACGATTCTTATATTGGATAGTCCAATTTAATAACTAACATAAAAAACGAATAAGTTATTTTCATAAAGAATGATTTAACTTATTCGCTTTTTTATTTAAAATATTTACTAATTTAAGCAGACTCTTTAATAGACCAAAAATCTTTTTGGAACATTACCAAGAATGGAAACAACTCTAACCTACCCACAAGCATACAGATAACCATAACCATTTTTGAAACAGGAGTTAAGCCATCATAAGAACCCATCGGTCCAATTACCTCACCAAAAGCAGGACCAATATTCCCTAAAGCTGCAATCGAACCTGTTATACCGATTGTAGTATTTTGTTCAAACATAGTTATTAAAGCGGCACCAACTGCGAAACACAAGAAATAGAAAAACACAAAAACAACGGTCTGATTTAGAATTTCTTGAGGAACGATAGCGTTATCAATTTTCACGTTCAAAATTGCGTTCGGGTGTAAGATTTTTACCAAAGCGTTTTTCATAGTTTTATAAATCAACAACCATCTTGTCATTTTAATACCAGCACCAGCAGAACTTGCGCAAGAACCCATAAACATTACCATAAACAACAACGCCTGCGGTAAGAAATCCCATTTAGTCCAATCCACACTAGCACTACCTGTTGAGGTTGTAATACTTATTACTTGATAAAGCGAATCGGTTATAGCTTGTTTAATAGGATATGCGTCATTCATAATTAGCGCACAAGCAATCAATCCGGACATAATCAATACAATTATTGCATAAGCACGAAATTCTTCACTTTTGAAAAGCAACAAAGGTTTTCTTTGAGTTATGACTTTGTACTGAAGCATAAAACTAGCACCTGCAAAGAACATAAAGAATATAGTAATCCAAGAAATTAAACTAGAATGATAACCCGCAACTCCCTCTGGATTTGGAGAAAAACCACCCGCAGACAAAGTTGACAGCGCAGTACAAATCGAATCAAACCAAGGCATACCCGCATAATGCAAACAAATTGTATCAATGACAGTTAATATTGCATAAATAGACCACAATGCAGAAGCGGTATTTCTTATACGAGGAGTAATTTTATCTTCAGTAGGCCCTGGAGTTTCTGCATAAAACATTTGACGTCCAGCAACAGCAAACTGTGGTAATACTGCAATAAACAAGACAATTATTCCTAAACCACCTAACCATTGAGTAAATGAACGCCAAAAGAAAAATGTTTTCGGATAATCAAAATGAGTTAAAATAGTAGCACCACAAGTTGTAATTCCTGAATAGGCTTCAAACAAAGCATTAACTGGATTCAATCCATAAAACAAGAATGGAACACTTGCTATCAATCCAAATATAATCCAAGAGAAAGCCACAACAAACAATGCTTCAGCTTTTTTGATATCGTTCAAACTTTCAATTCTATACGCATTTTTAACAAACTTACGCAAGCCATAACCTGTTAAAATAGAAGTCACGCCAGCAGTCAAAAACGGCAAAATCGAAACATAATCTTTATAAAACACGGCAACCAAAATAGGTACAAGCATAACCAGCCCAATATACTTTAAAATTAAACCGATTGCATTTGCCAAATAATTTAAACGCATAAAAGCCTCTAACCTTTTATTTTTCTTAACTTACTTTAAAAAATTCCTTTATCACTTGAGCATCTTCGGCTTTTGTAAAGATAATCAAAACATCACCCGATTGAATTTCCGTTAAACCTGTTGGAATGATAACAGTTTTCTTTCTCTCAATAATTCCGATGATAGCACGACAAGGAAGTTGAAGTTCTAAAATTTTCTTTCCACTGAATTCAGGCAAAACACCAATTTCCAAAACTTCTCCCTGACCTTGTTCAACTGTTGCCAATATATCTACATCGTTATCTAACAAATCATTTCTAACTTCATTCAAAGCAGAATTTTTTGCAGAAATAGCAACATCAATACCGACTCTTTCAAACAATGGAATATTCAAAACTTTTGAAACCCTAGCGATAACACGTTTCACACCCAATTGTTTTGCAAGCAAAGAACAAAGAAGATTTCTTTCATCATTGTTAGTCACACTAATAACAACATCACAAGAACCAATATCTTCTTCATCCAAAAGTTTCAAATCTGTACCATCTCCATTAAGGATTAAAGTATTTGAAAGTTCTTCAGACATACAATGACATCTATCTAAATTTTTCTCAATTATTTTTGTGCGAATTTTCATTGCTTCAAGGCTTTTTGCAAGCATTAAACCAACATTTCCTCCACCAATGATAGCAACATTTTTTACATACTCATTTTCGTGGAAAAAAGTACCCGCCAAAACATCCAAAGAATGAGAAGTTCCCATAAATATCAACTTGTCATCAACAAGGATTTCAGTTTCACCATTTGGAATAAACAACTGACCATTTCTAGTAATACCAACAATCAAAGTATCTTGCGTGAAACCAACATCCTTAATTTTTTGTCCGACAATAGAAAGATTTTCTTTAACTTTGTACTCTAACAATCTAGCTTTGCCATCCGCAAAATTTTCAACATCCAATGCGTGTGCAACAGTAACAATCCTGAAAATTTCTTGAGTTAACAACTCCTCTGGCCAAATAATATAATCAATAAAAACATCTGTAAAATAATCGTCATTTTTTTCGTAAGTAAGCGTATTTTTATATTCTTCTTTACTTACAAAACAAATAGTCCTGACTTTCCCATAACGTTTTGCAGCTAAACAAGCTACAATATTAACTTCATCCATAGGCGTACAAGCTATAAAAATATCAGTATTCTTTATATCTGCACATCTCAAAACATCAATATCTGACGCATTTCCCTGCACAAAACTGATATCCAACTTATCAAACTGTTCAGTTCTATTTTCTTCTTTGTCAATGATAGTAATATCATGATCTTCAAAGAACTCTGTTGCCAATAGGCAACCAACTTCCGTAGCTCCAAAAATAATTATTTTCATAATATGTAAACTCTATCTTAAAACTTCCATTTTGACAAGTTACTACACAAACTGATACAACATAAACATTACCAATCTATGAATAATTGACAAAGCGAAAAATGCAACAATTGGCGAAATATCAATCCCGTTAACAGGCGGAATCCATTTTCTAAACAAGTTCAAATACAAATCCGCAGAAACTCTTATAAATTGCCACGGTTGTCTTTTCCAATCAAGATTTGGAACCCACGATAACAAACATCTTGCAATAATTAAAATATAAATAATTGCAAAAATATTTTCTACGCCAAAAATTATACCTTTCATCATAATTTACCTCTACAAATTACATTTGAGAACTTTTTTTAGTATTTGCACAAGTACAATTATTTCTTTCTGCAGGGATTTTTTCAATCATCTTGAAGAGTAATGATTTTAGATTTGACAAGTTGTTGTTGAATACTTCAATTACTTCGTGATGAGAAACTGGAGGAACATCACCTACCAAGCCTGCATCGTAATCTGTAATCAAAGAAATATTAACTGGACACATATCCATTTCTTTTACAAGATAATTTTCAGGGAAAGCTGTCATATTAATAACTTCCCAACCTTGATTTGTAAAGAATTTTGATTCTGCTTTTGTTGAAAATCTTGGACCGTTAATAACAACAACAGTACCTTGTTCGTGTACTGTAATTCCTAATTCTTTACCAGTTTGAATAGCTAAATTTCTTAATTCAGGACAATAAGTTTCTGCTGGAGATGGGTGAGTAACAATAGGTCCTTCAAAGAAAGTTGATTTTCTGCCATCAGTCCAATCTACAAACTGATCACAAACAACAAAATCACCTGGTTTAACATGTTTTTGCAAGCTACCAGCCGCGCAAGGTGAAATAACTCTTTCAACACCAACTGATTTCATAGCCCAAACGTTAGCTCTATAGTTTAGAAGATGTGGCAATATTGTATGATTTCTGCCGTGACGTGGCATAAATGCAACCCTGTGATTACCAATAGTACCAATAAACAAATTATCACTTGGCATACCGTATGGAGTTTCAACTCTTACTTCTTCAATATCTTCTAAAAATTTGTAAAAACCTGAACCGCCAAATACACCGATAGTTGCTAATTTTTTATTTTCCATTTTCATCTCCTTAAATTTTTAATTAATTCTTTTAGCTTGATTTTAACATAAAAAATATGTTTAGCAAACAAGACAAAAACCTCTATTTAACGTAAAATTTACAATTGCAAAACCAGCACCACACAATAATTTTAGCGATTTAGTACTTTACAAAGGGTTGAAAAGTTATTTTTTTATAATATTATGTTGGTATATACAAATTCTTGGGAGTTTAAATCCTTAAAAAAGGGGAGAGAAATACAACTTTCGGGGATAGACAATTTACAACCAGAGGATTACATTTTGAAAAAATTACTACTCATTGCATTAATGTTGATTGGCATCGTTGGTACTCCGGCATACGCATCAGACATTAACACAATCAAAGCAAGTATTGTAAAACATGCACACGAACTAGGAGTTGATCCTGCAATAGCACTTTCTATTGCAAGAACAGAATCAGGCTTCAGACACGAAGCAAGAAGTAGCTACGGAGCAGTCGGTGTATTTCAATTAATGCCTTCCACTGCAAAAAGAATGGGCTTAAACCCTTATCTTTTAAACGACAACATCAAAGGCGGCATTATGTACTACAAAATGATGTACAAAATGTTCGGTTCAATGGAATTAGCTCTTGCAGCTTACAACGCAGGTCCAGGTAACGTAAAAAAATACAATGCCATACCACCTTTTACAGAAACAAAACGTTTCGTTAACAAGATTATGACAGATTACAACAACTACAAGAAAAATCCTGACCCAGCAATGCTTGCAGCTACAAAAGCAGGAAGCAAAGCTGGCGGGTTCGTACCACCTGAACCAACTGTAGAAAACCAACAGCTTAACGAAATCAAAGTTGAGGTAATTGAAGAAGCTCCAATTGAGTTAGAAATAGAAGCTACAACAATTGCAATTTAACAAAGTATTTAAAAAGAAAAGACGGGATGAAATTCATCCCGTTTTTTTAATAGCTTATTGTTTTTCTTCTATGGTTAAAAAAGGTATAAATCCGAACAATTTATACAATGTATTTTTTGGATAAAAATGTTCGATTGTAAAAAGTTTTGCTCCTAATATTTTTATATAAGTTTTTGCACCAATTGAACATTTATTCATTATTTTTATATTATTTTGTTCCAAAAAATTAACTGACTGCAAAATCGCCCACTCTAAATCTTCTCTATGTTTTTTAGAACTTCTATCAACAATAGAACCTGCAGTAGCTCTGTAGTGGTAAGTAATAGATGGTACAGTAACCAAACCTTTCAATTGAGAAACAACACGTGGAGACCAATACACATCTTCAAATAATTTACCTTCAGGGAAGGTAACATTTAAAGATTTAAGCGAAGTTAATTTATAAATTTTGTTAACCGTATAATTCCATTGTGGAATTTTTGCCACCTGAACGATTTCAGAAGGTTCTGTATAATAAGCGACTTTGTCATACTTAATAAAAAACTTTTTGTTATGTTTTCGATGTCTTAATATACTACAAGCTGACATTTCTGAATTGTATTCTTTAGCATAATTATAAAGTTTTTCGTAATAATCACAATCAATCCAATCATCAGAATCAACAAAACCAACAAACTCACCTTTTGCAAGTTCAAGCCCAACATTCCTTGCAGACGAAACACCTTTATTCTGTTGATTAACCACAAAAATTCTCGAATCTTTTTTTGCATATTCTTCAAGAATTTTCAAAGAGTTATCAACAGAACCATCGTTTACACAAATAATTTCTATAGCAGAAAGAGTTTGCGCAATCAAACTATCCAAACACTTTGGCAAATAATTTTCAGCATTGTACACAGGTACAATGATAGACACTAAAACATCATTGTTATTCATAGCTAATATCCTCTGCGCTCCACGCATATTTTTTGTACAGGACAATACTATCATAAAAAAACATAATTTCATATCAATAAATGATAAAAATGAACTTGTTTGGTATTAATATCGTTAAATAAGTGACGTGCAAATTTTAAGGATATACAAATTGATAAATCATAATAAATTAAAAATTCTTTTTGCTTTAAGTATATTAGCTATGGCATTTACCCCGCAACCCCTTTTTTCTTTAGCCACACCTCAGGCAATAAGCGCTGAAGTTGCTGCAGTTCAAAAAGGTGTAGTTTTAAGCTTGGAAGATTGTATTGAAATAGCCTTAAAAAATAGTCCGACTGTTAAAAAATCACGTTACAACTGGCAATTGAGTAAAACAAATGTTTCATTAGCAAAATCAGCATACTTCCCAACAATAGGAGTGGGTGCTGGCGGATATTATTCAAACAGCCATACCGCATTGAGAGATACAACCAACAATTATTACACAGCAGAAGCTTCTGTAAGCCAGCTTATATGGAACTTTGGCAAAACAAATTCAAGAATTCGTATGCAAAAATTCAATCAAATAGCATCTGAATTCAACTTTGACAACACTGTTTTAGAAACAATCTACACTGTTAGAAACAACTATTACGGAGTTTTGGCAGCAAAAGCCGCTATGGATGTAAACAGAGCTAACGTTCAAATAAACGAACGCAACTACCAAAGAACAAAAGCGTACTTTGATGAAGGCATAAAATCAAAAATTGACCTTGTAAACGCTGAAGTTTACTTGAGTGATTCAAAAGTTGCGTTTGTTCAATCTGAAAAAATGTACAAAAATGCAATTGTCAGACTAAACAATTCAATGTACATAGCCTATGCGCCAGAATATGAAATCAAGACAACCGAAACATTCAACTTTAAAAGAAACGAAATCCCTGTTAATTTAACAAAAATTTCAGAAAAGAAAGATTTAAGCACTCTCCCAAAAGAAGTTGAAAATGCAACCTTGACATCATCAGTTGAAAAATTAAACGTAATTGAGAACTATGATTTTCAACCATTTCCGTACACGTTTGAAGAAGCTGTTGACATAGCTATAAAAAACAGACCTGATTTAAAAGCCTATGAAAACACACTAAAAGCAATGAAACAATCTTTGCTTTACATAAAAAGAGAATATTACCCAGAAATAACAGGTACAGGAAGTTACGGTTACAGAAACACTTCAGACACAAACTCCTACAACTTGGGAATAGGAATCAGAAGTTCTGTAAATATACTTGGCAAGAAAAGTGAAATTGATGCGGGAAAAATCCAAGTTCAAATTGCACAAAACGACATAGAATTGCTTAAACAAAATATCTATTTTGAAGTTCAATCTGCATACATAGATATGGCTCAACTAGAAAAACAAATACCACTGTTAGCAATAAAAGTAAAACAAACTTTGGAAAATTTGGAACTTGCAGACGGCAGATATTTTGTAGGCATCGGCGATTACATCGAACTTCAAGATGCAAAAGTAAATTACAACAACGCACAACAAGCGTACGTTGAAGCAGTATACAATTATAATGTAGCAAGAGCGAAATTAGAAGAAGCAATTGCTCTTAAACCAGCAATTAAAATAACAATAGAGGACAAAAACTAATGGCAATCAAAAAAAGATACCTTGTCACAGGACTATTATTAGCAGCAATATCTGCAGGGATTTGTTCACACATTATTATCGGAAACCAAATTAAATATGAAACAAAACCTTTAAAACGTTGCACAATAACAGAAATTGTTGAAGCTTCTGGCACAATCAACCCTGTAAACACAGTCAGCGTTGGTTCGACAGTATCAGGGCTAATAAAAGAAATATACGTTGACTTTAACTCTGAAGTTAAAAAAGGTCAGCTTATGGCACAAATTGACCCAGCGAACTTCGAAGCTCAAGTTCAACAAAATCAAGCCCAAATTGCAAACGCTCATGCAAACCTAGCCAGACTTCAAGCTGTTATGGACTATGATAAGTTGATGTATGAACGTTATAAAAATTTATACGAAAAACAGTATGTAGCAAAAAGTGAACTTGACCAGAAAGAAAGTACTTACAAATCTGATTTAGCACAAATCAATGCTGCACAAGCACAAATTTCTCAATATCAAGCAACGCTAAAAACTGCTATGACAAACCTTGGTTACACAAAAATTATAGCTCCCGTTGACGGCACAGTAATTTCACGTAAAATTGACCTTGGACAACCCGTTGCGGCAAGCTTTCAAGCTCCAGAACTTTTCACAATTGCACAAGACTTAACAAAAATGCAAATCGAAGTAAACGTTTCTGAAGCTGATATTGGCAAAGTAGACGAGGGCCAAAATGTTACATATACCCTTGACGGTTATGCAGATAGTATCTTTCACGGCAAAGTTACACAAGTACGCCTTGCTTCTACCAACACGAGCAATGTCGTAACTTATTCTGTTATCGTTGATGTTGAAAACAACGACCTGAAACTTAAACCTGGAATGACAGCTAACGTTTCAATAATTACCAATAAACGAGAACAAGTTCTTTGTGCACCTAACACAGCACTAAAATTTACACCAAACACTGACGGCACAAAATATAAAAATCAAGGGCTTTGGGTTCTTGAAAACGGTAAACCTACAAGACACGATATTACTCTTGGCGCAAGCAACGATTTGTTCTCTGAATTAACTTCAGAAAACATTGCAGAAAATTCTGAAATAATTGTTGGTATTAAAGGAAAAGAAACTAAAAAAGGTACACGTACTCCTCGAGCACCAAGAATGTTCTAAACAAGGATATAAAATGGCTTTAATTGAAGTAAAAAATGCTATAAAAACATACCAAACAGGAGAAGATTCCTTCAATGCTCTTGATAATGTATCATTAAGCGTTGAGAATGGAGAATTCGTTGCTATTATGGGAACTTCTGGCTCTGGGAAATCAACTTTTATGAATATGCTAGGTTCTTTGGATAAACCAAATTCAGGAAGTTACTACCTAGATGGAATTGATATGTTTTCTCTGAATGCTGATGAACTTGCAGATATCCGAAATGTAAAAATGGGATTTGTATTTCAAGGATTCAATCTTATCGCAAGGACATCAGCTCTCGAAAATGTCGAACTTCCTATGATATACAAAGGAATACCAGAAGAAGAACGAAAAGAACGCGCAAAAAAAGCCTTAAAAATTGTTGGCTTGGAAAAAAGAGAAGACCATATGCCTAACCAAATGTCAGGCGGACAACAACAACGTGTCGCAATCGCAAGAGCAATAGTAAACGATCCGCCTCTAATATTAGCTGACGAACCTACAGGTAATTTAGACACAAAAACAAGTATTGAAGTTATGGAATTTTTTGTAAACCTAAATAAAACGATGAAAAAAACAATAATTCTAGTAACTCACGAACCTGATATCGCTCAATATTGCAAACGAGTGGTAAAATTCAAAGACGGGAAAATAATATCTGACACAATAAACGAACATACAACAATTCCATACTAAAAGGATACTCTGAATGATAGATTTCAAATCGACATTAAAAATGGCAATAGTTTCGCTAAAAATAAACAAGATGCGTTCAATGTTAACCTCTCTAGGTATAATTATAGGCGTTAGCGCAGTAATCATTATGCTTGCAGTTGGTTCAGGAGCCAGCGCAAAAATTGCAAAAGATATGGAATCTATGGGTAGCAACTTATTAATGATTCGTTCAAGTTCAGCGACTTCAGGCGGTGTCAGAATGGGTTCTGGGACTAAACCAACGCTAACATTGAAAGACGCTGAAGCCATTGAAAAATTAGCTAACGGCGTGTTAATGGTTGCTCCATACACAGCCCAAGCAAAACAACTAACTTACGGAAACCAAAACTGGTCAACGTCTGTAGCTGGAACAACTGCATCGTATTTGCATATTAGGAATTATGAAATTGTCGACGGAAGAAACTTTATCCCAGAAGATATAAAAAATAATACAAAAGTAGCTATCATCGGCAACACAGTTGCTACTGAACTTTTTGGAGATATGGATCCAATTAACAAAACTATGCGTATCGGGAATGTTCCGTTCAAAGTTATAGGTCTTTTAAAAATCAAGGGTGAAAACGGAATGGGTATGGACCAAGACGATTTAGTATTCATACCAATTACAACCGCACAAAAAAAAGTTTTTGGAACAGACTTCCCTGGTTCTGTAAAAATGATAAACGTAAAAGCCATAAGCGAAGAAACTCTAGATATTGCACAGAATGATATTCACGACATATTGAGAAGACGCCACAACATTGGTAAAACTCAAGATGACGATTACGAAATCAGAAACCTTGCCGAAATGCAGGAAACAATTAAATCTTCCGCTCAAACAATGTCCATATTATTAGGTGCAATTGCATCAGTATCACTACTTGTCGGTGGTATCGGCATTATGAACATTATGCTTGTTTCTGTAACAGAAAGAACAAAAGAAATAGGTATCCGTATGGCAATCGGAGCTACTGCATCTGATATAAGAATACAATTCCTAATAGAATCATTTTTGTTGTCTATAATTGGTGGATTAATAGGTATCGTTGTTGGTGTTGCCGGCGCAGAATTAATTCACATATTAACCCAAATGAATATCTTAATATCAAGTTTTTCAATAATACTTTCGTTAACAGTTTCAGGTTTAATTGGGGTTTTTGCAGGTTTTTATCCAGCATACAAAGCCTCTCTTTTAAACCCAATTGACGCATTAAGATATGAATAAAAAATTATTTTACGCAACGCACTCTACACAACAATTGAGGTTGTCTTTTTACTAAATGTGGTTCGTAAGTAGAGCATTCACCACTTTTGTTACAATAAACTGCACTTCTCATACCATTTGCATCAGCCCAGTAATCATCATCAACTAAAGGTATCCCGCAAATACGTTTTTGCGCTTCCATTATATTTGCCAATTCGGTTGCATTAGGTAGACGAAAACCTTTAGCCTCACAAGCATCTTTTGCAACACGCCAAGACATTTTCTCTCCAGTTTCATTTGCTTCAAAATACTCATGTAATTCTTTAGGCCCATCAGATACACCTAAATATTTATCCGTTTTAGTATCTTTCATATCTGTAACAACGTACGAACCATTACAAGAACCATGAATAATATCAATTTCGTTGCTACAAGGAATTTGTATCAACTCTCCAGATAATATTTGACAATGAGAGGATCTTTTAGCTTTTGGAACTTCAAATTTTGCTTTTGGAACTTCAAATTTTGCTTTTGGAGTCTGCACCACAGGTTCAGAAACAACAGTTTCTTCCTCAACATACTCCTCATCTTCTTCAACGTATTCTTCTTCATCAGAAAATTCATCATCTGATGAGTGTTCACCTTCGACAGGAGTTTCAACAGTTTGCTCTAACTGTGCTTGTTTAGCTTGTTGGGCCTCAAATTTCTTTCTTTTGTCAAGAAAATAAGAATTAACAGAACCAACACAAATGAATAGTACCAGCATAAAAATAGCTAAAGTCCAATATCTATTCATACCACACCTCCTAATCAGCAGAGAATATTTCTCTGATATCGTCCATTGTCAGAGATTTCACAATATTTCTGTCAACAGAAATTACGCTATCAACAAGATTACGTTTAACAGTTTTTAGCTTTTGAATTTTTTCTTCAACTGTATTTTTTGTAATTAATCTGTAAACAAAAACTTTTTTAGTTTGACCAATACGGTACGCACGGTCTGTAGCTTGGTCTTCAACTGCAGGGTTCCACCATGGGTCGTAGTGAATTACATAATCTGCACCAGTCAAGTTCAAACCAGTACCACCAGCTTTCAAACTGATTAAGAATATTGGAACCTTACTGTTATTAAATCTTTCAACAGCAGCTTGACGGTCTTTTGTCTTACCAGTCAAGTATTCGTAATCAATGCCTTCACGTTCTAACCAGCCTTTTACTATATCTAGCATATTAACAAATTGACTGAATAGAAGTACTCTATGACCTTCTGAAATAATTTCTTCAAGCATAACTTTAAGTTTCTCAAACTTACCTGAAGACATAACATGCTTAACGTTTTCTTTGTCATAAAGTCTTGGGTGACAACAGATTTGACGCAAGCGGAGCAATGCAGAAAAAATTGATAATCTGCTTTTTTCAAGACCATTTTGTTCAATAGATTTAAACAGTTCTTCTTTAGTACTGTCAAGAACTTGTAAATAGAAATCTTTTTGCTCGTCAGTAAGTTCACAGTATGCAATGTTTTCGACTTTATCAGGAAGATCTTTTGCAACATCACGTTTCATACGACGTAAAATGAATGGGAATATTTGCAATTTCAAGCGTTTTTCAACAGTTTTATCACCACGCTCCATAATCGGATTTACGTATCGGAAATTGAATTCTGAAATACTCATCAAGAATCCTGGCATTAAGAAGTCAAATACTGACCACAATTCTTCTAGTTTATTTTCGATTGGAGTACCAGAAAGAGCAAGTTTATGTTCCGCATTAATTTTCTTAACAGCTTGAGCTGTTTGCGATAAGGCATTTTTAATATTTTGAGATTCATCAAGAATCACATATCTAAAATTATATTTCTGTAACTTTTCAATATCACGACGAACAAGTGCATAACTTGTAATTACGACATCGTGGTTTGGAATTTCTTTGAATAAAGTTTTTCTATCAGTACCTGACAGTTTCAAACAGCTTAATGATGGTGCAAATTTTTGGATTTCAGATTCCCAGTTAAACACAACCGTAGTCGGACAAATTACCAACGCAGGAGCAGAGCCATCAACTTCTTTAGCTTTTTGCAACACTGCTAATGCCTGAAGAGTTTTACCCAAACCCATATCATCAGCAAGGATACCATTCAATCCGTATTTATACATAAACCAAAGCCATCCAAACCCTTTGATTTGATATTCACGGAATTCAGCATTAATATTTTCTGGCAAATCATGCCCGTCAGCAGTTGAGAATGAAGACATTTGAGTCCAGAATTTTTCAAATTCTTCACTCAAGACAAGTTCCACATCCAAATTTTTCAACTCATTAATCAAACCTGCACGATAAGTTTTTACTGTAAACTTATCATCAGCGTTTCTATAAACATCAAAAGAGTTGAAAGCACGCATCATTGCGTAAATATTTTGCGCTGGGAATTCAACAAAGCCTAAACTTCTTATACGGCTGTATTTTTCTCCACTTTGGATAGTTTCATACACTTCATCAAACGGAATAATCTCATCACCCGCTTGACCATACAAAGTGATATCAAAACTATCAGAAGCTTCCTCACTAAAATCTATTTTTGCACAAAGTTTGAAAGGATTTTCCATCAATTTGAAGAAATTCATATCATCTTTTTCTTCAAACTTCCAGCCTTCACCAGCTTGCTTAATATAATAATTGTAAAAATCAATAGCGTTTTCTTTTTCCAACGCCAAATTATTCGTCTGCATTGGAACAAACTTACAAGCCAAAAGCATTTGATAAGATTCGATTTCGTGTTTATAATTTCTTTTAATCCAATAGATTAAATCTTCACCTTGTTTTTTTATAGTAATGTAAGGTGATCTGTCTGCAGTTTTTGAAAACGGAACCTTAACTCCATCATACTCAAATTCCAAAGTAGCTTTCAAAGATTGGTCATAATCAATTCCAAGAGTAACAATATTGAGAGGCGGACGTTCTTCTAACATTAATTTAGTAATATTTTCTGCAATTTCCACATCCATAACTTCACGAAGTTTTGGAAGCTCCTCATAAATAAATTTACCACCTTCAGAATCTTTCAAATCAGTAAAACTTGATTTGATTAAATTTTGAGGCAAAACCTGAATTGCAACATTTGTTGGGAAAATCAAGTTTTTATATCTACCCCATTTTAAATGTCTTGAAAAATATCTTACTTCTTCAAACGGAATAACATCATCCTTATCAGGTCTTATCCATTCTAAAGATAAAAGGATTGTTCCTTGAGAACCAGAATTTACAAATAATTTTAATTTCCATTCTTCATCAGTAAACTTCAATCTATCCTTTGTTTTTTCGTCTAAAACTTCATCAGCTTTTGCTAATAAACTAAACAAAGGTCCAAATTTTGTGATCGGGATATCGTACCAACCAGCTTTTTTATCTTGTCTTGATACAGTAAGTAATTGTTGGAAAATTGCAACCTCAACCTTTTGCGAATTATTTAATTCAAAATTCTTATCTTGTTTTTGAGCTTCAATTAGTCCACGAAGAATAGGTTCAATTTGTCTTACAACCTTGCCTGTTTCTCTAGACATTACAAGAATAGAAAAGAAATTAGCCTTTCTCTTTGGATTAAAGTGAAAAATAAAATTTCCTTTTGGAGCTTCTGTCAACGCAGTATTTTCATCAGGAAAATTTGGTTCAATTCCAAACTTTGTTTCTAACCAATCTTCGTAAGCGTGCTCGTCAATAGCCTTCAGAGCGACAGCAACTGCGTGTTTACACCATTCTTCTTTCAATGGACAATTGCAACGAGCCTCTACTTTGTTCTTTTTAAATATCAAATCTGTTTTATAGTGATCTTGGAAATTACCTTTCACCTTACCCATATAAAAGTTTTTTTCAGGATAAGTATCGAACACCATATCTTTCAAATGATATTCATAACCACGCCTCCAGCTACCAGCACTTGCGTTTTCTTTTATAAACTTGTAATTAAATTCTTCAACACCCATTTACTTGGAGTATCTCTTTCTTTCCTAAGGGTACAAACTTCGGATATAGCCTTGCGCTATAAACCCTCAACACCAATATTATACATGAATATCCCAAAAAGGCAATAGGTTCTTAACCTAATAAATATTGATGGAAAAAGTAAGCAAACAAGACACCGAAAATAGCACCCATAACAACTTCAAACGGAGTATGACCAAGAAGTTCTTTTAACTTTCCGCCAATAGCTTGAACTCCGTGCTCGTAGAAGTCTGCCATCATTCTATTTAAATAAGCTGCTGTTTTACCTGCCGCACGTCTTACACCTGCCGCATCGTACATAGTTACAAGAGCAAAACCAATTGCTACAGCAAAAACAACGCTGTCAAAACCTTCAATCAAACCAACAGATGTAGCTAAACCCATAACACCAGCAGAGTGTGAACTTGGCATACCACCTGTTGTAGTAAAGATTTTGAAATTAACTTTTTTAGTTCTTATTGTAAATATGATAAATTTCAAAACTTGCGCAAAAAATGCAGCTGCTAAACCTGAAATAATCGCTTCATAACCTGTACCTACAATTTTACTAATCATTAATTCCTGCTCTCTTTCCTAGTGTGTCCAAAATTTATATTAACATAACTAATCACAAAGGCAAACCGCTTTACAAAAGTTTTCAATTTACTTTGCAGATTTTTCAATTTTGTCCAAAATCGCATTGAAAATATCAGAATGCAAATCGTTTTCTTTTAAAATATTACGGCTATCTTCTATTAATTTAAACAAATCTTCTTTTGCTTTGTCTAATCCATACATCGTTACATAGGTCAATTTACCAGAAGCTTTGTCTTTACCCAAAGTCTTACCCATTTCTTCAAACGTTGAAATTTCATCCAAAATATCATCAGCAATTTGAAACGCAATTCCCATTTTTTCTCCAAATTCAGCAATTGCCATCAAACCTTTTTCATCAGCTCCACCTATTATTGCTCCAGAACGAAGTGCAAGCTTAAACAAATCAGACGTCTTGTGAAGATGAATATAATGAAGAACTTCAGCATCTTCATCAGTAAATTCTTCTTCAGCATCAAACGCTTGATAAGCAGAATAGACTTTTTCACTTTCTATATCGACAACCTGCCCAGCTATCACTCCATAAGCACCCGCAGCTTGAAAATATTCTTCCATTATTTTAACTAGCTTTTCAGCGCCCAACTGTTTAGACTTTTTCAAAATGAGTTGAGGTGCAAAAGTCAATAATGCATCTCCAGCAAGAACAGCCATTGCTTCACCAAAAACTTTATGATTAGTAAGTTTTCCCCTTCTGTAATCATCATTGTCCATACAAGGCAAGTCATCATGAATTAGAGTTTGTGCATGTAACATTTCCACTGCACAAGCTGTTGGCAAAGTATCATCAATACTACCACCAAATAATCTTGAACTTTCTAAACACATTATCGGACGCAACCTTTTTCCAGGTAGCATAACAGTATACTTCATCGATTTAAAAATCTTGTGCGGATATACAATATCCATGTACTCATCTAAACTTTTATTTACAAGTTCAATTAATTCACTCAAATCCATTATTCTTCCTCAACCCCTAAATTTCTATAACTTTGTTTTCTTGTATTACGTGCAGATTGGCGTTTTTTACCACTTATTTTTACGACTTCTCTGTTGTGTAGAATTTTTTTAGAATATTCTATCTTTCGACCTTCATACTTAACTTTCTCTTTGTATTCTTTAGCTTCTTCGACAAACGCCAAATAGCTATCATACCTAGTATCATCAATTTTATCTAGATTTGCCAAAACATTACATCCATCTTCGTGAAAATGCAAACAGTCTGCATATTTACACCCATCTCTTAATTCTGCAATCTCATCAAATAATAAATCAACGTCTGCAGGTAATATAAAATCAAAACGCACATTACTAAACCCTGGAGTATCAACAATTCTAGAGGTGTCGTTTAATTTAATAATTTCGCAATGGCGAGTTGTGTGAGTCCCTCTTTGTGTTTTTTCGCTCACTTCTTTCGTACGCAAATTCAAATCAGGATTAATAGCATTAACCAAACTAGATTTGCCAACACCAGAATTACCACATAAAACACTGGTTTTATCTTTTAATAATTTTTCAAAAGCCTTTATTCCATTATGTTCAATTGCTGATGTATAGACAATTTTGTACCCTAGTGTTGATTCATATATATCATGAATTCTTTTTTTCAAACCTCTTTCAAACTCCAAATCATCTTTGTTAAAACAAAGCACAGGCTCAATATTGTAATACTTCGCTAACGCAATATAACGATTAAGTTGAGTAAGGCTCAAATCAGGTTCTTTTAATGCAGAAACAATTATTATTTGGTCAATATTAGAAACCGCAGGTCTGCTTATGAAGTTTTTGCGAGGAATAATTTCTTCAATATAACCATCGTTAAATATAACAAAATCACCAACAAGAATTTTGTCCTTGCGTTTTTTTAAAACTTCACGAACTTTACATTCAAAAAACTCAAGACCATTGTCAATGTAATAAAAATCCGAATGAATTTTGTAAACTTGTCCTTCTGCCATAAATAAATTTTATCACAAAAAATCTGATATCTTTGTTAACAACAATCGTAAAATTGTTACAAATATTTGAAGTTTTCAATCTTTGTGATAATATCAAGATAAAATAAGAGAATTATTACTTTAAAAAAGGGGAAAAATATGATTTCAGTTAACGATTTAAAAACTGGTTTAACACTTCAATTAGACAACGGATTGTGGTCTGTTGTAGAATTTTTACACGTAAAACCTGGTAAAGGTGCAGCATTCGTAAGATCAAAACTTAAAAACGTAGAAACAGGACAAGTTATTGAAAAAACTTTCCGTGCTGGTGAAAAAGTTGGGAAAGCAACTCTTGATCGCCGTGAAATGCAATATTTATACAAAGAAGGTGCGGATTATGTAATGATGGACAACGAATCATACGATCAATTGCACTTAACTGAAGCACAGATCGGTGACGGTTTAAAATACTTAAAAGAAAATATGAACGTACAAGTTCTTATGCACGAATCAAGAATTATTGGTGTAGATATTCCTGCTCACGTAGAATTGGAAGTTGTAGACACTCCACCTGCTGAAAAAGGAAACACTGCTCAAGGCGGTTCTAAACCAGCTAAACTTGAAACTGGCGCAGTTGTAAACGTTCCATTCTTTATTTCTAACGGTGACGTTATTCGTGTAGACACTAGAACTAATGAATATTTAGACCGTGCTTAATTTATTTAATGAGGTAAAAACAATGAAATTTGATATTGAATACATTGAAAAACTTGCGAAGATTGTTGATGAAACTACATTGACAGAAATTTCTCTTGAAGATGGAGAACAAGCAATCACAATTCGCAAAGATGTTATCACAGGAACACCTGTTGTTGCAGCCGCACCAGCTCCTGTTGTAGCAGCACCAGTTGCTCAACCTGCGACAGCTCCTGCTCCAGCTCAAGAAGAAGTAAAACGTGGCAAAGCTCTTACTTCTCCAATGGTTGGTACTTTCTACAAAGCTCCATCTCCAGATGCAAAACCTTTTGTAGAAGTAGGTCAAACAGTTGCTCAAGGCGATGTTGTTTGTATCGTCGAAGCAATGAAACTTATGAACGAAATCGAATCTGAATTTTCTGGAAAAATCGTTGAAATTTGTGTTCAAGACGGTCAACCAGTAGAATTCGGACAAGTTTTAATGTATATAGAATAAGAGAAGTAATAAAGCGTGGAGTGTATCTTCACGCTTTAAACTTACCTCTATATTGTTGAAAAGGGATAGAAATGTTAAAAAAGGTATTAATTGCAAACCGTGGAGAAATAGCGGTTAGGATTATAAGAGCTTGTAGAGAGCTAGGAATTCCAACAGTTGCAATTTATTCACAAGCTGACGCTAATTCTTTGCACGTAAGACTTGCTACAGAAGCTTATTGCATTGGACCTGCACAAAGTTCTCAAAGTTATTTGAGTATTCCTGCAATAATTTCAGCAGCGCTTGTTTCAGGTGCTGATGCAATACACCCAGGATACGGATTTATGTCTGAACGTGCAGATTTTGCAGAAATTTGTGAAAAGCACGGAATTAAATTCATTGGGCCAACAGCAGAAGCAATGAGAAAAATGGGCGACAAAGCTACAGCTCGTAAAACAATGATTGAAAACAATGTTCCAGTTACACCAGGTACAGGAATTTTGAAAACTGCACAAGAAGTAAAAGACTTTGCTCACAGAGCAGGTTATCCAATTATTTTGAAAGCTACTGCAGGCGGTGGCGGTAAAGGTATGAGAGTTGTTCGCTCTGATGACGAAGTTGAAACAAACTTCAACCTATGCCAATCTGAAGCACAAAATTTCTTCGGAAATCCTGATGTTTATGCAGAAAAATTCTTGGAAAACCCTCGTCACATAGAAGTTCAAATTTTGGGTGACCAATATGGCAACGTTGTTCACTTGGGCGAAAGAGATTGCTCAATCCAACGTCGTCACCAAAAATTAATCGAAGAAGCTCCATCACCTGCTATTGACGCAAAAACAAGGTCAGAAATGGGTGCGGCGGCAGTTAGAGCAGCTAAAGCTATCAATTACGAAGGCGCGGGAACTTGTGAATTCCTACTTGACCACGATGGCAGATGGTATTTTATGGAAATGAACACAAGAATTCAGGTTGAACACTGTGTTACAGAAATGATTTCTAACGTTGATTTGGTTAAAGAACAAATCTTGATAGCTTCTGGTGAAAAATTAGATTTTACTCAAGACGATATTGTTTTAAGAGGTCACGCTATTGAATGCCGTATCAATGCAGAAAATCCTGCAAAAGATTTTATGCCAAACCCAGGAAAAATTACAGGTTATGTAACTCCAGGTGGTTTTGGAGTAAGAGTTGACTCTCACGCATATCAAGAATATCAAATTCCACCATACTATGACAGTATGATAGGAAAACTTATTTGTTGGGGAAGAACTCGTAACGAAGCAAGACGCAGA
The DNA here is from genome assembly GCA_017559905.1 of bacterium. GTDB lineage: Bacteria > Cyanobacteriota > Vampirovibrionia > Gastranaerophilales > Gastranaerophilaceae > Scatenecus. The sequence goes on from JAFYQF010000025.1 coordinate 137,884, forward strand.
ATGTATCGTGCTTTGAAAGAATATGTTGTTACTGGTGTTGAAACAACTATTCCATTTCACCAAGACATTGTTGAAGATCCAGTTTTCATTAGCGGACAATTCAACACAGGCTTTATCGAAGACTACTACAAAAGAACTGGTAAAGAGAAAAAATAAAAAATATCATACAGAGGCGATGGCAAAAGACATCGCCTCTGTTGTATGAACATAAAAGGAGAAATATATGCAGATTAATTTAATTACAAATATTAGTCAATCAAAGCCTAGTTTTAACGCACGATACCGTATTCCACGTCCAGCTGAAGATATAATGACAAAACTAAAGGATAAACCTTTTAGGTTTTATGAAGTAGTTAAAAAGAAGCCTGTACAAATGTTTGAAAATAATAAATACCTTGATGTCTTTACAGGAAAAGATGCCAAATTATTTAATGAAACTTTTCCAAAAGGAGCTGTTGAACAAGATTTATATGAAAAAACTTTTAATAAAGAAACCTTTAAATCAGCTAAAAACATTCATGAATTAGATTATAAAATGCTTCAAGAAGAATACCATCATTAATTATTTAGAATTACAAATAAATTCAAAAAGTTTTTATAGGTGCAATTATTTGCACCTTCTTTGTTATATAAAATCCATACACTTAACGCTCCTTTATTTTAATTTTATTTTCTTGTGTTATAATTTAAGCGTATGAGTAAACTCGAATTCAGACACTACGCTAAAGAATTATTGAACATTGCCCTACCGATTATTATGGGGAATTTAGGTTTCATCTTAATCGGAGCAGGGGATGTTTTGATTGCAGGAAGACATTCAACAGACACACTTGCGGCTATTAGCATTGCAACAGCAATTACAAACTGTATACAGACATTTGGGATTGGATTGATTGCAAGCGTTTCTCCTTTGTTATCGAATTTTAGAGGAGAAAAAAAAGCTGCAAAAAAATATTTCTTCCCAACAATTCGCTTTGCAATGATTTTGAGCGTAATAGTAATGTTTGCAGTATTAGCATTTATTCCACTTGTAGATTTTATGAAATTTGAAGAACATCTTGTTCCAATGATTAAGGAATATATGTTTGTAACTGCGTTTGCAACTTTTGGCGGATACCTACACGCTGCAGTAAAAGAATACTTACAAGCATTTGAAATTGTAATGTTTCCAAATCTACTCACTGTATTTGCAGTATTCTTAAACATTATTTTAAATATAGTTCTTGTTTTCGGTTTCGGCTCAATACCATCAATGGGTGTTCTAGGATTAGCTATTGCAAGTTTTATTGTCAGATATTTTATGGGACTTGTCTTATTAGCATATTGTTTTATTATTATGCGTTTAAGAAATTATCAAGAAAAAGACTATTACAAAAGCCTCATCAAAATCGGACTTCCTATTTCATTTGCAATATTAGTTGAATTTGTTGCATTCAATAGCGTTGCTATTTTGATGGGCAGAGTTGCTGGCGTTTACGCTGCAGCGCAGAATTTGGTCTGCACACTTACTACAGTTTCATTTATGGTTCCTTTTGCAATTTCAAACGCAATTTCGGTTAAGGTTGGATTCGCAAACGGTGCTGGTAATATCTATGATTTAAAAAGATATTCTCTTGTGGGCTTGATTATGTGTATTAGTTTTATGATTTTTAGTTCTATTATATTTTCAACATTCCCAAAAACTTTAGTAGGACTATTTACTATAGACAAAAATCTTTTCGAAATTTGTGTTCCTGTGTTGTATATTCTTTCCGTATTCCAAGTTTTTGACGGTTTACAAATAGGATTAGCTGGAATTTTCAAAGGAATTAAAAAAACAGGGGTTGTATTAGTCGCTAACTTCACTGCGTATTGGGTTTTATTCTTGCCTATGGGGTATGCTTTGGCTTTCAAATACGGAATGATGCTAAAAGGTTTCTGGTGGGGGCTTGTAATCGCAGCTATTTCACTTTGTATAATTATGTTATCAGTTCTTACTAAAAATTTAAAACAACTGGAAAAAGCTTAATATTTTGCCTTATACAAACTTAAATGATAAAATTCTTCAATAAGATTTGAAGGAGAATTTGTTATGGAAAACACTTTAAAAGAAAACAGAAACCCATTTTCGATAGACGGATATTTGAGTAGAAAGTGGTACTTTATATTAGGTGCAATAATTGGGACTTTAAACTTTGTATTTATGATTATTTTCTGCAAAGAAATCTTCATCCAAATCACAGCCTTATCTCAACAAAACATTGATTTTAGTATTATGGGACTTTTAACTTCTGGAGTATTTTCAAAAAATGTACTGATACCTTATGTTATTTTGTATGGAATAGGCACAATACTTTCTTTTATTAATAATAAAAAAAGAATTTCAGACATATTAGGAAATGACAAATTTTCATACATTATTTCGGCGATATTTACCACAATTACGGTATCAGCTACTTTGGTACACAAATCTTCAATCCTTTACCCTATAGCAATCACAGTACTAACTCTTGGGTCGTTCATTTTATTGTGCGTAAAAGGTAAGATTTCTAATACTAATGAAAAAACTCCTGAATGCGAAAGCGAAGAAATTGAAGCAAAAAAAGTTGTTGTTTTTTGGAAAAGATGGCTTGCTTACTTTATAGACGCAACATTCATTCTTGGTGGAATAACTTCAATGTTTGCGACATTATCTCCTGATAAAATCTTGCCTCTAGGCAAATATTCTATGTTAATTGGAATAGGATTAACCCTTGTATATTTTGGAATTATGAATAGCAAAATATGTAAAGGACAAACTCTTGGCAAAGCTCTTTTAGGAATCAAAGTTGTTGATAAATCTGGGAATTATTTGAGCGTAACTCAATCAATTATTAGAACAATTCTATTAATAATTTGCCTATCTTTGCCATATTTATTCATAACTCTAGCTTCTTACCAAGATTTTTCTTCAACTGAATTTAAAATATTTTTCACAGTTAGTTTTTGCGGAGTTTTATTTGATTTACTATTCTTGTTCAACAACAAAACTCGTCAAACACTTCACGACTTTGCAACAGGAAGCTTTGTTATAAATGACAACTATAATGGCAAATTAACAGAAACTCGTTCTACCAAAACACCTATTGTATTGTCTGTAATTTTTTCTATATTGCTAATGACTCCATTTGCAATAGTTACTAATCTAATTGACAATCAATACAAAAACCCTAAATCAAACACAAACAAAAATCTTGTACTTAAAGAACAATTAGAAAAAGAATTCAACATAGACGTTTTAAAAATCCAATCATTCCAAAAAATTAAAGAAGAAGACACACTATATTACATGATAACTATACAAACACCAGACATAGATAATGAAGCATTAGCAAAAAACATAATCGAATACGTAAAAAATAATGTTGAAAATCCAGACAAGCTAAATATCAAAGTATTTGCGAACTTGACCAAAGCTGTTCACTTGGGAACTATTGTATCTATTAGAAACAAAGCCTACCCACAGGGAGAAAAATAGCCTAAATGGTTGATTTCAGCTTGAACAGTGGCTAAAAAAAAGAATTTATGGTACAATTAACCTTGAATGGAGGAATTATATATGTTAACAGAAGAAAGAACGTTTATTGCCGTAAAACCTGATGGCGTAAAAAGAGGGTTAGTTGGTGAAATCGTCAACAGATTTGAACGCAAAGGGTACAAATTAATTGCCCTAAAAATGTTAGACGTTACTCCAGAAATGGCAAAACAACATTACGGCGAACACGAAGGAAAACCTTTCTACCCACGTTTAATTGAATACATCCAAAGTGGTCCTATTGTTGCAATGGTTTGGAAAGGTTATGATGTTGTAAAAGGCGCAAGAGCAATTATGGGCTCTACTTGTCCAAACGAAGCTCAAGTTGGTACAATTCGTGCAGATTTAGCTTTGGTTAAAGAATACAACGTAGTTCACGGTTCTGACAGCATTGAAAGCGCTGAAAGAGAAATTTCAATTTACTTTAATCAAGACGAACTTTGCGACGAATACGACAATATGGCAGAAATCGTAATTAAAGATTTAGGTTGTTAAGAAACAAGAAAGGTGAAGTATCATGAGTGAAGAAACAATAATTCCAGAAGATTTTAAACGAGACAAAGCTCACGAATACTTCAAATACGAACTTGTTCATACCTGCAAACAAACAGGTGCAAGAGCTGGTGTTTTTACAACTCCTCATGGAGTTATAAAAACACCAATTTTTATGCCTGTAGGTACAAATTCTGCAGTCAAAACACTTACATGCGACCAGATTTTAGACACGGGCGCACAAATTATGCTATCAAATTCCTACCATTTATATTTAAGAGCAGGCACAAAAAGAATTAGAGATTTTGGTGGAATACATAGCTGGATGAATTGGCACAAACCAGTTCTAACAGATTCAGGCGGATTTCAGGTTTTTTCACTTGCTCATTTAAGAAAAATTACTGAAGACGGTGTTGAATTTAGAGACCCAAAAGATGGCAAAAAACATTTTATTAGCCCTGAAGTTTCTATGGAAATTCAACAAGACATTGGCGCAGATATCATTATGGCATTTGACGAATGTGCGCCATTCCCTTGCGATTACAAAACTGCAAAAGCCGCAATGGAAAGAACTCACCGCTGGTTAGAGAGATGTTTTAAAGCAAAAAATAATCCTCGCCAAGCTTTGTTTCCTATTGTACAAGGCGCATTTTACGATGATTTAAGAGCCGAAAGCGCTAAAGTCATTTCGTCTTATGACGCTGTTGGATATGCAATTGGCGGATTGAGTGTTGGTGAAACAAAAGACATAATGAACCATTTTACAGAATTTACCGCACCTCTTCTTCCTGCAAACAAGCCAAGATATTTGATGGGAGTAGGAACACCTGAAGATTTACTAGACGGTATTAAACGTGGAATTGATATGTTCGACTGCGTTTTACCAACTAGAAACGCAAGACACGGTTCATTTTTCACTTGGGAAGGTAAAAAGAATATCAAAGTTAAAGCTTTCGAAGACGACGCAAGCCCACTTGTAGAAGGTTGCAATTGCTTTGCTTGCAGAAATCACTCAAAGGCATACATAAGACACCTTTGGAGATGCGGAGAAAGCACAGCAGCAACTCTTCTATCAATACATAACATCCAGTTTTTAGTAGAATTTTCTCAAAAATGTAGAGAAGCAATTCTTGAAGATCGCTTTGGCGATTTCTTTGAAGAACATTATAGCAAATTAATCTAACTCTAATTAAACAAATTCAATTGAGGAACTTCAAGTTCAACATTGTCTTGTTTTTTACGAGTTGAAAGATTATTTGAAAAATCTTTTTGCATTTTTACCATCAAATCTTGAGAACGCTTAATTACTGAACTTGGCAAACCAGCCATTTTGGCAACCTGGATACCATAACTTTTACTAGCTCCACCCTGAACAATTTTGCGTAAAAATTCGATTTCACCATTTTCTTCAGTAACTGTTATTCTGAAATTCTTAATCTGCGGATAAGTTTTTGTCATAACATTCAACTCGTGATAATGAGTTGCAAAAATACATCTTGATTTTAATTTAGTCGCAATATGTTCTGCCACAGACCAAGCAATTGCAACACCATCATAAGTACTTGTTCCACGACCAATTTCATCTAACAAAATAAAACTTCTATCAGTTGCTGAATTCAAAATATAAGCCGTTTCAATCATTTCAACCATGAAAGTTGACTGTCCTAGTGTCAAATCATCTGACGCACCAACACGTGTGAATATTTTATCTACAGCACCCAATTTTAAATAGTCGGCAGGAACCCAAGAACCAATTTGCGCCATCAACGCAATCAAAGCATTTTGTCGCATATAAGTCGACTTACCAGCCATGTTTGGACCTGTTAATATCATAAATTGTGTAGTATCAAAGGAGTTGCATTTTAATTCCAAATCATTAGATACATATTCACCCAACGGAAGAATTTTTTCTAATACTGGATGCCTTCCATTTTTAACAATAAAATCATCTGATTCATCAATGATTGGCTTACAATAATTGTTTTCAACCGCAACCTGCGCCAAGCAGCAAAGAACATCCGCTGTCGCTACGCACTCTGCGATTTCTCTAATCTTTGAAACAAATTCTTTTGAATATTCTCTGAAATCTGTGAATAATTTGTATTCTAATTCTGTAGACTTAAATCTTGCAGAAAGAACATCATCTTCGTGTTTTTTCAATTCTTCAGTAATAAATCTTTCACCATTTGAAAGAGTTTGCTTGCGGATATAAGTCACGGGCGCCATATTTCTATAAGAATTTGAAACCTCAATAAAATACCCAAAAACTTTATTATAACCTACTTTTAAAGTTTTTATACCCGTAGACTCTCTCTCTTTTTCTTCAAAATCTTTCAACCAATCTTCACCATTAGTCAACAGATTCCTGTAATAATCAAGTTCTCCGGAAACTCCTTCTTTAATAATTCCGCCTTCTTTGATTATCATCGGCGCATCTTCGTTGATAGTACGCTCAATCAAGTCAACGTAATCCTTGATTTCATCTTGATAATCAAGAATTTTTTCAAACGGATTATTTTCAAGTTCTTGAGAAGCTGTAATCAATTCTGGCAACATTGAAAGCGAAGTTTTTAAACTCAAAAAATCTTTCGGATTTGCAGAACTATTACTCAAACGTGTTGATAATCTTTGAATATCATAAATTTTTTCTAAAACTTCAATCATTGACACTCTTGAAAAAGATTTGTCGACAAGTTCAGATACCGCATCTTGGCGTTTTAAAATATCTGGAACTCTCTTTAATGGCTGACAAATCCAACTTTTCAAAAGTCTTGCACCCATATTTGTTTTAGTCTGGTCTATAGCCCAAAGCAAAGAACCATATTTATTTTTTTCTCTCAAAGTTTCAACAAGCTCAAGATTTTTCCTTGTACTTGCGTCCAAAATCATATATTCAGAAAGTTCATAAGATTCAATTCTCTCAATTTTAGGAACATTTTCTTTCATACTTTCCCAAATATACGCAAACAAAGCTCCTGCAGCTCTGAAACCAATTTTATATTTATCATACCCAAAAGCAGTTAAAGCTTGAGGAGAAAACAACGCTTTCAAATTTGCATCCGTCATAGAAGTATCAAAAACATTTGACGGAATTTTTGAACAGTTATACATTTTAACAATGTAATCAGGCAAATCAATTTTTTCATCAGGCACAATTTGAAAAGGCTTAATTTCTCCACGAATTGCAGGCGCAACTAGCTCCGCAGGAGAAATTCTTGCAAGCTCTGCCAATATCAAATTTAATGGAGCTTGAGTTACTTTAAATTCACCTGTTGAAATATCTGAATATGCAAACCCATAAGTTTCAGACCTTTCATCTTTGAACATTGCCGCTATATAATTGTTTGAATTTTGTTTTAAAAAATCACTTTCAGTCAATGTACCTGATGTAATTACACGAGTAACGCCACGTTTAACCAAGCCTTTTGCCTGCTTTGGGTCTTCCAATTGGTCACAAATAGCAACTCTAATATTTTTTTGAACGAGCTTTTCCAAATACGCTGGAGCAGCCTTAATCGGAATACCCGCAAGAGGAATTCTACCATATTTTGCACCAGCATCACGACCAGTCAAAGTTAATTCTAATTCTCTTGACATTAACACTGCATCTTCAAAAAAAGTTTCGTAAAAATCTCCCAAACGATAAAGTAAAACCGCATTAGAATGTTGTCGCTTAATCTGCATGTACTGTTGCATTACAGGCGTCAACTCTTCTATATTAACTTCCCATGAATTTATTTGATTGATTTCTGATTTTGACATAGATATAATCGAATTATATCATGAAGTAGAGGAAAAAACATGGGCTGCTTAAAAAATATTTTCATGGCGATTATATTAGCACTGGCTTTTGTCGGATTTATGTCACTTGGTGGCGGTAAACTTGTTGCAAATATTATCCAAAATTATCTCAATCCGCCTCAAGAAACTATGGTTAAACGTGCTGAAAAAGTCGGGAATTTTTCAAATCTAAATGAAGAATTTGAGATTGAAAAAGCTGCAGGTTTACTAGGTTACAACGGAGTTGTAGCTGAACACAAAGCCTCTGGACAAAAACTAATAATTGTTGACACAAACAACAAACCAATCCTAACTGCTGATGATATAAAATCTGAAAAAATCGAAGAAAAATTACTAGCACTAACTAACAAAATTAAATACCAAACATTCCAAGTTGATGAACTTAAAGTTACAAAACGAGGGATTTTAAATTCTTATGGCAAAGAATCTCCTTACATAAAATTTGAAGCTAGAGCAAAAAAATTGCCAATCGGAGATGTTGCAGGAATAATTTCTGTCACCGAAACTACCAACGGCGAACAAAGGTTACTAATTTCTGCAAACGAAAAAAAGAAATATTCTCAACTTATTTCTGATGAATTTTTCAAATCCGTAAAATAAAAATTTAATTTTTCATAAATTCTTCTAGCCCATCTGCAATAGCTTTTGCAGAATCTTTTTGAATATCTTTATCCAACAATTTCGCATTATCTTCAGGATTAATCAAATACGCAACTTCTATCAAAACACTCAAAGCATTCGTATTTCTTACAACAGCAAGACTACCTTTTCTAACTTTGTCATTTGAAAAAGGAAGTTGTTCATTCATATTTTTCATAATTGCATCAGCCAATGCCTTTGCTTGCGGATAGTAATAATAAATACTTGTTCCCGTATTTTCAAGTGGATTCATAGTATCAGGAAGCGCATTTGTATGAATGCTTAAAAATATCATTGCGTCTTTTTCATTTGCAAGTTCAACTCTATCATACAAATCAACATAATCATCGTGTCTTCTTGTCATAATAACATCTGCACCACGAGATTTTAGTTCTTTTTCAAGATATTTTGCAATCAAAAGATTTATGTCTTTTTCTTCATTACGTAAACATCCAATTGAGCCAATCTCTTTACCACCGTGACCAGCATCAACCACAATTTTTATATTTTTTAAGGGTTTTTCTTCTTTTATTACAGGGAACTTTCTTATTTTCAATACAAAAGTATTATCTTCAAACTTTCCGCTATAACCTGCTAGCTTTTGCGCCAAAGGAAAAGTAAAAGTCAAAGTTTCATTTTCTTCACCCTTTATATTGTAGAACTTCACGACAAAAGGGTAACCTCCTTCGATTACATACGGAACTTTTTTATCAAATTCAAACTTAAAAACATAATACTCATCATCGTTACTCGACTCTTTATTTATCAATTTTGCAGAAGAAACATCTCCACCTTCTTCAACGTGAGAAATATTAATCCAAGCTGTTTTTTCACTATTCAACTCAACTTGATAAAAAGCTCCTGTTTGCCCTATAACTTTAAGCGGCATATCTTTTGAATAATGAGCTATCCTGTTTATACCTCCATCAATCGGAGTTGAACGAAGTGGCACATTATCTTTAGTTGTAACAAAAGCTCTTGGTTCAGAAAAAACTTTTTTATAAACCATCCCATTTTCAAATAAATTTTGATTATTTGTAATCTTAAAAATCTGAACCTCATCTCCAGATTCAAGAACAAACTCATTCAATCCAGATTCTAGATTTACGAAATGAGCAAACCCGCCAGACTTATGTACTGGAACAACCTCGCCATTAATTTTTAAAACTTTATCAACGTCGGAATTCCCTACAAAAAAAGTAGTTGGAGATGCTAACTCTACTTCATTTTTTTTCGGATAAACAACGTCAAGCGCATATGCTGATTGTGCAACCAACATAGCCATCATTGATGTTAATATATAATTCTTCATGCCTTAATTATATAATCTAAAGATTTAATTACAATCCAACAAAAATTATTGGTAAATATTCGTTAATATTATGTAATTTTATAATTCCTTATGCTAGAATATTAAGAGGATAGGGGAGATTTACGGTGAGAGAAAGACTAACCGAAAGAGCTAAAGAAAAAAGATTTAAAAGATTCGATAAATTATTGAGCTGTTTGCATATTTTTTTCGTAGGATTTGCCGCTGCATTAGTAATTTATTTATTTTTCATAATGGTAATTGATACTGGCAAATACCGTGTGCGAGCACAGAACCAACGCACAGGAAGAACGTTCTCTATGCGTGGCGATATTTTTGACAGGAACGGAATAAAACTTGCTACAGACAAGGTTTATTCTGATGTTTACGCACACCCTGAAAACTATGATAGCACTCCAGAAGAATTGGCAAAAAAGCTTGCACCGATTTTAAAAATTCCAAAAGATAAACTTGCCCAAACCCTAAAAAAACCAGGCCCAGTAATTACTATAAAAAAAGATATTGACAGAAATGCCGCAAAAGAAATTGCAAAACTTCACTTAAGAGAAATCTCAATGGGCAAAAAAAACACCCGTGAATATCCTCAAGGAACTCTAGCAGCACACGTTCTAGGATATTACAATTTCGATGCAGACATCGCTAACGGAGTTGAATACACTGCAAAAGATAAATTAGAAAACATCGAAGAAATGATTCAATTCCAAGCTACTCGTGACGGAAAAGTTATTTACGATTTCACAACAGACGCAGTTGCTACAACTAAAAACCCAAAAGGACAAGATATAACTTTAACCATTGATGCAGCAATCCAACATATTTGCGAAAAAGAAATCGAAAAAATGGTTCTAGAAAAAGAAGCGCTACGTGGGACTGTATTAGTTATGAACCCTCGTAACGGAGAAATTTTAGCATACGCAGTTTATCCGACTTACGACCCCAATAATTATAAAAAAGCAACCCAAGCACAAATCAAAAACTGGACGCTAACAGATGTATTTCCACCAGGGTCAACTTTCAAAATTATTACGGTTGCAGCCGCAATGAGCTTGGGCAAAATCAATGAAAACACGACTGTTTTAGATACTGGTAAAACAACTATCGGAAACTGGGTTATTAAAAACTACGACTATGATCAACACCCATATCCAGGACAAATTTCTTTAGAATATCTATTCGAACACTCTAGTAACATTGGCGCAATCAACGTTGCAAAAACAATGACTCCGAAAGAATTTTATGAAGTTCTTCAGACATTTGGTTTTGGTTCAAGAACAGGTATAGACCTACCAGGCGAATCTTCAGGGCTACTACCATATTGGGCACAATGGGACAAAGGAATTCAAGCTACAATGTCATACGGATACGGAACTTCCGTAACCGCTATGCAAATGTTGTCAGCAGTTCAAGCCCTTGCTAACAACGGTATTAGGATTACTCCTCATATCATTAAATATTCACCAGAAGAACTTGAACAAAGAGTTCAATATACACAAGTTGTAACACCTGAAACTGCTCAATCAATCACAAAACTTTTAGCAACAAGTGTTAACAACGGAAAATCTGTTATTAAAATGGACAACTACAATGTTGCCGCAAAAACTGGTACATCAAGAAAACCAAAAGAAAACGCTTCAGGTTATACTCCATACACATACACTTCAACTATCGGCTACTTACCAGCTAGCGACCCACAAATCCTAATTTATGTAATGGTTGATAGCGCAAAAGTCGGACCTGTATGGGGAAACACAGTAGCTGGACCTGTGTTCAAAGAGGTTGCAACTCAAACAGCGAGAATGCTAAACATCAAACCTGATAAACAAACAACTAAAAATCAATAACATTTATAGGAGATAAAAATGAAACTTGACGAACTTATTGAACATCTTGATTATAAAGATTTAAGAAATTTCAAAAATATTGACGTTACAGGAATTTCATATAATTCAAAAACAACAAAATCTGGAGATATATTTATTTGTTTAACAGGCGAATACACTGACGGTCATGAATACGCTCCGAGCGCAATCGAAAACGGTGCTGTAGCACTCCTAGTTGAAAGACTTCTTGACAACGTAGGAAAAACTCCACAAATTGTTGTTAATTCAACAAGACACAAAATTGCAGACATCGCTGACAGATTTTATTCAAGCCCATCCAAAGGAATCAATCTTGTGGGCATAACAGGAACTAACGGCAAAACAACAGTTACCCATTTGATACAAAAAATATTAGAAGAAAACAACGAAAAATGTGCACTTATAGGCACTCTAGGATATAAATTATCTTCAACAGGAGAGTACAGAGATGCAAAACACACAACTCCACAAGCTCCTGAACTTCAAGCAACATTGAGAATGATTAAAGATGTTGAAAAAATCGACAACGTTGTAATGGAAGTAAGTTCACACGCACTTGAACAAAACCGTGTTGGTGGATGCTGTTTCAATGGCGCAGTTCTTACAAACTTGACTCAAGACCACTTGGACTATCACATCACGATGGACAATTATTTTGAAGCAAAAGCGTTATTATTCAAACACTTACAAGAAGGTGATTTTGCAGTAATTAACGCAGATGACAACTATGCAGATAGATTTATGAAAGTTATACCAGAAGGCGTAAAAACATTAACTTATGGTGTAAAAAAAGACGCTGATATTAAAGCTAAAGACATTAACTTTTCACTTAACGGTGCAGAATTCACTCTTGTAGTTCGTGGGGATTTTGTACAAAACGGATGGGTAGAAGAACACCGAGTTAACTTACACATGAATGGTATGTTCAGCGTTTATAACGTATTAGCAGCAATTGCAGCTTCTATTTCAATGGGAATTGATTTAAAGACATCATTGAAAGCACTAGAAAATGTAAAAGGTGTCGCTGGCAGATTTGAAGTTGTTGCCAAAAAACCACTTGTAATCGTTGATTACGCTCACACTCCTGACGGATTAGAAAATGTCTTGAACTCTGCAAGAGAAATCACTCCTGAAAACGGCAAATTAATCTGTTTATTCGGATGTGGTGGCGACAGAGATGCAACAAAACGTCCAAAAATGGGTGCTATTGCAGAAAGAATTGCGGACAAAATTGTTATCACAAGCGACAACCCTCGAAGCGAAGACCCTCAACAAATAATCACTGACATTATTGCAGGTCTTAAAAGCGTAAACCCTGAAACAGTTATTGTAGAAGCCGACAGAGGTCAAGCTATTGCACTTCTAAAAACTATCGCAGAAAACAATGACGTAGTTGTTATTGCTGGCAAAGGGCACGAAGATTACCAAATCCTAAAAGACAAAACAATACATTTTGATGATAGAGAAGAAGCAAGAAAAATTTTCGAAGGCAGCGTTATATAGAAAGGCAAAAAATTGAGAACCCAATTACTAATAGAACAACATTTTCACGGATGTTTTGGAATAGATTTTAACAAAGCTAACGTTGATGAAATCTTATATTTATCTAAAGAAATTACTAAATACGGCATTGGCGGAATATTCCCAACACTAGTAACTGACAACATAATAAATATAAAGCAACAGATTGAAATCATCAAAGAAGCTGCCTCAAAACAAACTTCGGATATGGCAAAAATACTCGGCATTCATTTGGAAGGTATCTTTTTAAACACAGAAAAAAGAGGTATTCATAATCCAAAATATTTTATGTTGCCCACAATTGAAAATTACCAAATGATAGAAGACCCTTTTATAAAAATCCAAACACTAGCTCCAGAATTTGATGATGGAGTTATAAAATATCTTTGGAACAAAGGTGTTAGAGTCCAAGCAGGACACTGTATTAGTGGACATTTGACAGGTTGTCGAGGTGTAACACACTTATTCAACGCAATGAGCGGAACTTCTCATCGTGGAAAATCTACTGCACTAACAGCATTAGTTACAGATAGCCTTTACGCTGAAATTATTGCAGACGGCATTCACCTATCAGAAGATGCTCTAAAACTAACATTTAAAGCAAAACCTCTTGATAAAATACTTTTAATAAGCGATAGCTTGCCAATTACTGAAAGTAATTTAAAGAAAATGGAATTTGCAGGTTCTATGATTTATTATGACGGAGAAAAAGCTACCTCTAAAGCAGGTACTTTAGCAGGCAGTACAACACTTCTACCTGCAATAATAAAAAGACTTGCACATAGCAAAATTCTTTCAACGGACCCTGCTGAAATCAATGCAAAACTAACGCACTTAATCAGCAACCCTTACAAATATCACAATATCAAATTAGACGGATATGTAGAATGGGATGATGATTGGAACATAACCAACGTTCATATTGGCAAATAGGAGAAACACATGAAAAGTGACAATATTAAATCAGGAATAGCAAGAACTCCTCACAGAGGGCTTTTGATGGCTACAGGCTTAAGTAAAAAAAATATGAAAGTACCTTTCATTGGAATAGCGAGCTCTTTTTCGGATTTAGTACCTGGTCACATAGGAATGCGTGATTTAGAACGCCAAATTGAAAAAGGGATTCATTCAGCTGGCGGACAAGCATTTATTTTTGGAGTACCTGCAATATGCGACGGTATTGCAATGGGACACGAAGGTATGCGCTATTCTCTTCCATCAAGAGATTTGATAGCTGATTGTGTAGAAAGCGTTGCAGCAGCTCATCAATTAGACGGGATTGTTTTGTTATCTAATTGCGATAAAATCACACCAGGAATGATTATCGGAGCACTTCGTTTAAATATACCTGCAATTATTGTAACAGCAGGACCTATGCTTGATGGAGAGTGCCAACACCACCATAAATTAACTATGGTCACTGGCTCATTTGAAGCAGTTGGTAAATACAGAAAAGGCGAAATAACTGAAGAAGAACTTCTTGCAATGGAAGAAGAATCTTGCCCATCAGCAGGCGCTTGCCAAGGGATGTATACCGCAAATACAATGGCTTGTTTAACAGAAATTTTAGGAATGTCTTTGCCATATTGTTCTTCAGCATCAGCCGTTTCTGCAAAGAAAAGACGAATTGCGTTTGAAAGTGGTATGCAAATTTTAGATCTTGTAAAAAATGACATCAAACCATCTGACGTAATCACTAAAAATTCTCTATTAAACGCATACAAAGCATCTTTAGCTCTTGGCGGTTCAACTAACACGTTCCTACACCTGCTAGCAATTTCTAACGCTGCGGGACTAGATGTAACAATTGATGATTTTGACAAATTAAGCCGTGAAGTTCACCAAATTGTAAAAATCAATCCATCTTCAACATTAACAATGTCAGATTTTCATAACGCTGGCGGAATTCCTGCTGTTGTAAAATCTTTAGACAAAAAGCTAGAAGAAACTCTAACTGTTAGCGGATTATCAAACAAAGAAAACAGTAAAAATGCCTACATAAACACTGAAATAATTCCTATGTACGAAAACTCTACATACACTGAAGCTGGATTAGGAGTTTTGTATGGCAACCTTGCTAAAGATGGCTGTGTAATAAAAATTTCTGGCGTAGCTCCGGAATGTTATGAATTCGAAGGAAGTGCAAGAGTATTTGAAAGCGAAGAAGACGCTATGGAAGCTCTCGAAACCGACAAAATTCAAGAAGGCGACGTTATTGTAATCAGATACGAAGGTCCAGTAGGAGGTCCAGGCATGAGGGAAATGCTTGCACCTACTTCGTTACTAGTAGGAAAAGGGCTTGGGGAAAAATGTGCTCTTATTACAGATGGCAGATTTTCAGGCGCAACCAGAGGAATTTGCGTTGGTCACATTTGTCCTGAAGCAGCTAAAGGTGGCACTATTGCTCTTGTTAACAACGGAGATAAAATCAAAATTGATATCCCTAATAGAACTATTGAACTTTTAGTTTCTGACACAGAATTAGCAAACAGACGTGAGAACTTGAAACCGTTTGAATCAAAAGTTAAATCTGGATATTTAGCGAAATATGCTAAAAATGTTCAAGACGCAAGTCACGGAGCAATCGTTTAATGAAAAATCTTTCTGATTATGCTGATGACATTAATAAATGCTCCAAATGCGGATTATGTCAATCCGTTTGTCCTATTTATAAGATTACAGGCAACGATTGCGCTGTTTCTCGTGGAAAATTTGTTATGCTAGAAGGCGTAATAAAAGGAGATTTAAAATTCAACAAAACGATAGAAAAATACCTTGATATGTGTCTAAAATGTGGCAAATGCAAAGAGTTTTGTCCCAGCGGAATTGATGTGTGCGAAATATTTAACATAGCAAAGTATGAATGCGCCAAAAATTCCCTACATTATAAATTAGAAAAATTCTTTGAATCAAAACTCATCTTTGGTAGTATTCTAAAATTTTTCAAAACAATAAACCGCAATAACAAACAAACTCACACAGAAACAACAAAACAAAAACTTTTATATTTTAAAGGTTGTGTTAATTATATTCACCCCAAAACAGAAAAATCGTTAAAAAAAATATTATCAAAATTAGATATAGAACTAATTGAAAAAGATTTTGAATGTTGTGGTTTGCCGTTCTTATCAAGTGGGAATTTGGAACGTTTTGAAGAAGTTAAACAACACAATCTTAAATTAATAGATGAAAGCTCCGATTACATCTTAACAGACTGTACAAGCTGTGAAAACACTTTAAAAACTTACGTAACTGAAAAGAAATTTATTAACGCAATAGAATTTCTTTCAACTCAAAATATAAAATTCAAGTTCAAAAATCCAACCAAAATAACTTTTCACAAACCTTGCCATCAAAAAAACGATGATTTCATTTCTGCAATACTAGAAAAATGCGAAAACGTCGAATATATAGAAATGAAAGATTATAACGAATGTTGCGGATTTGCAGGAACTTTTGCAGTTAAAAACCCCAAATTATCTGCAAAAATGACTAAACAAAAAGCCGAAAATATAATAGAAACACAAGCCGACTATGTTGTAACGAATTGTCCAGCTTGCGAAATAGGGCTTAAACAAGGTTTTATTTTGCTAAACAAAAAAGCCCCAAAAATCATGAATTTTGTGGACTTTCTTGCTTTATCAACTATTGAAACAGAATAATTTTACTTATTTTTACCTAATTCATTAGCTTTTATAGTTGTTTTTTCAATTACATCGTGGAAAAGTTTCGCAGAATTTTCTTCGTTCATAACCGTAATACCAACAAAAGTACAACCGCCTTTTGTTGCAACATTATCTATCAAAGTTTGTACAGGGATTTCACCTCTATTCAAAATCATTTTAGCCGAACCAATTGCGGTTTGAGTAGCAAGCATAAGCGATTTTTCATATTCTAAACCTAATTTTTCACCTGCACGAGCTATGTCTTCAATAACTTTATAGAAAAAAGCTGGACCAGAACCTGAAATCGCTGTAACAATGTCAATTTGAGATTCATCAACTCTAATAACTTTCCCAATATTTTCTAACAATTCAACTACAAAATTAGCATCATCTTCAGAGGCATTTTGACCTTTCGCAACGGCACTCATACCTTCTCTAACAAGCGCTGGAGTATTTGGCATAACCCTTATTACTCTTGCTTTTGGGATATAAGACTGAATTGTTTCTAAAGAAACTCCCGCAGCAATGGACACAATCAATTTTTCAGATGTAACTTCGTCTTTTATTTCGTCTAAAACATCTCTCACATAATTTGGTTTTGTCGCAATAATGATTACATCACTGTCCATAGTCAAAAATCTATTATCTGTTAAAACTTCAATACCCAACTTATTTTGAGCTAGTTCTGCGATTTCACAGTTGACTTCAGCACCTTTTAATTCAAACTTATCACATTTTTCAGCGGATTTTACCCCTGAAATAATTGCGCTTGCCATTTTTCCACAACCAATAAAACCAATTTTTGTTACAGTTTTGTTCATATTATTTAACCTGCCCCTCTAATAGTGTTGACTAATGATTTTGTTTCATCTAACATTAGAATTATACGACAAATATAATTAAAAGGAATAAAGAAATGAGACGTACACTAGAAGGAACTAAAATTAAAAGACAACGCGTTAGCGGTTTTAGAGCAAGAATGGCTACCCCAGGCGGACAAGAAGTATTAAACAGACGTCGTGCAAAAGGTCGTCACAAATTAGCTATCACAGCTAAAAAACGTGCTTAATAAGAGTTTGCAAATTAATTTTGCATACGCTTTTAATAAAAATTTTAAGAACACAGCAGGTCGAAATACAATAGACGTGCTGTGTTGTTGTGGTTAAATATGTTACAAAAGAAATACAGATTAAAGAACAAAGCAGCATTTTCAGCAACATACAGAATTAAAAACTCAACCCACAAGGGCGGAGTAACTCTTTTTGCAGGAATTAAGAAAAAAGATATAAATACACCAACAAGAGTTGGGTTTGTAGTGTCAAAGAAAACTCACAAACGAGCAGTAAAAAGGAACCGTTTAAGAAGACTTATGAGAGAATGTTACAGACTACAGCTAAGAAGTGGCAATATGGGAAATTCTCAAGATTATATGTCATTAATTTTTGTAGGCGGAGAAAATGCACTTGATAAAAATTTTGCCCAAATGCAAAATATCATTAAGAACCTCTTGGAGAGACTTTAATGTTTGAGGGAATTTATACAGAACAAATCTTAATGCATCCGACAATCAGAGCTTACCCACAACAGCCACAAAACATGTCTGGAGTGACACTTGGCTCTCAAGCGATTTACAGGTATTCACTAGCAGACAGCGATTACCCTACGTTAGTATTGGCAAATTATTTGTTTGACGGGGATTTAGATTTTATTCCACCAGGACATTATGAGCTAGCACTTTCAGACGATTGGGATTTTTTTATTTTACTTCAAAGCAAAGAGCCAAAAGCTATTTTCCCAGTGATAAAAGTTGAGGAAGACGAATCAGAAAAGGAACGTCTTAAAGACCCAAAAAACAAAAAAAGAATAAAAAAAGAGGCAAAAGAGCGTGAAAAAATAAACGAAAAACGCAAAAAAGTAGGAATGCCAGAAGAAGAAGAAAAAATTTACATGGAAGCTTCTATTGAATACAAAGAAAATGGTCATTATTATTTAGTAAAATATATAAGAGGCACAATCAAGGCGTGGGGCGTAATTAAAAGGTAAAAATAAAAAGACTTGATTTTTTAAATTTAGCGTTGCATAATGTTTGTATCGAGGCGATAAGATATCGCGGGATGGAGCAGCTTGGTAGCTCGTCGGGCTCATAACCCGAAGGTCGTTGGTTCAAATCCAGCTCCCGCAACCATTAAGAAAAAAGAGGTCAAAAGACCTCTTTTTTTTGCTTTAATTTATTTTGATTTGTTTTTTGTTGGGTTTCACCAAACCTACCATACCTTTTTTCAGGACTTTTGCTCGGAAGTGGTAAATAGTTTGAGTCGCAAAAATTGTGAATTTTAGTAAATCTTGGCGATTTTATGTGGTAGGAAGTGTCTTGATTGAGAAAGTCCGAAATGTCCGGTTTTGGTAACAAAAATGCCCGCTTATTTGCACTTTTTGTTCCATTATTTGCTCTAAAAAATCATTACTTGGT
The DNA here is from genome assembly GCA_017559905.1 of bacterium. Lineage (GTDB taxonomy): Bacteria > Cyanobacteriota > Vampirovibrionia > Gastranaerophilales > Gastranaerophilaceae > Scatenecus. The sequence continues at coordinate 157,214 of JAFYQF010000025.1, forward strand.
TTCCCTCAACCTACAGGCTTGTTTTTGATATATTATTTGTGACTTGATTTGTAAAATTTTATAAAGAAAAAAACACATATAAGCAATAAGATTTTTGTTTAATCTTTAAATGATTATGATAAATATAATAAATTCACCTCAACAATACCCAAAATGCGACTTATATAAATCAAAACCACAAATATCTTTTTGTGGAACAAACACTGTCGAAAAATTAAGCAAAGATGTCATTGTTGGTGTTAGAAAAAAATTAATTCAAGAATCTGCTTTTTTCAGAGATGCAGATACTCTGGAATTTGTAAAAGATTATTTGCTTAATGTTTTAAAGAAGAACGAAATCAATATTGTAGATGGAGCCTGTTCAAGTGGTTATGAAACTTATACTCTTGCCATGTTATTTGATAAAGCAGATAAAAAAATTAATATAACCGGATTTGATATTGGAAAACAAGCTATAGCAGATGCTAAAAAAGGAGTTTTTACAATTAAAAGACTAAAAGGACAATATGCGACACTACTTGATTATGAGGGATTTAGAGACAATTATCTTGCATTTTCCAGCTCTAAAGAACTTAGTCCTCAAAATTTAAAATACAGGCAACTGTTTAATGAATTTTTTACTGAAATACCATATAAAGAATCATTTTCTCTTACCGCTTGGTTAAAACGTAAATTGTTACCTAAAAAATTTGTTATTGATATAGAAACAAAGGCTTTTCAAATATTGCCGGAAAAATCTAAATCTTGTAGGTTTGTTCAGAGTGACATTTTGCAACTTGACAAAATTGTGCCGAAACATTCGGCAGATGCCTTACTTTTCAGAAATGCACTATACCATCTTACAACTAAAGAAGGTCCATTAAATTTCAAAATTCCACTACCTGATGAACAAGTAATACCTGCCGTTAAAAAAGTTGTGGAGCAGGTTGATAATGCAGTTGCACCTAACGGATTATTTGTAATTGGCGAACACGCAAACGATCATGTTTTAACAGCGGGGAAGACCCTATATGATGAGTTGACAAAACATAACTTTTCACCTGTTTTTGATAGCTTTGATGGATCAATGCATTATATTTGGAAAAAGAATAGCTTATAAGTTGAGAGTTTGTAAATCATGTGCTGCCCGACATTAAAGTTATTGTCAAGCAATGTTCGACCTATAAATTTTAAATCATCAAAACCTCTGTTCTTTCTTCGCAATGCGACTGTTATTTTGCATACCAACTAACGAGGTATAAATAATTTATAGACCTCTACATCAAGAGCTTTCGCAATCAATTCCATTCGTTTGAAACTAGGAGTCTTTTTGCCTCGCTCAATCTCTGATAAATAATCAGCACTGATACCAGTTAATTCACTCAACTGTTCTTGAGTTAAACCTCGTTCAATTCTATAAAATTTTAAATTATTTCTAAATATATCTACCGTGCTATTTGCCATAGTAAATTTTATTGTTATAATCTATCTAAATTAACAGGCATATAGCACGACAAGTGGGAAATAACGGAATACATTATTAGAAAAACAATCCTTATAGACCTAGACGGAGTTTTTATGTATGACTAGTTTTTAAAAATTCCTTTTAAAAAATTTTTCAAAGATTGGAATTTTGCATCACCCATTTTAGCAGATGTAACTTCTTTTGGCATAGTAACAAATGCATCTGAAGTTGATTTTGCAAAGCTAACTTTTGGAGTATATGCAAATGTTTGAGAAAAATCAGGTCTTACTGTTTTTATTGGGGGGAATTTTAATGCTGTCATGTTTTATCATCCTTAATTTATATTAAATACAATTTTCTATCACAAAAATCCTAAAGGATTTTATTTGTTATTTTGTGAAAAATTCTTTACATTATTTTTTAAAAAACTTCAATTTCTTGCGGTTTGAAAATCTCATCTATGTACTTTGAAGCTTCAGATATAACCTTTTTCGGATTTTTATTATATTTTCTCATGTAATCATCAAGTGTAGATTTTATCACTGTCGGTTCTTCATTAGCTTGGCACAAGTTTTCTACAACTTTCTCAAAATAACAAAGATTTTTATCGTTACATACAAACAAATTATTTTTGATACCTGCAATAGCCAACTTTTTGAACAACTGTCTTCTCAAAGGTAACATTTTTTTACTATATTCACACTCTGTCGAACAGTCTTGAGCAAACAAAAACACTCTCATCATATCAGTTGTGGACATAGAATTATCAATAACCCCCTCACTAAACTCTGATAAGTAAGTCGGATTATTAATATTTTGCGTAATATTATCAACAATTTTAATTCGTTTACCCACTAGAACAAAATTGTTTGGATTTATGACATCAAAACGATACCAGTCATCATCGTAACATAAATTCAATGTACTAAAATCACTAGCCACATCATCATAAGATTTTTGTGGCAAGCTAGCAAATTTTGGCAAATAAACTTCAGCATAATACTTTTGACATTCTTCAGGAGTCAACTTTGCACGAAGCGATTGCGGAACACCAGCAGGGATATGTTTTCCAGTTGAAGATACATTCCTCAAAATCTGTGCTCCACCAAATTTTGCAACAAAATCTCCGTAATAAGTTTTTAAATGCAAATCCTTGTAGGGATTTTTATAATTTTCATCAAAAACTCCAACACAACCCAAAAACATCTTGTCTAATCGCATCGCATATTTAGAATCTATTTTAAACACTCTTGCAAGAGTGCCCTCTCCCAAAACATCATTGTTTTTTAATCGTTTTTTCAAAATTTGAATCAACATGTTATTTAGAGAACGAGATTCGTCCATACTGCAAAAATCTTTTGAAATTACTTCATCCAATTTCTTACTAAAAGCTGAAACGTACCCTTCAAAAGCGGGCTTATATTGAAGTTTATTATACTGGTTATATTTATTATCGTTTAAAATCCCATTTATGCGCATATTCATTTAAAATCCTTGAATTTAAATTTTTGCTATTTTTTTATTACTAAATTTTTGAAAACATCTCTTAATCGCTCTATTTCTTCTTTTGTAAATTCTCGCGCTAAAAAGTTTGAATATATGTTTTTAGATTTTGGAAAAATTATTTTTTCAGAATCGGCTAAATCAAACTCAAAATGTTTTCTAAACTCTTTTTGATAACGCAACCTTGCTTCAGGTAGATAATCAGCAAACCCTAACCAAGCATCAATTACATAAGGTTTTTCATCGTTAACATACAATACGGAATGGTCAAAATCAAAACCTTCAGGACTATACAAACGTGTAGGGAAACAATTTTTAACACCATTTAATCTTGCAACTAGAGTCGTCAAGTGCGTAGACTCTGAACAATTGCCAAGTTTGAATTTTTTAATTGGGTTTATTAAAGAACTAAATTTTTCAACAATACCTTTGCTACACAGAAATGATATATCTCTATTATCTCGCATACGATTAATCTCCAACCATAGCTTTTTTTGTAAAATTATTTTTGAATTTATTGATGAAAAATCATCCACCCTAGACGCAGATATTCTAGGGAATTCGTTATTAACTTTGCGCACAATATCATCGGCAAAACGAATAGTTTTGTTTCTTGAGGTGAAATTCACTTTGTTATTTACTCCTATCTGCATACATATTCCAAAACACCTAAAAATATAATTTGCTACATATAAATATTAACAAAACTTCATAACAAAGATTACAAAAAGCAATTTATGATATTCAGGAGACTTTGGTTCTGTGATGGAAATTAGACCTCAAAAAAATTATACTCCGGCATTTCAAGCTTACTATAAAAGTCCCTTTGCCAAACAGTTTGAAAAAGTATTACAAACAGGCGAAGGACAAGATGAGCTTGTAACTAAATTCAAAAAAGTTTTCACAGAAAAGAAAAACGCAAAAGACAGAATAGGAATTGGTTCTTGGGGTTCTGTATTCAGAATTGATGATTATTATGTTTTTAAAGTTTACCACAACCAAAAGCCAGAACTTAATGGCTTCAAGAAAAACAACAATAGAAAATTCGATGATTTAAAAACATATTCAGGCAAAGTCCTAGCCCGAATTGGTAACATTGAACTAATAAAAAACGTAACTAGAGATAAAAATAAATTCACAGAAATGGCAAAACCAAGTGATGACGGAATTCCAAGATATTTAAGAGCATTAAAAGAATTTGCATCACTACCGCAAAAAGCATTTGATAATTTAGCAATGGATTTCAAAAAATTAAACGAAATCAAAGACCCAAACTTATTCTATAGATTTGATACAAACAACCCAAACAATTTCATTAAAGTTGGCGATGATATTAGAATCGTTGATGACATTGATTGGGTTCCAACAGAAGAACCAAATGATTTATTCAATTTATTGAGAATTTTTATCCACAAAGAAGGTGATTCTGAATTTAAGAAAGAAATTTTCAAAAAATGTCTTATTGCATCAGAAAATGCAAATCTACCTATGGAAGCTGCACACAAATATTTCAAAAAATTTATGGATGAGATGTGCCAATTTGCAAATTCTAAAAAGAATTTTAACGAAATTTTCGAAAAACTTACAGAAATAAGAACTTCTAACAAAGATAGCGCAACAAAAGCTAAAGAAATCACAGATTTTATCAACGAATTATAACCCCAATAATGAATATCATTTAACTAAATTTATAATATAATGCTTAAATAAGGAGAGAAAAACTGTTATGAAAGAACGTGATAAAATGTTATTAGGAGAACTGTATAATCCTGCAGACGAAGAATTATACAGTGATAGAATGTACGCAAAAAACGCTTGCCATAAATTTAATTCGCTAGATGCAACAGACATAGGAACAAGAACTACAATATTGAAAAAACTTTTAGGCAAAACTGGAGAACATCCTCATATTGAGCCTAATTTTTACTGCGACTACGGATATAATATTGAAGTCGGTGATAATTTTTATGCAAACCACAATCTAGTAATCTTGGATTGCGCAAAAGTAAAAATGGGTAACAACGTATTTATAGGTCCAAACTGTGGTATTTATACAGCTTGCCACCCAACAAACAGCGAAGAAAGAAATTCTGGTTTAGAATTTGCAAAACCAATAACAATTGGCAACAATGTTTGGTTAGGCGGAAACGTTTGTATTATGGCAGGAGTCACAATAGGTGATAATGTTGTAATCGGTGCTGGGAGTGTTGTGACAAAAAACATTCCTTCAAACAAAATAGCTGTAGGAAACCCTTGCAAACCAATAAAAGATACAAATTAAAAATGAACATTTAAAAAATCTTTTCGTTATACAAATGTAGAACAAAAAACGGAGGATTTTAAATGAGCGAAGAATTAAAAAATAACGAGAAATGTTATAATTGCAACTGCGAAGAAATTCTAAAAAAACTCGCAATAACAGGTACAGGTTCATTTATTGGATGTTTACTAGCGCTTTGTGTGTTCAGCGCACTAACACGCCCAATGTTACCACCGACACCACCTTGCGCACAAATCGCAAATAGAATTCCACCAGCATCTGCTACATTTGACAAGCCTCAAAGACATCATCATAAAATGGACAGAAAAGGTTTTAAATATCACAAATTTGATAAAAAAAGGGAATTCAATAAAGAAGGCAAACGTCCAGACAAATGGGAAAAACGTCCAGATAGACTAGACAGAGGGGACAAGCCCCAAAAACCTGATAGACTAGATAAAGGAAACCAAATTAAACAATCATAATAAAAAAACGCTCTAGAATAATCTAGAGCGTTTTTATTTATTTTAAATTCTAAATAATACCTTGAGCAATTGTAGCTTTTGCCAGTTTTGTAAACGCCGCAATATTTGCTCCTGCTACATAATTTGTACCAAGTTCATAAGTATTACAAGCATCTTGAGTTGACGCAAAAATATTAACCATAATAGTTTCTAACATACCATCAACTTGTTCAAAAGATAAATAATATCTCATTGAGTTTTGGCTCATCTCAATTGCAGAAGTTGCAACACCACCTGCGTTAGCCGCTTTTGCAGGAGCAAGAAGAATACCCTTTTCAAGGAAATATTCTGTAGCATCCAACTTGCAAGGCATATTTGCACCTTCACCTATAGCAATCACACCATTTTCAACAAGTTTTTTAGCTGAATTAAGTGTAACTTCGTTTTGAGTTGCACAAGGAAGTGCGATATCTGTCTTAATTGTCCAAATAGGAGAATCTTCACCTTTTCTTTCAATGAATTTTGCATTTGGACGGTAATTCAAATATTCACTAATACGTTTTCTGTCAACTTCTTTAATTTGTTTAATAGCTGCAAGATTTATGCCCTCTTCATCATACACGCAACCAGAGCTATCACTCATCGCAACAACTTTTGCTCCAAGCATTTGAGCTTTTTCACAAGCGTAAATTGCAACGTTACCTGAACCAGAAATTGTTACTGTCTTACCTGCAAGAGATTGTCCGCCGTTAGCTTTTAACATTTCTCTCATAAAATAAATTAAGCCATATCCAGTAGCTTCTTTTCTTGCCAAAGAGCCACCATATTCAAGCCCTTTTCCGGTCAAAACGCCACCGTCATAACGGTCTTTTATTCTTCTATATTGACCATACAAGTAACCAATTTCTCTAGCACCTACTCCAATATCGCCAGCAGGAACGTCAACATCAGGTCCAATATGTCTTTGAAGTTCTGTCATAAAGCTTTGACAAAATCTCATTATTTCCATATCTGATTTACCTTTTGGGTCAAAGTCACTACCACCTTTACCACCACCAATAGGCAAACCTGTCAAAGCATTTTTAAAAATTTGTTCAAATGCCAAGAATTTCATAATAGACTGGTTTACATTCGGTGCAAATCTCAAACCACCTTTATATGGTCCGATTAAACCACTGTACTGCACTCTATAACCGCGGTTAACACAGATTTCACCTGCATCATTTACCCATGGAACTCTAAAAGAAATAATTCTTTCTGGTTCAATCATTCTTTCTAGCACTGACAATTTTTTGTACTCAGGGTGTTTTTCAACTACAGGTTTAATTGTATGCAAAACCTCTTCTACTGCCTGCAAAAATTCAGGCTCGTGAACATTTTTCTCTTTTACATCGTTTAATACTTGTTCAATGTAGTCAATCATGTATTTCTCCTTAACTTTCGGCAATTTATTATATCACAGGTTGTTAAAATAGACAACTTCATACAAGTAAATACTACTATAAAAACAAAAAATCTATGTTAAAATTATATTAAAATTTCATTTGAAGGAGTTTGTTTATGTTTGAAAGGTTAGAAAAAATTCAAATTATATTTTTATCATTAGTTTTGACTGCTGGTATTATATGCGCATCATTGATTTTTACAGATGCTTTTTCAAAAGACCAAATCACCGTCACTGGTTCAGCTTACAAAATAGTAAAATCTGACAATGCCCGTCTTGAAATTGAAATTGCAACAAAAGAAAATAGTAAAGCATTATCATATTCGCTTGCGCAAAAACAAATACCCGTAGTCAAAGAATTCTTAAAAGCAAAAGGAATACCTGAAGAAAACATTGAGCTTAAAGCTCCGCACGGATATTACACTTACAAAACACTTCCAAACGGCAATATTTCAAACGAAATCAGCCGGTATAACCTTTCTCAAAACATCATAGTAACATCAAATGACGTATACAAAATAAAAGAGATTTCTACAGAAATTTCAAGCTTAATTGAAAAAGGTATTGATATAAACGTATATCCGCCAGCATACTTCTATTCAAACCTTTCAGACTTAAAAATTCAACTACTAGAAGACGCCACAAAAGACGCAAAACAAAGAGCATCGGCAATGTTAAAAGCTACAAACAATAAAGTTGGGAAAATTCAATCAGTACGTGCAGGCGTTTTTCAAATTACAACAGAAGATTCAACAAACGTGTCTGATTACGGAATCAATGACACAACAACTATCAATAAAAAAGTAACATCCGTAGCCAATGTTGTATTCCGAATTAAATAGGAGTTATCAATATGATAAGAATAGCAATTTTACTAACATTAACTATATTTTCAGCACCATCATTCGCATTTGATGCAGGTATGGGCAATTCGACTTACCTAAACCCTGCAATGGGCGGATTAGGATCAACACCAGCTCACGATATGCAAATGATTAATGATTTAAAACAACGTTACGAAATATATAACGATGTAAAAGAAAACAAACAAGAACGCATCAAAAAATTGGACGAAATGAAATACGGAAAACCAACACCACAAAGAACTTACACTCCACCACAGCAACAAAACGTTCAATTTATAAAAAAAGACGGGAAGTTAAAAATCCAAAGCATTCAATAGCGAACTAGTTACTTTGCCCAGCTCTGTAACCACACCAAGTGTAAATCATAGGTAAGAACTTTTCGAACTTATCAACATGTGGAACTTTAGCAATTGCCAAAGCTCCCAAAGCATCATCCATATTGACAAGAGCATCTTTCATTGTCAGTTTTCTATCAGGGATTTTGTCGTTAGGATCATTTATAAAATTCGAAATTTCTGCAGCACCTTTCATTCCAACAAGAAGCGCTCCAAAAACCGCACCTATTTTCACAACTTTATTTTCTTTAAAAACAGATTTATCAATCAATTTCATTGTTGGGGAAACCGCCAAAAGAGGGACAGTAGCATTCATAAACTGAAAAACGCCTTCATTCATTTTTTCTTTTTTCTTTTTAGAACCAATCATACCACCTACAACACCACCAATAATACCTAACCCACTCATCGTAATCATTTCCAATGCACCGTAATGCAACTTAAAATAACTTTTCAGATTAGTAATAGGCAATTTTTGCATTTTGGCTATTGCTACCATGGAAAGCGCAACGCCTAAAACAGAACCTGTAAAAGATCTAACTTTAGCGTGAGGTTCAACACGCTCCGTTCTGTGCGTACGATAATTTATATAAGCACGTTTAACTTTTTGCCCATTTTTAAATACTGCAAAAGGTTTACTGGGGGTATTATTATTGATGTTAATAGTATTTGTCATAATCCCTAATTATTTCCACTACAATCATAACAGAAAGTCAAAAATTAATAACAAATAACATCAACAAAATTTACATTTCGAAAGTTATCTTCTTTCACGAAGTTTCAAAACCATTGACGTACCAGGCACAATAGAAAAGTCATCCAGACTTTCATCAAAAAGAACTTTTATTGAAACCAATTTGCTATCTTCAGCATCAAGAGGAACAATACTATCAATATGTCCTTTAAATTTTTTATTTTGAACAAAGTCCAACTTAATCCAAACCAACTGACCATTTTCAACATTTTCAAATTGGTTAGCTTTATAACTAGCAACTACCCAAACTTTTTTAGGCTTCAAAGTTGCAAAGACTTGAGATGCACGTAGGACATCACCTTTTTTAACTCTCAAATCCACAATTTGCCCATCTTCAGGAGCATAAATTTTTGCATTAGACAAATTATACTTAGCTTGCACCAACTCCAACTCAACAGACTTCACCTCAGCTTCAAGAGATTTTACATCACTTTCAGCATCAGAGAGTTTTTCATTTAGCACATTAAAAGCTTCTTGCGTTGTTTTAAAGGAATCTTGAACATCAGTCAAATCAGCCAAATCTTTGTCATACTCTTCTTTTGAGAGAATTCCTTCTTTGTACATTTCAACTGATTTTGTATATTCTTCTTTTGCGAGCTCAAGTTTTGCACTATTCGAAGAATAAGTTTTTGACACGTCATCAAATTGAGGTTTCAAATTTGCAACGATTTTTTTTGCATCATCAATTTTCGATTTCAAATCATCCTGTTTAGAAATCAATTGATTCAAATATCTTTCATAATTTTGCGAATCCAACTCAAGAATAACACTATTTGCCTTAATAGAAGAATTATTAACAACAAAGACTTCTTTCACTTGCCCATCAACACGAGAAGCGATAGAGATTGGATGACCGCCTTCCACAATAGCATTAATAGATGTTTTATATCTCATTCCACAAAAATACAAACAAAGACCTGCGATAAAAATTACTCCCAAAAACACAAAAGGGATAGCCATTTTTTTCATTAGATTAAGAAACTGATTATTATTCACAATAGAAACCTCTTATTCAAATATCCAAAAATATTGTAGCACAAATCCATACATTAAAAAATCCCGATATAAACTCGGGATTTAAAATTATTAGTTATAGTTATCGATTTTCACATAACACGGAGAAACCTTACCATCGACAGCCGTACATTCTTCTGAGGAATTAACTCCAGGTTTGAAATTAGTATAATCGACTGCGAAAGGTCCATTTGCCGCTACTTCAGAAGCAAAGTTCCAAGTACGCACTTCAGCATCAACTTTGCTATTCCCCCAAGCAAGCGATTTAGCTTCAGAGTAAGTTACAGGAGCTGAACGGTTTCCATCTGGTGGCATATCATAGTTGTAAGGCAAGTAAACAGCCACAGCAGTCATATAACGAGTATCGACTTCAGGCGGGCCGATTGGAATGACAACAGAGGCTTCAGTTACTGCAAAAGCCACAATATCAGCCAATTGACCATTTTGGTGCCATTCAACACGGTTAGGTGGTTTTGACCCAGTAATATCGACGTAAGTCATATAATATTTAATGGTATAGTTAACGCCATTAATTTGTTCGGTTTTAACGAAAGGAGCGCCACCATTAGAAGCAATCCAAACGTACATACCGTTAGAGAGAATAAGTTTAACGTTAGCTTCAGGGAAAGTAGATACATTTTTAGCCAAATCGCCACCAGCAGCACATTTATTTTCTGCGACGTTAGCATATTCCGTTAGCATATTGCAGAAATCGTTAGTAGTTGCAGGGAACGAATCACGTTTCAACATAGAGTTGTAAACAGCGGTTTCCAAAACGTTAAAGGCTCTCAAGTATAAAAATTTATATGTTTTTTCATAAGGTTTAACGGTAGTTATAGCGAACAGACAAATAATCCCGATAATACCCAACGTAATCAACATCTCAATAAGCGTAACGGCCTGCTTAAATCGTCTCATAATCCAACTCCAGAATCGTACTATAACACTATTAATTATAACACATTGCGCCACTACAGTCAAGGCAAACAGGACTTAAGAGATATTGAAAAAACAAATCAAATATATGATTTATTATAAACGTTAAATACTTATAATGATATTTAAGTAGAGAAAAGTGGTATAATAATAATTATAAATTAAGAGGATTATTTTATGAGAAAAATTACAGCGTTCACACTTGGCGAAACACTTATCGTAATTGGGATAATTGGGGTTATCGCAGCGTTATTGCTACCAACGATTAACCAAATTCAACCAGACAGACACAAAGTTTTATTCAAAAAAGCTTATTCAACAATCGACAGAATTGTAACAGAGTTAGTTAATGACGACGCATTATATCCAGAGGCAATGGGTTCAGAAGGTTTTGACAACACAACCACTGACTTGGGTATAACATCAGCTGCATTAACAGGTATTGATGCTAACACAAAATTCTGCAGATTATTTGCATATAAAGTAAACACTGTTACAAATGGAACAATAAACTGCCCAGCGACATTGACAAACGGAGCTGCAAGCGGAAGCGGTAGCACACCAAGCTTTACAACAACAGACGGCATTGAGTTTTACATACCATCATCAACATTTGCAACACCTGTAACAATATCTGTTGACGTAAACGGCGAAAAAGAACCTAACTGCAAATTCAATGCAACAACTTGCAAAATGGCAGACAGATTTGAAGTTATCGTTGCGGCAGACGGCGGTATAAGCGTTACTGGAACGATGGAACAAGCTTACTTAAAAACAACAAGTGTTGCTAGAGAAGCTAACTAAAATATTTATAAATAATCAGAAACTACCTTCGAAATTTGAAGGTAGTTTTTTATCTTTAATCCTAACAAATTTTTGTCATCCTAAACAATTCTCTGTCATCCTGCACCGACATCTGTCATCCTGAACGCAGTGAAGGATCTCTATTGCAATGAGATTCTTCTTCGCTTTCGCTCATCAGAATGACAGGATTGAGTTTCATAATGGCAGATTACCCTCGCCCCTTTGTGGGAGAGGGTAAGGGTGAGGGGTTAGAATTACAGGAGTAAATAAAATTGTCCCAAAACCTGTCATCCTGAACGCAGTGAAGGATCTTAAAAAAAAAGATTCTTCAGCACTTTGTGCTTCATAATGACATGACAGGAGATTCTTCAACTCTGCGAGTTTCAGAATGACAGGATTGAGTTTCAGAATGACAAAAAAAAGCCACTTCTAAAAGAAGTGGCTTTTTTATTTTCATTTGAGTATCACCATTTAATTAATACTGCACCAGGAGCACCGTCAGTTGGAGGAACATCTTCCCATTGAGAAGTACAACTAGAGATATCAGCCTCAGTGAAGAAACCAACATCACCTTGAACAGGTTTTCCTTCAAATTCACGAGCCCAAGAGCTCAACCAGCATTTGTTAATAGAACCGCCACCGTTACCGCTAGAACCAGAGTATGCAAGCCATTGACCCAACACTGAATCATCCAAAGGCAATACCATACCCATAACGTTAGATTTCAAATCAAAGTTAGGTCTAGAACCTAATTCACCTTGAGCACCTTTTTCTGGTGGGTCATTCAAATCAAAGTGGTATGGCAACTGTTCTACAGGTTTTGTCAAACCGCCAAGGCCACCAGCGCCACCTTTTACGCTAAATAGCATTTCTGCATCAACATTGTTGAAGAAATCTTCAACAGCCTCTGCATCTTCAAAGTTTGAACGAGCAACTTCTACGCTTCTATCAATAGTGATAAGCATAGTGTCGCCACCATCTTTACCAGTTGTATCACCTTGAGTACCAGCTTTGCCACCAAATCCAGGGATAACTAGAAGGTCTCTGTTATCGTTGAATGAACGAATAATCATAGAGCGGTATTCTCCAGGTAATCCAGGATCACCATAGCCAACAGTATTTCTAGCCCAACTAAATTTGTATGTATATTTTGCAAATGGTTTTATATTACCACCTGATTGCAAGCAGTATCCAACACGCGCACCATTACTACAGTTTGTAGGAGGTTCTGTACCACAACCACCACCAGTACAAGAGCCGTCTTTAGGATGATCGCCAGTATGTTCACAACTAGCATAATCAGCTCCAGGATATGCAGCATATTCAGTACCGTCAAATCTTACACAAGCGCCACGGCCTTTTGTTGGAGGTTGCGTACCGTGCAAATTACAAGTACTTCCACCTAATTGAATTTCTGCAAAACCTTGAGAACTAGCACCATCCTCTGCCCAAGTTTCTTGTTGACCTTTCCAAGCACCATAATTATCACCACAGTTTTCACAGAAAATAGCTTTGTAATCAGTCACAGTGTTTGTCTTTTTATCAGAGCCATGAATACCAGGAACAATAGAGGATCTACCTTTGTATTCCAAGTTTACACCAGCACCAGAAGACAATGCACATTTTTTGCCTTTACCGCCATTTTCACCTTCAGCGTGGTCAATTACGTAAGTATACCAATATTCATCTTGTGAAGTAGATGAACCTTGAAGAGTAGGAGAATACATACAGTATTGACCGTCATAAGCTTTATTTACACAATAATAAGTATCTAAATAGCTACCACTTCTATCTGCTCTTTTATTACAATAGAAACTACTACTTACATAACCAGACATAGACTTAGCATTGGATTCACAAGAACTTTTTGATGATTCAAAATCAATATCTGTTATATTACACCCTGTTTGAACAGTTTCCTGTGGTAGAAAATCGTGATCATCTGTAGGTCTGGTATAAGATCCATTACCGGTTGATATATTACCAATAGAGCCACCAGCAGCAGTTGTTTTACCACCACAATCGCCATCATAGGTGTTTTTACATATTATACCATATGCAGCAATACCCCCATTCTCTTCAGACAAATCATACCAAATACCATCATAAGTTTTGCCATTTATCTTTGATGTTGCATTCGGATACAAACCATTAGCTCCACCTGTAGCCAATTTTGTTTCAACATCGTTGATTGAAGTAGATGCGGTACTAACTTTTTGATAACCGTCACCAAACGCTGCAGTCAAACTTGTTGTATCACAAGTGAACCCATCACAATCATAATCGAGGAAGCAAGAACCTGTAATACCTTTATTCACGACATAAGAAGCCTGATTACCATAATTACATACATCATAAGAGTTATAAATATCAATAATCAAATCTCTTTGTTTAGCATCTCGACCACTACCGCCACCATATCTACCTTTCATAGTCGCTTCAGCTAACAAATAATACATAGGTGGTTTATTTGAAAACGCAGCAGAAGAATAAGTATCTTCAACGTTTACTGTAACTGTTTGATATCTAGGAGTACAAGTAGCCGCAATAGGTCTACCATCTGAAACGTTAGTACAACTATGGTCGTTATAATATGTGTAAGAACAAGATATACATTTACTTGTATCTTCTGATATCGTACGAGATTGTACTTTATAATAATAAGACGTCAACACACCATCTTTGTAAGCTGATGTAGAAGAACAAGAATAATCTTTTGTTTCTGTATCACTAGGGCAACTACAAGGATCATTAACAGTACCATTACAGTCTGTTGACCAACTGCCATATACCTTTTTATGGGCGTGACAAGTATAATTTGTATATGGATAACTATCATAGATATAAGAACAACCGTATTCATAAGTAGAAGTTGTATTGTGCTTAGTTTCCCAATAGCAGTTATATTCAGACCAAGAGTATGAGGCAGAACTGCCATTCTCACATTTTTTGCCACCTTCGTTCAATCCAAGATTCCATTTTCTGTAAGCATAGCAACCATCAGCATCACGTTTTATGTAATAGATATCGCCACCATTACCAGCATCGCCGTACTTCTCATCACCTTTTGCATAAGCGTGCAAAGTACCACCATAAGTCTGTAATTCACCTGCAGAAATACCTTTCAATTTCAATATTTCGGGAGTAATACCAAATGGAGAAATTACCTCTGTTGCTGACCAAATAACTTCTCTATTCGCTAATGGGTCATAACCAGAGTGACCTCCGCCACCGCCACCTGCTACAGCTTGTACGTAAAAATAAGAAGCCCTTTCTGGCGGTACAAATCGGCAAACTTTATCCTCTGCCAAATCAGCATCCCAAACTTTTCTAGCTTGACCAGCACCTACATACTGCTCCTCGTGCCAGATGTAAGGCGCATCCGCGTCTGTAGGGTCTGGTTTCGTATAGCATATATAAGCACCGTGCATCGCTACACGTGGTACTTTTACGTGCCTTTTAGAAATAACGGAAACGCCTGCTGCAATCATTAAGGAAACAACTATCAAAAGCAACATCAATTCGACAAGCGAAAATCCGCCCAATATCCTCGTTCTATTCATTTGCTATTCACCTTTATTACGTAATAATCTTATATATACTTATTATAACACTCCTGCCCATAAAATTCAATTGTTTCAGCCATATTGTAAAGGTAAATTCATACAAAAAATGGAAAATAAAAATCATTATTTTCTATCGTTCTAGACTTTGTTCTGTCATTCTGATGAGCGTAAGCCTTTTGTCATTCTGAAACTCGCAGAGTTGAAGAATCTCCTGCCATGTCATTCTGAAGCACAATGTGCTGAAGAATCTCCTTTTTTTTGAGATCCTTCACTTACGTTCAGAATGACAGAGGTTGGTGCAGGATGACAGGTGTTCGTACGTTTTTATTTACCCCTGCCGTTCCAAATAGCAAAAACTTACCAAAGAATTACAACGCCACCAGCCTTGTTCAATGCCCCTGGATTTACTGCAGCAATACCATCGTGGACATCTAATGCCTCTAAATAAGCTTCCATTTGTGAATCTTGGTTTTGTGTAGTCTCAAAAGTCAAAGTCATTTGATATTTTACAGGATAACAATCCGCTCCAGTACAAGTCTTGATTTGTGAAACAGCATCAGTCGCAGAAAAACCTCTTTCTGTATAACCTGACAAATCCTTATATGTAATCTTACCGCCTGGTAACGTACCCATCCTATTTGTTCTAACGTATTCCAAAGGCAAAGTTGTAGATTCCATTCCGCCAGTACCATTGGAGTGGCAATAGTTTACAATAATATTCGTGCCACTTTGTGAACAAGAAAGCGAACTTCCACAAGTATACGTTACACCATCTACGGGCAACTGCTGAATCGTGCAATCCGTAACAGTAGTTGCTGACGAATTCGTTACAACAATCTGCCCGCCACCTCCCGGCACTCGACGCAATTCGGAGCCATCTACAGTCAAAACCGTATCCCCTCCACCTGCTGCTCCAGGAGTTATAGTGATAGGATCGCTAAAACTTGAATAGAATAAGCTTTCAAAAGTTCCCGCACCAGACGCTGAACCTCCACCAATTGCATTAATCAAGAAATATTTCGCATAACGTGGCGGTCTAAATACACAACTGTTACTAGTAATTGAACGTGGACTGTTATTTTCCACATATCTTTGAGCCAACACGCCTCCATTAATATAGCACTCATATCTACCATGCCCGTCCGCTTCTTGATATGTAACGTGACGTTTAGTAAAAGCGTTTGCGCACATCGCCGTAAATACACCTACAATAAGCATACATACAGCCGCTTCCATCAATGAAAAAGCTTTTATTCTATTGTTTACCATACTTTTTACCATAAGATTACAACCGCTCCATCTTTACCGCCCGAAGGAGTACATACCCCATCAACAGTTCCTGATTCTGGACAAACTAAAGGATCTCTACATCTCAATTCTTTTACAAAATCAGAAACGTCAACCCAAGTTACACCACCATCCGCTGAAACTTCATAAGTCACAGATGTTGAGGCTGCTCCTGTTGCGTTGCCATAAGCTCCAGATCCGCCTGCACCAAATTTTACATCACCCATCATTGATTCCATCGGTGAGCCTAAATCAAGTTCTACGTTAGACGAAAATTCAGGTTCTCTAAAACCTACAGCGCCATTTTCCTTGATGTTACACATAGCACCCTCATTACCCAACCAAAAAGTAGTAGTACCTGTTCCAGCAGTTCCAGCTTCTCCACCTTCTGCTACAATAATTTCAGGCATATTAGTAGTTGTACCATTTGGGTTGTCAATCACAAAGTCTACGGTAGTTTCTGTTCCAGGTTGCCCCAAAGCGCCACCTTTACCTAAACGCATTGTAATCTCTACGTTTCTCAATCGTGGGAAAAACATAGATGCAGTCTTGCCTGGTTGACCTGATGCACTATAATTAACTTTTGCATAAGCTCCACTTATTCTTGTTTTATAAGTCTTTACTCCATCTGCAAGTTGTGGAACTTCGTTTGCCCCCTGAACATCTCTCAACCATCTCGGAAATTCGTTCGGTGAATTATATGTATGCTCTTCTGTATCTGTACCAGTAACTATACTTCCTGTTCCACTAGCAGCGCCACCGCCGCCACCTACAGCGTGCACTAAATAAAATACCGCATCCTTTGGTGGAATAAATGTGCAAGTCCCTACTGCATTAGGACCTGTCGCTGCACCTTCCTCGTTTACAGAATACTCCATCAAGGTTCCGTTATCATAAAAACATTCGTATCTACCGTGCAAAGTACGTTTTGTCTTTACTTCTGTCTTCTTAAAATGAATCCCTGGAATACCAATCGCAATCAAAGACATAATAAGCAACACAATAATCATTTCACCAAGTGAAAAGGCTGGGGTCTTATTATTCTCGTTATCCATAGTGCTCGCAGAAATAACCAAACTAAAGAATTTTGCTAATTCCTTATACTGCATTCCATAATTCCTCATTCGATTAAAGTTATTCTTCATTATAACATTTTCTCCAAAATAATTCAACCCTAAAACCATAGGCATTTAGATATATTAAGGCTTTACGCAAAGCCTTTCAAGCTTTCTTACAAAACGAACAATTTTCTTTTCTGTATCTGCCGTAATCGAATCTACCAAAATCGTCTTGCAACCTAATTTCTTGCCAAACCAAACATCAGTCAATGGTCTATCCCCTACCATTACGGCTTCCATTGGATTAACTCCGTGCTCTCTTAAAAACTTCGCACCAACTTCCGCTCTAGGTTTCTTTGCGTCAAACAATGCTGGAAAATCTGTAACAGCCTTAACTTTTTCAACATAAATAGGATTATTATTGTTCGAAATAACCGCAATGAAAAAATCTTTCCTAACCTTTTCTAACCACGCAAGAATTTCTTCAGAATATTTCGCAGACTTTGACGCCATTAAAGTACTATCCAAATCAAAAAGCATAGCCTTATATCCTTGAGATTTCAACTCATCCAAGTTGATATCATATATACTCTTTAAGTTGTAATCAGGCTTAAGAAACATTCTCTTTCACTCCTATAGTACGTGCAATTGCGTATTTGTAATCTCTTGGCTCTCTGTTAAACCTTACGTAAACATCGTCGTTTGTATTGCCCAAAGGCAATTCAATACCTGCTTCGTCTTTAACAGAAACAAGTTTTGTTACAAACTGCTCATCTGGTGTGATAATTTCAACTTCATCCCCAACTAACACTTTGTTTTTTACTTTTACTGGGAAATAAACTCCCTCGTCAGTAGTCATTGGGTTCAAAGCACCTTTAAATTCGCACAAGAAATCTGCACCAGCCAAACCTTTTGAAATATCATAACTATAGCTTGTATAATTGTTATCACCTAGCGCAAACCCTGTTGTATAACCTCTGTTACCAACTTTTTGCAATTCAATGAAATATTTATGCAAATCTGCTGACGGATTTTGAAGAACCTCATCTATCGCTTGACGGTACGCTTTTGCTACAGCAGAAACATAATAAAGACTCTTTGTTCTACCCTCTACCTTGAATGAATCAACTCCAGCATCAACCAATTTGGCAAGATGTTCAACTAAACACAAATCTTTTGGACTCAAGATATGAGAGCCTCTCTCATCCTGATTGATTTCATAATATTGATCAGGACGTGTACTTTCAACAAGTTTGTAGCTCCATCTGCACGGCTGTGAACAATTCCCGTGATTTGCCTTTCTCTCTCCGTTTGTAAAATAATCACTTAACAAACATCTACCAGAAAAAGATACGCACTGTGAACCGTGCACAAAACTTTCCAACTCAACATCAGGTACATTTTTTCTTATCTCGGCAATATCTGCAATAGGTAGTTCCCTTGCTAGTATCACACGAGTTGCGCCTAAATCTCGCCAGAATTTTACACTCTCATAATTCAAAGTGTTTGTCTGTGTACTCACGTGAATAGGTACATTTGGAACATTTTTTCTTAATAAATTAAAAATACCAAAATCACTAACGATAAACGCATCAGGATTTGCATCTTTAAACCTGTCCACGCATTGTTCTAATAATTTTATATCATTGTTAAATGCAAATATATTCAATGTAACATAAGCTTTAGCGCCTAACTTATGCGCCAAATCAACTGCATCTTTCAAGTTTTCTAGCGTAATAAGATTACCTTTTCTCATTGCTCGAAGACTGAAGTCTACAACGCCCAAATATACTGCATCGGCACCGTATCTAACGGCATATTCTAATTTTTCCAAGTTGCCAGCTGGCATTAAAAGTTCTACATTTTTCATACTTGGATATTACCCTAAAGGATGAAAATAATCAACCAATCAGGTGATGATAATTTTTAGTAAATATGGAAAATAGATAATGTAAAGAGAGTTTTTGGAGAGATTATTATGCACCAAATCGAAAACGCAGCTTCTACTATTAGAGAGATCTGGGGATACCAACACCCTGTAATGCACACTTGGTTTGTGTTAAGCTCTTTATCTTTGTGCTTTATGTTTGCATTCTTATTTTTTGCAGTATAAAACATTAAAAACAATCCTCACTTATTTATGATACAATTACCCTATGAGAAAGTTTAGGACGTTTTTGGGTTACACGCTTTTAATTGGTATAGCAATAAGTATGCTTTACCCGTTTCTTGCAATGGTAAATTTATCATTCGCACATGAGGATGCAATCTTTAGCCAAAGTTCAAAGCTAATACACAACGATTTAACAATGCAAAATTACAAAAACGTATTCACTCAAATCCCTTTGAGCAGATACTTTTTTAATAGCTTAATCGTTGCATTATTTACAACAATCGGCCAAGTCTTTTTTGCAAGCCTTGCGGGATACGCTTTTGCAAGATTGAACTTCAAATTCAAAAACGCATTATTCTTAATCATCTTAATAACAATGCTAATCCCGCCTCAAGTAAATATAATTCCTCTGTTCTTTTTGATGAGAGAATTACATTTAATCAACAGTTATTCAGCATTAATACTACCCGGGTTGTTTGGTGGATTTGGAATATTTATGATGCGCCAGTACTTTTTGGGTTTACCAAAAGATTTAGAGGAATCTGCAAAAATTGATGGATGCAATTTATTCGAAACATTCTTCAAAATAGCACTTCCACTAGCTCTACCTACGGTCGCAACACTAGCATTATTCACATTTGTAACATCTTGGAACAGCTTTATGTGGCCATTAATTGTTACAAACACAGAAAACATGAGAACACTTCCTGTTGGTCTTGCAATATTTAAAGGTAGTTTTAGAGAAATAACATTATGGGGTGAACTTTTAGCTTGCTCTGTTATTTGTACAATCCCTGTAATCGGAGTATTCTTAATCGGCAAAAAATATTTTATTAATGATATTATGCAAGGCGGAGTAAAAGAATAAAATTCATTAGCAAAAAAAAATATTTACGATTTTTAAAACCAACATCATGAAAATAAATTCTATTAACACAACCCCAAAACAACACCATTTTACAGGTGCATATATTCTAAAAGGTACAGGCAAATCACTTCGAAAATTTCAAGAAGAAATGGCACTACAATCATTTGTAAATCCAAGATTCACAAACGCCATAACCTACAATCTAACTACAGTACATTCTGATAGCCAACCTTATGCAGAAATATTAGTTTGCACTGGCGAACATATTCAAAATCTTCGCAAAAAAATGATGATTGATAACATTATGCAAGAAAATAAACTCCGAAAATTTGCAAAAGATTTTCATAGTTGGTCTGAAGAAAAAAAACAAAAATGGAGAGAAGGAATACAGGAAGCAGTTAGAAGAATTCAAGAAAATGAAGTTGACAACTCCGCACCTGGCGAAAAAGCTTTAGAAAACGGAAACTCTGATACTTTCTTAAATTGGTATTCAGCTACAATAAAAGCATCTAACGAAATGTATAATGGCATAAGCAATCTTGGGGATTTACCTTTCCCTGCCAAAATCAGAAGACTTGACGCAGATAAAGTTGCAGATGCCCTTATCGCAAATAATTTCAACATTAAAGAAGGATTTTTTAGAAATCACAAAAACCCACCTAAAGTAGAAATTGATGATGATGCTGGAGTCACAATGCGATTCGTTAATGGGAAACTGGATAGCGTAATAAATTATCACATAATTGATAATCCTAACTTCCCAGAAGCACTAAAAGCTCTTGATTCATACTCCAAATTTAAGACAGACAAAAATGGTAAACTTATAAAAACAGGAGTATTTAGATTTGGATTCGTAAAGGACATGTAAAAACACGCCCTTTTAATTTGCTAAATATTTTGCGAATTCAAAATAAATTCAACATCTTTATCGCCACGTCCTGAAAGATTAACTAGGAACTTTTTACCTTGAAAATCTTTTGCCATTTTTATTGCCATCGCAACAGCATGAGAACTTTCTAACGCTGGAATTATGCCCTCTAACCTTGACAATTCAAAGAACGCATCCACTGCTTCCTTATCTGTTACTGTCTTATAATCAACTCTACCAATTGATTTTAAATGGCAATGTTTTGGTCCTACTCCCGGATAATCAAGTCCACTCGCGATTGAATAAGCATCTGCAATTTCGCCTTTTTCATCTTGTAAAAGCAAACATTTGAACCCGTGCAAAACACCTTCCTTACCATAAGTTAAACTTGCAGCATTTTCACCGAGCTTTTCACCTTTTCCCATTGGTTCAACTCCAACTAATTTAACACTTTCATCTTTTAAAAATCCGTTGAACATTCCAATCGAATTTGAACCACCACCAACACAAGCTAGCACATAATCAGGCAATTCTCCCGTTTCACTCAAAAATTGTCCTCTAGCTTCTTTTCCAATTATTGATTGAAAATATTCTATAATCATTGGAAAAGGATGAGGCCCAACTACAGAACCAATCGCATAGATTGCGTCATTATACTCTCTTGAATAAGCTGCAAAAGACGCATCAACCGCCTCTTTTAAAGTTTTTGAACCTGCAGTTACTGGAATAATATTTGCCCCAAGAATTTTCATCTTATCAACATTTGATTTTTCTTTTTTGATATCAACTTCGCCCATATAGATATCACATTCCAAGCCCATCAAGGCGGCAGCCGTTGCCGTCGCAACTCCGTGCTGACCAGCTCCGGTTTCTGCAATAATCTTTTTCTTACCTAATTTTTTCGCAAGCAGAGCTTCTCCTAATGCGTGATTAATTTTGTGCGCCCCAGTATGGTTTAAATCTTCCCTTTTTAAATAAATATCACACCCGTATTTTTTAGAAAGATTTCTAGCAAAATAAATTGGACTTGGGCGTCCCACATAATTCTTTAACAAATAATTTAATTCAGCATTAAAATCTTTATCATCTTTTATAGCCAAAAACGCTTCATATATCTTTTTAAACTCTGCCTTTAGATTTTCATCTTCAACGTATTGACCGCCAAACTCCCCAAAAAAACCATCCTTTGTAGGCAATTCGCTATTTAAAATATTATTCATAATTATTATTTCTCCTTTATCAAATATCTTGCTGTAATTGAATTTTTGTTTTTTAAAAGTTTTGAGCCTCTTGTTATCTTGCAAAGACTAACTCCCAAATCTTTTGCAATATCACGTTGACTCATTCCATCTTTTAGTAAATTCAAAATACGCCATCGTTTTGACAAAGTTTCAATTTCTGATGATGTTAATATCTCATCCAAAAATTGTTCAACCTCTGCTGAAGTTTTTAATTCTGACAAAATCTGCGATATCTCTTTTATAGACATTTTTATAATTCCACCTGTTTCTATCAATAGTAACATTATAAACGCAAATATTGTTTCTGTCAACAGTAACAGTAAATATTTTGCATTTTGTTCATCTCCGTAATAAAATGCACCTAAAAGTAAAAGAAAGAGTTAATTATGCTTAAAGATTTATTCGAAGAAAAAAGATGTTTTAAACTTGTATGTGGAGCGGGAAATGAAGACGCCATAGAAGTTGAAAAATTAGTTACAATATATTCAAAAGCTGGCTGCAACTTCTTTGATGTATGCGCCAAACCGGAAATTGTAGACGCCGCAAAGAGAGGATTAAAAAGAGCCGGGATTGAAAAAGAAAGATATATTTGCGTAAGCGTAGGTATTGACGGCGACCCTCACATTACAAAAGCAATAATTGACCAAAACAAATGTAAAAAATGTGGAAAATGCAAACTAATTTGCCCACACGATGCAATTATTGAACTTGATAAATATAAGGTTAAAAAAGTAAGATGTTTAGGATGCACACAATGCGCTAACGCCTGCCCGCATGACGCAATCTCAATGGAATCACAATTAATGGACTACAATGATGTACTTCCAAAACTTATTGCAAAAGGAATTGATTGCATTGAATTCCACGCAATATCAGATGATGAAATTGATGTAAACGAAAAGTGGGAACAAATAAACAAACTTTTTGACGGAATGCTATGCATATCAATAGATCGTTCTGAACTAGGCGACAAAAAACTTAAAGAACGTGTGAAAAGAATGTTATCATCTAGAATACCTTTCTCAACAATCATACAAGCGGACGGAATTGCTATGAGTGGAAACAATGACGAAATGGGAACAACACTTCAAGCTATTGCAACAGCTCAACTTTTCCAAGATGCAAAATTACCTGCATACATAATGATGTCAGGCGGAACAAACACACATTCGACAAAACTTGCAAAACTTTGTGGAGTGCACCCACACTGCGTTGCAATCGGGTCATTTGCTAGAAAAATTATAAAAAAATATCTTGAAATGGAAAACCTTTTTGAAGATAAAAACGCAATAGACGAAGCGGTAAAAATTGCAAAAGAACTTGTTGAAACTTCTTTGGAGAACATGAAAAATGATTAGCCTAAAAACCTCAAATTGGCAAATCAAAAACATTGACACCGTACTTTTTGACAAAGATGGAACGTTCATTGATTTGCATTATTTTTGGGGAAAAATGACAGAATTAAGAGCTCAAGAAGTTATAAAAAATTTCAATTTGGACTCCAATTCTTTTGAAAAAATTTGCACAAATCTAGGCTATGATATTAAGACTCAAAGAATGCTCACTGATGGGATTACGGCATTATATTCTCGTTCAAAAATCATTGAAATTTTCAAAGAAAACTTAAAGGACTTTCAAGTAGATACAACCGAAAAAGAATTAGAAAACATTTTTGATTTAGTAAGTAAAAATTTCTATGAAAATATGCAAGAATACACAAAACCAATCGACACAGCAATTGATTTTATAAAAAAAATCAAAAAACTTGGTTTAAAAACTGGCATAGTGACTTCGGACTCAAAAGAATCAACACTACTAACACTCCGCCATTTCAAATGGGAGAACCTGTTTGACATTGCAATTGGCAGAGAAGATTCTCCGCACACGAAAGAAAGCGGAGAGCCAACAAGGCTTGCTCTCAAACTCCTTAACGCAAACCCAAATTCAACAGTTATGATAGGAGATGCCCCAATGGATTTTATTTCAGCCACAAACGCTGGAATCAAGGACGTAATACTTGTTGCAACAGGACAAATTTCAAAAGAAGAATTAACAAAAACATCACAAAACACAATTAATTCTTTAGACGAAATTGAAGTAACAATTAATTAACAAACTAGCAAAAATTATTCTTTTGAGGTTTTCAAGATACTACGACGTATTTGATATGGAACAAATATGAGAATAACATTTACCCCCACAACTCAATACAGAAATTATCAACCAAGATTTACATCAAACAACTGTTTTTACCTATCAGAACAACAAAATCCAATAGGAACAGTTTCAAGAATGTTTAGAGAAGATTTGGCGTGGCATAAATTAGCTTTATACGAATATGCAAATTTCCACAACACGCCCAAAGTTCAAACCTTACAATTCGCTTGTTCAGACGGTTCTGAAAGTTACACTCAAGCAATATCTTTGCTAGAAACTCCAGGAATGAGTAATGAAAAATTCTTTCCAATTCAAGCAATGGACATCAATGACAACATTCTAGATGTTGCCAAAAGCGGTCTCATAAATTTTTCAAAAGATGACATTACTCGTATGAAAAATATGGGACTAGACATCAACAAATATTTTGAAAAAACTAACGATCAAATATCTTTAAGAAAACTTTTCCCAGTTGCAGTAACAGATATAGACTTTGACACATACAAAATAAAACCTACCCTCAAAGACAAAATTAACTTCCAAAAAGCTGATATGTTTGAAGTCCTAAAAAACCACAAAGACGAATCAAATACGCTTGTATTATGTAGAAATGTTTTAGGATATTATTCACCATTAGAAAGAACAAAGTTTCTAAACTTATTAGCTGAAAAATTAAAACCTAACAGCATGGTTGTAATTGGTAGCATGGAAGTATCAGAAAAAGTTGATACAGAGCTACTTTACAGAAACTTTGCTATGCTAACTCAAAATATATTTAGAAAAATTCGTTAAGCTTTCACTTTTTCATTTGAATAAGTTTGTCCAGCACCAATAACCAAATCATTTATATCTGAAAGCACTTCAGAATCAGATGCAATAACCGAATTTTTAATTACGCAATTATCAGCAACAACAACATTATCCCAAAGAATACTATCGATTATAGTAACATTTTCACCAATTTTACAATTATCACCAATTGTAGAAACGCCGATAAATTTTGTATCTTTAGGAACACTAGTATCACCAACCAGATAGCTTCCAGAATTTGTATCTACAAAACCAGAATGTTTAAATGAACAATCTCCGTTAAACAAATCTTTTGTAGACTGTTTATATTGTCCAAAAGTACCAATATCAGTCCAGTATTCAGAGATCTCAAACGTATTAATCTTTGCATTTTCCAACAAATCTGTAAAAACATTTTTTGCAAAATCGTAGAATTGCCCTTCTGGAATATAATTGAAAATTTCGTAATTAAAAATATAAATACCAGTATTTATATAATTACTTTTAGCATCTTCGACAGAAGGTTTTTCTTGAAACTCTTTAATAAAACCATTTTCGTCAGTAACAACAACTCCGAAATGTGAAACTTCTTCTTTTGGGATTTGCTTAATTCCAATAGTTGCGATAGCACCACTTTCGATGTGTGCATTAATACCTTTTTCAAAGTCAGCATTGGTCAAACCATCAGCAGACAAAACCAAAAAAGTATCTCCTTCTTTGAAGAAATGTTGGCATTTTTTTAAACCGCCAGCAGTACCAGAAAGAGTTTCTTCCTTAATATAATTAAAATTCACACCAATATTGCTAGCAGAATAACGCTCAATAATTTGTTCTGCAAGATAATAAGTATTACAAATAACATCAGTAACGTTAATAGCTTTCAAACGTTCAAAAAGGATATCCATAACAGGCCTGTTAGCGACTGGAATCAATGGCTTGGGAATTGATAAAGTCAATGGTTCAAGACGCGACCCCATGCCTGCAGACATCACCATCGCTTTTGTAACTAATTTATTAGTCATACTCACTCCTTAAAAGAAATTTCCTTGCTGGTATTTTGGCATAAACAAAGCAATAATGCAAATTAAAAACTACTTGTCAAAAAAAATTGTGGTTGTATAATTTATTTTGTGAAAAGCAATGAGCTTTATAATAGCAATTGTGGGCTTATAGCTCAGTTGGTAGAGCAGTTGACTCTTAATCAATTGGTCGTGGGTTCGAGTCCCACTGGGCCCAGATTTATTATTCAAGAGGGTTTCAACCCTCTTTTTTAATTCTAATAATAAGTTTTTGTCTGTGATGTAAACATATTCAGTAACCCAATCTGTGCCATATCTACGGTTTACATCGTAACTTCTGATTTCTAATTCGTTTTGTTTAATTTCGTTGTTAATCAAAAAAGAACTGATAACGAGGGACGAGCAAACCCTCATAACCTAAAAACTTTTAGGGGCAGCCGCTCGAATTTTCTGCTCTTGAAATCAGTTCTCATTATTATTATACCCCAAAATTACACAATATAACTATTGAAAAATTTTATAATATCGTTTATAATAACATAAAGGTCTAATGAGTATGCCCAATTGAAGGACACAGTGCATTAGACCTTTTGCTACAATAACAGATAAAGTAAACACTAACTCATTCTCCCACATGTTGAAAACTTTACTTTGATAAGTTATAATTAGATTGGATAACATTTGGACATATAGAAAATCGCCTCAGCTATATCCCATTGAGCATAAATTCAATTTTATCGTGTCTTTGGCTACTTTATGTAGAGAATGAGAGGTCGGCGTCTCTCCTAAATGTTATCCTTTTATTTTTTGATATGTTTTTGGATTATGACAGAATTGCTGCACAAAAAATGAGGGGAATTTAAACCGGAGCCTAAATCCAGTATCCCCCTCAATATTATTATAACCGATTTTTAAAACTTTTCAACCCTAGGGAGGTAAAATGAACAGAGAAAAGTCAATTCATTTTGCGAAAGACTACAGTATACACTTCAACTTTGTTATTATAAATTTAAGAGGTAAAGTGTAGAATTAGTAAATAGTGTTTGGCTTGGATTCTTCCATTTCTTTATCAACCACTTCAATAATTTCAAACCAGTGCGAAAGTTCTTGCGCTATGTTAGAAACAAGAAATCCCTTTTCTGGACCGTCCCCTTTTGCGATAGATATTACGTTAGAAATATAATCGCATTCGTTCCTGTCAGGACCTGTTACCTTTAAGTCCTCATCAATAATGTAAATATCATTTTTATATTTAGCTTTAATCATACATTGCCCCTTAAATAACAGAATTGTTGCACAAAAAAAGAGGGGGGTTTAAACTTGAACCATAATCAAGTTCCCCCCTCAATATTATTATAACCGATTTTTAAAACTTTTCAACCCTAGTATATTATTTTTTATATATTACACAAATATTGTTAATTTAAATTAATTATTATGATTATTCATTTCATCCATGTATAATTTGACTATGATAAGAAATGAAATTATTAAATTCGCACAAGAAAATGGCTTTGATTCTGCGGAATTATTAGGCGAATACAATGGTTATACTGTTTATGACCCTGTATTCAATGACAATAAGTACCGTTGTATAGGTCTTCCTCACTACATTTTAGAGCATGAAAATAAGCTAGAAATGATATATAAAGAAGAAGACACACAACCCATAATTGATTACTTTTTCCCTGACGAGGATTAAGCAAGATTCTAAAGCTAAACACAGAAGTACCACCGTCTAAGGCTTTCGTTAATTTTCGTAACGACCTTCGGGCGAGTGGTACCAACTTTATTTTAACTCATTATAGTTCTAATTTCAACCTAAATAATCAGAAATTGAGACAATCACCTTTTCATTATTCGAGTAATATTTTTCTACTGCAAGACTTGGTTTGTCGTTTCGTGTGCCACTTCGTTTGTCCTTTTTAGCTTGGCAAGCGAAACACGTGTATGCTTAACGGTTAGACCTGTTTCTAGGGCAAGGTGATTTAAGGATGTAATAAACTGCCCTGCTTTTATTAAAGTACCTTTCCATTTTTCATCCTTATATTTTGCCTTTAATAAGCAATGTAGGAATTTTCACAAACTAAACTTTTGTATCTAATTTATTTTGTTTAGCTATTTGTTTTTTCATCCGATTTGTTTTTATTGTTTTTATCATTTCATCAACAATTTCAATAGCCTTTTCAACATCATACCAAGCTCTATCTTGATAATGAGCCATAGCCTCTGTCTGTGCTGGCGTACGAGCGACATAATCTTTCAACTTTGACAACTCTAAATCCAACATTGCACGTTTTTTCAACAACTCATCTATTTCAGCTTTATCTTTTTTAGTTAATTTCAGGATTGGTCCCTTGTATTCTTTTAGAGGAACCAACTTTGCAGTAAATGTTTGTCTATCAAAGGAATTTACGTTCATACTAATTAATATGCAAAACAAAATAAAAATTGCCATCAATCCGAAATAATTTAATATTTATTTACGTTTATGAAAACTCGAAAAATATTGCAAATTGTAACAGATTTAAAACTTAACTAGCAAAAAGAAAATTTGAGAGCCATTAAGACAATCATATATTCCATCCCCCTCATCAACAGAGCAGGAAGCTCGATTTCATAAATAGCAAACGGCAGGATGCTTCCTACCGTTTTTGTTTTAAAAAAGGATTATTTTAATGAATATCACACACCACACAGTCACTCATAACCAAAATTTTACTGGGTATGATGCTCGAAGACTTAAAGGCTTATTAGTAACAGACAAGGCTTGCGCAGAAGCACTAAAAACACTCACGCCAACAACAGAGCTTGATATTTTTACACCTCAAATAGCCTCTAAATCAATAAGGAAAGAAGCATTTGAATTAGAAAAAAACAACAAACTTATCTGGACTCAAGATTATTTTACAATATTACAAAACCATATCCTGTTTGATAACACTAGAGATTTTCTAAAACGTGCTTTGAGAGCAACTTCTGATGGAATTGCAAAACAAATAAACAAAATCCCTTTTAAATCAGAACCGCACTTGAGAGGTGGGAATTTCTTCATCTGCCAAGTTGGAGACAAAAAGAAACTTATTGTAGACGAAACTCGATTAATTTATCCTAAAGAATTGTTTAAACAAATATATAACGTCGATGAGGTATGCCCTATTTCTAAAACAGATTACCACATTGACCTTTCAATTCGCCCACTAGAAAATGGGAATGTACTGGTAGCAGACAATAGATTAACTAAAAAAATGCTACAAACAGGGCAAGAAAAATTAAACAAATATATTACAGAACATAACTTGAACGAATCCAATAAAAAAGAAATAGAAAATATAATTGAACAACTTTCAAACCACGAAAAAAAATTAGATATAACACTAGAATTTGACCCACAGAAATCTATAAAAAACACCCAGAAAATCATACAACAACTGAGCGATTATGGATTTAATCCAATTCCAGTACCTGCAACTTATCATTACCTAGAAGAATCTGCAATTAACAAAAAAGCAAACATTGAAAAGTTTAACAATAGTTTGACTGAATTAAAAGAATACAGTAAAGGACAATCTAAAACATTCCAAGTATATGCCCAAAACTATATCAACTTAATGTCACTAAAACCCAAAGTTGATTTCCATTGCGGAACAGAGCTTGTAAATATATACCAAAACAATTTTATAAACGCAATTGTAAACAAAACCAATAATGGGAAAATCAATTACATTACAAACGCCTCTTTACTTGATAAAGAGCTAGGTATTACCCCAGAAATAGAAGCAAAAACGGGATTTAGCACTCGAAAAGCTTTTGAAGAAAGTATTGCTCCTTACGTGGACAAATTCATTACTATTGATGAAAAATTAACAGAAAGGCTTTTCAAATATATGGGCGGAATTCATTGCACAGCATCAGAAATCCCAATGTAATTATTTTTGGGTTAAGTTATAAAACAAAGTTTGCCAAAAATTCGGTCTATTTTTAGCTATCCTTTCTTCATTGCTTGCTTTCATACTGTTGTATGCCTTAAGAACAACATCTGCTCGTGTAGTTTCTCTAACAGTATAATTACCGTTTCTATCTCTATACCCACTACATACAACAACTTTTTGCAAATCTTCCAAATTTCTTGTTACTAATTTTTGCCTTGGAACAAGCCCCTTTGTAGACACCTCAGTAGGCGCAAAATGGTAATCAGACATATGTTTAATGTAATCAACTTGTTTTTTTATTTTAAATCTACCAGTTTTAGGATTAAAAAATGCGTATTGCTCAATATCTAAATTTTTTGTTGTTTCTGGCTCTTTATATTTAGTAAAATCTTTAGAAATAGTTTCATAAGACTTGCTTATATCCAAAGTTTCAGGATTTATATTATCAGAATATTTTATGACTTTCACGGTAGTAGCAGGAGCACCTTTTGGATTTCTCAAAAGTTGATATCCTTGCATTCTCTTCGCTATACAATATGTCGCTATCTTAAGTTTTTGAATACTCATAAAGTTCCTTATTTATTAAAATTTTAACAAAAAAACGCAATTTACTAATCTGTTAGCCGATTTTTTTTACTATACGTTACATTACTTCGCGCAACTAGCAATTTAAGATTTCAAAAAAACTTTATATTAATAAGGGAAATTTATTTATGGTTTTACACGCAATCAAATTTGGCATACGTTATGCTGACGACTTTGCAAGACTAGTTTGCAAAAAAGAAAAAGTGGATATCTCAAGACTTTCACTACTAATGGATGGTAAAGGAATTAAACTGCCTAAAGAATTCCCACTAGACAAAACAGCAACAACTTTTGATTGTGCAATACTAAAATCATCTTCAGGCAATAAATATATTATTTCACTCAAAAACGAAAACGGCAAACTACTCCAAAGATTTTCAACAGACTTTGGAGATATAAAAATCTCTAAAGCTTCTAATTATTTGACACAAGTTGTTCACAAAGATGGAGAAGCAATTACCTTTGCAACAAAATCAAACAACATCTCTAGCGTTCCAAAACACCATAGAGTACAAAGATTCAAATGGGATAAAAACGGGATACAAGAATCTTACAAAGAAACCGACGTAATTTTATATAAAGATGAACTGGGAACAAAGCAAGGTATCAAAACAACTTACAAAAAAGACATCCCTGACTCGTTCAGCTTCTCAACCCCCAAAGATATAAACGAAACAACTACAATAGAGGGTTTACTAGATAAAAAAGGACTTTTATACAAACGTAGAAGCACATTCGACACGAAAAATGGTGAAGTTGTAAATTGGAATGGATATTCTCGTGGAATAAATCCATCTGATGCTAAGTGGCTTGATTTCGACAAATGGTTACACTGCAGGGTTCAAAGCAATCCTCAACAGATTTCTCAATCAGTACTATATCAAAAGAAAATTTATAACTTTGAAATGAATTTTATTGACTCACCAAGCCACAAGCACGGGTGTTATTTTATGAAAAATGGTTCTCCTAATATTGAAATTAATCAGGGATTAAAACCTTTGCAAGTATTTAAAACAGCAGTTCATGAAGGGAATCATTTACTAGATGACAAAAAAATAATAGAATATTTAAGCGAAAAATTAAAAGGGAAAACTGAAAAAGAAATTGTTGAATATGTAAACTCTCATGATGATGAACTAGCATATATTTACAAAAAATATCTTAACGGTTTTTATGGCGACAAAAATAAAATCCGCAAAATTGCGTACGAGCAAAAATTAAACCTTGATAAAAATGAAGTGATGAAATTAATTAGAGCAGATAAAAATTACGTATCAGCCTCCGAAGATTATAACAAATACAAAAGGAATTTTTTAGAAAAAAGAAGCCTCGCTGAAGAAACGAAAGCCGTTACCCAAAAAGATTTCTATACTGACGACTACAGGAGAGTTTTCACTCCTGATTTAATCGATTCTGATTACACAACATTTTTATAAAACACATTAACAAATAACAAAATCTCCACAAAAAAATTACTTAAGAGGGCTCAAGCAAAAAATTATTGGCTATTTTGATTTATAGCAATATAAAGCCTAATTATAGCGTATTTTATCAGTATAGAGCGTATCAACGCCATTACTAATTTTGACTAAAAAATATAATTTTTTATATTATAATCGTTATATAGAATGAGGGTAAATATGAATATTTTATATATAAATGCTTGCGTAAGAAAAGATTCTAGAACAAATGAACTTGCACAACATGTTTTGAATAAATTACAAGGTAATATCGAAGAAATCAATTTAGATTCCGAAAAAATAACTCCTTTATATAACAATCAACTTGAATTGAGGGATAGTTTAATAAAAGATAAAGACTACAATCATCCTATGTTTAAATATGCAAAACAATTTGCGAATACTGATATTATCTTGATATCAGCTCCATATTGGGATTTATCATTTCCTGCTATTTTAAAAAAACTATATTGAAAACATTAATGTTAATGGAATTACCTTTTCTTATTCAGAAAAAGGATACCCAATTAGTTTATGCAAAGCTAAAAAGCTAATATATATAACGACTTCAGGAGGTCCAATTATCTCTGACGATTTCGGTTTTGGTTATATAAAATCGTTGGCAAAAAATTTCTATGGAATAGCTGATATTGATTACATAAAAGCCGAAGGTCTTGATATTTTTGGAGCAAATATTCAAGAAATTCTAGAAAAAGCTAAAAAAGATATTGATAAAAATTTTTAATATAGAGGGTTTTATATGAAAAAGATTATATTTACTTTGCTTGCTTTAATATTATTTAATTCTTATGCAAACGCTGAAACATTTAGATTTGCACAAGTAACAGATGTTCATTATCCTAAAACTGGAATTACAGGTTATGAGGGTCGAAACTTTGATTTTGCAATAAAAAATTACAATAAAGCTATTGATATGATTAATAAATCAGATGTCGAGTACGTATTTTTTACTGGTGATATTGTTGATAAATCTTTTAAAGAAGTTTTTGATGATTTTTTCAATGCTACTAGTAAACTAAATAAAAAGTATTATATAAGCTTGGGAAATCACGACTCTAACAGCACAAATGGTTTTACTAAAGAGGATACTTTAGAATATTTAAAAAACAATACACCATACCAACAAAAGAGTGCAAACTATTATGTTGTATTAAATGAGAATTTTATTGCAGTAATGTTAGATGGTTCAAAGGACTTTGAAATGGATGCTCAAGGTTTTTACTCAAAGCAAACAATCAAATGGTTAGAAAAGATATTGAAAGAAAATCCTAATAAACAATTTTTAATATTCCAACATTTTCCATTATTAGAACCTGTAAAAGATTCTGCATATGTTAATAAACATAGTACTCGCAAAAAGGGGAATTATATAAAACTTTTAAAGAAATATAAAAATATTGTTTTAATTGCATCGGGTCATTATCACGTATCTTGTGAAAAAGAAAAATACGGAGTAAAACACTATTCAACATCTGCTTTATTTTTAGAAGATTCTTATTATAGAGTCTTTGAAATAGATTTCGATAATGGAAAAATTAATTATATAAAAACCAATCTCATACAAGTAAAATAACAATCACTCTGCAAATTTTCAAGTTTCAGTTTTTTTAAAAGGATGCTTGGAATAAGAAAACAAACATTGTATTTTAACGTTATTGGTAGACGGTTTTAATTATTAGTTACAAAAAGGAGATATTATGAGAGCATATTTAAGGACAAACCAAACACAGAATTTTCAAGGCGTATTTAGAAAAACCCCAAAATTAATTAATGAAATTTCTCGTTATAACAATGTTGAAAAATTTGAAACTATTAACCTTCTAAACAAGATTGCAGAAGTAAAAGATAATAAAGTTTATGAGTATACCGGTAAAACAATAATTGATGTTGAAGAACCTCATACTTTTGTTACAGCGTATGCTATGGAAACTAAATTTTTACACAGATTGAAACGATTTATTTCAGCAAAGTACCAAGAAGCCTTCAATAAAAAAGAATTAGACGAGTCAATTAATAATATTTTAAAATAGTAGATACTGGGTGCAATTTATTGCACCTTTTTTAAATTTCCCAATTTCCCTTAAAGTACAACTATGAAACTTTTTGCCAGACATTATGAAACTACCTGTCAAATTATATTAAGAGCAGCATCCCAACCCTTGTTATCTCTTTGCTGAGGGTTAAATTTTGTAACAAAAAGCAATTTTTGAAATAAAAATTACTTTATATAAATATAAGGGAAATAATTTTGAGGATTTTTAATGGTAGTTAAACCAATAATAAATTTAGCAACTAAATATACTGATGATGTTATTGGGATTGGTGTGCGTAAATGGACTAAACCTACAAACCTTGAAGGATTGAGGTTGGCGCCTAAAATTACAAAAGATACTGTTTGTATATCCCAAAATTGTCCTCAAAAAATCATGAAATTAGTAGATACCTTGCCTGTTAAGGTGATTCCAAAAGAAGGATTACAGATGATTGATGAAGTTTCTTTAGGAACTTCTTATATTATGGATTTGGCAATACCCTCATTTAATGCTCGTTTAGCCAATGGAATGGGAACTATTAAATCTAAATTAATGTCTTTGCCTTTAGATAATAAGACATTACAAGCTATTAAAAATGCTAATTCTTCAGATGAATTATCATTTTTACTGAAAGATATTTTTGCAAAACAGTTTAAAGATACTTTAATCAAAACAAACAAAGTTTTTTATAACAATACATTACCAGCAGTTGAAAAACAAAGGCTTATATCAGCAATCAAAAAAGAAGATTTTTCTTGGACATTTAATATGTATAAAGCTCTTTCTTTAAAATCAACAAATCCACGTGTATTGGAAATAGAAAAAATTTTAAAACAAAAATATGGAATGGATTTTGTAGCATTAAATGATGATGTTATTCATGCAGAAAAATTACTAAGAGCTTGTGAATTGATGCATAAAAATGGAGATAAGCTAGTTAAGAATTACATTGTAACAGATATGATGCCTGCAACTGGAAAATGTTTAGGTACAGAATCCGCAGTTTTACATTCTTCTACTAATCTTGATAAAATACTAAATCCTTGTGGTACAGAAGGTTTGGTAGCAAAAACAAATGAGTTACATACAATACTTCATGAATTTGGGCACTTCTTACAGCCAAGTAATATTGATACAATAACAATTCCAAAACATTTGGAACATGTTAGAGCAACTGTATCCGATTATGCAAAAATTTCGGGCAATGCAGAGCTATTTGCAGAATTATTTGCAAAAATTAGATTAACTCCTGAAAAAGTAACTAAAGAAGAATTAGAGTTGTTTGAATTTCTGAAAAGTGCGATATCTATATAAATTAAAAATATAAATCTATTTTAAATTTTTTGTTTTTAAGAATTCTTTTCAGCTTGTTTATTATTTAACCAATCTGTACCAATTAATGGCAACATTGGTAATACAACAGTTGGTAGGGTGCATTGTTTAATGCGCCGAAAACAGACGTGCCACTTGTAGAGAATCTTGCAATTCCATAGCAAATGTAATTGAAAGTTAATCGCTAGAGTATTTGATTTATTTGAATTTGAGGCTGACTTCCGTCAGTACCATAACAAATTTTTATTTTTGCCACTTTTGCCGAATTCTTGCCGAAGTTTTTGCCGTTTTTTCACTTGTCCTTGTTGGGTTTTAGCTATTTTGGGCTTGGGTTTTGAATTGTGGCGATTGCAAAAATATGCAAAAAAATGTAATTGAAATGTAATTGAAAGTTTAATGATTAATTACAACCATTTAATACTTTTTTCTTTTGATTTAATTTCTTCAATTGCATTACAAAAACGTTTATACATATTTTCTTCGTGACTACTATCCACTGGCTTAATATGTTTTTTTAACGCAAAAAGAAATTCTGAAAAATATGGAACATTTTTATATAGTTTTTTATTTTGTTCAAAGAAATCATATATTTTCTTAAAGACAATTAATTTGTAATTTTTGCCACATTCATAATTATCAAGATTAATATGATTATAATTCGGTGCAAAAATAAAATAATATTTATTATTACTACTATAATGTGTTTCAACGTATTTTTGGTATTTTTTTAATTGAGATTGAATAAGTTCACTTCCAATATTATGTCTATCACAAACACCATTAATACTTGATTTAATTTTGTTTTCAATAACAATGACGTTCTTGTTATCGGTTAACAATAAATCAATA
The DNA here is from genome assembly GCA_017559905.1 of bacterium. Lineage (GTDB taxonomy): Bacteria > Cyanobacteriota > Vampirovibrionia > Gastranaerophilales > Gastranaerophilaceae > Scatenecus. Next base: position 194,216 of record JAFYQF010000025.1, read on the forward strand.
TTTGCTTTTTCACGTTCTATAAGTAAATCACCATCAAAGTTTTCTATCCCTAAAACTTCTTGAGCAAATTTATAGAAAACAGGAATGTTTGAACTAAAAATGTAAGCAAACAAATTTGAATAAGTTAATTCATCGTATTCCTGTTTTATTATTTCGATAAAATTATTTTTATCTTCCTCATAAATTTCTTTGTTTTTTAAAATATCTTTTACTTTTGGAGTGTTATTTTTATCTTCCCAATTTGATTCATCGTTTATTATATCTTCTAGAATTTTATAACTTTTAGTGTCATCAGTAATATACATTTTCGGACTTTGAGAAGGGAAATGTTCAATATCTTCCATAAAATAACAATCTTTATTTGTTGAATCTGTTGTAATATAGATTGGTTTTGCAACTTTTTTAACTATATCAGCTTTAAAAGTTGTATAAATACAAACATCGTTCCCATCATTATTTTCAAAGATTTTATAAGGCTTTAAACCGCCATAAGTAACATTATTTTTATCAACATATTCAACTTGTAATTGATGTTGTCTTTTTCTTTCTTCGCCAACATAAGGTTTATCAAAATATGGAATTTGTTTTAACCCAGTTGCTTTCGCCAATATTTCAATTATTTTTGAATTACATCTTCTGACTAAAAGAATTGATTCTACAGTATTATTATGAATTTTACTCATTGAACCATAAGGTAAAACATAGATATAATTGTTACCGTTATCATCTCTGAATAAATTGATAATTTCGTGTCCAATATTAGTACCTTCTAGATAAGTTCCTGTGTACATAATGTTTAATAAAATTTCTTTAGTCATACGCCACCTGAGTTTTTGTTCCAACATCAATAATGTTTATTATATTTTAGCACAACGACAAAAACGGACATAAACTAATATAACTTTATTAAGATTTTTATGTTAATCTTAATTTGTCAGGAGGTGCTGATGGAAGATAAATTAACTATACAAGAGCAGATTGATGAATATTTATCATCTCTGCCTGAAGGAACAATAATTACAACGGGATCTTTTAAAAAAATATTGAGCAAGACATATGGGCAACCTGAAGGAAGTTATATTCCATCAGATTATTGTTACAACAGTTATTGCAAAGATTCTCAATGGGATAAACAAAAAATATTCTATTTTGAAAAATTAGAAAAAAAAGGTGAATTTAAATATCTTGGAAGAAATTATCCATATACAGGTAAAGTTTATTATAAAAACAACGCAGAGTATGGAACTTGGGTTAATGGTCTTTTTTCAAAAACATTCTTTTAATGTTTGATTAATAATCATAACTGTCTAAATCAGGGAAAAGATTTATATCTGTAAAATCGAGATTACCATCTATATTTTCAAATTCTTTTTCATTGTTTTGGTAATACTCATAGCCGGGATATAGACAACTCCATAATTCATACCAAGCATCATCTACTCCTACCAAATTCAAACCCACTGTTGGCGGGCCTTGAAAATAAAAAAGGTTAGCACTTTGCTTTAGCACTAACCTTCTCTACAGAGGGGATGGGATTCGAACCCACGGTGGAGTTACCCCCACACAACCTTTCCAAGATTGCACCTTAAGCCACTCGGACACCCCTCTATTCACTTTTCTCAACTGATGATACCACAAAATTTTTCGTGTTAAAATAGTCCTATGAAGAAAATAGTTTCAAAAAACACAAATGGGCTTAATGGTTGCATTGAAATTCCTGCGGACAAATCTATCTCTCATAGAGCTGCGATATTTTCAGCACTAGCCAAAGGAACTTCTATCATTAAAAACTTTTCAAACGGTGCCGACCCATTGTCTTCTCTAAAAATTATGGGACAACTTGGCGCATCCTACGAATTTGTCAGCGACAACTCTGTTAAAATAACCTCTAACGGCTCACTCAAAAGACCTTCCGCACCACTTGATTGTGGAAATTCTGGGACTACTATGCGCCTTATTTCAGGAATTTTGGCAGGACAAAATTTCAAATCAACACTTATCGGAGATGAAAGTCTTTCAAAACGCCCAATGAAAAGGATTATCGAACCTCTTACGCTTATGGGAGCAAAAATTTCTTCTAATAACTTTAAAGCACCTATCAACATTTCAGGTTGTAAACTTGGGGCTATTGATTACAATTCTCGACTAGCTTCAGCTCAAGTCAAATCTTGTATTCTGCTTGCAGGATTACACGCTAATGGTGAAACAAGTTTCACAGAGCCTTACCTATCAAGAAATCACACTGAAATTATGCTTGAAGCTATGGGCGCAAATATCAGAACAGATAACACAACAACTTTCATCCAAAAATCCGAACTTAAACCTTTGGAAATAAATATTTGTGGTGATATCTCATCTGCGGCTTATTTTATTGTTGCAGGGCTAATCGTACCAAATTCTGACATCATTCTTAAAAATGTCGGCTTAAACCCTACTCGCACAGGCATTATTGATATTATTAAACAAATGGGCGCAGAAATTGAAATCTTGGATGAATATACTTTTGCTGGAGAAAACGCTGGCGATTTAAGGATTAGAGCATCTGAACTAAAAGCTTGCACAATAGAAAAAGACATCATTCCACGCTTAATAGATGAATTACCAATAATCGCAGTATTAGCAACTCAAGCAAATGGAAACACAATAGTCAAAGACGCTCAAGATTTACGAAACAAAGAATCTGACAGGATTAAGGCGATTGTAACTGAGCTTTCTAAAATCGGCGCTAATATTACTGAAACAGAAGATGGATTTATAATTCAAGGAAAAACTCAACTCTCAGGCGACGCAGAAGTAGAATGCTACAACGACCACAGACTTGCAATGAGTCTTTATGTTGCAGGACTAATTTGTCAAAAACCAATTACAATCAACGGCTTTGAATGGGTTAACATCTCATTCCCAACTTTTGAAGCCCATATGAACCAATTATCTGAATAAAAAGATCTATCTTCTTTTCTTTTTGGCATTTTTAGGGTCTTCTTTTGGGTGGAGTTCAATGCCCCAATATTTAAGCATTAACAATTTTTCTTTTAATACGTCTGTCTGCTCCTGATTATTCGACTTTGTTAAATCCACCTGTCTTGGTTGATAATAAAAATATAATTCATTTATTGCTGGAGAAACTATACAAAAACGACGGCACTGTTTTCGTAAAGCTTTTTCATTTTTTATAATTTCTTTGTAGTGAGGGTTATTACTTGGCTGCTTTTGCGGAATCAAATACAATGTTTCAAATTTATATAATGCGTCAAGCTCCCTCATTCTAGGCATTTTTTCAACAGCATTTTTAAAATACCCAAAATAATCATTATACTTATCATCTTTGTGCATATATAAAACAACCATTTTGCCACTATGATAAGCTTGAGAATAATGAGGCGATGTTGACAAATAATTAATAACTTCTGGCGTCAACTTTTCATATCCATAAGGAGTAGTATCAGTTTTACCAATTAAAGTCAACGGAAACAACAATAATGTAACCAAAGCACCTATCGCTAGTTTCTGCGCTAAACCAAACTTCTCTTTTTCTTCCAATTCTGCCTTACGGCTTTTTTTCTTGGTTTTGCTATTTTTACCGTATGAATAATTTTTACCTGTTGCCATATGACCATTTTATTAAATGTAACAACACCAGTCAAGCAAAGTCCAAAATATCCTACAAAAGCATTAAAAAAGAGCTAAAGCCTATTCTTCCAAAAGTTCTAGAGCAGTTTTTGCGCATAAGCCAACAATATTATCAAAACTACCCTCAAAACCTTTTATATAACCTTCTGGCATTTCCTGAATTCCATACGCACCAGCTTTGTCAAACGGTTTATAGTTATCTATATAAAACTTTATCTGCTCATCTGAAAGCTCCGCAAACTCTACTATACTTGTTACAGAAACAACTTTTTCAGATTTTGTAGCTGTATCTATCACTGCAATACTTGTCACAACTTGATGTTTGCGACCTGACAAATTCTTTAGCATTCCAAATGCATCTTGATAATCTTTTGGTTTACCCAAAATCTTGTCATCAAGCACAACAACAGTATCTGCACCTATAATTTTAGAAGGTACATCTACCAATGGTACAACCGCCAAAGCTTTGTTATATGCCAAACTCTCTACAAAAGAATAAGAAAAATCCGTCACTGAATGATCTTCCTGATACGGTGACGGTATAACTCTGTATTTTACATTATGTTGTTTTAAAATATCCGCTCTTCTTGGAGAAGAAGATGCTAGGATTATTTTCCCCATCGTTTATACCTCTTTTTACTGATTATAATCGAAAAAAGAGGTATAGCAAATCTTTAGTATCCAGCGCTTGGGGATTTTTGATAACGCGCTGTTCTTGCATTAATGCCATAGCAAGCAATATTAAGCTTTTGTTTGAGGAGCATCATATTACGTGACATACTAGCGTAATCATTCATGGCACTCATCATTGCATTAGGATCAACCATTGATTCCATATTATCATGATTGTCCACTTTTTCATCTGCATATTTTTTTACTAACAACTGGTCAATATAGTCTTCTGCGCCAACTGCCATGCGTGTCCTCCCTATGAGATTTTCCTATTAATTGTGTGTGACTGTCCGTTTGAACCTATCCTCTAGGTTCGATATATTCCTTATATATCTATTAAGTATTTCATTCCCGAAAAATTGCCTAAAAATTTTACTTTGTTAAGTATATTAACTTGAAATTTTTATACGGCATTTATAGGGTTTATTTTTGCATAATTAAACGATATAATGTGCCTATGAAAGAGATTGTAGTAGTTTCACCAGTAAAGAAACCAGAAGATATAGAGATTTTCAGCGAGAAAACTCGTTGCAGAGATTATTACGTTTACTATAAAAGGTTTCTTAATAACAATTTTGAATATGTCAACGAATTCGTTGACGTTGCGAAGAAACACGACTGCAATATATATATAAACTTTAAACACGATATAACAGAAGAAAATCTTCCAGAGATAAAAAAGATGCTAAAATTCCTAAAAACAGCAGGAATTGACGGGATTTTCATCAACAGTTTTGCGATATTAGAAGCTATCAAAGTTTTTAAGCTACCATTCAAAGTTATTGTAGATTCGTATTTTGACATTCATAACTTATCAGGAATTGATTTTATCAACAATTTCCACAAAGTAGATGAAGTCATTATTACCGAAGAGATATATTTGAAAAACATCGCAAAACTAAAAAAATACACAAAACTTCCACTGGCAATAGATACAGACAATTTGCCTTGGTGCGCAGAAGACATAAAACAATCACGTGCAGTTGATAAAGTTGTTATAAAAGGGAAATTTGCAACATCTGAAGAAATCCAAGAAGGGATTGAACTTGTTGAAAACATTTTGGCAAAGCCAAAAATCTTCAAAAATCATAAACTTCCATTCAAGCACGTTAGAAAGAGTATTTATCAGACAAACCATTTTTCTGGAGATATGGTTTCCGCAGAAGGCAAGGACTTCAAATTCAGCAGAAACATCCAAACGTTTGAATGGGAAATTCAAAAAGCTAAAGTTTTGAAAGAAGTTTCTTTTGAAAAGAGGGAAGATTTCAAACTCAACTTGAGGTTATCTGAACTTGCACAATTAAAAGAGCTTGAAAAATACATAAAAAAAATAGGCTTCAACCCAATCACATCAATTGAATACGGCGAAATCCTATCAACAAGCGACCTTGCAACAAGTAGTTTCAATGAAGTTATAACTAAAGTTAAAAAATTCTGCAAAAAACATAGCATTAAATTTCAACTTTCTACTCCTAGAATATTGATAGAAAGAGATTTTGACAGAGTTTATGAATACGTAAAACAATTATTATTAACTGACCCACGCCCTGACAGCCTTATTATCAACAACATAGGATACTTTTGGGCAGTAATAAACGACAATGAAATTAATCATATTCCAATAGAAATAGGACAAGGCATTAACCTTCTAAACAGTATGTCTATCAAGTGTTTGAACAACCTATCACCAATTGATACGATTGATTTCACATCATTTAAAGATATGGAAACGGCGATTCCTACAATAAAAAAAATCCGAAACGAAATTCCTAACAAAAAATATACAATCGCAGGAAACATAAGAGTTCCAACCTTGGGACTATGCCCTCTAAACAACGACAGCGCTATAATTTCACGACTATCTTGCAAAGCTCCTTGCCACAAAGGCGGATTTGCGCTAAAAGACCCGTCATTAAAGAAAATTTACCCATTCACATGCGATGGTTTTTGTAGAATGCATATGTTTGAAGATAGAATTCTTGAAGACTTTGACAAAATCGAAACTCTAAAAAAAGCCGGAGTAAACGAATTTGTATTCGACTTCAACGCTCTTCACGCAAAATACATACCGATTCTTTTAAACAAATTTTTTGAAAGTCAACAAAAATAAAAGACGCAACTAATAACGAATAGCGCCTTTTATTTTCTATAACACATCTTTTATTTCAAAACATATTTTATAACAGAGTTGCTACCTTGAGATGAGATATAAAGAATACCCTCATCAATATGCAAGTTATAAGGTTTTAGGACATTACCGATTAATACTGAAATCTCTCCAAGAGAGGAAATTTTCACTACGTTATCATTGTTATAATTAGCTACATACATATTACCAGCATCATCACTAACAATACCGATTGGTCCATTAATACGAGCATCTTTCAAGAATACAACTCTTTTTCCATCAGGTGTAATTTGGTATACTGTATTTTCAGAAAACGCAGCGACATAAACATTGCCGTCTTTATCAGTAGTAATACCTGTTGGGCTTGGAATGTCATTAAAAATATTGTTCGAAAGTGCAACTTTTCTTTCTTCTGCAGTTTTCATAACTTCTTCTGCTTTAATAGTCTGCATATCAGTTTGCAACATATGCGCCAATTCTTGAGCTTTTGGCGCTATAGTAGCTGTTGGTGGAATAATCGAAAGGTAAGATTTCGCTTTATCAATTTCACCCAACTTCATACTCAAAGAAGCTGCTTTATACACAGACTCGTAATCTGCAGGATCTCTAACAATAATCTGTTTAAACACAGTTAAAGCTTCTGGATAACGACCAGCTTGCTCTAGAATATAACCCAAATTGAAATAAGCATCAATATAATTAGGGTCAACAATAGTGGCTTTTTTGAAAGCTTCCATTGCTCTGTCATACTCACCTAACTTGTACAAATTGACACCTTCATTATAAATCAATTTAGCGTCGCTTGAAATCTCTACATCTTCAGCAAAAACCGCAGAAGACAATGTTAAACCAATAATTAATGCTGTTAAAAACTTTTTGACCATACTTCCTCAACATATATTTTTATAAAAAGGGTGCTACAGGATTATAGCACCCTTAAAACATATAATATCAAATTATTTGATATTTGACAACTCATCAATCAAAGCTTGATGTTGAGATGCAAACTCACTACCTCTAGCAATAATTGCAAGTTTCAAAATTTCAGCTAAATTGATAGGAGTCATATCTTTGAAGTTGTTAGGAACTCTCAAGCTCCAGTTTTCATCACCAGAAGTTCCTGGTCTGTTGTAAACATCATAGATTTTAAAGAAATCTGTGAAGAAAATCTGAACATTTTCAGCTTTAGAAGCAAAGATTTCAACCAATTTAGTTTGAGTCAAAAATTCTGCATCTTTTGTCAAGCTTGTAATTAATTCATCTTTGTTATCACATTCTGCAAACAAATCTTCAACAAGGTTTTTCACGTGTAAATAACCCTCGTGAGTATTAACCATAGAATTTGCCCACATTGCAATAGGTTCATTGTCGTGAGTACCAACCATTGCCCAACAACGAGGTTCGATATTACAGCAACGGTAAGGGTGTTCAGGTTTTTCTGGAACTACAAATTGAGTTAATCTCATACCTTGAAGTCCATATTCTTTCATAACTGCAGCTACAGGATTTGTCAAAGTACCCAAGTCTTCACAAACAATTGCGTCTTTATCAAGACCTTCTTCTTCAGCAGCAGCAATAACTATTTTTTCAATCAATCTGCCATAAAGGTGGATTTGTTTAGTAGTTAAAGATTTTACACGTTTTTCTTTATCAGCTTCTAATTCAGTGTCCAAATCTTCCATTTTAGCAATTGCATATTTTGAAAGTTCAGGATGTTCAGGAGATGAGAATAATCTGCCAGCACCTTGTTCGATTTTAGGTTTTTTACCAGCTTTGTATACCCAAGGGTCAATTAAACCAACAATGTGGTCAATACGTACACCACCTGGGTTTTCACGGAACATTTTTTTGTATAGATTTTTCAATAAAATTCCGCCCTCATCTAAAGAACCGTCTTCATTATACATTCTGTCAGGGTTCATAACAGGGAAGCCCCATGCCTGACCATCTTTTGAGAAGTAATCAGGAGGACACCCTAACATCCAACCATCCATAAATAATGATTGATATGCCCAAGTATCTCTATCTGAAAACGCAACTTGTCTGTCAGCAATCATTTTAATTCCGCAAGAAGTCGCATATTCACGAGTTTTTTCATTTTGTTTGTTTAGTACAAATTGAATAAATTTATATTTTTCAATTTCATCTTCGTATTTTTTAGAAATTTCATTAATTCTTTCAGCAAACTGTATTTTTTCTTCGTTTGATTTTGGATTGAAAAGATTTTTGTCAACTTCAGAATTCCAAATAGGCCAGTAATCATTGCCATGTTCAAGAGAAAGAGCTTCATACAAGCTATCTTTATCTAACCAGCTATCGTTTTGGATTTTGTATGTTTCAAATTCTTCTCTTATAGATTCAGAAGCGTTTGATTTAAAGTTATTCCAAGCTTCATCTAAAGCTTCTGTTTGTTTTTTGTAAATATAAGAATAAGCTGTCTTATTAACATCTTTGTTAGGATTGCTATTTACAATCTCATTATAAGTTTCAACTGACAAAATATTATTCCACTCTGAAGTAGTCAACTGTTTCAAGTCTATAAACAACGGATTGCCTGAAAAAATTGTACCTGTATAAGGTGATGAATCACAACTTTTAGTTTTTCCTGCAGGTCCAAGCTGAATAGCATTGAATACACCTTTCGCCCAATCAATAACTTCCTTACCGCCGTTAGAGTTGATTGAACCAAATCCAGTATTTTCACCATCCATAGCTGGAGAACTTCCACTATGCATAATTAGTGCTAAATTTTTCTTACCTAAAACGTTAAGTGCATTTTTAATAACACTTTTGTTATCAATAGTACAAACCATTAATAAATCTCCCTCTCTTTTCCCTAATTAACACTCTTAAATAATATCATGATGATTTTTTTTTTACAAGCAATCTAAAAAACAACTGACAATTGCTAAACTTACCCACGTAATTTGGATACAAATTTTTCTAATCTTCCAATTGCTATTTTTAAATTTTCTAAAGAGTAAGCGTAAGATATTCTCAAAAAGCCTTCACCACATTCACCAAAGGCAGTCCCAGGGACGAGTGCAACTTTTTCTTCTTGCAAAAATCTTGTCGCAAATTCTTCGCTTGTCATTCCAAACTCTTTTATGCAAGGGAAAACATAAAACGCACCAAAAGGTTCAAAACATTCTAATCCCATTTTCTCAAACGCATTCATCAAAAATCTTCTGCGTTGATTATAAGCTTCTCTCATCTCTTTAACGTCATCATCACCGTTTTTCAACGCTTCAACTGCCGCATACTGACTAATTGTTGGCGCACACATAATTGCAAATTGATGAATTTTTGTCATCTGCTGAATTAGCTCTTTTGGCGCACAAGCGTAACCCAATCGCCATCCTGTCATCGCATACGATTTTGAAAATCCGTTAATCAAAATTGTTCTCTCTTGCATACCCTCAATTGATGCAATAGAAACGTGCTTACCTTTATATGTAAGTTCAGCATAAATTTCATCTGACATAACAAGAATATCTTTTTCGATTATTATTTTTGCAATTTTTTCCAAATCATCCTGTTCCATAATCGCACCTGTTGGATTATTTGGATAAGGTAAAATAAGAATTTTTGTCTTGTCAGTTATTGCCTCCAAAAGTTCTTCTGGAGTCAATCTAAAATCATTTTCAGCTTTTAAATTTATAATAACAGGCTTTGCTCCTGCTAATACTGCACAAGGTTCATAAGAAACATAAGACGGTTGAGGGATAATAACCTCATCTCCAGGGTTAATAATCGCTCTCAAGCCTATGTCGATAGCTTCTGAACCTCCAACAGTAACAATAATCTCATTATCAGGGTTGTAATTTAAACCTTGAGAACGTTTCATATAATTAGCAATTTCAATACGCAAATCTTTTAGACCAGCATTTGAAGTATAAAAAGTTTTGCCACGTTCAAAAGCATAAATACCTTCATCTCTGATATGCCAAGGAGTATCAAAATCGGGTTCTCCAACACCCAAAGATATCGCATCTTTCATTTCGCTAACAATATCAAAAAACTTTCTTATCCCAGAAGGTTTTATATTTACAACATTGTCTGATAAAAACTTTCTCACGGAAGAATAACCTCACGTTCATCTTTTTGTTTTTCATTCAAAATAGTTCCGTGGTCTTTATATTTTTTCAAGATAAAATGTGTTGCAGTACTCAATACAGAATCTAATGTTGACAACTTGTCAGAGACAAAGTTTGCAATTTCCTTCAATGATTTTTCTTCTAATATTACTAACAAATCATAACCACCTGATAACAAATATACAGCCTTAACTTCAGGGTAATTATAAATTCTTTCAGCAATATTATCAAAACCACGACCACGCTGTGGAGTAACTTTCACTTCAATCAAAGCCATTACCTTTTCAATAGAAGTTTTTTCCCAATTAATCAAAGTGTGATAACCGCCAATAACACCGTCACGCTCTAATTGCTCGATTTCTTTAAGAACTTCTTCTTCAGAAACGCCAAGCAACACTGCCAACTCTGAAAAATCAATACGACTATTTTTTTCTAATATAGATAATAATTCTTCTTTCATACGTATCTCCAACTATTCAGCGCATAAACTATACGTTTGCACCACAACATTTTTTAAATTTTTTACCGCTACCGCAAGGGCAAGGGTCATTTCTGCCAACATTTGTTGTATCAAATTGAGGTTTTTCTTCAAATTCCTCAATAATACCCAATGTTTGAGAAAATGCTTTTGATTTATACAAAACAGTTGTTGAAGAATAAATTTTGTTTTCTTGATATCTATTCTTATATTTTTTCAACAAATCTTCTAGCTTATAGTTGTTTTTAAGAATTTTGTTGATAACTTCCATAAAGTTTTTATGTTTAGAAGCAACTTTTTTCAAAATATTTGCAGAGATTTTATCGTTAGTCAAGAAATATTCTACACACTTGTCGTAGTTAGTAATTTCTGTGACGTTTTCAACTTCAAATATTTTATTGAAAGTTCCATAGAAAGGTACTGCATACATACCTAATTCTTTGTCAAAAATAATACCAACATCATAGGTTTCTTCGTGAGAAGAAAAACCGCCAAGAGAATTTTCCAAGAAATTACTATAACTATTATTAAATTCTTTTACATTGAAAAATCCTAAAGCTTCAGGCAATTGAATTTTATCAGAAAAATCTGCCTTTTCACCTGATTCCGCATAATCATTGAACAAACCAATCAAATCATCAGCAAACTTGTTTGTTGTAACAACTTCATCTTGTCCAAAAAACTCAATAAAGCTTTTGTAAATATTAGTAACTTCAGATTCAATTTCTTTTTGTTTTTCAGGATTGTCCAAATATACAAGCTCTGGATTTTGTACAATTTTTGCAACAGCATATCTGTAAGCTTCATCTTTTTTCGTAGAAGATAAAACTCCTGAAATTTCTAACAAATAAGCGTTTTCATTGTGGTAGAAAATTCTTGCAACGACATATTGACCCGCACCAATACCACGGAAAGAAGTCATCTTAACCAAAGACAACGCTTCGTATGATTTTTCGTTAACAATGTTATATAGATTGAAACCATTTTTCAAAACTTTTTTAACTTCGAATACAGAAGAAATAGAAGTTTTTAATTCTTCAACAATAGCCTTAACTTCATCGGTTAAACCTTCATTTTTTTCTAAATACAAGTCGAAAACAGACTTTCTTTCTTCGCCAAGATTTCTTTCAAAAATATAATTAAAGCAAGCAGCTTGAAACTGAACGCCTGTAGAATTTGAATTTATACCAATTGTTCTAATATATTCTGCAAAATCAGGTTGAATAGCTTCATCTTGCCTAATAAACAATGCCAAATCTTTGATTATATCATTAATATCTTTCAAGTCTTCTAAAATAAGCATAGGCTCTCCTCGTCTGTTTAAAATAAATTGTACTTGCTTTTAAAATAATTTAAACAAATGGAAAATTCAATACCTATAACAGGATAATTTATTTTGCAAAATTTAAAAAATATGTTATAATGAGAGTATGAAAAAGACATTATTATTATTAGGAATATTATTATTAACAGTAGGCAGTGCATTTGCATATTCAATGCCACGTTGGGGAATGACTGCGATTGACGTATATTTACCAGAGAACCAATATTCTCAATTAGTTCGTTCCTCTTTTGATGAATGGAGTAATGCAAGCGGAGGTCGTATAAGATTCAGATACGCATCTACGCGATTTGCATCAACAAACGCTCCAATCAAAGTAGTATTTTTGAATGAACAGACAAGATATTATTTAACACAGTCTCAACGCTCAGAAACTACTGGTTATTTCACCAATATGGATCAAGGTTTTATAAGCAAAGCGACACTAACTATCTATGAAAAAAATCGATTTGATGAAATACCCGACCCTGATCAATTAAGAAGTGAAGTTCTACACGAAATTGGTTACATATTGGGTTTAGAAAAAATATTTAGAGATTGTGGCAAAGAAGAACAAGACGCATCTATTATGTGCATACCATCTCTATCAAAAGATTCATCTATCACTGATTTAGATAGGGCTTCAATCGTAAGGAAATATGACCGTTCTAATGATGATATCAAACAACGCAAAAACCATAATTAAGTCCTTACTAGGTCTAGGCGGTTTTAACGGCAATATTTTAGCTTAACATAATTTGACAAAGTGATTAAAGTAAAAGTTTAAAACTTTGTCAAACCACAATATATTTTATAACCTTCGGGACGTGGCACTCTGCCGACGAGGAAGATTGAGTATCTTCCGAGGAGAGGTGGTAGCGTAGCTACCAAGCTTACTCCCAAAACTGACAATTTTATATACTACGGGACGTGGCGCAGCTTGGTAGCGTACTACCTTGGGGTGGTAGGGGTCGCAGGTTCAAATCCTGTCGTTCCGAAAAATAAAATACAAAACACAAAGAGAAGCACACTTATTTTATAAAATAGGAGAAGAGTTATGAAAACAAACATTATTATTGCAATTGCATCAATAATATTAATAGCAATACTTGCTGCGTGTGGAGCATTTGGAGTAAAGCACAGTAAACAAGAATATTTTTGTATCGCAACAGGAAAAATTTATCACCCATTCGAAACAAAAGATGCAGCTTGTGAAAAATTCAAAGATGATGCTGCGAAACTAGAAAGATGCCACGATAAATTTGACAAAACAGTAAAAGCATACAAAGCTGGTAAATGTAGTGAAATAATCAGAGATACATTAACAATCGACGGAAGCTCATGCAAGGTAACTTACACAAAAGATAAGAAAAGCTATTTCACATACTCTTGTACTCCACGCTCACCAGAAGTAACTAAAAAATTAAAAGAATTATATGGTAGACATTAAACAAACAATAAATAAAAAGGCTAGCTTTTAGTTAGCCTTTTTTATTCTGATTTATTTTTCAACTTTGCAAACAAACCACCGTCAACTTGTCTAATTTGTCGAGGAGGAAGCTCGGTTATTTTTACCGCAATACGCTTTCTGTTTGGATCCTTTAATTTACTCAAAAGTATCGGCTCACCGTACACTGCAGCATCATCAAACGAAGCCTGAAGAAAAGCTGTAAGTGGATCTTTAAACTTTTCCCCTACAAAGGATGTTGTTGGTAAACCAGTTTTTATGTTAGCTTTTCCCGAACCTTTTTTCATAACATCCCAAGCTAACTCAATTTCATCATCAAGAACTTTTGAAGTTTGAGAAAGAATTTCAGACATCATACCTTGCCAAGTAACATCAGATGAACCTGAAGCATAACGTAAAACCTCATCAGAAACTTTATAAGCCCTAACTTCATCATCAATAGTCGTTTTCATAAGTTGTAATTGCGCCCATTGATTTTTCATTTTAGGATGCGATTGAGCTCTTGTAATAGCTCTGATATATGCTTTTCTACGGGCCGGCGAGGTTAAACCTGTAAAATTTTCTCCTTCAAGCAACTTCACAATATCATCTGAATTTGCACCAACACCTTTCAGTTTACCAGTAGCTTCAAGATGTTGAATTCCAAATAACTCTACAATATCGCCTTGAAGATCTTTCTGCGCAAGAAGAGGATCTTTAACTTTAACATTACGTTTAGGCGCTTCCTTAACAGAAGTTTTAAATAATGATTTAAATTTTTTGTTCACTTTATAAGCTGACTGAACGAACGTTAATACAGACTTTCTTTTTGGCGTATGCTCATTATACAAATAATGTTCAAATTCGTGCACAAAGTTGGAAATTTCTTTATCGGTTTCTATTTTTGGAATATAAATACCTTTTGCTTTGCCCTGCATATTGAAATACAAAGCGGCACGTCCTGAAGAAATTGAATTTACAAATTCTTCTGATTCACCAATTCTAATCAACTCTTTCTGTAATGCTTTTTCAGAATTATAAATTTGCACATTTACATTTGGCACGTGTTTTTTAACGGTAGTCGCAATAATATCATCGGTTAAACCACCATTAGCTTTGGATAAATCAACAAGCTCTTTGCCAATGTTTATAGAAATGTCAACACATTGCTTTTTTGTATACAATCCATAATAATTACCTGCTTTTTTAGCAACAGACCACAGAACTTTTGGTATAGCCATTAATAATTCCCCGTAAAAAATTTTCCCTAATATTTATATAAAGTATTTTTGATAAAAAAAATTGCCTAACTACTCAATCAAACCTACGATTTTTTTGTAAACAAATTGAAAATTACAATAAATAATTGTATAATTTTTTAGTAATGATAAGTAAAATGAGGGCATTATATGAAATTGCACATGCAAATTTTGATTGCACTAGGACTTGGAATTAAGCGTAACGGACACATTTTTCTAGGTATATTAGGCGGTATAATCGTTGGTATACTTTTGCATCAACATCCAAACGTCTTGGCTGCAAATATTTTAACATTTATTGGACAAGTCTTTATTAGATTAATCCAAATGGTAGTAATACCGCTTGTTGTATCAGCCATAATTATCGGTATCACAAGCGTTGGTGACAACAAACAGCTTGGCAAATTTGGTTCTAAAATGATTATATACTACGGAATTATAACCACAATTGCAGTAACCATCGGCGCAGCTTTAGCTTTAATAATGAAACCTGGTATCGGAGCAGCAAACTTTATTGCGGCAAACGCAGCTAGCGAAGTTCAAGAGACAGTAGCAGCAACAATGCAACAACAACAAGGAAATATCCTAAATATTTTCCTTAACTTCATCCCAAGCAACCCATTCCACTCTGTAGCAGTTGGCGATATGGTTCCAATCATCGTATTCTGCTTAATATTTGCAATCGCACTATCAAAAGTAGGAGATGTAAACAGACCAATCGTTTCTTTCTTCGAATCTGTATTTGCAGCAACAATGAAAATCACCGACTGGATTATGTTTATGGCGGCACCTGGTGTGTTTGCGCTTACAGCTAGCGCAGTTTCTAGCTTTGGAGTTGAAATCTTCTCAAGCATTTCAAAATACTTATTAGTATTATTTATAGGTTTTGCAATCCAATTATTTGTAGTTTATCCAATATTCTTAAGCAGAGTTTCAAAAGTTTCAATTGTTATGTTATATTCTGCAATTACAGAAGCTATGATGGTAGCTTTTGGCACAGCAAGTTCTTCAGCAACATTGCCACTTACAATTGCATGTTGTGAAAAGAGAGGCATTTCTCATAAAATTTCAAGCTTTGTACTTCCTCTAGGTGCAACATTAAATATGGATGGAACAGCTCTTTTACAAGTAGTAGCAGTAATATTCCTAGCACAAGCTTACGGAGTACCACTTGATTTGTTCTTAATTATTCAAATCGCAATTTTAGCAATATTTGCATCATCAACAAGCGCAGGTATCCCAGGAGCAGGATTAATCACTATTGCGCTAATCTTGAACGGTATGGGATTAAGCCCAGAACAACTGGTAACAGGATTTGCATTCTTATTCACAATAGAAAGAATTACAGATATGATGCGTACACTTGTTAACGTAACATCAGACGTAGTTGTTGCAGCAGCAATCGCAGACAACGAAAACGAAATCAATTATGATTTACTTAACAATCCTGCTTCATACGAAGAAATTGCTTAACTAAAAAAATATAAAAAAAGTTCTCACAAAATGTGGGAACTTTTTTTATGCTAAAATTTTTGTATGGAAAATATTACAGACAAAACCGCATCAAAATATTTGGGCAAAAAAGTGGATGGCAGTGAAAAATATGACCCCTCACTTTTAGTTAGAGTACCTCGTTTTGAAAACAGAAAACAATATAACATTCAAAACGAAAATTTACCTTTTCAAGGGTGTGACGTTTGGCACGCTTACGAGTTTTCTTGTATGACAGAAAACGGACTCCCTGTAACAAGACTGTTAAAGTTAAAATATAATTGCAACAACAAATTTTTAGTTGAATCAAAATCGCTAAAATTATATCTAAACTCATATAATATGAGCAGATTTGGAGCAAATATCAACGACTGCCTAACTATCTGCAAACAACAAATAGAAAAAGATTTATCTAAAATTTTAGAAACAGAAGTTTATGCAAACTTCGTCAACAACAACTCAAATAAAATTTCTATCTTTGAAAACTATAAAAACATTATTGAATTTGTAAACGAAAAAAACCTTAAAATCGAAAAATTCAAAGAAGCTCCAGAAGTTTTACAGATAGAAGAAACCCACGAAACAAAAGAATATTTTTTATCGTTTGATTCCCTACGCTCAAACTGCAGAGTAACTCATCAACCTGATTTTGGGGATGCTTTCATATATTACAAATCTAAAAAACATATTCAAGAAGAAAGCCTTGTAAAATACTTAAGCTCATTCCGTTCTGAATATCATTTTCACGAAGAATGCTGTGAAATGATATTTAAACGATTGATGGACTTGTTAGATAACGAAGATGAACTTTGCATATCAATCCTTTACACTCGCCGTGGTGGAATTGATATCTGTCCAAGCCGTTGGAATAAACATTGCACAAGTGATACCTTAAAATTATTAGACATCGGAACTTTTGCAAGAAACGGAGTTAAGCAATAATGAACAACAGAGAATTTGGAAATTCTGGCGAAGATTTGGCGTGTAACTATTTAGAAAAAAATGGCTATAAAATTCTTGAAAGAAACAAACATTTTTCTAAATTTTGCGAGATTGATATTATCGCACAATTCAAAAAAACAACAGTATTTGTAGAAGTAAAAACTCGCAAAACTACAAGCTTTGGCACTCCTTTTGAGGCTATTACAAAAACTAAATTTGAAAACATAAAAAAAGGTGTTCAATACTACCTAACCGAAAACAAAATCAAAGACTACAGAATTGATGTAATCGGAATTACTATAAAACCTGAATTGAAGATTGAACATTTGAAAAACATTTCCCTCTAAATAAAAAAGTAACAAAAAAAAGTCACACACTCTCTGTGCGACTTTGAACAATAATCTTGGGAGGAGATTTGGGGATAGTTGTACATGCATGATATGTCAAGCATGTTTTTTTTGTTACATTAGTCATAAAAATTTTAATAAAAATTTACAATTCCTTGATTTTATAATACAATTATTGCAGGAGAAAGAAATCATGAAAATTTTGGTTATTAACGGCGTTAATATGAATATGCTTGGAATCCGCGAACCAGAAAAGTATGGGAGCATGACATTAAAAGAATTAGAAAAAGATTTATACGCATATTCATTTGAATTAGGAGTGGATTTAGAAACTTTTCAAAGCAATTTTGAAGGTGAGATTGTTGAAAAAATTCAACAATCTATAAACGACACTGATGGGATTATTATCAATGCCGCAGCCCACACTCATACAAGCGTTGCAATAAGAGATGCGATTTCTGCAGTTAATATTCCAACAATAGAAGTTCATATGACAAACATTCACGCAAGAGAAGATTTCAGACAAAAATCACTTATTGCACCTGTTTGCAAAGGACAAATTTCTGGATTTGGAGCTGAAAGCTACAAACTTGCCCTAATGGGTTTAGTAGCATTACTAAAAAAGTAGTCTTAAAGACTACTTTTGAAATTCTTTAACAAATCCATCCATTAATTTGGAAGCGTTTTCATAATCAGTTTGTTTTTCTGCTATATCAAAAAAATCATTTGCTTTTGCGCAGAACGCTGGATTTTTCATCATAAATTTAATGTCATTATCGATTGAATCAGTTTTTGACACGAGAGAACGACCAGTAACCGCAGTCGGCATTTGAGACAAATCTTGAGTTTCAGCTAAAGCAGGTTGTTCCACGACATTAGCTTCAATTGCAGGGGCTTGAACTTCTTTTTGCTGATCAAGCTTCTGAACTCCTGAAAAATTCAAACTATTTGAGTTATTATTGATTTCTCTCATGGTTCACATCCTTTGCATATTGGGGTGTATAAATACACGTTAATACTATCTTCAAAAACCAGTGGGTTACAGCAATTTTACTATCGACTTATTACTTTTTTCTGTATAATCTCACTCGCGCTTTTTTGCTTTAAAACACAAAAATCATTTTTTTTGCTAGTTAAACGGAAAAACATTACAAAATTTAACAATTTTCAATACCTAAAGCAACTTTTTTTATTGTTTAATTTATTATATAATAAAGTAGGGTGTAAAGCAATATGAATTTTTTCAATTTATTTTCAGGCATCAATTTAAAAGAGATAATACAAAGACTCCCCGATGCAGTGCTGTTGGCTAATTGTGAGGGCAGAATATTATGGTCGAACACAGCAGCAGATTATATGTTTAGTTTTGACAATACTGAAGAAGTTGACTTTTATGTTGACGACTTTATTAATGATGGCACAGAACTTGTCAATCGTTCTGCAGAAGAACACACTTCCGTAATAGCTGGAGCGGTTTCATCTGACGGTAATGAATTTTTCATTGAACTCAATGCATCGTTAATGGAAGATCAATACATTATCACCATTCGTGACGTTACAGCAATGACAAAAGTTCTTGCAAATGCTGAAAAAACTGGCAAATTAAACAAAGACAAAAACTTAATGCTTACAAAACTAACTCACGAATTCAAATCACCATTACAGTCAATTGTTGGATTTTCTAACGCATTATCTGACGGATTAGGCGGAGAAATTTCTGAAAAACAGAATAAATACGTTAAGATCATTAACAAAAATGCATCTGAGCTTTTGTTATTTATGGATAAGTTTTTCGAATTTTCAAAATCAGAATCAACTTTACTTGAATTCAATATGAGAACTTTTGATATCATCAATTTGATACAAGAAGTTATTAAAAATAATGAGCAATTAACCAGTTCAAAAAAATTAACTGTGAACTTTGATTTTGAAGAACTAGCTAACCGCACAGTCTATACAGACGACAATGCAGTTAAAACTATTTTACAAAACATATTAGAAACAAGCGTAAAAATCACTGAAATCGGTTCAATTAACATAAAAATTTCAAACCCTGATACAGAAACTTTAAAACTTGCAGGCGTTGGAATCACTCACCCTGATAAGGTGTTCTCGTTTATGCACATGGAGGTTAAAGATACTGGCATCGGACTACAAGAATCTGAATTGGAAGGACTTTTTGAACCATATTCACAACTTGATAAAGCTAACAAGAAAAACTTTGTTAGAGCAATAAGCTTGGGCACTGCAAAAATCATAGCAAACAAACTTGAAGGCGAGATTTGGGCAGAGTCAGAAATTATGAAGGGAACAACATTCAACATTATTCTACCTATTGAAAGAGGAAATAATTTAGAAGATGAGTAGCGTAACATTAAAAAATGTCTGCAAAAAATACGACTCAAAAGTCGTAATTGATGGCATTAATTTAGAAATTAAAGATAAAGAATTTGTTGTATTAGTAGGAGCTTCTGGCTGTGGGAAATCAACAATTTTGCGAATGATAGCAGGATTAGAAGAAATTTCTGGCGGAGATATTTTCATCGAAGACAAGAAAGTAAATGATGTTCACCCAAAAGACAGAGATATCGCGTTCGTATTCCAAAGCTATGCACTATATCCGCATATGACAGTACGTGAAAACATTGCATTTGGTCTAAAAATGAGAAAAATAGACAGAGCTACAATCGACAAAAAAGTTCAAGAAGCTGCTGAAATTTTGAATTTAACCGACTATTTAGACAGAAAACCAAAACAACTTTCAGGCGGACAAAGGCAACGTGTGGCACTAGGTAGAGCTATCGTAAGAAATCCAAAAGTTTTCCTTATGGATGAACCACTTTCTAATCTTGATGCCAAGTTGAGAGTTCAAATGCGTTCTGAAATAAAAAAACTACACGAACGCTTGCAAACCACTTTTATATATGTAACCCACGACCAAACAGAAGCGCTTACAATGGGAGATAGGATTGTCGTACTTGACAAAGGTGTTATTCAACAAGTAGCGACTCCTGATGAGATTTACAACAATCCATCCAACACTTTTGTCGCAGGATTTGTTGGTTCACCTCAAATGAACTTTATAGATGCAAAAGTTGAAAACGGTACAATTAAATTCGCAAACAACGAATTCTATAACGACAAATACAAAGACTTAACTAACATTACGCTAGGCGTAAGGCCAGAGAAAATGAACACAAATGGAGATATCAAATTTAGCGTTGCTATTGATATGTGCGAATTATTAGGAAGTGAAAAAATTGCATATTTCAACATCGGAAACAACAAATGTAGCGCAAAACTTCCACCAGATTTTGATATCAAAGACAACATAGAATTGTCTATTAACCCAGGTGATATTTACTTCTTTGACGCAAATACTGGCAAAAGAATTTAATGCGCAAAAATTTTCCTTGACACGTTTTACAAAAAATATGATAGGAAAAATCTCTCAACCACTTTGGGCAAATCAAAGCAGAACAAATAGTCAAAGACAACTATCATTTGGCTCAAATTATCGTGCTTATTCAACTAGAAATGCTAAAGATCCTTACTCATACTCCTTGATGGAAACCACAACTTGTATGTTTAGAGATGACATTAGTTGGATAGCATTAACAAAGTTTCTAATCAATCATTTTAAAAAAGCCGAAAAAGTGCAAATTCTAAACCCTGCTTGCTCTGATGGTTCGGAAGCTTATACCTTAATTATGATGATAAAAGAATTAGATAATAAAAATTCTCAAAAATACCTTCCAATAAAAGCTTGCGACATAGACGAAGAAATTTTACGAGCAGCAAACAGCGGACTCATCAAAACCACAAAAAACGACAGAATAAAAATTCAAACTAATATAAAAGATTTCACTAAATACTTAAAGAAAACTAACGAAAAATTAAACATTTTAAACGATACCTTATGCGAAAAAGACAGTGCTCCAAACAATAAAACTTTAAAAGTAACAGATGAATTAAAAAATTCAGTTGAATTCAAAAGAAACGACTTATTCAATATGTTGAGAGGTCATAAAGATAACGCAAATACATTCCTAATGTGCAGAAACGTATTAGGACACCTAACAGATAGAGAAGTCCGAAGATTTGCCGAATTAGCTCACAAAAAACTTGATAACAAAAGCGTCATTGTAATAGGTGATTTCGATAGAAAACACACTGATATAGAGCATTATTTAAGAGAATATAATTTCAAGAACGTATTAAGAAACGTCTATGTAAAAGACGAAAAAAGCTTACAATTTGGCGATATTCTACAAGATTACCTAAATGATTATAGAGTACAGGCTAGAACTTCAAGTTTCTAATACCTGTAA
Organism: bacterium; assembly: GCA_017559905.1. Lineage (GTDB taxonomy): Bacteria > Cyanobacteriota > Vampirovibrionia > Gastranaerophilales > Gastranaerophilaceae > Scatenecus. The sequence goes on from JAFYQF010000025.1 coordinate 216,359, forward strand.
CAACCATTGCAATACCATATTTATCAGCAGTTTCAACAACTTCTCTATATTTATTACCACCACCAGGTTGAATAATCATAGAAATTCTACCCTGTGCAGCAGCGTTAATACATTCTGCGGATGGAATAAATTCATCAGCAGCAAGAATAGCACCTTTTGAGTTTTCACAAGCTACATCCATAGCCATTTCAGTAGCATTAATCAAGCCTGTCTGACCTTGAATAACCGCCACAGTTTTAAAATCTTTCGCAATAACTACCGCATTAGTTCTTGCAAATTTTACAATTTTCCAAGCAAAAATAGCATCTTCTAACTGTTCAGTAGTAGGTTTTGTTTTAGTAACAACCTTGAATAAATCCTTATCCAATTCACTCTTATTAATAGATTCAACTAATGTACCAAACGGAGTCACAGTCATCTTTTCAGCAAGAATGTTTTTAAAATTCTTCAAATCAGTAACGATTCTAACAATTCTCAATTCAGGATTTGATTTTAATAAAGCTAAAGCATCTTCATCAAAGTAAGGCGCAACAACAACTTGCGCAGACATAGAATTCAAATGTTTTGCAACTTCAAAGTTAACTCGTTGAGAAAACGCAACAGTTCCATTAAACGCCGCAAACGGATCGCAATCAAAAGCTTTTGTATAAGCTTCATAAATGCTACGACCAAGCGCTACTCCGCAAGGTAAATTGTTTTTTACAACGGCAACAGCATTTACATCATAAAATTCACAAATAACATACGCCGCAGTAGTAATATTCAAAATATCATTATAAGTCAAATCTTTTTGACCTAAACTTTTATAATCAACCATTTTGCTTGAAGTATACAAAGACGCTCTTTGGTGAGGATTTGAACCATATTTTAGCTGGCATAATTTTGTAATATTAATTTGTCTACGCTTGCTATCGCCTGCATATTCACCAATTTTTTCAGCGATATCACTGTCGTAATCTGCCAAATATTGGAACGCTTTAAGAGCCAACTTTTGACGGTCGTTATAATTCACGTTAATTGAGCTATAAAAATCATCAACAGAGGTTACACAAATTGTATCTTTAAAACATTTTGCAGCAGCACGAAGAATAGAATAATCAAAAAGGTTTATAGAATCAGCAAAACGTTCAACATCATCCGTTTCAGAAGCAGCTTGTGTAGCAGAACAAAAATTTATAATTACCATATCGAAATTTTGGCTTACAAAATTCTCTACAAAATCTTTTTTGCCAAACTTTTCTTCAGCTTCCAAATCAGCAATATCAAAAGCCATTACGCCATTTTTGCAAAGATACTCTAACGTACCACCTGATGAAACGATTTCATAATCAAACTTTTCTTGTAGTACGCAAGCGTAATCTACAATATCTGTTTTGTCATATACACTGATGTAAACTTTTTTAGCCATATATTCCTCTATATCTTATACCCAGTTTAGTACAAAAGCATCGAATTGGCAATTTTCTTATCATTTCGTAATTATTTTAAGGTTTACAACGCTTTTTGCTTGAAATATATTTGTGTCCTTTATATAATCAACCTATGCACAGTAGAAATAAAAAATAGAGGAATAAAATGGTAAGTAATAGAATGACAGATGGCGTAGGTAAAAAAATTGTTGACGCATTAAAAAAACAGACAGATGCTGATGTATTGCAACCACAATTCACAGCAGTTGAACACGTAGAAAACCTTGAAACAGTTCAAGAACAACCTCAAGCGTACATTGAATACGAAGAACTTGAACCAATTCAAGAAGAAGAACCTGTCATTGCAACTTTCCAACCAGAAATGGTAAAACCTGCATTTAACTTTGGCGCAAGTTTAGATGCTGAAATGCCTATTACAGGTATTACAGACAGATTTTCTGCAGAACTAGAAGAATTCGAACTTCCTGCAAATGTTGAAGTTTTAAAACAATTAATCGCAAAACTTCCAACTAACGTATCTAAACAAACTGGCGCACAAATCATTAAACAAACAATGGAAGCTCTTGGTATTTCAATGAAAAGCGTACTTCAAGAAGCACAACAAGTTCAAGAAAATCTTAATTCTTCAGCTCGTGAATGCCAAAACAACATCGCTGAATACAGACGCAAAATTGGTTTATTAGAAACTCAAACTCAAAAATTACACCGCCAATATGCAATGGTTAACGATATAATTAGCCTATTCATTCAAGCTAACTAGGCATATCTAAAGGCGTCACCAATACCAGATCTTAATCTGCTACGACAAGCATTGAGTTCAGTTTCAACCATTTGTAATTGAATACGATACTGTTCCATTTGAGTATCTAACTTTTGTTCGATTACTTTTAGTTTTGCTTGTCTTTGGTTTAATTGTTTAACAATTGGCGAATCAGGAGAATAATCAGTACCAACTTGCATCAAATCACTATTCGCAAAAGCTAATCCCGCTTTGGTTTGCGCAACCAAGCGAATTTTGTCTTCTAAATCAATTTTTTGATTTAGTAATAATTGAATACGACTTGAATCTCCAATGACAGACATTTTTCCATTCCTTTATCTTGTTTCATTAAGGTTGTTACCCTTAAGAAAAGTGTGTTGATTGTTTTCAGCAATCAACTGTTCCATTTTTTTGAACTGATGCATATGATAATTCAATCTGTATTGAGCCATTTTCTTTTTCTTACCCATTGTAAGAAAGTCCCTTAACCCATCCATAAAAGAATTCACCATTGCTTTTATAGGATTCTTCCTTATTAAGAAATTCTTTGAATATATTACGAAATCATAAATTCGTCTTACATTCATCTCTAAAGTATCACGAATCATCATATCAGTATAATCCTTTACACTTTAGACCTACATATATATAAAAACTTTGTTTCTTCAAGAATTGCCATGGATTTCAGTCATTCTTAACATGTCTTTACACACTGCAAGTCTACATTTGTATCTGTCATTACAAATTACTTAACGGCAAACATCCCCTCAAACTTTAGAATTCATTAAGAAAATTTAATAATACTTAAAAGACGAACCTTAACAGTTCGTCTTTTAAAAATTATAAGTTTTGAATTGCTTTACTATCGCCATCAATAGACTCTTTAAGCATTTTCTTAACAACATCACCTTGTGTATCTAGCATTTTACAAACAGTTTCGATATTCCTTACTTTGTTAGAAAGAATAGTATCAGCATTTGCAGTAATTTTACCAGTGACGTTTTGATACGCTGACAATGCTGCAGAAGAAGTACCTTGCATCAAGTTACCCATTACCATTGCAGGCAAACCATATTCACCCAAATAAGGCGCTGCTGCTTGCATAATACCACCCCAACCTGAAATCATTCCGGCAATAGGAAGTACAATATTTCTCGCTGCCATTCCAAACCCATTTGCAGTACCAACGCCATAAGCAGCCGCACTTGCAATATCAGCAATACCAGCAACTCCTGAAGCATAACCTGTTGCAACACCATTATCGCTGCCCCAACCTGAAAGAATTGATGAAGCACCGCCTGTTGCATAGCCATCTAACCCCCACAATACAGGAGCAGCACCACCACCTGGAAAACCTGAATAGTTATACAAAGAATCAATACCAAAAGATGAACTTCCAGATAATTGAGATGCATAAGATGTACCAGGAATATTCATAGATTCAGAAGCACCAAATACAGTTGCAAAAGATGATGGTGAAATCAAACTAGCCATTCTGTATAAAAAGTTACCTGTTAATTCAAAGCCTGTACCAGAGCCACTTCCTGAAACAGTCAAATCACGAAGTTTGTCGTAAGTTTCAAACAATTGGGCTTTGGCGTCTCCACTTGCAGAGCCAAATTTGTTTGCGATTACCAAATAACTATCATTTTTGTAAGACATTTTAAACCTCTTTTGTTTTTAAGCCACCTTAAGAATTTCACCGCTATTGGAAAGTTTTGAATGTTGATTCGATGTTTTTTTCGATAACTTTCTTAACAGCTTCCATTTCAGTTTGCAAAGCTTCTTGTTCAGTGTCAAGTTGTCGCAAACGCAACTCTAGCGTTCTATCTTGTTCTTGAATTTTTTTAGTTTTAGCATTAATATCAGCGAGTTTCTTTTCATAAACCTGTTGATTATAATTGTACTGATTCATTGCATCTTCATAAGCAGCTTGATCTGTAATAGTTTCTGTTTTTAGCGGTCTTACAACTGAAGAATCCTCTAATCTTACAGATTCAGGTCTACCTTCTTCACTCAAATCTACAAGCGCTCTGTCTGTAGTTTCAATTTTTGTTGAAATATTTTGTGCACAATAATATTTCAAACCATTTTGATTTTCTGTTGGCAAAGATTTGTCGATAGCACTATTGTAAGTTGTTTCCAAATCTTCTGCGCAAGCAAAATATCTTTGTCCGCTAGCTTCCCAAGTGTAAATTGTAGATGTTGAGCTAGCAAATTTTGACTCTGGCCAATCTTCTAAAATCTGATTGTATGCTTCAACTTGTTCTTTATCAGTTGGGTCATAAATACCTAACTCAATATTTCCAAGCATTACTGATGAACCCATTGCAAGAGAATAATCACTTCCATTTGCAGTCCCTGCAATATTAGCATCTAAATCAGCTTTTGAGATAAAGTGCAATGCTTTTTCGCCATCTTGATATACGTATAATTCATTTGCAGGAATTCCAGCCAAAGCAGGATAATTTGCGCTCAATGAATCATAAACAGCCCTGTGGTCTTCATTATTTTCATCATATTGATGACAAGTTGCATTACCAACTTTATAAACATTATTGTTCAATGTAACAGAACCCGCAGCTAAAGTTTCTGCAGTAGGTTCTGGTTCATAATATACCTGTGGATTGCGCTTAATATTTTCGATACCAGTATAAACATCCGCAAAATGATGGTGCGTAATCAAATAATTGTATCCATCAGGATCATCAGCCAAAGGTTCCATGTTAGTAATAGTTTCACCAAGCAAACCATCCTCATAAGAATACTGAAGCGTAGTATAATCTTGAGTACTTGGAGCTGTAGGAACTTCTAAAGAAAGGAGTTCATTAAAGGTATCAGCACTCTGATTTGCCAACGCAGTACGTGCTTGGTTAACTTGTTGCCCTTCATATTCAACGTTAGTTTTTCTTGCAGTCAAGCCTAGATATCTTGCCTGTGATGCTGCCATGCCCATAAGTTCTCTCCTTATATAAAGCTTTTTTATACCTACTATATATTCACTTTTAATAATCTATTTTAAAAAGTCAATATTATCTAAATTTATTATACTGGATATCCTTGAGAATATACAGCTAAAATCGCTAAAAATCATACATTTAGAGGAATAAAAACTCGAAATTTCAACTAACTTCACGACATCAAAAAAGCCGTCGTAATTGACGGCTTTAACTACTTAACAAAAAAGTTTTACTATTCACTCTTTGGTTCTTCAACCGTAAGAGCAATTCTCTTATCAGTTGGGTTGAACTTCAAGATATAAGTTTCAATTTTGTTCCCAACTTCAAGAATACATTCTTTTTTATTTTGAAGTTCTACAACCTCAGCGTGAGGCAATAAAGCTTCAACACCAGGGAATACTTCTACAAATGCGCCGAAATGTTTAATTCTAGTAACTGTACCTTCAACTTTGTCACCTTCTTTAATTTGCTTTTCAGCTTCAAGCCATGGATCTGGCTCAAGATTTTTCAAACTCAAAGAAACACGTTGTTTATCATGGTCAACAGCGATTACTTCAACATCAATTTTATCGCCAACTTTTAAGATATCAGTTGGATGATCAATCCATCTCCAAGAAAGTTGAGATAGAGGCAACAAGCCATCAATGCCACCCAAGTCAATAAACGCACCAAAATCTGTAATTCTTACAACGTCACCTTTTACAACCTGTCCAGGTTCAATTTGTGAGAATACATTTTTGCGTGCTTCAACCGCACTATCTTCATAAACTTTCTTATTAGATAAAATAAAGTTATTTTGTTGACTATCCAAAGTTAAAATTTTCAATTCTAACTTTCCACCAACTTCCAAATCAGTTTCTTTACTTCTTAATTGAGATGATGGCACAAAACCTCTTACGCCAGAAATCTCAACAAGCACACCGCCTTTTACAATACCAGCAATTGTACCAAGAATTGTTTCATCAGCAGCTTTTGCTTTTTCAAGTTCTTTCCAAGCATAAGCAAAATCAACTTTTTTACGAGAAAGCAAGAATTTTCCATCCTCATCTTCTTCTCTAATAATTAGAAATTCGTATTCTTTACCTTTTTCTAATTTTGTTTCAACATTTTCATCTTTATCAGCAGCTTCACGAGTAGGAACTACTGCGATTGTTTTTGCTCCAATATCGACCATTACACCTTGTCCGTCATAGCCACAAACAAGACCTTTTACTAAATCACCTTTTTGAAAGTTATAATCATATTTTTTTAATAACTCTTCAAAATCTAATTCATCTGATGCCATCTTTACTCCATTGTCATTGACACTATTCTAATAACGATGCTATTATTGTAACAATTTTTCACACATTTGTAAAGTTTTTTGTAAAGATTATTAACAACCATGCATTTTTGTACACAAGAAAAAAGAGCATGCATTCATTGCATACTCTTTTTTTATTTTTATAAAATTTAAGCTTTTAATGAAGCTATCAACTCTGAAATTGTAGCTTCTTGCCCTTCAATTTCTTCAATTCTGTCTTTTGTTTGTTGAATCAACTCTTGAGGAGCATTAGCAACGAATTTAGGATTATTAATTCTACCTGCCAAAGATTTCTTTTCTGCAGTCAATTTATCCAATTTCTTTTGTTGACGAGCAATTTCTTCATTAAAGTCAATCAAGTTTTCAAGCGGAACAACAATTTTTGAACCCCAAACAACTGCAGTAGCAGATTTCTTTGGAGCTGGAACATTGTCATCTGCATAAGAAATATTTTCAACACGAGCAAGACGTTTGATATATGATTCAATTTCTTTAAAAATTGGTTCTTCATCTTTATCTGCACGGATTTCAATATCAAACTTAACAGACATCGCAATATTGAAACCTTGACGCAAGTTTCTCAAAGATTTAATTGTTTCAAATACCAACTCCATTTCTTTAGCTTCTTTGCCAAAAGCCAATTTTGAAGTATATACAGGGAAATCAGCAACAATCACAGCCTTAAATTCACTTTGTTTTGGTATCAACTGCCATACACGTTCAGTAATATGAGGCATAATTGGATGTAACATTCTCAAAGCCATATCAAGAACATATCTCAAAACTCTTTGAGTATTCAATTTCAAAGACTCATCTTGAAGTTGAATTTTTGCGATTTCAACGTACCAATCGCAATAACTATTCCAGAAGAAATCATACAACACGTGAGCAGTTTCGCCGATTCTGAAAGATTCAATATTTTCATTAATTTCTTTTGCAGTTTCGTTCAATCTGTTCAAAATCCATTTATCTGCAATTGTCAAATTATCAAAATCTACATCGTTGTTATCAACACCTGAAAGGTTCATCAATACGAATCGAGAAGCATTCCAAATTTTGTTTGCAAAGTTTCTGCCATATTCAAATCTTTCATCACTAATTTTGATATCTTGTCCACCATAAGTACAAAGCGATGTCATTGTAAATCTCAAAGCGTCACTACCATATTTGTCAATAATTTCAACAGGGTCGATAGTGTTACCTTTTGATTTTGACATTTTTTGACCTTTTTCATCTCTGATAAGACCGTGAATATACACTGTTGAGAACGGAGCAACTTTTGTGAATTCCAATCCCATTGTAATCATTCTTGCAACCCAGAAGAAAATGATATCAAAACCTGTTACTAGCGTTGTTGTTGGGTAGAATTTTTTGAAATCTTCAGAATCTGTATTTGGCCAACCCATAGTTGAAAACGGCCACAATCCTGATGAGAACCAAGTATCTAAAACATCACTATCTTGCTCATACATACTAGGATCTGGATTTTCTTTTGCAACAACCATTTCGCCTGTAACTTTATGATAATAAGCTGGAATTTGATGCCCCCACCATAATTGACGAGAAATACACCAATCACGAATATTTTCCATCCAACCTAAATAGTTTTTCTCCCATCTTTCTGGAACAAATTTTATTCTACCGTCATTAACCGCTGCAATTGCCTCTTTTGCCAATGGCGCCATTTTTACAAACCATTGTTCAGAAAGTAGCGGTTCAATAGTAGTTCCGCAACGTTGGCATTTACCAACATTATGTTCGTGATCACGAGTTCTTAACAAGCAATTTTGGTAAGAAAGCATACCGATAATTTTTTCTCTAGCTTCGTATCTATCAAGCCCGTGAAGTTCTTGAGGAACTTCTCCGCAAGCTTTCATTTTGCCTTCTTCATCAATTACCCAAATTGGTTTTAAGTTATGTCTTTGACCAACTTCATAGTCGTTAGGGTCGTGCGCTGGCGTAATCTTAACTGCACCAGTACCGAAACTCTTATCAACGTATTCATCAGCAATAATCGGGATTTCTCTACCAGAAAGAGGTATAACAACCTTTTTACCAATAAGTTCCGAATACTTATAATCTGTAGGGTGAACCGCAATCGCTACATCGCCGAAAATTGTTTCAGGACGAGTTGTCGCTACAATAATTGCACCAGACTCACCTTTTAATGGGTATGAAATTTCCCACATATGACCTTGTTCTGTTGCGTATTCTGTTTCAACGTCAGAAATCGCACTCTTACAACGAGGACACCAGTTTACAATATATTTGCCTTTATAAATAAGTCCTTTTTCATATAATCTGACAAAAACTTCTTTTACGGCATCTGAACAACCCTCATCAAAAGTAAATCTTTCTCTTGAACGGTCAAAAGATGCGCCTAAACGTTTACATTGGTCTAGGATAGCAGATTTGTGTTGATTTGCCCATTTCCAAGTTTCGTCCAAGAATTTTTCACGACCTAAATCATAACGTGACAAACCTTGTTCACGAAGCTTTTTCTCTACAACGTTTTGAGTTGCAATACCAGCGTGATCAGTTCCAGGTAGCCATAAAGTTTCATATCCTGACATTCTATGATAACGTGTCAAAATATCTTGCAAAGTTTCATCTAAAGCGTGCCCCATGTGTAAAACACCAGTAACATTAGGTGGTGGGATTACGATTGAATATGGTGGTTTTTGGCTTTTTGCATCAGCTTTAAAAAACTCACCATCTTCCCAAAATTTGTAAATACTTTCTTCTGTAGATTTCGCATCATAAACTGTTGGTAAATCTTCTATTTTAATTGAAGTTTGTGTCATTTTTTATCCTTCTCTTTTCTTACACCTGTCTAACAAAAAGAATACCACAAAAATACAAAAAAGACCGTTATAAAAAACGGTCTTTTTATATTACTAAATTTCAATATCTTATACTTTTGGAATAGAATTAGCAATAATTTCCATTTCTTCTAAAGATGCATAAACTGCATGACAACCGCAGTCTACGTACAAGATTTGACCTGTTGTGCCAGTAGACAAGTCAGAAGCCAAGTACAAACCAGCTTTACCAACATCTTCAAGAGAAACGTTGCGTCCAAGAGGAGCTTTTGCAACTGCAGCTTTAAGCATTTTATCAAATCCTGAAATACCTTTTGCAGCAAGAGTTTTAACAGCACCTGCTGAAATACAGTTAACTCTAACACCTTTTTTACCAAGATCAGCCGCCAAATATCTCATAGAAGATTCAAGAGCTGCTTTTGCAACACCCATAATATTGTAATTTGCAACAACATATTCAGAACCCAAATAAGTAAGAGCAAAAATTGAACCGCCTTCATTCATAATAGGTTCAGCGTGTTTGCATAGTGAAATTAGAGAATAAGCACTAACACCCATTGCTAAATCCCAACCAGCTTTTGATGTATCAATAAATCTACCTTGCAAATCTTCTTTTGCAGCAAAAGCAACTGCGTGAACCACAAAGTCTAACTTGCCATATACTCTTTCACATTCTTTAAATACTGCTGCAACTTCATCTTCTTTTGTTACATCACAGCTCATAATAATTTTTGCATTCATATCTTCTGCAAGTGGTCTAACACGTTTCTCCATAGCTTCACCAGCGTATGTGAATGCAATATCAGCTCCAGCTTCATGAAGTTGTTTTGCTATTGCATAAGCAATACCGTGAGTATTCGAAACTCCAAAGATAACACCTTTTTTACCTTCCATTAATTTCATAATTTTCTCCCTCATCAAAATTCTTAACGTATTGATTTTACCAAAAACATAAAAATTTAACAATTTTCTTCGAATATAAACTTTTGTAACAAATCCAAAACATGCTGAAATCGGGCATTTTATATATTTTTTATATATTTACGAGAGCTAAAAATTCAAGGAGAGCTATACCCAAATGAGTATGAACGGCGTAAATAATCTAAATAAAGCCGAAATTGCGAAGCTAGCACTTGCACAAAAGAGTGGCAAAACTTCGTCTGCTCAAAAACCAGAGCATATGACTCAAAACGGCTCTATCTTTAAAGCTCCTGAAACTCAACAAACAGAAAAGCCTAAAAACCCTTCAGAATTAAGATCTTTAAATGTTGATAACTTAAAAACAAAATCTCAATGCGAACAAGCATTAAAAGATATTGAAACTTTTACTGAAAACAATCCACTTTTAGCTGGAATGTTCAGAGGCAAAGTAGCTGAAATCAAAGCTAAAAGAAGCGAAATCAGCCACCAAGCTTCTATGCAAAACTTAAGCAACATTACTAACGGAATGTCTACAGACAACAAAACATCTCAAAAACAAGGTGTTGGCAATGAAATTGAAAGTAAACAAGCAGAAGCTCAAGAACAAGCTAAAAAAATCAGCGCTGACCAAGGTAAAAAAATGGCAGCCAATATGAACGAAACTTCTAGTGACGTTCAAAGCAGAAGAGCTGAAACAGAACAAAACACTAAAAAAGCTGACAATTTTTCTAGCAACGCACAAAAAGATCAAAAAACATTAGTTAAACAACAAAAATCACTTCAACAACAACAAAAAGCTTTTAATAAGGAAATTCAAGAAAACCAAAAAGAAATTGCAACATTAACAGAAGAAATGGATCAACAAGATGCAGAAGTTAAAACGTTGCAAGATGAATTAGCTACATTAACAGCAGGCGACAACACAGGTATTGGCGTTAACAGTGCATTTTCACTTTCACTTGCAGGCACTCAAGAACACCAAGAAGCTCAACAAGCAGAAGATCCAAACGCAGCAAGAATTGCAGATCTTCAAGCTCAAATTGGTGAAAAAACTGCAGCAATGGAAGTTAAAGGTCAAAGAATCGGCAAACTTCAAACTACTACAAACAAACAAATCAAAACAATGCACAAAGTTACCACCAGATATATGGCTGGTATTAACAGAACGCAGAAAAACCTTGAAACTAACCAATCAACAACTCAAAAAATATTAAAAGTAGCAAATACAGTTGACGAAATTAGTACAACAGTTCAAAAAGTAGGTCAGACATTAGACTACACAGGTAAAGCACTTGTTGCACTTGGGTCTTCAACAAGTTGGTGTTTCGGCGCAGGTACAGCTCTTATCGCAGCTGGTACATTTATGCAAAAAGCTGGCGCAGTAGCTCAAGTAGCTGGTCAATACGGTTCTCTAGCCGCTAACGTTACAAAAACAGCTTGTTACGCTGCAGAAGGCAACATTACTGGAGCATTAACAAGTGCAGCTTCTGCAGTGGCTTCTGGTACTAGCGCTATCAAAGGCACTAAAGAAATGGGACAAACATTTGACAAAATTAGCGATAAAGCTGACGAAGCTACCCAAAAACTTGCAGCTAACGTAGTTGCTAAAGAAGCAGCTAAAGAGGCTGCTGAAGAAGCAACTACAGAAGCAACAAAAAGCCAATTAACAGATGCGGCTAAATCTGAAGCAATGAGCAGTTTTGAAGGCAAAAGCGCTAAAGAAGTTAGAGAAATTATGAACAACGAAACTAGCGCAATCCGTGATAATGCAGTAGCTAACGCAAAAGATGGTGCTCACGACTTTATTGATGCAACAAAAGGTATGAGCAAAAAAGAGATTAAAGAAGGTATCAAAAACGGAACTATCAAAGTTGGTTCAACAGCATCTGAAGCAGTAAAAGAAGCTGCAAAAGAAGTTAAAAAAGAAAAAACATCAGTTCTTAACGCAGGAAATATCCAAAAAGGTTTGGGTATGGCTGCAAAAATTTCTGCTCAATTTAATCCACAACAAAATGTTGGAAAAACTAAAAATAAAGCAACTTACAACGCACCACCTGCAACATTCGCACAATGGAACAAATTAAACAGCATTGCTCAAAATAGAACAAAAAGACTAGGCGTAGCATAAAAAAAGACCAACCTTAATCAAAAGATTGGTCTTTTCACTTATTGAGCAATAAGAACTAAATTTGTGCTCCTAGGCCTTGTGATAGTTTATAATCTTCTTCTAACAACAAGTTCAAATATAGGATTCTGTTAGCTGTTGTGCTGTCTAAACCTACGAACTCTGCACCTGCTCTAACATCTGACGCTGTAACAATTTTTACGTTAGTATCAATTTCAACATCGCCATAAGATAGACGTACAGGAACAACATCGCCAACTTTCAATGTCTTGTTATGACTCACTGCAATACCGCCTCTTGAAATATCAAGAACATTTGAGATTTTGTCATTTGTAGCAAATGATACTGGAACATTTGATCTATCTAGGCTAAATCTCATATATTGACGTTTATCAATAACTGAAATACTATCGCCAATTTCACGTTTCCAAGTCATTCTACCATCTTTCAAGTGAGATGGGATGTCGAATCTATCATCATCATCGCCATCATCGTCATCGTCGTCGTCATCACCTACTGGTGGTTTTGGTTGATCGTCGTCATCATCGTCGCCATCATCACCTGATGGATCTGGCTCTGGAACAGTGATATGATCGTCGTCATCATCGTCATCGTCACCAGGGAAAATTTCATCTGGTTTTATTGGCGGGAAGTTATCATCATCGTCGTCATCATCATACCAAGGCTCGTCTTCTTGAACACTTCCACCAGTATAGTAATTTCTTTCATCTTTATCTCTACCGATAGCAATTACATCACCAGGTCTAACAGCTTCAACTCTGATTCTTGGAGCTTCACCCAAAGTTGTTTCCATAGCAGTTCTATCATCAACTTCGTAATAAGCTTTGCCTTCAGGATTTCTATCTTTACCCATATGGAAATGGTATCCGCCAGCGTAAACATCATCACCAACAATATTTACTCTTGCCATATCATCAACTACACCATCTCTGATAATTACGTGAGAGTTTGCCCAGTGTTTAACACCGTCAATTTCTTCCATATCAACTCTTGTATTAGGGTTGATATCAAGTGCTTTTACAACAACTTCTTCAGGAGAGATATCACCGTTTGGTCCAAAGTAATCTTCTGGGGTATTTGGAACTTTACCAAAATTATCAATTACTAACTCTGCTCCACGAGTAACAACTTTCAAGCCTTTATCGGCTGTAATTTCTCTAATATAAGTATCTCCAGAGAATTCAGCATCAATTGTGCCTTCTCTTGAAATCATTGTACATACGTGAGTATCATACTTGTCATCGTGACCTTTTACATTTATATCATTAATTGCAAGCATTTCAACACCATATTCGGCTGTTGGATTGTAAGAAAGGTTTTCAATATCCAAACCTTCTTTATTAAATTTACCGGCAGTTTGATTGAATGTTAATTTATTTTCAGCTTCACCGATTTTATCACTTGCGATTAGCGCAAAGCCTTTACCTTCAACGTTTGCTTTTTTTGAATCTGTAGAAGCATTCAATATTGAATAACCTTTGCCATCTTTATCAAAATCTGCTGTTGTAAGAATAACTTTTCCATCAGCCTTAACTTGGTCAATATTCAAATCTGAATTAAAGCCTGCAATATTAACAACAACGTCTTTTTTCAAATCACCTTGGTTTGCAATTGCTGTAATTTTACCATCTGAAGTTACGTTAATTGATTTTGTAAAATCTCTTGAAACAGGTCCGATACCGATACAAGCTTCACCACAGTTTCCATCATCACGACCAATTTCACCACCAGTAGTAGTCATAGTTAAAGCTGCACCATCAGTAATATGGATTAATCTGTTAGCTACACCGTAGTTGTAGATATTACCTTTTTCAACATCAATTAGAACATCACCATTTGATGTAATATTAGATTCTGTAGTATTGTGACCAATTACAACATTTGAGTTTTTGTTTATAATTTCAACTTTGCCTGCGTTATTGTCGTGAGTAATTTTACCTTCAACTAAAGTACCAGCAGAACCAGTGTTGTATAATTTTAATTCTGTACCTTTTGAATTGATTTGCCCAATAGAACTTAATTTAATACCACCAAATCTATCAGTATTTGAGATTGTAGCAACGCCACTGTTATTATTAATTTGACCGTTAATATCAATATCGTAAGATTCGTTTTTAATATCTAATGATTTACCATCAGATATAATCTCACCGTCAACTAGAATTCCATTAAAGTCCAAACCACTAGAATATTTACCATTATCAATCAACAAAGTTGTATCTTTACCAGAATAAACTTTACCAGTTTTATTAATTTTGATACCTTCTCCAATTAGGATAGCATCACCGTGTTCATCACCTGATTCATTTTTAATAATAGCGTCGCCTGTATAATTATTTACAGTTCCGTTAATTTCAATACCACCAAGACCAGTATTTTCAATTAACATACTTTCTGAATTTGAATTTACAACGCCATCAATTTTAATACCTGAAATTGTATTTCTGATATTTAAAGCTTTACCATTTCCAGTAACAACACCAAAATCTTTTACGTGGAAATTAGTTCCGCCGTTATTAACAAGAGTTGCTACACCTTTATCATTTGTTACTTTTCCTGAAATTTCAAAACCTGAATCAATTCCACTGTATTCATTGGTCATAGTTAAATCACCATTATTGTAGATTTCACCATTTACAACGATTGAACCATCTTTATTTAAATATGTTGAATTGCCGTTTTCGTTACTAATAATGCCGTCAACTAAAATTCCTGCTTCGCCAGTGTTTGTCATTTCCAAATCGCCTGATTTTTCATTTACCACACTGCCTGTGCTTGCTATTTTAATTTCTGTTCCATTGTTTGTAACTTTCAACAAACCGTTTGAATTTTTAATATTACCATTTACTGTGAATTCGCCTGCTTCGTTCAAGTATGTTGAATTGCCATCGTAATTAATTACATCGCCATTGATTACAATTCCAGCTTCGCCAGAATTTGTCATTGATAAATTCCCTACATTATTTTTGATTTGAGAATTTACAACGATACCTTTTGCACCTGTGTTGTTAATAATCACATCGCCATTTGAATTCAATACATTATTATCAACTAAAATACCATCTGTAGCTGTGTTATCAAGAGTTAAATCTCCACCTGAATTTTCGATTGTACCCTTAACATCAATACCAATTGTACCTTTGTTTTTAAGAGTTGTATTGCCGTTAGAATTGTTAATAGAGCCACTTGAAGCTAACAATATACCGTTTGTACTTGTTAATTCAGTGTTGCCATTAGCATTTGCGATTTTTCCATTAGCATAGATTGTGCCATTAGTAGTTGTCAAACGTACATTACCATTTGGGTTTTTAATGTCACCGTTTGCAAGAATACCTTTTTCACCGTGGCTTGTAACTTCAATATCGCCCTTACCAAAGTTTTTAAGAGTTGAACCTTCAGCAATATTAACGCCTTCTTTAGCCGAATAAGATGTAATTTTAATACTTCCGCTATCACTTGCAAAAGAGTTTCCAGCTTTCATATTATCTGTATTTACAAGGTTATTGAAAAGGATATCCGCTTGTGCGTTTGTTGTAATTAAATCAGAATTTTTAACACCTGACATAATTGAATTATTAATATTTACCGCAGCAGCATTAATATCAACAAAATCTCTAGTAATTACTTTACCGTCGATAGTTACTGTACCTGTACCTTTAGAATACAAGTTTGTCATATCAGCCGCTAATGGACCTTTGATATCAAAATCTGAAGTGAATTTTTTATAATTATTGTATTCAGGTGTCAAAACTGTCAATGAACCCAAGTTCAAAACACCTGATGCACCAACTACCATACCGTTTGGTGATACAAACATTACATGACCATTATTAAAAGAACCGTCAGCATTAACCGAATTTACCAAACCATTAATATCGATTTGATTATCTACAAGGTTGATAAATTTTGAGATATTATGCTCACCATATTTGAAAATAAGGTTGGCAATTTCGTCTTTGTTTAGCTTAAAGTACTCATAAATTCTAAAACCTGTATCGCCGTTCAAAACTGTCGGATCGATGTTATAGACTTTGTTACCGTTTACATATTCAGGAGCCACACCAGTAATCATGCCTGCTTGAGCTTCTGATAGCAAAGTGTTTGGAGCAACTAGACACAAGGTTAGCGCGGAAACAGCAAGTTTCACATTGTTTGCGTTCTTTTGAGTCATGTTTTATATTTCCTTTCAATTTCCCTAATTAGTTAAATTTTTATCTGGTTATTCCTTGAGAAGTGTTCTACTATAGTAACAAGCTGATTTTTATTTTTCTACGATTGTTACTGTTTATTACAAATTTTCAAGGCAAAATATTCCTATTCTGTAAACTAAAGGAACAAAAATAAAAAATATTGCTATTTTGTAAATATTTATTAAGCTAAATTTATAAAGCTGGTCGTTTTAAAATAGTTCTGCTCAAAATCCAATACACAAAATAGAACACTCCAAGTAACAATATCATTTGAATTAAGGCTGGAACAAATGCAATGTTTTTAAACTGATAATATAACAACACCATTGGCACAAAAGAAATACCCATTCTTAAGATTGCTCTAAATGGACAATGGAATTCTAAACCTCTAATTCTTATAATCACACTCAAAAAGAAATAAACAAAATTAGCACCCAAAGTTGCAATACCAGCACCCTCTAGACCCATTTTCGGGATTAAAATTATGTTAGCAGCAATACCCACAACCCCTGAAATCAACTTTAAAATAAAATCTATATAAGTCTTATTTGCCAAGTGATAAGGCAATGTTGTATAGTCTGACAATGCCATAAAGAAACATCCAAAAGAGAAATAAGGTATTAATCTATATGCATCTTGGAATTTTGGACTTGATAACATTGAAACAAAATCATAAGCATATATAGAAACAACCGTGATTAAAGGTATTGAAACTACAAGAAAATATCCTGTAAACCTTGTAATAATCGGTCTTACATCAATTTTATCTTCAAACATATTAAAAATTCTAGGAACAACCGCAACTGTTATAATTGAAAAAATTGTCATCAATAGTGGAAGTGTTAACCCATAAGCAACACCAACAAGTCCAACTTCTTTAAACCCGCTAATACTGTTCATAATGAATTTATTACTTTGGTTGATTACCCAAGCGCTCAACGAAGTAGCCGCAATCGGAACTCCATACTGAAACATTGGTAACAGAATATTCCAGCTCAAGTTAGGCTTTCTAAAATATCGAAGAATCCCACTCTGATAAATTAACAACAAATCAGTTAAAGTTATTGAAATTCCCATACCCAAAAGTAGTGATAATGCACCTAAATTGAAGAATTTAATAATCAAAACAGACAATCCCATTGTCATAATTTGGTTAAGAATAGTCGAAAAAGTAAACGAAACAGATTTCAACTGTGCCCTCAACAACTGAAATAACAATGCTCTTATCGCAACAGGAATAATCAACACCAATATACAAAAGAAATATTTTGGTTGAATATTAAAAAAGTCATAAAACTCATGTCTGAATAAAAATGCTATCAAAAACATTGCACAGATATTGAAAGTCAATATAGACACAAGCATTGAGAGATACTTTGGCAATTCATCCGCAAGTTGAAAAGAGCGAAAGAACCTTAAACCAGAAAGTCCAACCCAATCTGAAAAAATTATGCACAAGAAAGACAAAAATGCGATAGATAAAGAATATAATCCATATTGTTCAGGTAACAAAAGATGTGTATACACAGGAACTATCAAAGCATTCCCTAACATTCCACACAATTTTGATGGAGAATACTTCACTATATCCTTAAATATGGCATTAAGCTGCTCTTTATCTATATACTGATCTTCTGCAAACTTCATTCAAAAATCCATATAAACTTACTTAAACTAAATCTATACTACAATAAAACTCAAAATTAATCTATATATTAATTATATTATTTTTCCGAACAAATCATATTCATCAGCACGGTCAATCAAAACAATTTCAACATCACCCGGCACAACTGGTCTATCTGATTTTGCATAAACCAATCCATCAATTTCAGGCGCATCACCGTAAGAACGCATTATAATAACGCCATCATCAGTAAAGCCCTCAACGATACAAGGGATTTCTTTACCAATTTTAGACTGATTTATTTCGTAAGATATTTGTTGTTGTAATTCCATTAGCTTCTTATAACGAGAATGCTTAATCTTTTTAGGAACGTGATTATCCATTGAATAAGACGCAGTATTTTTTTCTTTTGAATACTCAAAAACACCCATTCTGTCAAATCTCATCTTTTTAACAAACTCATACAGATATTCAAATTGTTCATCAGTTTCACCAGGATAACCAACGATAAACGCAGTTCTAATAACAACATTCGGAATTTTATCACGAAGCTTGCCTATTAAAACCTCATAATCGAAATCTGGTCTTCTCATTGCACGCAAGATTTCAGGGTGAGAATGTTGAAGTGGCAAATCAACATACTTAACAACCTTATCAAGCCTTGCGATAGCGCTTATTAACTCATCGTTCATTTGAGAAGGATATGCATACATAATTCTTATCCAAGACAATCCTTCGATTTTATTCAATTCTTCTAATAATTTCGCAAGAGAAGTTTTGCCGTAAATGTCAATACCGTAACTAGTTGTATCTTGCGCAATCAAATCGATTTCAGTAACACCTTTTTTCACAAGGGATTTAGCTTCTTCAATAATATTTTCCATTGGTCTAGAATGGTAAACCCCTCTCAAATTTGGAATAATACAGTATCCGCAATGATAATTACAACCATCAGCAATTTTTATATAAGAGCTTGCACCCATAGTAATTTGTTGGCGCTCAACGTTTTCAGGATAGATATATTCAGGTTTTTCAGAAATCTTTTGAATATATTTTTCTGTTTTTTCACTTGCCAACTCATTTACAATCTCAACAATCTCCATCAAATCCGAAGTTCCAATCATAGCAGATATTTCTGGAATAGCTTTTTTCAAATCTGTTTTATGTTTTTTAGGCAAACAACCTGTAACAATAACTTTTTTACCATCATTAATCATTTGCAAAATAGTTTGAACAGATTCAGCTTCGGCATCGTGAATAAAAGAACAAGTATTAACAATAACTACATCAGCATTATTTTCATCAAGAGTAATTTCGTGCCCATTTTGAGCTAAAGCACCCAACATCAATTCTGCATCGACTAAATTTTTAGCACATCCGTGATTTAATAACGCAATTTTCATTAAAAACCTCTTATTATTCCTTGTCGAACTCGACAAATCGCCATTACAAAAAGAGTTTAACACGAACAATATTTTTTTGAAATTATCTAAAACTACAAGATTAAAACATTAATTTTTGTAAACAAACTAACTAAAAAGCTAAAGTTTTCTACAACCATTGCCGACAAATAAAATGTAATACAGGCAAATGGAGACCTCTAAAATGTTAAAAAAGATTGTAAGACCTGCGTGTAATGTATGCGGCAGTGTTGAATATATATTAAGAGGAGCGAGAAGACGCCGTAATATGGCGGTGGCAAATGCCAGAAACATCAATATGGAAACAGGCATCAAGCCAAAACTTGCTGTTGTTAAGTAAGTGTTGTTGACAGCAAGATTTATAAGGAGTTGAGAGCAGAATTGTCAGGGCGGACCTATTTAGTCCGCCCTTTTGAATTGTTTTATTTAGCCCTACCCCCAAGGTTTGATTAAAAACTTGACGGCACGACCTGCAATATGCTCTTGCATTGCGTATTCAACCTGTTCCAAGCCAAGTGTATCCGTAATAAGTTTCTCAACCTCAACATCGCCTGATGCTATATAATCAAGCGCTTGTCTAAAATATTCTGGTGTATGATGAAACACACTCATCAAACGAATATCGCCATAATGCATTTTCGTAGTATCAAAAGTCACAGTAGAACCTGATTTGCAACCACCAAAGAAATGCACTGTTCCTCCAGGTCTTACGCAGGAGAAAATTCTCTCCCAAATCTCTGGCAAACCTACACACTCAACTGCAACATCAAGTCCTTTTCCTTCTTCTGTAAAGCTTTTGAAAATCTTTTCTGGATTTGGATACTTAACCAAATCAACGATTTCGTCTGCGTGCGCAAATTCTTCTGCCAACTTTAACTTAATAGGGTTTCGACCTGCTACAAGAACTCTTGCACCTTTTAACTTTGCTATCCTTGCAAACATCAGACCTATAGGTCCAATCCCAATTATACCAACAGTTTGACCAGCTTCAATCCCTGTTCTTTCAACTCCGTGAACAACATTTGCTAAAGGTTCACAAAAAGCAGCTTTGTCAAAACTAACATCATCTGGCAAAATAAGCGTATTCTTTTTCACAATCCTTGCAGGCACTGTTATATATTGCGCATAAGCACCATTTAACAGGTCTAATTTTTCGCACAAGTTATACTCTTTACGTCTACAATAAAAGCACTCTCCACAAGGCGCAGAATTTGCACATACAACTCTATCGCCGACTTTTACATTTTCAACGTCACGACCAACTTTTTCTACAATTCCTGAAAATTCGTGTCCAAAGCCCGACGGAACACTCTTTATCAAAACAGGATGCCCACGGCGAAAAGTTTTTACATCAGTTCCACAAGTAAGCGCTGACATTACTTTCACAACAATTTCACCGTCTTGTAGCGGTTTTAGCATAACTTCTTCAAACTTTATATCCTGTGGTCCATAATATTGAATTGCTTTCATTGAGTTTCCCTTTTAATAAAAATAAACCACTCACCCTACCTCTCCATAAAAGAGGAGTGAGTTATTTTACCTTAATATAAGCCTTTAAGATTTTATTTGCAACTGTATCCTTAAAAGCCTCATTAACTCTATCTAAATCGTAAATTGTAGACAAACCTTTTACTTTAACCTTGCCACTTTTCAAAAGTTCAAGCGATGTTTTCAAATCCTCTGGCGCAGGAGAATAACTACCCAAAACTGTCAATTCTCTATAATATATTTCGTTATTTGCATAACCCAAATTGAGCGGGGTGCTTGCAAAAACCAAAATAGTTCCGCCATTTCTAACTAATTTCAAAGCAACATCAATAGCCTTATCAGAGCCTGAAGTCATAAACACAGCATCAACACCGTACCCGTCAGTTATTGATTTAATATAATTTTGAGTTTTATTTAAGTCTGAAGAATTAATCGCATCAACGCCTAAACTCTTTAACAAATCGACTCGTTCATCAATCAAATCACAACCAAGAACTTCCATACCCATAGCCTTTAGAGCTTGAGCCATTAAAATCCCGATTGAACCCAACCCAATAACTAGAACTTTTGATTTTTCAGGCAGATTTGCACGTCTAACAGCACGAACACAACATCCTAAAGGTTCATAAAAAGAACCCTCAACTTCATCCAAATTACTTGGCAAAAGTTGTGCAACATTCAACAAGTGTTCTTCTGAAAGATAAACTAATTCACTAAATCCTCCAGGGTGAATATTTGTTTTTTTAAAATGTTCGCACATAGAAACATTACCGTTTTTGCAGTACAAACATTCTCCACAAGGGATATGGTGTGAAGTAACGATTTTATCTCCAATTTTAAAATCTGTTTTAGAATTTACCTCAACTATTTGAGCAATAATTTCGTGCCCAAGCACAGTGCCATTTGGAGAAATTTTTTCTCTAAACTTCACAATATCTGAACCGCACAAGCCACAACCTAACACTTTTACAATTGCGCCTTCACGTCCTTGTAACGTTATATCTTCAACTCTTTTTACTCTTATATCTTCGTTTTCAATAACTGCTATTTTCATCATATCCTCACTCACAAATTTTAACACAAACTTGCGAATGTGCGAATTAAAATATATAATATAACTATGACACGAATTCGTAAACTAAATTGTTTTGATATCCCAAAACTAAAAAAATTAATATCATATTTAGGCTCCGCAGAAGAAGGCGAACAGTTCTTAAAAGCGCTATTCAATGAGCCTTTCGGACTCGTACATTCCATTTTACCATTAAAATACCGATTTTTAAGCGAATCTTACATTCTACTAGATGACAAAGAAATCCTTGCCTTAATCACAGTAGAACCCACAATCGGCAACCCATACAAAATAAACATCACAAGACTTGTTTTCCAAAACAATCTATATGAAGCAGGCAAGCAATTAATCGACTTTGTAATTTCTAGATTTTCAGCGAAAGGAGCGACTTCATTTTCTGTATCAGTGGATGAATGTCACGATGAACTTTTAAAACTTTTCATTGATGGTTGTGGATTTAGACAATGCGCAAGTGAAACCTTGTGGAAAGTTGAAAATTTTGAAAAAACAAACGAAAAAACAAGCGGCTTTAGACCTTTTGACAATTCTGATTCAAAACAAGTTTGCAAATTGTACAACGGAGAACTTGAAACAATTTACAAACCTGCACTAGAAAGAATTAAACAAGAGTTCCAAGATCCAATTTTAGGTGGTCATACAAAATTCTACAAAAACAGATACGTATTAGAAGAACCTGTTAAAAATAGAATTATCGGGTATCTTTCGATTACAACAACTGATAACATCAATTTTATAATAGACTTTTTAACCAACAACGGATATGAAGTTGCCTATGATGATATTATCAAATACGCAATCTCTGAAATAGACCGACGCAGAAGTGTTTATTACCCATTTATTAAGCAAAAAAATTATACTAAAAACACCGAACAATTAGGCAAATATTTACACGAAAAAGGATATCAACCTATCCAAACTCAATTGATTTTGGTAAAAAACTTTTACCGCCCAATCAAATCCACAGAAAACGCACTCCAAGTATTTATGTTCGGAGAAAATAGCAAAATCATAACAAACTCAAATTTTAAAATAAGCGAATAATAAAAAACTATTCAATACCAAATATTAATTCTTTCTTTAAAAATATTAATAATGATTTTTTCATCATTTACATATATTAACTTTGTTAACATTCACACAAAAGTTTTCGCCCGAAAATCTTTTTGTGATACCATAGATTAGACAAAGGGTTATATGTGAGGCAGATATGAATAGTTTAAAGATTTATCTTGATAAAGACATCAATAAAGAGCTTATTAAATCAAAAAAAATTGCAGTAATAGGATTTGGTTCACAAGGTTATGGACAGTCAATGAACCTTAAAGATTCAGGTTGCGATGTTGTTTTAGGCTTACGTCAAGGCGGAAAAAGCGATATAAAAGCTAAAAACTACGGCTTTAAAACAATGACAATTGAAGATGCTGTAAAATACGCAGACATAGTTCAAGTTCTTATCCCTGATGAGCTTCAAGCAGAAGTTTTTGAAAAACAAATTCTACCTAATATGAGAGCGGGACAATATTTGATGTTCTCTCACGGTTTTAATATCCACTTCAAAAAAATCGTAGCACCAGCAGGCGTAAACGTTATTATGGTAGCGCCAAAAGGTCCTGGTCACACAGTAAGAAGTGAATACGAAGCAGGCAAAGGAGTACCTTCTCTAATTGCGATTTATCAAGATGTTACAGGCGACTCTAAAGAAGTTGCACTTTCATACGCATCAGCCATCGGCGCAGGTCGTGCGGGAATTATTGAAACAACATTTAGAGAAGAAACAGAAACAGATTTGTTTGGCGAACAAGCTGTAATTTGCGGTGGAATTAGCGCTCTTATAAAAACAGGTTTTGAAACTTTAGTAGAAGCTGGTTATTCACCTTATATGGCTTATTTTGAAACCTTGCACGAAATGAAATTAATTGTTGATTTAATTTACGAAGGCGGGCTTGCTGATATGAGATACTCAATCTCAAATACTGCAGAATACGGCGATATGACAAGAGGACCTAAAGTTATTAGCGAACAATCAAAAGACGCTATGAGAAAAATTTTAAAAGATATTCAAAGCGGTAACTTTGCAGATGAATTCATTTCAGAAATGAAAAGCGGATGCAAAAACTTCAACGAACTTCGTGAAACAAACGCAACTCACCAAATCGAAAAAGTTGGAGAAGAAATTCGTTCATCTTTTGTTTGGGGCAAAGATAAAAAAATTATCGACAGAAATAAAAATTAATTAATACAAATTTAATGAGGTAAAAATGTTTAGTACAGAAATTATTTATGAAGTAGTAATATTTTCGATCGGCGACACAAAAGCAGGAACAAAAATGGGAAAACTTCAGCTAAAAAACCCTGAAGACGGTTCTCTTTTAAATTGCATACTTTGGGAAGAAGCCCTAAACAGAATGGATAGCAAACTATTTAGAACGGGTAACCAATTGAGAATAGTTTCAGCATCTTTCAACGAAAAATTTAACAACTGTTTAGTAAACGCTCTTGAACTTGTCAAAGAAGCAAAAACTGGATTAAATGAATCAGAAAGAGAAGTTTACTACAAAGAATTAA
Source organism: bacterium (assembly GCA_017559905.1). Taxonomy (GTDB): domain Bacteria; phylum Cyanobacteriota; class Vampirovibrionia; order Gastranaerophilales; family Gastranaerophilaceae; genus Scatenecus. The sequence goes on from JAFYQF010000025.1 coordinate 241,085, forward strand.
CCTCATATTTTGACAAAATTCAAGATGAAAAACTTCGCAACTTTTTGAAAAATCATTTTGAAGAATATAAAGAACAAATCAAAGTTGCACCAGCCGCAAAACTTATGCACCACAACTACATTGGGGGGTTAATGGTTCACACTTTAGAATGTTTAAAATTCGCAGAATTGAATATTAATTTTATGGACTATAAAATCAACAAAGACAATATTTTAGCGGCTTGCATACTTCACGATTTTGGCAAAATTTTTGAATACACAATTGACCTAGAAACAGGACTAATTGACTACGATGAAAACTTCAAGCACGATTGGATAACTCATTCTCAATACGGATTTTCAATTTGCAAAACTCACGGATTTGATGAAATCGCAAGAATGATTGCCGCACACCACGGCAGAGCAGAATGGGGTGCTATTATCGACTTGAACGAAAAAGACATCGAACCAGAATTATATTTCATTCACTTAATAGATAATATGTCTGCAAAATTTGGCAGAATTAGCGTATCAATGTTAGGTTAAATAAAAAATAAAAGAGGAAAATAACTTGTCTAAATTAACAGAAAAACACAACTTAAAAGGGACTCTAATTTGCGTAGAAGGTATTGACGGAAGCGGTAAATCAACACAGCTTGCGCTACTTCGTGATTGGCTAAAATCAATCGGGCAAGATGTAATTTTTACAGAATGGAATTCTTCTGAATTGATAAGCAAAACAACAAAACTTGCGAAGAAAAAAAATATGCTTTCACCAAGAACTTTTTCACTTTTGCACGCTGTAGATTTTGCAGACAGACTTAAACAAGTTATTGACCCAGCACTAAAAGCAGGTTTCATCGTACTTGCTGACAGATATGCTTACACAGCTTTTGCAAGGGATGTCGCAAGAGGAGTTGACCCAAACTGGGTTAGAAAAGTTTACGACTTTGCAATCAAACCCGATTTGGCAATCTATTTTGATATTAACCCAAAAATTTCTATGGAAAGAATTTGCACAAACAGAGCTCCTAAATTTTATGAAGCTGGTATGGATTTGAAATTATCAAACGACCCTTACGAAAGCTATATGATTTTTCAAGGTCGTGTTATAAAAGAATATCAAAAAATGGTTGACGAATTTGGACTTATTCGAATTGATGCAATGGATTCTATACACAAAAAACAAGTCGAAATCAGAAAATTATTAAAAGAAGTTCTTAAAGAAAAAGGAGTAATCATCTAATGGAAAAATTCAAAAAAAAGCACAATTACGAAGGATTACTCATCGTAATCGAAGGAACTGACGGCAGTGGAAAATCAACTCAACTGGAACTTCTTAAGCGGGCGATTGAAGACCAATCATACGGCGTTATGGTTTCAGAATGGAAAACTTCAAGACTTATTGCAAACGTAATTGATGATGCAAAAGATAGAAACCTTTTGAATGCTACAACATATAGTTTGTTATATGCTGCAGATTTTGCAGACCGATTAGAAAACACAATTATCCCTGCGCTAAAATCTGGTTTCATTGTTCTATTAGATAGATACTATTACACAGCACTTGCTAGAGATGTCGTGAGAGGTCAAAATATTGAATGGGTAAAAAACCTATATGAATATGCGCCTGAACCAGATTTAGTTTTCTATTTAGATATGCCTGTTGACGTTCTGTTAAAAAGAATTATCGGAACAACTGGTTTAGACTTTTATGAGAGCGGTAGAGATATGGGATTTTCGACAGACTTTTATAAAAGCTTTGAAATTTACCAGAAAAAATGCCTTGAACAATATAACAATATGAAATCTGAATACAATCTTATAAGTATTGATGGAACAAAACCTATCAAAGAAATTCACAATATTATGAAATCAGAAGTTCAAAAAATACTTGATTCAGGCATTATGTACTAGATTTGACAAGTTTGCAAAATAAAATTCAATACTTTGTAAACTTATCAATACAAAAATTTACGTACTGAAACATTTTGCGTTAAAGTAGCGGTTTTATGCTACATTATAATAAGAAAAGAGGCAAGAATAGTTAAGGAGATTAATGAATGTCTGAATACTTGAGCAAAGAAGAGATTAAACAATGGAGAAGCTCATTAGAAAAGATTACACTAGAAGAGTTTGCGGCTAGATTAGGTAAAAAAATAGAAGAAGCAAAACCTTCAAATGATATAGTAGATATAGTTTTAAAAGGTAAACCAGTAGTATCAAGTGTTGATGAATGGATGCCTGCAAAAGCTGAAAGAATTAGCTCAATTGCAGAGAGAGCATTCGATAGAGAAAGAGAAATCGCTCCATCTCCATTCACAATTTCAAACTTAAAACTTGATATTAAAGAAGAAGCTCCTGCTAAAGTTGAAAAAGCTTCAGCTAAAAAAGTTGCAAAACCAAAAGCAACTAAAGACAAAGAAGTTGAAAAAGCAATCAAAGCAGTAAAAGCAGTTAAGACAACAAAGACTGCAACTAAAAAATCAACAAAAACTACAAAAACAGAAGCTCCTGCTAAAGCTACAAAAACAACAAAAGCTAAAACTTCAAAAGCTAAATCTGCTTCATCAGAATCTTTAAGAGAAGAAGTTCGTGTAGTTTTCAAAAAAGCATTAACTGACAGAGAACAAAAAGTGTTTGATTACTTTGTTGAAAACAACAACAAAATTGTTTATGCAAAAGATTTGGCAACTTTATTAGAACTTCCAAGAGATTACGTTTATAAATACATCAAAAACTTAAGAGCAAAAATCGAAGGCGAAAAACTTACAAACGCTGATAAAGGTGGATTTATTTTAAACGTATAAACAATCAAAATTTCAAAAAAAGGGGCTACAAAAAAAGCCTCTTTTTTTATTGACAAATTCTTACAAAAAGACGTCCTACATAAAAATGTAAGACGTCTTTTTTATTTATTTTAATTGAATTATTTTGCACTTATTTCTTTAACTTTAGACGCCACAACTGATGCAATAGCTAAACAAATTGCACCAATAATGAACACATATTCCCAATGGTGGTTAACAGCACCGCCATCAACAGAGAATGCGCATTTTGAAATAAACCAAGCAACTAAAGTACAAACAAAAACTTGTGGACCTGCAATGAAAATATTAAATATGCCCATCACAGAACCTTCTGTTCCTTTTTTGATATATTGAGATAACATTGCAAACGGCAAAGCACAAATACTAGCCCAACCAATACCAGCAAGCCCCATCATCAATGTAACAGCAACTGGGTTTTTGAAAAATGCCATTCCTAAATATGCAAAAATCATTGAAACCATAGAAATAATATGTACTTTTTTATTTCCAAATTTTGCAGACAAAACACCAATCGGAATTGCAACCAAGAAACAAACCAAATTAAATATTGCAAAACTTATTGATGAAAAATTTGTACCAGCCAAAACAGCTTGAGAAAAACCATCTCTTACTGCATCACTTGCTGAAGACAAATCAGGAACTCCATAAACGGTATGGATTGCATATTGAGTAAAGTTAATCATCATGCACATAGTACCAATCCAAGTAAAGAACTGCATTAAACAAATTTTTGAAACTTCAGGCGATAGAGCAAAGAAACCTTTCAAAGATTCCCAGAAAGTTACGTCTTGAACTTTTTCTTTTTCATCACCAACTTCTTTTTTAGTTGAATGTTCTTTAATTGTTATACAAGTCCAAAGCATTGCAAGCGTAAATGCCAAAGCACCCATTATAAATTGAGCAGGAATTGACATTTGATATCCGAACGCCCAATTCAAAAATGGAGCAGTCGCTGCCGCAACTACAGAACCTAAACCAATCGCTAAAGATATAAAAGAATTTGCAATTGAATGTTGTTCTGCTGGTACAACGTCAGGAATCAACGCCCTGTAAGGACCTTGAGCAATATTAATACACGCATCAATAATCCAAATCATTATTGCTGCAATTAATAACGCTGTCAAAGCTGGCAATTCTAAACCTGTCATTTTTTCTAATAAGTTTGCCACTCCTGCAGAATTTGGAAAAATCCACAACGCAATTGATGCAATCAATGCTCCACCTAACAAATAAGGTCTTCTTCTTCCAAACGGCGAAACAGTTTTGTCAGACAATGCACCTACCAAAGGCTGAACTACCATCCCAGTAAAAGGACCTGCCAACCATATCAAACCATAAATCAAAGGAGAAGCTCCCAATGATTCTGTAACTGGACCTGATAAAATAATCCTCATCTGCCAAGCAAATTGCAACCCGAAAAACCCAAGTGCAAAGTTTAAAAATTGCATAGCAGTAAACTTTTTCATATTGTTTTCTTGCATTATAAAAGTCCCCCAAAAATAATTATCTGCTTAACTAAAATACACCGAACATAACTCATAGTCAAGCTTTTCAAGTAAAAAGCCCTCATAAAATGAGGGCTTTTTAATCTTAAACTCTTTTAGCTGCCGCGTCAATCAAACCTTTAAACAATGGATGAGGTCTTTCTGGACGAGATTTGAATTCAGGGTGGAATTGAGCCGCCACAAACCAATCTAATTTTGGCAATTCAACAACCTCTGCTAACATTCCGTCAGGCGACATGCCAGAGAACACCAAACCTGCTTCAGAAATTTGTTTAATAAATTCATTATTAACTTCATATCTGTGTCTGTGACGTTCTGAAATCTTTTCACTACCATAAGCTTTTGCAGCTTTTGAACCTTTTTTAAGTACGCAATCGTATGCGCCTAATCTCATTGTACCGCCGTATGCTTGAACATTTTTCTGCTCTAGCATTAAATCAATTACTGGATATTGAGCATTTTCATCGAATTCTGCAGAATTTGCGCCTTTCAAACCTACAACATTGCGTGCATATTCAATAACTGCACACTGCATACCTAAACAAATGCCAAGGAAAGGTACATTATTTTCTCTTGCGTATTTGATTACGTTCAACTTACCTTCAATACCTCTAATTCCAAATCCACCAGGAACAACTACTGCGTGTACGTCTTTCATTAATTCTTTGCATTTTTTGTCATCAACGCATTCTTCTGAATTAATCCATTTAATTTCAATCGCAGCTTCGTTGGCATAGCCTGCGTGTTTCAAAGATTCAACAACAGAAATATATGCATCAGAAAGTTTAGTATATTTGCCTGCAATAGCAACTCTTATTGTTTTCTTTGGATTTTTAATTTTTTCTACCAAGTTTTCCCAACCTGTCAAATCCGCTTTTTTGTCTTCAACTCTTAACATATCAAGAACAACTTTTGCCATATTTTGAGCTTCAAGTGCAAGAGGAACTTCGTAAATACTTTTCATATCACGACATTCAATAACTGCATCTTTTGGAACAGAACAGAATAGTGCAAGTTTTTCTTTTTCTGTTTTTGGAATTGGTTTTGTTGTACGGCAAACAAGAATTTCAGGCTGAATACCGTAGCTTCTTAAAACGTTTACACTGTGTTGAGATGGTTTTGTTTTTAATTCACCTGAAGTCGGCAAATAAGGTAATAATGTACAATGAATTGAAATAGCATTTCCAATACCAGCTTCAGATTTAAACTGACGAATAGCTTCTACAAAAGGTAAACTTTCAATGTCACCAACAGTACCACCAATTTCAATCAACTGAAAATCTGGTTTGAACTGTTTTGAAGCGCCATTAATTCTTGATTTAATTTCATTAGTAATATGCGGAACAACTTGAACAGTTCCCCCCAAATAATCTCCACGTCTTTCTTTTTTAATAACGTGTTGATATACACTTCCTGAAGTTACGTTGTTCAATTTGCCCAATGATGTGTCTGTAAATCTTTCGTAATGCCCCAAGTCAAGGTCAGTTTCTGCACCATCATCAGTAACAAAAACCTCTCCGTGTTGGAACGGACTCATTGTGCCAGGGTCAACATTTATATATGGGTCAAACTTCTGATTTATAACAGAAAACCCTCTTGCTCTCAACAACCTACCCAAAGACGCAGCAATAATTCCTTTTCCTAAAGAACTAACTACCCCACCTGTAATAAAAATATATTTTGTCATATTGACCCCTTCTGAACTTTGATAACAACAATAATAATACGCTTATTATAAAGAATTCAACCCTCACCATTAGATGATGAGGGTAAAATACTAATTAATTTTTGGAACTTTGAAGAAACCGTTTTCTTCATCAGGCGCATTCGCCATTAATTCTTCTTTAGTGTGATCGTAATGAACAACATCTTCCCTCATAACATTCACCAAATCAACCACTTGTGCCATAGGTTTAACATTTGATGTGTCTACTTCATTCATTTGATCAACATATTTTAAAACATCACCAAGTTGTTTTGTATATAATTCTTTTTCTTCTTCTGTTAATTCAAGTCTTGCTAGTTTTGCAACGTGTTCTACGTCTTTAATTGTAATCATTTTCTACTCCCTTATTTCTATTTAATTATATTACCATGAATAAACAAAAGTAGTCCATTTATATTAAATTAAATTAAAATTTTTATTTTTCTTGAATATTATGCTATAATCTGATAAGAAGTGGAGAGTGACTCTTGGATACAAAAGAAATACAATACGAAGAGCTAGATACTTTACTGATTTCATTCAGAAACGCTACTGAAGAAAAAAAGAAAAGAATGCTGCACCTAAAAATAGTTGAAAAAGCGATGGATCTTGTGAAAAGAATTGCAAATACCATTGCGCTTCAATCTGGAATTGCAAATGAAGACTTAATCCAAGTCGGCTCATTAGGATTAATTAAAGCTATCGAGTTTTATCGACTTGATATGAATACAAAATTCAAAACTTATGCAACCTACTTTATAAAAGGTGAAATCAAACATTATTTGAGAGATAAAGCTTCTATTATTAAAGCTCCTAGAGAACTTCAAGAGTTATTATTTAAGATAAACACAGCTAGAAAAAAATTAAATGAAACAGGAATGGAAGACCCTTCCCCTGAACAAATAGCAGAATATTTAGACATTCCAATCGCGAAAATAAACGAAGTGATTGAAATTGAACGTTGCAAAAGCACTCTATCTTTAGACCAATCATTTATGCAAGATGATGAAGACACTTCTTTACTTGATAAAATTCCGGCAAATGATTACCGTGAATTTATGAATTCATACGAAAATAAAATTATGCTAGCTACAACAATCAAAAAACTTCCTCAAGAGTTAAGAGAGATTATTGAATTAAGCTATTATCAAGATTTAAATCAAAGAGAAATTTCTGAAAAAATGAATATGTCTCAAATGCAAGTTTCTCGCCGATTAAAAAAAGCTTTGAACAGAATGTATGAACTTATAAATAAAAATAATGGAGATTAATTAAAAATGGATGCAATTATATTACTTGTGGCAGTTGTAATTGTCGCATTTATGTTTGGCGCAATCATTGGCAGTTTTTTAAACGTAGTTGCATTGAGAGGTTTAAGCGGAGAATCAATTGTTCTTCCACCTTCTAAATGCCCAAAATGCGGAAACAAATTGATGCCTTGGCACAATATTCCAATATTATCATATTTATTCTTACGTGGGAAATGTGCTTTTTGCAAAGAACACATAAGCATACAATATCCAATCGTAGAATTTATTGCAGGTTTATTTGCAGTTGGTGTATTGTTTAAATATCAATTTAACCTAGCTGGACTTTTTGCTTTTACAATACTTTGCATACTTTTAGTAATGTCAGTAACTGACATCAAAGAAAAAGTAATCATCACTACTCACGCTTGGGTCTTAATCGCAGTTGGATTAGTTTTTCATAGTGTAAACACTTATTTTGCACTCGACGGAGTAACAACATTCAATGCTACGACTATATTTAAACTTCCTATTATACAATCATTTTTAGGCGCACTTGCTGGTATTGCTATAATGGAACTTTTTGCAGCAACAGGTCATTTATTAAAAAAAGGTCGTGCATTCGGATTGGGTGATACATTTATAGCGGCGGGTTTGGGTGCATTCTTTGGAGTTAAAGGATTGGTACTTTCTTTAATCTTAAGTATCGCAATTCAAGTTGGGTTTTTCTTACCAAAATTTTTCATCAAACTTGCAAAACAAAAAGACTACCAAACACTTGTTGCACTTTCATTATTCATAGTAGCATCTATTGGTTCAGCTTATGCACTTTACAACTTGTATATGCCTGAATTTTTACAATACATCATATTAATCGTACTTGCAGGATTAGGTATTTGGGCTTGCATTGGAGTAATCAGAGGGCTTAAACAAGATGGCGAAAACGTAACCGTTCTACCTTTCGGACCAGCAATGGCAATTGCAGCAGTAATCGTTATGTTTTTATAAACAAGAAAAACACAAATATTTCAACAAGAGTCGCAAGAAAGAAATCTTAAACAGAAAGTATTTTAAGCGACTCTTTTAGTATTTCTTCTGCTGATGAATTTGCATCTAAATTTGCAAAAACTTTTGAAAAAGCAACCTTAATTTCTTCTCGTTCATAACCAAGAGAAAGCAATACCATTTGAGCATCTTCAGTAGCTTGTGAACTTTGAATTTTTGCAGAACTAACTTCAATAGGAGCTGTAGTATTATAATTCATCAATTTATCTTTTAATTCTAAAATTATTTTTTGAGCGAGCTTTGGCCCAACACCCTTTGCCCTCGTAAGTTCTTTGTGATTGCCTTGAATAACACAACCAATCAACTCTGAAGACTGAAATTCATCTAACAAAGTTAAAGCCATTTTGCTACCAACTCCTGAAACCGAAGTCAATATCGAAAAAATATCTCTATCTTCTTTATGCAAAAAACCACACAAAGACATTCTATCTTCTCTATGAAGTAATACTGTATACAACTTACCTTCTACACCAAGATTTTCAACTGAAGAAAAATCTCTCGCTGAAACTTCAATCAGATAACCTATGCCATTGTTTTCTATAGTCAAAAAACAGCCTTTAGAAGAAGAGTTTTTAAAAGCAAAAACTCCTTTTATATAATCATACATTATTACATTTCCTTTATTTTAGATTTTAAATCAAAAACTGTTCTCTCTAATTCTTTATTCACTTTAATATCATCTTTAATTTTGTCATAAGAATATAACATTGTCGTATGTTTTTTGTTGAAAAATTCTGCAATAGTTTCAAAACTTTTTTCAGTAATTTCTCTTGCCAAATAAACAGCAACATGACGTGAAGATGAGATTTTTTGACTTCTTGATGTACTTTTAAAATCATCTATTGATACACCATAGAAATCTGCAACAGCTTTTGCAACATCACCAACTGAAAATTCTTTTTTAGCAGATTCACAATTCAAAACTTTTTTTGCAAATTCAATTGACAGCGGAATACCTTCAATATCAGCAAACGCACTCACTTTATTGAAAGCACCTTCTAACTCACGGACATTTGAAACAAAATTATTCGCAATATATTCATAAACTTCAAAAGGTATATCCATTCCTTGTTGTTCACCTAAATTTTTCAAAATCGCAACACGAGTTTCAAAATCAGGAGGAGTTATATCTACCATTAACCCCATTTCAAAACGAGTACGAAGCCTATCTGGCAAGGTCGGAATATCCTTTGGTAATCTGTCTGATGTTATTACAATTTGTTTGTTATTATTATGCAAACTATCAAACGTATGGAAAATTTCATCCATTGTAGCTTTTTTAGATTCTAAAAACTGAATGTCATCAATCAAAAGAACATCTACATTGCGATATTTTTGACGGAATTTATCCATTCTCGAAACTCTATCACTACATTGAATATTTTTAATAACTTCATTGTAATAATCTTCTGTTTTTATATAACGAACTCGAAGTTTTGATTTATTAAACAATACGTGATGACCTATTGCCTGCATCAAGTGAGTTTTACCCAACCCTGAACCACCGTAAATAAATAACGGATTATATTTTTTTGCAGGATTTTTAGCAACTGCCATCGCAACCGCATGTGCAAACCGATTATTTTCACCAACAACATAATTTTCAAACTTATACTTCAAGTTTAAATTTGAAAAAGATTGCATTTTAGCCAAATTATCAAGAACTTTTTTTTGCTCATCATCTTCATCAAGCTTTACTGGTTTTGCTTTAGAAGCTTCTTTCTTTTTCTCTTTTACATATTTTTCTGCAAAATCAGCGTCATATCTTAAGTCAAAATCAACGTTTTCACCAAATCTTTTTTTCAACGCTGAACTTATTTGCTTATAATAATTTTGCCTAACAATTTGAGGTGCTAATTGATGGACAGTAATTAGCGAAAAAATATTATTATCAAACCCAACAGACTCAATTCCCTCAAACCAAGAATAATATGCATGCGCAGGAATCTCGTCACGTAGTTCCAGCTTTACTTCATTCCAAATGTTTCTTATTTCCAAAATATCCATAAATATATTCTACTACAAAAGTTTCTCTTTATTTATACAAAAAATAAAAATTATTCATAAATTTCGTTAGGGTCAACACCAAATTCAACTTTATCACCTTGAAGAACACCCTTGCTATCATATCTAATTTCAGAAGACCAACCTTTTCCATCATATTGAACTTCTCGTGCCAAATTACCATTTTTACCGTACACAAACTTTCTAGTAATTCCACTTTCGTTGTCATAAGCTCTCAACAAACGACCTTCTCTATCAAAAACTTCATATTTAACGACTTCGCCCTCACAATTGCGCATTGCTTCTGCCAAAACTTTGCCATCATCAGTTTCAAAAGTTGTAGTATGAAGCCCTACAGGATTTAAGTTATGTTCAACTCTTTTAATGCCATGACGAACTACAATCGGATTACCTGAAGCATCTTTCTTATTCAAAACTTTAGACAAATCATATTCATTTCTTATTCCATATTCAAGATCTTCAGTATACTTGCCTAATGCAGTTAAGAAATTATCTTTTATATGCGGGTGATTTATTTTAGTTACAGCCTCTTGAGTTACATCTGCAACGTATTCAACATTACGACCTTTATAAATATAAATACCAGCAATAGCTGATGCAGCTAGCGCCAAAGCTCCCAACCAATAATTTGTATTGTCTTTAGGGGGAAGTGGTAGAGTTGCAACTTGCGATTTTAGTTGTTCAATCTCTTTATTATCTTGAGCAACCTGTTGATTTGCATTTACGGGTTTTGAAAAATTAGTCATAAGCATGCTTGACGAATTGTTCGCCAAACGTGGAAAACCTATGCTATTGTTGAAATTTGAAAATGTCAAATCTTTTCCTCTAATCTGTCTGCTATTTTAAAACCTGAACAAAATATTTTTTGCTAGTTTATTAATAATTTGTATAGAACAACCCCACAAGAAATACTTAAATTTAAAGACTCAACGTTTTCCATCATCTCAATTTTGACATCATCGTTAGAAAATGCTATCAATTCTTCACTCAAACCGTCTGCTTCACTCCCAAACATCACAACAAAAGGAGATTTTACCTCATAAGTTTTTAACATATTTTGTGAACGAGGAAGCGTTGCTATTTTAGTATAATTTTCAAAATTCTGCACTAATTCATCGTATTTCTTTATATACACAATCGGTAATTTCCACAAGCAACCTACAGCAGATCTTACAACCTTTGGGTTATATAAATCCACACAATCACCATACAAAACAACCAACTCGGCTCCAAAAGCTGCAGAAGTTCTCAATATAGTACCCAGATTGCCTGCATCTTTTATATTTTCTAAAAGCACTACTTTTTTATACTCTTGGAGATTTTGTAAAGAATATTTCTTTTGAAATGCAACCCCTACACAATCTGGCGCACTTTCTGTTGTAGAAATTTTCTTTAATACAACATCAGTTGTCGGAATAACTTTTTCTTTCAAAAATTCATAATCATTAAGCTTATTTTCATCAACAAAAACATACTCAATTTCTAACCCACAATCATACGCTTCTATAACAGGTTTATAACCTTCTAACAAAAACTTACCAGATTGTTCTCTATATTTTTTTTGTTGTAATTTAACAGTTTCTTTTACTAAATTATTTGAAACGCTTGTAATTTTTTCCACTACCATACCTCAAAATTGCTTAGCCATTCTTTTTCTTGTTCACTTAACAGTGAATAATCAACAAGTTTTTTTTCATAACACATCTTTGTAAAAGATTTTATTTCTCCATCACACATGTAACATGAGTTTTCTAATCTTACCCCAAAATATTCAGCATTATACAAACCAGGTTCAATAGTAAAACACATGTTGTTTTTTATTGGAGTTTTAGCTATTTCATTCACACTCAAATTTGGAGGAGCTTCGTGGACATTAACCCCAATTCCGTGACCTAATCCATGATTAAAAACAAAACCTTCAATCTGATTTTCCGCAAAAATTTCCCTAACTTTATTATCAATATCAAATCCTGAAACAATATTTTCAATCTCAAAATTAAAAGCATTTAAAAAAGCTTTTAATACCGTTGTATAAACTTTTTTCTGCAAATCAGAAGGATTACCTTTTACAAAAACTCTTGTAATATCCGTTGCCAAACCACCATCGTAATATGCACCACAATCAATCAGGACAAGGCTTCCATCTTTTAAAATTTCATCTTTAGAAGATTTTGAATAATGTGCTAGCGCAGAATTCTTGTTGTGCGCAACAATTGATTTAAAACTCAAACTTTTTGCACCATACTCATAAAAGAATTCTTCTAATTTTTTATCAATATCAGCTTCAGAAAGATTATCATTATTTTCAATATAATCTCTTATTGCAAACATTGCTTTATCTGTTTTTTCAAAGGCTTTTTTGTAATGAGAAATTTCAGCATCAGTCTTTACTGTCCTCATCGCTAGAATTGGATTTTCATCCATTATTCGAACCTTTTCGCCCAAAGTAGCATAATCTTTTGCATTGATGGTAGCTTTGTCAACATAAACAATATCCACATCAATATATTTTTCAAAATCGTTTAATTTTTCGCCAACAAATAACTCATCAGAATTTTTTGTAATAAAAGCTTTTGCTTTAATTTTTGAAGAATACGGTTTTGAAAAATCACGTTTGTTATAAAGATATGAAACATCTTCCAAATTAGTAAGCAAAAATCCCTCATTTTCAGCTAGAATTTTTTGGATTTTTTCAACTTTATCTTCTACCGATAAGCCTGTAAACTCCTCGTTTATATCAACGATTTGACCTAAACCAGGCTTGCTAGTTTCAATTCCATCATCATCTAATAATTTTACTTGAAAATACTTGTTCATCAACTCAACTCTTTGTTGAGAATTTTTCTTTGCACAAACGCCAACAATAGAGTTTTCAGGAACCAACTTTGCCATTTCTCCAAGTTGAGATTGACAACTCTGAAGTTTTACAACAGACACCAAATTCTTATCGACTTCCAAGTCCGCTTGAATATGGTATCTGCCGTCAACAAATAAATAAATTTTGTCAAAGCCAAGCAGAGCATCTCCTGTTGAGCCTGAAAACCCAGTCAATAAATATCTGGAATTTTCAGATAATTCATTATATTCAACCAAGAACTCATTTGTAGAATTTACCAACATAAAATCCACATTTTGAGATTTCATATACTCTCTGGCTTTTGACAAAACTTCATTCATTATCTTTTTGCCTCAACTTTAATTAAGTGCCAACCAAATTGAGTTTCAACAGTTGCGATATTGCCAACTTCTGTATCAAAACAAGCATCTTCAAATTCTTTAACCATTTCGCCACGACCAAAGAATCCTAAATCACCACCATTCTGTCTTGATGGACAAAGTGAACATTTTTCAGCTAATTCTTCAAACGATTCACCTTTACTTAATCTCTCAACCAAAGTTGCTACTTGATCTTCAGTCTTAACTAAAATATGACTTGCTTTTACTTCATTTGCCATAATTAAAAACTCCTTTACCTTATATACAACAACGATTTTACAAGAAAAACACACTGAAAGCAATTGCAATAAAAAAGACCTTATAATTTCTTATAAAGTCTTTTTTATATTTACTATTAATTACTAAAATTAAGCGATTTCGATAGCTCCAACTGGGCAAGCATCAGCAGCTTCTTTAACACCATCTTCGTTAGCTGCAACTGCAGAAGCGTCTACTACAGCAACATCTTCGATTGAAAATACAGCGTCACAAATTGAAGCGCAAGCACCACATGCTATACAAGAATCATTTACTTTTACGTCCATTGTTTTTCTCCTTATCTTATTTTGACTTCGTGAAATAAATTTCACATCCACATTATATAATAAAAATTTTTAATTTCAATTAATTATTTATCACTCATTAATGACTTCACTAAATCTGCGATATAATCAAAGCCCAAAACTTTTTCGATATTTTCAGGCACTACACACTTCCCATAAACTAATACAGGAACCATTTCTCTAGTATGGTCTGTACCAGCAACAGTTGGGTCACAACCGTGATCTGCAGTTATGATTAAAACATCTTCTGCAGTCATTTCTTCAATAATTTTAGCGACATAAGTATCAATTTCTTCTATCGCTTTGCCGTAACCTTTTGCATCATTTCTATGACCAAATAACATATCTGTATCTACCAAGTTAGTAAAGATTAAATCAAAATCTAACCCACCTTTATAATCCGAATAAGCAATTTTATTCAAATCCAACTCGCCCTTAACAGCCTGCAAAGTTAATTCTAAACCTTCCTTGTTAGAACCTGTGTGGATTGCATGAGTAATACCTGCTTTGGAGAAGATATCTTCGATTTTACCGATCCCAATAACTCTACCACCAGCAGATTTTATATCATCTAACAAAGTATGAGATGGAACCATTGAATAATCACGTCTATCTTTTGAAATTCTAGTTGGCTTTCCGTCAATAACTTTGTATGGGCGTGCAATTACTCTTGATACATTGTAATTGCCATCATCTAAAATCTTTCTTGCTTTTTCGCACCAATCATATAAAGTTTCCAACGGAATCATATCTGTATCAACAGCGATTTGGAAAACACTGTCGGCACTAGTGTAAACAATCGGGAATTTTGTAGAATGATGTTCATCGTTCAACTTTTCTATAATAGCTGTACCACTAGCAGGACAATTAGCTAGAACACCGCCACAATTAGTTTCTGCAACAAATTTATCTACCAACTCTTTCGGAAATCCATTAGGAAAAGTCGCAAACGGAGTTTCTGAAACAAGTCCCATAATTTCCCAATGACCTGTTGTTGTATCTTTACCCTTTGATTTTTCAACCAATGTTCCATAAACAGCTATTGGATTTTCAACAGGTTTAATACCTTTGAAATCTTGTATATTCCCCAAACCCATTTTCTCTAGAGTAGGAACCTTCAAACCATTATTAAATTCACACACATTTCTTAATGTATTACATTCAGGAACGTCATTAAACTCACGGCAATCAGGCATTGCACCAATTCCCATACTATCAATGACTAAAATTATAGCTCTTTTCATAAATTCCCCCTTTTTCTAAATTATAGCAGAAAAAGAAGAATTACTTAACTCTTAATTTTAATCCAAAACTTACCAATTTATTAACAACGTTTTGAGGTAACCTTGATACTATAGAAGCCCCTATTGCATCGTTTCCAACCTTATATGAAGATTGCGGATTTTTCATACCATCAACTCTAACAACCAAATCAACAACTTTCTTTACATCTAATCCGTTAACGCCATTATTTTTAGCATTACCGACTAAAAATTTCATTTCTTTTTCATAGTCAGAGTTTTCAGTTAACAATTCGGCATTTTCTTTGATTGATTTTTCCCATAAAGGAGTTGCGATTACACCTGGTTTAATTGATACAACCTTAACTTTTCCACCAGTCTCAATTTCTAAAGAACTAAACAAAATATCCAATGCACGTTTTGATGCACAATATGGCGCAACAAAAGGAAATATTCCGTAACTTGCCATTGAACTTATATTAATAATCTTGCCACCCTCTAAACATCTGAATAAACCTTGAGTCAATTGCAAATGAGAAAAAGTGTTAACTTCAAATTGTCTTCTGATACTGTCAATCTCAATATTTTCAACAGCACCTGCAACCACACAACCAGCAACGTTTATCAAAGTATCAACTTTATCAGTCTTTGATGTTATAAACTCGACTGCCTTTGTAATGCTTTCTGACTGTGTCATATCAATAAAAAACGGAATAACATTTTTTGAAACATTTTGCAATTCTTCACGTTTTTCGAAATTTCTATATCCTGCAAAAACAACACTATCAGCAGAAAACTCTCTAACAAGAGAGTTTCCAATACCTGAAGTTGCACCTGTAATTACGTATGTTTTCATTAATCCTCACTATACGTTCATGTAAGATCCGAACAATGGTAAGTAAAGAGCTAACGCCAATACAAGTACGATAGAACCAATTACAATCAACATTATCGGCTCAATCATCTTTGTCAAAACGTCAATGATAGCATCTAACTTTTTATCAATAAACTTTGTCGCTTGCCCCATCATATCACCCAAACGACCTGATTGTTCACCAGTTGAAATCATAAACAAAATCATTTTTGGCATACAACCAGTTGCTCTCAATGCTGTTGACAAGTGTTGACCTTGTTGAACTTTTCCTGTTGCAATACCAACCTGATCGTGCAAAGTGTAGTTTGTTAATGTCAAAATAGACAAATACAAACATTCAATAATAGGAACACCTGCGTCATAAGCAACTTGCATTACGGCGATGAAGTTTGAAAAGTTTGAGAATGTAATCAAATCTGAAAATACAGGAACTTTCAAAATGTTTTCATCAATTTTTCTACGGCTTGGTTCCCATTTAAAAATAAATGAGAAGAAACCAAATACCGCAATGAATATTAATGGCAATAAATACCAGTATTCTTTTAAGAACAAACCAGCTTTCATCAATGTTGCAGTAATCCAAGGAAGTTCTTGCCCCATGTTGTCGAACATATCCTTAAATACAGGGAATACGAACATCAACATGACAAGTACGATTAACACTGCCAAAACGATAACGAACATCGGATACATCAATGTACCAATAACCTTACCTCTAATTTCAGATTCTTTGTTCATCAATTCCATCAAACGTTCAAGTGTTTTTTCCAATTCACCTGAATCTTCACCGGCTTTTACTAGACCGATAAATACTTGACCGAAAATATCTGGGTATTTTGCTACGGTATCAGCAAAAGTATTACCGCCCATAATCTGACGTCTTAATTCTTTTGCAACTAAACGAATTTTCAATTTTGCAGCGTCATTTTCGATAAACATCAAAGATTCAATAATCGGAATACCTGATTGTGCCAAGATTTGCAAAGTAGAAGTAAACTCAATCTTCTCCTGAAGACTCAAGCTCTTCATTGTACCTGGTTTATCATCAACCTTTTGGTCAGCCTTTTTTAAAGCTTCTTCTGTTACTTTTGTAGGTAAAAAACCTAACTGGCGGACACTATCACGCGCTTCACGTAAACTTTCCGCTTCAATTTTACCAGTTACAACATCTTTACCGTTTTTTAACGCTACATAATTATAAATAGCCATTGCTGCTCCTATTCGTTAACAACCCCAAGAACCCTTACGAATTCTTCAATTGTTGTAAATCCGTTTTTGATATGACCCATACAAGATTGGTTAAGAGTCTTCATACCGTTTCTTACAGCAGCTTCCTCAATTTCCAAATCGTGTGCACCCTGTGCGATAAGTTTTTTGATTTCCTTATTCATTTGCATTATCTCGTAAACCCCAAGTCGACCTTTATAACCTGAGAATTCACATTTGTTACATCCTTTAGCACGATAAAGTGGAGTCTTCATCATCTCTTGGATTTCTTCTTCTGTCGCCAAGATTTGTGCAGCCTCATCGTGTTCTGGATAATATTCTTCTTTACAATCATCACAAAGTTTTCTCACCAAACGTTGTGCAATTACGCCTGACAACGTTGATGATACCAAGTAATCCTTTGCACC
>JAFYQF010000026.1 GCA_017559905.1 bacterium
AGACTTTGGGATGTTTACATTCCCTTTTTGAATAACATCATCGGGTAGAGGTGTTCTTACTGTAATTGGAATATTGTCTTTGCCAAACAAATCTTCCACCGCTTTTTGAAGCACTGCTTTTTTATTTCCAGTGGTAAATTGTTGAACGTGTAGTTCACTTTTTAATGAAATTACTACTCCATCATCAGCAAGTTTTATAGGGTTTGCTAATTGCGTTAATAGAGCTCTTGTTGGTGGGCTAGAAATGTTTGCAAGAAGATTACCCCATGTCGTTAAAATGTCATCACCGCTTGAAGCTTTAGCTTTTGGCATCGGTGCAAAATCTTCTGATTGTGTTTTTGAAGATGTTACAGTTTGTGCTTGTTGTGCTGGCTGTTGTTTTGGTTGTTCAATTGGTTGAGAAGAAGTTTGTTGTGGTTGAGGCTTTTCTTCTCTCATTTGTTGAATAATTTGTGGCACTGGGCGTGGAGCTGGTGTAGCTTCTCTTTGTGGTGCAACGTAATGATTTCCACCTTCTAATGCACTTAACCTTGCTTGCAAATCTGCAAGTTTAGTGTTTTCTGTTAAATTCGCAATGTCGATTATTGCAATTTCAAGCCACAATCTTGGATTGTTTGTTGATTTAATTTCTTTGATGTAATTTGCACATTTGTCGCTTAACGCTATGATTTGGTGTGTCTCTATATTTTTAGCTTGTTCGGTTAAATCTTTAATTTGTAAATCGTTTAGTTGCGTTAATTCTAAAGTTATTTCAGGTTTGCAATTTTTTACGATAAGCAAGTTTTTGAAATAGTCTAACAAGTTCTGCAAAATCTGTACAGGTTCGTTTCCTGAATTGTATATTTTTTCAAGAATTTCAATTGCACCGGCGTGGTTTGATGCTAATATGTTTGAACTTAATTCCTTTAGAACATCAAAAGAAATTCTTCCTAATAGAGCATTTATATCGTCAGTCGTAATAGCATTTTGAGTTCCTAGTACACTTAATTGGTCTAAAAGTGCGATACTATCTCTCATTCCGCCAGCAGAGTTTTTAGCCACAGTTGCTAAAGCGTCATCTGTGATGTTAATTTTTTCGCTATCAGAAATGTAGCGTAGATGTTTGACAATGTCAGATGTTGTAATTCTTCTGAAATCAAACCTTTGGCAACGGCTTTTTATCGTGTCTAAAACTTTGTGAACTTCTGTTGTTGCAAGAATGAATACAACGTTCTTTGGCGGTTCTTCCAAAGTCTTTAACAATGCGTTGAATGCTGTTGAAGATAACATGTGGACTTCGTCAATGATATAAATCTTGAAACGGCTGTTCACTGGTGCATACATAACTTTTTCAAGTATGTTTTGTGCATCTTCAACTTTTCTGTTACTTGCAGCATCTATTTCAATAACATCCATAGGTACGGAGTTCGTAATGTCTTTGCAGTTAGAACATTCTCCGCAAGGAGTTATTGTCGGCCCGTTTACGCAGTTTAATGATTTTGCAAAAATTCTCGCAGTTGATGTTTTCCCAGTTCCTCGTGGACCTGTGAATAGATATGCGTGAGAAATCTTATCCATCGCAATTGCGTTTGCCAATGCTTGTTTAATGTGTTCTTGTCCTACTACTTCTTCTAATTTTTGAGGACGATATTTTCTGTATAGCGGTATATATTTTTCGTTCATGGTATTATTATAACAAAAGTAAATGCAAAAGGGGTAAAATATGAACATAATTAAACCTCAAAGATTGAAAACAGGTGACATTATCGGAATTTTAACGACTTCTGGCCCTATTGAAAAAGATAGTAAAGTTATTCTTAATGCAATCAAATTTTTTGAGCTTTGCGGGTTTAATGTTGTCGTAAGTAATGATGTTTATAAAGAAGATAGATATTTGGCTGGAGATGATAATACTCGTTTAAGAAATCTGCATGAATTTTTCGCTAATGACCATATAAAAGCAATTGTTTGTTTGCGTGGCGGTTATGGTGCAATTAGATTGATAAATAAAATTGATTACGAATTGATTAGAAATAACCCAAAAATATTTTGTGGATATTCTGATGTGACTGCATTGAATTTAATGTTTTTGAAACGAGCAGGGTTGATGACTTATTCTGGTCCAATGATTGCAAGTGATTTTGGTCGCGAAGACTTGAGTGAGTTTACTATGGATGAGTTTTTCCGTGGTGTTTGTAATGAAAAACAGGTTATTCCTGCAGACCATATTATAATTCCTGGTACTGCAAAAGGTATTATGTGGGGTGGTAATTTGTCTACGATTGTTTCTTTGTGTGGTCAGGATTTTATTCCAGATGAACCTTTTATCTTTTTTGCAGAAGATATAAATGAACCAGCTTACAAAATTGACAAAATGCTTACTCAATTAATGAATATTGAAAAATTTAGAGCTAACGTAAAAGCGCTATGTTTTGGTGAATTTTTACAAACTGATAATCCAGAATTGTTGTTATATTTGTTTGCAGAAATTGGTAATGAATTGGGTGTTCCAACATTGGATGGCTTTAGATTTTCTCATTCTAAAGATAAGACAACCGTTGCGATTGGCGCTGATGCAAGATTGATTGAAAAAACGCTTTATATAGAATAATTAATTTTATATTAATATCGTCAATTTGTTGCTATTTTTGGGTTAAAATGTAAAACAAGGTTAGAGATAAATAAGGAAAAAATTATGTGGGATTATTCTGAAAAAGTTATGGATCACTATAGAAATCCAAGAAATGTTGGCAAAATTGATAATGCTGACGCAATTGGTGAAGCCGGCTCTTTAGCATGTGGTGATTCATTAAAAATATATTTAAAAATTCAAAATGGAATTGTAACAGATGCAAAATTCCAAACTTTTGGTTGTGGTTCTGCTGTTGCAAGCTCAAGTATTTTGACAGAGATGATTATAGGCAAAACTGTTGAAGAAGTTAAGAAAATAACTAACCAAGACATCGCAGATCAGTTAGGAGGTTTGCCTCCAGAAAAAATGCACTGCTCTGTTATGGGGTACGAGGCATTAGAAGATGCTCTTCAAAATTTTGACAATATGATTGATTTAGATGATTTGAGAGAAGAAAAAGTTGTAGAAAAAATTGTTTGTACTTGTTTTGGTGTAACTGAAAACATGATTTGGGATGCTATTAAGCATAACGGCTTGAAAACTGTTGAAGAAATTACAAATTATACCAAAGCTGGCGGTGCATGTGGTAAGTGTAAAGGTCTAATTCAAGATATTATTGATACTTATTATAAAAAAGAAGAAGCTGAAAATAATTTGCCACAATTATCTCCTGCACAAAGAATTTTGAAGATTAATAATGTAATTGAAACTCAAATTTCTCCTGAATTGAGAAAAGATGGCGGAGATATCACTTTAGTTGATATTGATGGAGATAAAGTTTTGGTAAAATTGAGAGGTAAATGTTCAGGATGTAAAAACTCTCATTTGACTTTGAAATCATTTGTAGAAATGACTTTAAGGGAAACTGTTGATAAAAATATTCTTGTAATTGAGGTATCATAATGAGTTTAATTTATTTAGATAACAACGCAACAACTAAAGTCGCACCAGAAGTGTTAGATGCGATGATGCCATATTTCAAAGAAGAATATGCAAATCCTTCTAGTATTTATGATTTTGCAAAAAAATCTAATCATGCTGTAAGAGATGCAAGAGTTGCGATTAAAGATTTTGTTAACGCTTCTAGTGAAAAAGAAATTATTTTTACTTCTTGTGGATCTGAAAGTGCTAACACAGCAATACGTGGCGTTTTAAATATGAATAAAAATAAACGCCATATTATAACTTCAAAAGTTGAACATCCGTGCGTTTTAAATCTTTACCAAACATTAGAAAAAGAAGGGTATAAAGTTGATTATATCGGCGTAAATTCTAATGGAGAATTGGATTTGGCACAATTAGAACAGGCTATTAGTTATGATACTGCGCTTGTTTCAATTATGTACGCTAACAATGAAACTGGTGTGATTTTCCCAATTGAAAAAATTTCGGAAATGATTAAATCAAAAAACAAAGAAACTAAATTCTTTGTTGATGGTGTTCAAGTAGCTGGAAAAATCCCAATTGATGTTCAGGCCGCAGGGATTGATTTGCTAGGAATTTCGGGTCACAAATTCCACGCTCCAAAAGGTATTGGTGCTTTATATGTAAATTCGAAAACTCTTGTTACTCCTTTAATTATTGGTGGACACCAAGAAAGAGGTAAACGTGCAGGTACTGAAAACGTACCTTATATTGTTGGTATGGCTAAAGCTGCGGAACTTGCTATTGATAGTTTGAAATATGAGTTGACTGAAGTTAAACGTCTTCGTGATAAATTAGAAAGTGGTATTTTAAAGACTGTTTATAATTCTCGTTTGAATACTGCTATTGCAAATAGAGTTCCAAACACTACTAATATCGGGTTTGAATATATTGAGGGTGAATTAATTCTTCTTCACTTGAGTGATTTAGGTATTTGTGCAAGCTCTGGTAGTGCCTGCACATCGGGCTCTTTAGAACCAAGCCACGTTTTAAGAGCAATGAATGTTCCATTCACTGCAATACACGGTAGTATTAGATTTTCACTTTCAAGATACACAACAGAACGTGAAATTGATTATGTTTTAGATGTTTTACCTGGAATTATTGAAAAAATATCTTCAATTTCGCCTTATCAAGAAGAACTTGCAAATTTGAAACGTTTAAGAAATTTGTAATTAGTTATTGAATATTGGAAAAAAGTAGTATGATAATTTTTTCATACTACTTTTTTATTACTTATTTTTATCAGTTTTTTGCTTTTTTGAAATCGCTTTTGGAGTGAATAGTTTTTATCAATTCAAAAATTTATTCTAACGTTAAGGAGTTGTAATTTATGAAAAAAATCTTTTTAACGTTATTAATCTTTTCAATTTCTGGCTTACCTGTGTTTGCCAGTCAGTATTTGCCTACAATTGAGAAACTAGAAAATTCACTCTATGGCTTTACTTATAGCGGTGATGACGAAGCTGGACGTATTGCTCGGCTTGAAAGTTCTGTATATGGGACATCTTCTAGCGGTAATATTTCCTCAAGAATTGCAAAACTAGAAAAGGATATGCATGTTGATTTGATTGGGCAGGAAATTGAACCAGTTGAAGATACATTTGCAAATCCTGAAGACTCTTATCTTGAAGAAGCTCCTGTTGCCGCTTCAAATGTTAGTTATCCTGCTGTTGATGAGATTGAGGAAATGGTTTTCGATAAGAATTTTCACGGCGTTGATATAAAAAAACGTCTTTCAAATTTAGAGATGAAAACTTTTGGTAAAGAATTCAATGATGATTTATCCACTAGGACTGACAGGTTAAAAGCTAAAATTAAACCAAAATCTTTGATGGATAATTCTATTGCGCAATCTTCAAATCAATTTTATGACGATTATGTTCCTCCATTAAGTTCAGATTATCAATTACAAAAGTATGACCCAATGGATGATATGGGTTATCAATCTTTTAATCAACGTCAACAGATGTTTGGTGAGGAGTATCAACCTCCTGTTAGGTCAAGTAAAAAATATAATTTAGCAACATTGGAAAAAGGCGTTCTAAATAATACTTTTAAAAATGACACAGAAGAAAATCGTTTATCAAGATTGGAAAGCGCTATGTTTGGTACTAATTTTTCAGATGATGATGTCGAAACTAGAAAAAATAGGTTGTCTAGTGCTTACAATGCACAAAAGAGTGCAAATAAGTATGATAGTAACAAGTTTGCACAAAATATGGCAACTGCAATGCAAATTGGTACAATTATTTTGATGATGTTGGCTTGTATTTTGTAATAATAAAAACTCCTTCTATTTTGAGGGAGTTAATTCTTTAAAATTTAAATAGATTTTTTAGATCATTAACGCTGTCTTTCATATTTTGAATTTCATTTTTTATATCTTGTTTACTTTGTTCTTTTATCTGTTTAAGTGTATCTATAGTTTCTTTTACGTCTGTTTTAATTGTTTCTTTATTTTGGTTAAGTTGTTCTTTTATTGAAAGTGCGTCAATTGCAGACATATCTGGTGCAGATAGCCATTTGAATGATTTTACTGAACTTTGACTATCAATACCACCGTTGAAGTTTACTTTAAAGTCTTTATAGACTTCATTTCCACTTGATAATTGAGGGATTTCTTCTATTGGTTCACCTTTAGGATTTGTAGTCATTGCGTTTATGATAGAAGAAGTAGCTGCTCCAAATTTTGGAATGTATGATGTGAATTTATCAAGTGAAAGCTCTCCAACAGGTCCTAATACTGCAATAATATCGCTACCTAGTCTTCCTAAAATTACAACATTAGCCGTACAATTTAGGATGTTGAATTTGCCTGTAATGTAGTATGCCATTGATGGACCACTTGTTTTTATTGATGTCAAGTTTGCCCAACCATCAGAGAATGTCATTTCTCCCTTTATGTATTTAAAGTTGGCGCTTTCTTTTATTACTGGAATTGAAGATAATGTAGCAACTGCAGTTTTCATTATTACATTTGACATAATATTATTGGCAGCAACAAGGTTTTCTATTCTTCCGATTCCGATTAAAGCGCCGTCATCAATGTTGAAAGTCATATTCCCTTTTAGATTTTTAATCATTTCAACATCGGTTGCACCGTGTAGAGTAACTTTAACTTTGAAACCTAGTGTTCCTGATAGCGCATTCTTAATTCCTGCTGCGCCTTCGATTGCCCTAATTGCATCAAGTCCACTTCCTTCAAAATCAACGCCTATGTGCCCATTTAGCATATTATAAGAAATATTACCCTTAACATCACCTTTGAAAGCTTTTCCTTTAATATTATTTAGATACAAAATAAGAGTTTCAGGGTTTAGTATGAAATCAGATGTTAAGTTTTCAGCGACGATTCCGCCTGAAGTTAATTTTGCAAGTGTTCCAGAACCTTTAGCTAATGCTCCGTTTAATGTAACGTCTAATTTTTCTAAAGAAACAAGCATTTCTGGAATTTTGATTTCAGGAATTGAAACGTTGCCTTTTAATGTCGGCTTTAAAACAGTTCCACCTATAGCAATATTACCTTTTGTATTGATAAGTGATTTTTCACTCAAGCTAGGAATTGGCATTCCGATTAGTTGAGGAATATTAAAGTTTAGTGATAAATTTTGTGTTTTAGAAAGATTTGTTATGTTTCCATCTAGGCTTGCGATAATAGTATTATCTGCGTAGATACCTGTGTTTGAAAATTTTAGAGTATCATTTGCAAGTTTTATATTACTTTTTATTGCTGTAGTTTTACCTCGAAGTAAATCAATGTCTAGTATTTTGAAATAATTGTTAGGAGTTGCTGATAGGTTAATATCTATGTTTTGAGCTTGAATATCTCCTGTTATGTGTGCATCAATTGGCATTTTGCCATTAGCCTCTCCAACAAATAATTGGAAATCTTTAGGTATCATATTTCTAATATCAGATGAAACCAGATTGCCTTTAGCTGTTAAATCAATAGCGAGTTTTTTCATGTAATTGTATATCCCACCAGAAATATCAATTCTAGAATTATCAAGTGTGATATAACTATCTGTGATTTTTATATCTTTGTCATCAATATTAATTTTAGCATTTGGAAGTTTTACTGTTGCAAGTGGATTTATTATTGATGCCGAATTTGCGTTCACAATTCCGTTAAATGTTTTCCCGTCAGTTTTGATATCAATATCGCAGTTTGCAAGGGTTACAGAAGTATCTGTAGGTATGTTTTTGATGTTCACATTATCGACACTTACATTAACTGCTGGGATTGGAGATGTAAGTTTCCCTTTAAGGCTTGCATCCATTGAAATTGTGCCTGATTTGAAGTCATTCTCTTTTAACAATGCCATTTGCCCTGCAGTTGCAACAAGTGCTTTTATCAAAAGTTTGTCTGCAGTTAGATGCAAATCAACAACCGCATCTGAAGTTAGTGTTCCGTAAGCTCTTAATGGTTGATTTAAAACTGTGAATGAAATATCTTTGATATCAATGTTATTGTCTGCAAGATTTACGTCTGCATTAATTTTGTCTATTAAAATGTTGTATAATCCGTATTTGATTGATGCATTTGGAAGTTTAAAGTGTCCGGATGATTTTATAGATTTTTTGTCGCCTAAAATGTAGAAATTTGCATCAATTTGACCTGTAGCACTTAATGTATCTAAATCTTTAATTCCGAATGATTTTGCTAAACTATCTATGAGTGCAATTATGTTATTAACTTTTGCATTAGATAGAAAGTGCATGTCAAATTTCGGGTTTTTACCACCTATTATTTCACCATTAATTGTTGTGCTTTCATCTTTTGTCATAGATGAGTATAATGTCGCATCGTAAGTTGTTTTTTTACCTTTGAAGTTCGCATTCACAACTCCTTCTGGTAACTTTTTGCCATCAACCGCAACTGTTATACCGTCTATTTTGAAAAATCCTTGATAATCAATGTCGTCAAACGTTCCGCTTGTTTTTAAGTCTGCAGTTACATTTGAAGTAAGTTGATTTTTATGTATTGCTTTGAAAATATCAATAACGTTAATCATTGGAATTTCTGCAACTGGATTGTTTGTGGTAGCTTCTTCAGTCGATACGGCAGAACTTTCAGGAAAAACTAAATCATTTAGTTCGATGTCTGGCATAATATTATTTAAAATTTTAATATCATAGCCAAAATGCTTTGTATCTTCTAAATATATAGCGCCGTTTGCATTAACTTTAATTTTTTTATTAATAATGAAGTCTGTGATATAGAATTTGTCCCCGTCTAAATAATATTTTTTCCCATTTGTTGTGTCTACAAACGCAATATCATAATTGTTCAAATAAATATTTGGCAATTTGTTTGATAATTTAATGCCGAAAGGTAAACCCATTGGTACTTCTGTTGTCGATTGGGTTTGTTCTTCTTCTGTTGGAGTAGCTATTGCCTTTAGGGCATCTTCAATAAGAAAATGACCGTCTTTTTTTACGCCTAGTGTAATTTTTGAATTGTCTATTGAAACTTTATCTAATTCAATTCTTTTTGCTAAAATCGGTAATAATGAAAGCTTTACTTCAAAGTTATCAGCAGATAAAAATTCACTGTCATCGAATAGTTTAAAATCAGCGTGTCCTACTTTTAAACCTGCGGTTAATTTAGGCGTAGTAACAAGTTTGATTCCTTTTAAATTTGCTTTGAAACCTGTTGTATCTTCAATGATTTTAACTATATCGGCATTATGAGCTTCAATAATTCCGTTGATTAAAAATGGAACAGTTAAAAATAATATATACAAAATTGCAAATATGCTTGCAATACTGATTCCTGTTGTTTTAAGTATTTTTTTTAACATCATATCCCTCATCTTATTTTATTATTTCTTTAGTTTTGTCGGTTCTATGTTCCAATTAATGTTTGGATTTTTTCTGAACCAAGTTAGTTGTCGTTTTGCATAATTTCTTGTGTTTTGTTTAAGTTTATCTTTTGCTTCATCTAAAGTCGTGAGTCCGTCAAGATAACCTATAATTTCTTGATAACCTATTGTGCCGACAAGATTTTTTATTCTACCGTGTTTTTTTAATAAAGTTTCAGTTTCTTCTATTAAACCTGCCTCAATCATTAAATCTACACGTCTGTTTATCCGGTTGTATAATTCAGCCCTCTCAAAATTGCGTCCAAACCATTCTACATTGTATTTGATTTCTCTTTTGTGTGCGTTAAGTGGTTTATCAGTTTGTTTTGCAATTTCAATGGCTCTTATTATTTTCTTTTTATCATTTTGTTCAATTTTGAAATCATTATTCGGTGCTATTTCGTTTAAAATCTGCACCAATTCATCCCAAGATAGTTCTGCAAGTTCTTTTCTTTTTTCGTAATCTGGTTCTACTTTAGGCACATCATATCCCTCAAGTAAAAGTCTATAATATAAACCTGTTCCGCCTGCAATAATAGGAGTTTTACCTCTTGAGATAATTTCATCAATAATTTGTTCGGCTTCTTGAGCGTATAGCCCTGCACTGTAGTCAATTTCAGGCTCAACAATATCTATCATGTGGTGGGGAATGCCTTCTCGTTCTTCTATTGTTGGTTTTGCTGTTCCAATATCAAATCCCTTGTATACTAGTCTTGAATCTGCTGAAATTACTTCTCCATCAAGTTGCTTGGCTAGTTCAATTGCGAATGCCGTTTTGCCAGATGCAGTTGCCCCGACAACGGCTATTACTTTAGGCTTTTTGTTCATTCTCATTACCATTGTTGTTTATTATGTTTGTTTCGCAAAATTCTTCTCTGTAAAAACTAAATATCAACACAACGCTGTATATTAGGTAGTAGAATATTAAAACCATAATAGACAAGTATAGTAATGGATGGTTTAGTGCGAAAGTGCTGACTATTGAAGTTATTGTGTTAAGTATTGCCAAGATTATAAATAAGCAAATTGATTTTTTTAATCTTTTAAATATTTTTGCAATGCTTTTAAATAATGCCACAAATGGATTTGGTGTTGAATAAATTATTTCTGGAATCCAAAACATTAATGCAAACAAAAATACTGTTGTTGTTAAAAATATTAAAAGATTCCAAAGTCGAAGTTTAACAAGTTGCTCGGCAGATAGAGTGCCTATGAATTCGATTAACTCTTGCGGAGTTGATGTCAAAATAGTTGAAGCTTGTTCTGGAGTGTAAACTGCACCAATAAGATTTGTGCCAATTATATTAATTAAAAAATACAATCCAATACCGCAAATTTTGAATATGAAAAATATGCCTATAAATGAAAGAAAATATCTTCCTATACCTCTAGGCATAAGTTTAAATAGACTAACGATGGCTTTAGTTCTGTCTTTATCGAGTACGTAAACCCCTTTTGAAACTTCTATACCTTTTTTGATTGTGTAAAACCAACCAGAAAAAGTTGCACCAGCCATAAATAATATTGTAACTGCTGCAAGAATAAGCTCTTGAGGTGAATCAACAATTTTGTTTGCATATCCTAAATAAAAAGATAATATCCACATAAATAATACCAGTGGAATTGCTAACATTATACAGTCATTTGTAATTCTAAAAGATTCTTTCAAAAGTTTTAGCATACTTTATTAACCTCAAAATACAATTTACTAATTCTAAACAAGTTCTTTTTCTTCGGCTTCCTGCGGTGCTTGTTTCTTATTCATTTCTAAACGGCGTTTTCTTCTTCTCATCAAGTCAACAAAAGCTTCAAGTCTTGTTAGATATCCAGCTTTACCAGTTTGTTCGTCCATAATAAGTGGTAAAATCGGAATATCACAATTCTCTCTCATTGCTGGGAAAATGTTTTGTGACATGATTTCTGGCATACAAGTAAATGGGCTTATGTGTATAATACCGTCAATCCCTCTTTGATCAGCATAAGCTACGTCAGATACGCATTCCAAAGCATCTCCGCCGATATCTCTCATTAAATATGGTTTGGCAAGTCTGTTTGCTCTCTGTAAGTGGGTTTCGCCTTTTCTAAATATTTTAGGAATAATTGCGTCTTTTAAAAAGCTACTAACAGTTAAACTCTTTCTTGTCTCTACTCCCATTTTTCCAAGTTCTTTTGTAATATCTTGGTTTGAAAACTTGTCGCATACTAAATAAATTTCTCCCGTAATATCTACGTGTAGAACGTCTTTGTTTTTGTCGTATGCTACCTTGTCCATTTCTTCGAAGGCAAGTTTTCTAGCTCTGTTTAGCTGTTGAGTGTTCATTGCAGCGTCAATAATTTTTAAAGCTTTTAAATATTGTTTTTCAGCATCCCCGAATTTAAGTTCTCTAGCTCTTAAATATGATAATCTTGTTTCTAAATCATCAAGAAGAAATACTTTTCTAATTAAAAGCATAATAGCTCTAACGAAAAGTACAGGGTCGTTTTTACCACTAATTTCTCTCAAAAAGTTATATACACCTTGAACTCCATCATACAATGTTAATTCAATGTATTTTGCATTATAGCCTAAATCCTCTAAAGCGTGGTTGATGCATTTCCCGTATTCGCCTAAACGGCAACAACCAGGTGACGTAATCATTGCAACGTAATCTGTCCCACCTTCGATTGCTTCAATAAAGTTCCCCATAATTAATTTGTAAGGTAGACAAATCGCTTCAGGTGAATGCTTTGTACCTAATGATAGTGTTCTTTTGCTTGTGTAAGGCGGAATAAATGGCTCTACGCCAACTTTCCTTAACGCTCCTGCCCAAGCGATTGATATTGTACCCATATGAGGGAATGCAACTTTTATTTTTTTCTTTTCGTTATTTGCCAATTTTATAGCCTTTCAGTGTTTATATTATTAGTCCTTGAAATTTAAATCTGGATGACGTGCAGCTTGCGTTTCATCAATTCTTTTTACTGGAGTTGTGTGCGGTGCTGAAATTACTTTTTCAGGGTTTGCTTTTGCTTCGTTATAAATTTTTATCATAACGTCCACAAATTCATCCATTCTCTCTTTAGTTTCACTTTCTGTTGGTTCAATCATCATCGCTTCGTGGACAATCAACGGGAAGTAAACTGTTGGTGGATGAGTGTTTTCGTCCATTAATGCTTTTGCGACATTAAGGGTAGATACTCCGCATTCGTGTTTTAAATCTTCACCAGACAAAACAAACTCGTGCATACATTTTACATCATACGGTAATGAATAATATTTTTTTAATTTTTCTTTTAGATAATTAGCGTTTAAAACAGCGTTTTCGCTAGCTTCTTTTAGGTTTTTACCCATCATTAATATATATGCGTAAGCTTTAACTAATACTCCAAAACTTCCAAAAAAGTCCCTAACATTTCCGATTGTGTGTGCAAGGTCATATTTTCTGAAGTATTTTTCTCCGTCATACGCAATAACAGGTATCGGTAAAAATTCTTTTAATTTATCCACAACACCGACAGGACCTGCTCCAGGTCCACCGCCACCGTGAGGTGTTGCAAATGTTTTGTGTAGGTTCAAGTGTACAACGTCAAATCCCATAAGTTTTGGGTTTGTATGTCCCATAATTGCGTTGAAATTTGCCCCATCATAATAAAGTAGTGAACCATTTTCGTGCATTAATTTTGAGATTTCCAATACATTTTCTTCATAAATTCCTAATGTATTAGGGTTTGTCATCATAATCGCCGCAATATCACTGTTTAATAGTGTTTTTAAATCTTCTATGTCAACCTGACCTTTTTCATTTGATTTAACAGAAATGATTTCAAATCCGCATAACGCTGCGCTGGCAGGGTTTGTACCGTGCGCAGAATCAGGAACTATAACTTTTTTTCTTGATTCGCCTTTTGCTTCAAAATATTTTTTTATAACCATCATGCCAGTTAATTCACCGTGCGCACCAGCGGCAGGCTGTAGCGTGATTGCATCCATACCTGTAACTTTTTTTAGTGTTTCTTGTAATTTGTACATTAATTCTAATGCACCTTGGCAATCGTTATCATCTTGTGATGGGTGAAGATTTGCAAAACCATCTAATGAAGCTAATAATTCGTTAACTTTTGGGTTGTATTTCATTGTGCAAGAACCAAGCGGATAAAAACCTTTTTCTATGCAAAAGTTTAAATCTGATAATTCTTTGTAATGACGAAGAACTTCAAGTTCACTTAATTGAGGAAGTCCGCATTTACCATTTCTTAAAAATTTTTCATCAATAAAGTTTGGCACAACGCTTTCATCGGTCAAAGTTATCCCGTCAATATTGTTGCTTTTTTCAAATATAGTCTTCATTAAATTAAATTATCCCCTGTTTTTTTAAGTCTTTTTTGATTTTGTCTAGTCCTGACTGAATAATTCTTGAAATTCTAGATTGTGAAATATCGAATTCTTCAGCGATTTCTCTCAACTTCTTTTCTTTGAAGAATTTGTATTCGATTAATTCACGTTCACGGCGTGGTAATTTTTTCATGCATTCCAAGATTTGACCTTTTAACTCTGCAAACTCAATTGATTCTTCAGGAGTTCTGTCTTCTGCTTTGATTTGAGTTGGAACTTCTGCGTCTTGCATCTCATCAATGGAAAGAATTGTTTTGTAAACTTCAACTCTAACTTCTTGTTCTTCTTCCATTTCCTGTATTTGTTGTTTGCGGTTTTTTAAAGAGTACCATTTGTAACGGCGTCTAACTTCGTTTCTAATCGCCCATTTTATTGCAGTAGAAAGATAAGTATTATTGTAAGATTCAGGCGGATTGTTTTTGAATAATACATACAATGTGTGGTTGCCAATATTAATCAACTCCGGTAACTCTATTAAATGAGAAACCGAAAACTTTTGATACTCAACCTTTGCAATTGTTTCAATTAGATTTTTGTAATCTCGTAGATTAACTTTTTGTTCCGCTGTCATGACTACAACACTTATCCTAAGAATATTCCTTCTATATCCATAATATCAAAAAAAAATATAGATTACCAGTTAATTTAAATTTCCTTAACATAAATTATACTGTTATAAAATTTGTGATGAAATACTGGTTATAAGGAGCTTTTATGAAAGTTTTATTTTGTACAGATGGTTCAAGAATAAGTTTTAATTCGCTGAAAAATTTTTCAAAGTGGGTAAACGATTGTGAGGTTGATGTAATTACTATAATAGATTGGAGTTTTTTGCCTGATAATATTCTTGTTGAGGCCGATGGGTTTGCTATTAGTTGTGCGAATATGGCGGATGATATTTTAGTATTTTCAAAGTTAGAGGTTGAAAGTTACGGATTAAAATTGGGTGAACGTTTTAAGTTCTGTGGTAGCGTTGTCGAAGCTATACTTGAGCAGGCTCAAAAAAAAGATTATGACTTGATAATATTAGGCTCTCACGGTAAAAAAGGGCTTCAAAAATGGTTAGGTTCTGTTTCTAGGGAAATTTCTTACGGAGAACATTTGTCTACTTATGTTTCTAAAAATGAAACTCAGGCTGAAAGAATTTTGTTTGCAACTGATGGGTCAGAAAGTGCTAAACATGCTATTGATAAAGCCTTTGAACTTTTTGATTTAAAAGATAAACAGGTTTTCATCTGCACAGTTAATGAATCTCCAGAAACATTGTTTTTGGATGGAAAAATGGATACCAATTGGATTTTAGAGATTGAACGCCAACAGCAACTTTATTCGCAAGAAACGTTAAGTAATTTGCAAAAAGTTTTTGAAGAGAAGGGTGTGAAAGTTCAAGGTTCTAGCGTGTTAATAGGATATCCTTCTCAAAAAATTATTGATTTTGCAGAACATCATTCTATTGATTTGATTGTTTCAGGTAGTCGAAATAAAAACAAAATGAAAGACTTTTTGTTAGGTTCAGTGAGTAAAAGAATTCTTGAAAATGCGAAATGTGATGTTGTTATTTTTAAGTAAATTTGTTGACTGAAATTTATAGAAGTGTAATAATTAACCTATGTTTAAGTATTATGGGAAATATGCACCGTATTTGTTTCTGTTGCCGGCAGTTGGGACTTTGGTGGTATTCTTTTTTATCCCATTTTTTCAAACTTTCATTTTAAGTTTTCAGGATTATTCGACAAGTATTTATCATGCTACTTTTGCAGGGTTCGATAATTATATTAAGCTTTTTCAAAGCCCGATTTTTTACAAAGTGTTATTCAATACTTTTTTGTACTTAATCGTTGCGGTTCCGATATTAGCCACAGTGCCTTTGTTTTTGGCGATATTATTAAATCAAAAAATCAGAGGTGTAACCTTATATAAAATTTTAATTTATTTGCCTGTAATTGTTTCTATTGTAGTGGCGGCGATTGCTTTTAAATGGTTGTTTGCAGAAACAGGGATTTTGAATTATTTTGTGACTGCAATGGGTTTTGAAAGTATAGGTTGGCTTACTGATCCGAATTGGGCGTTATATTCAGTTATATTGGTTACTATTTGGAAAGGTATTGGCTATTATATGATGATTTACTTGGCAGCATTAATGAGTGTTCCGCAAGAGTTGTATGAAGCTTGTGATATTGATGGCGCTAGTTTCTTTAGAAAACATTTGACGGTTACAGTTCCTCATTTGATGCCTACAATTGCGTTAGTAACTACTATTAGCGCAATTTCGGCGATGAAAGTTTTTGCTGAAATTTACGTAATGACAAAAGGCGGGCCACTAAATTCAAGTAAAACAATTGTATACTACATTTATGAAAGAGCTTTTGAAAATTTGGATTTGGGCTATGCTTCAGCAATGGCTGTTGTGTTGTTGGTGATTGTGCTTGTTTTGTCGTTGGTGAATTTGTTGTGTTTTGAGAAGAATAGGTATCAATTGTGATGAGAAAATTTATAGAAAAGTTTTCAATACATTCAGTTTTAATATTGACATCGTTGTTGTCGATATTCCCTTTTATATGGTTGATATCGACATCTTTGAAAGGTAATAGTGAAAATATTTTTGCATACCCACCAACGATTATTCCAAAAGAGTTTACTTGGGCAAATTATGTGGGCGTATGGGACAAAGTTAATTTTATCGGATATTTTGTAAATTCAATGATTGTTGCGGGTGGAACTGTTTTGCTAAATCTAATTTTGTCAGCGATGGCAGGTTATCCATTAGCTAGAATGGAGTTTAAGGGCAAGAAGGTTACGTTTTTTGCTATTCTTGCTACAATTATGGTGCCATTTCAAGCGATAATGTTGCCTGTATATTTAATTACTTTGAAATTACATTTAATAGATAGTGTAAGTAATTTGGCGGGTTTTATCGGGTTAATAATGCCGTTTGCCGTTAGTGCTTTTGGAATTTTCTTAATGCGTCAGGCTTTTTTAGGAATTCCAAAAGAAATGGAAGAAGCTGCAATTGTTGATGGATGTAACGTTTTTCAAGTTTTTACAAGGGTTTTGTTACCTATGGTAAAACCGTCATTGGCTGTGCTGGCAATTTTTACTTTTATTGGAAGTTGGGGTGAATTCCTTTGGCCAAGCATCGTTTTAACTAAAGAGGCAATGTATACATTACCTGTTGGAGTGAATAATTTACAAGGGATGTTCAGCTCAAACTGGAGATTTATTGCGGCAGGTTCAATTCTTTCAACTGTGCCGATTTTAATCTTCTTTTTGGCAATGCAAAAATATTTTATCTCTGGCGAGAACGAAGGCGCTGTAAAAGGTTAGATTATATTATCTGTGAATGTATTTTTCGTTTTCATATTGAACGTCTTCTGAAAAATACTTTTCTGCAGCGCAAGTCCCAAAGTTTTTCATCATCGCTTTATCGAAATTATCATCTAGTACTAAATTCCCGCCTACATAAGCGACAGAACCTTCCATAAGTTCACTAGGTGCTGTTTCTTCAATTTTTTTGCCGTCTTTTTCTTCTTCATTAGAAGTGTTTTCTACAACTGGGTATAGAACATCTTTTGTTTCCATATAGCGTCTTGAAATGTCATTAAGAACGTCAAAAACGTATTTTTGTCTGTTTGTAGCACCTTCAGCTTCAGTGAGAAGAAGTGTTGCTTTTTGCATTTCTACGATTGATTCTTTGTAATATTTTAAAAATTTAAGTAGGAGTGCCAAGTTGTAGTGAGCTTCATAGCTCATTGGCGAAATTTTAACAGCTTTGCAATAGTAAAGCCCTGCGTTGTTGTAATCTCCAAACAAGTGGTAAGCTAAACCTAAATTGTAATGGGAATCGTAATGATCAGGCAAAATCTTTATTGCTTCTTGATAAGCGCCGATTGCTTTTGACAAGTTTTCCATTTGATACCTTTTTGATGGGTCTTGGTAAATTGATTTTTGTCTGTAAGCAACTCCCATGTTGTAATAAGCTAAACCCATGTTTGTTTTATAACTTTTGATGTTATTAAAAACAAAAGGGATATAAACAAGCCATTTTTTACGGACATCAAGGATTGTTTTGTACTGGTCGATAGCACCGTCAAAATCTCCGAGTTGTTCAGCAGACACAACTCCGTAATTCATTCTTGCTGTGATGTAATGTGGGTTGTACTTGATTGCGTTTTCGTATGCATCTACTGCAGAATAATAATCTTCATACAAAATATAGATATTACCTAGGTTAAACCATGCGGTATAGTGACCAGGGAAAAGCACAAGTCCTCTGTTGTAATAATCAATAGCCTTTTGGAATTTATATTTTCTTAAGGCTCTATCACCTTGCCAAACCAAGTACATTCCACCAACTTTTTTGAATTGAGTTACGTACCATTGTGGATAAAGGCAAGCTGTAACAATTATTGCAAGTATTATTAATGCTGAAAATATCTTTGAAAGTTTACGCTTATTCAATTTATACCTCTTATTTTCAATAATAAATCTTTATCAGGTTTAGCGCAAGTTTATTAAGTTAGTTTATCTTTAAAAATAAAATGTTACAAAATCTTAACATTTATATCATTAAAAAGCAATTAATTCGAGAAGAAATTGTTTATATAAGTAAGGTTAGTTAAAAATTATTGGAGGTTAGGTTATGTGTATTAACGCATCATTTATGGCACCGTATCCATTCCCGAATATGGCAGATGCTTATAGTAACCAAGTATTTATGAATGATACAACAGGTTTAAATTACTATACACCTCCATTCAATTCTTATCCATTACCATTCCAAAACTTCAGTATGGATAGAAGCATTTGGGATATGCCATTCAATGCTGGTTGTCCAACAGTAGGTTGTGGTCAAGTAGCAACTCCTGTTTGTCAAACAGGTATCCCATTCACAGGTGGATATTACCAAGATATGGATGGTTATTATGAAAAAATGATGGAAAACCAAGTTAGCTATCAAAAACAAACAAGAGCAGCAGATATGAAAATTAATGCTGCACAAAGAAACCTTCGTCAAAAAGGTTTGGTTTTAAGAGAAAAAATTCAATTGAATGAACAAGACCAAATTATGCCAGCATTCAAAGAATTTCTTGAAGCTGCAAGACAATTCTACGGAGATGAAGGTTCTGAAGAAGATTTGTTGTCAATAGCAAAACAAGCTTATGAAGATCAATTCCAAGTAACTATTCAAAAAGATATTAGAGAACACGGAAGTTCTTCACTATGGCACGGTATGAAAGAAGTTTTGACTTTAGGTCACGCTGACAATTCAAGTGCTGAAGATAACGTTGCAAAAATCACTGGTGCACCAAAATCAAAAGCAGAAGCAGATTGGGAAGCTTTTGGTAACTTTTTAGCAGGTACCACAGTTGGTACTGCTGCAGGTGGAGCTGCAATGTTCTCTCCAAAAGTTCTTGATAAAATCCCATTCAAAACAAAAGGTGGTAAATTCGCTTTAATCACAGCAGCTTTTTCTGTGTTGGGTTGGCTAACAGGTAAAGTAATGAAAGATTAATTTTTATTAAAAATAATAATTTTCCCAAATAGTGTAAATAATATGTGTGTGTAAATTTTTTAAGGTCTGGTAATTCAGACCTTTTTTATTGTTAATAAAGAATTCCCGCCCTCTTTTGGTAAAGGAGTGAGACGCGGGAATTAGATCAGTAAAAGAGACATCTATAACATTATGGTTTCGTTTTTTATTAAGTCAAATTTTTCTGGCGCTTTTTAGGAATTTGTTTTATAATGTCTTTATGAAGAGATTTTTGGTTTTAATTTTATTAGGGATATTTATGCAACCAGCTTTTGCGAACGAAACAATCAGTGAGCAAGCAAAGCTGTTGTATGCAGACAATAATATAAATGAGAGTTTTAATTTGCTATTAACTATTCCACAAGAAGATAGAACTGCGGAGAATTGGCTTTTGTTGGGTAATATCTTGCAAGATAGAGGCCGTAATGAGGATGCGATTTTCATGTATACACAGTCTATTTTAAAGGATGACAAGTTTTATAAGGCATATTACAATTTGGCAAATAGTTATCTAGATGCTGACAAACCCAATATGGCTATTGTTGAATATAAAAATGTAATCAAATTACGCAAAGATTATGCGTATGCTTATTATAATTTAGGGTGTGCGTATTTGAAGTTAGGTGAATACAAAAAAGCTCGCAAATCGTTTTTAGATGCGGTTTTCTACAAAAATACAGAGCCTGATTTTTATTACAATTTAGCTTATGTTTATAAAAAATTGAATAAACCAAAAGATGCTCAAGCGTATTTGGAGATTTATAATAAACTAAAAGAAAACGAAATTCATTAGAAAGAGAATACAATGAAATACAAAGGTATAATTTTTGATTTTAACGGAACATTATTGTTTGATTCAGAAAAGCATTTGGAAGCTTGGAGAGAATATTCAAGGCAACTTCGTGGGGTGGCGTTCACGGATGAAGAAATGCGTGATTATATGTTTGGTAGAACTAATGAAGATATTATTGCATACGCTATTGGCAAAAAACCTGAACCTGAATTGGTTGAGAAATTAGGTCTTGAAAAAGAGGCAGTATATCGTGATATGTGCCGTAATGATAGAGAAAATTTTAAGCTTGCGCCTTATGCAGAAGAGTTTTTGAATTATTTAAAAGAAAACGATATCCCAAGGACAATCGCAACTATGTCTGGTTGGGAAAATGTTGAATTTTATATTGAAGAATTTAAACTTGAACGCTGGTTTGATTTGGATAAAATTGTGTATGCAAATGGTAAGATTCCAGGCAAACCTGCTCCTGATATTTACCAAATAGCTGCTAAAAATTTAGGTTTAAAGCCTGAAGAATGTATAGTTGTAGAAGATGCTGTATCAGGTATTGATTCAGCAAAGAATGCTGGTATAGGTAAAATCATTGCAATAGCTTCTATGGAACCTGTTGAACTGTATGAAAAAATGCCACATGTAGCTGAAGTTATTACTGATTTTAGTCAAATTAGTAAATCTCAGTTTGAAGTGTTAAATAACGTGATTTAAAGTTATTGTAATAATTCTTAACAATATATATATATTATCTATAATATGGGTATAATACTTTTAAGATGTAACTTAACGTGAGGATTTGTAGCATGAAAAGACTGAAACACAGATATAGTCAGCCTTTTAGCCCAGCGGGGGCTCCTTTAAGTAAAGCATTTACCTTGTCGGAAGTGCTTATTACACTAGGTGTAATTGGTGTAGTTGCAGCTATGACTATAATGGTGATGGTTAAAGATCATCAGCAAAAGGTTTTGGCGACTCAATTAGAGAAAGCAAAATCAGTTGTAGCCAATGGCTATCGATTGATGGCAGCACGTCAAGGTGTAATGGAATTTTCAGATTTAAGATTTTGGGATTGTCAGGACTTTGCTTGTATGCAAAGAGAACATCAAGACATATTCCAAGTAGTGTATGATGCAAGTCATTTAAATTTTAGTTTGTCGTTGATGCCTGAACTTAACAATGCAGCTTGGGCTGATACTTTGGCAACTTCAGATTACAAGAATAAATTAACTAGTGAAGAAATTGAAATAGCTTGGAAAGATTGCAAATATGCATTTATGACTCCAGATGGTTTCATTATGGGTGTTACTAGACTTAATTATGATACAAGAAAAGAATTGTATGTAATTGTAGACGTAAATAGCCGTAATAATCCTAATTCAGTTAAAGAAGATTTGTATGTTTTGAAAATGGATAACTGGACTTTGACCGAAGCAACAGACGAATACTTTGGAATTCCTGAAACACCAGATGAAGAGCCGTTAGGTGGCGGTGGTGGCGGTTCAAGTGTTGAACCTCCTATAGTTGATAATGACGAGGATAAAGATAAAGACGAAGACAAAGACGAAGACAAAGACAACAACGGTAATAATGGCAACGGTAATGGTAACAACAAAAAACCAAACGGTGCTGGATATGGTTCTAATAATGGTAAAGGTAATGGCGCTCAAAACCAAAACGGTAACGGGCATGGTAACTGGGATTTAGATATCCAAGGAGGCGCTGACAGTTCTGCAGAAGGCTCAACTACTGTTGTTGGTCCAAGTGGAGATACTGGAAGCTCATCAAGTGGTTCAGGTTCTAGCTCATCTGGTAATACTGGTTCTACAGGTACAGCTGAAGGTGATTATATTGAATTCGAACCTGGCACATCTGTTGGCGATATGACTGATACTATTATAAGCACTGGTAACAGTGGTAATAATGGCAATGGTAACGGCAATAACGGCAACAACGGCAACGGCAACGGCAACGGAAATAACGGCAACAACGGCAACGGCAACGGAAATAACAAAGACAAAAATAAATAAATCTCAAAATACAACGGCTACCTGACTTGCGCAGGTAGTCTTCAAATGATTAGCAAAGCTGGTTATACCAGTGCTTTGCTGTGTCTTCATATATCTTAACAATGTTGTATACATTGTATATATGTGGGTATAATAGTCTCATGATGTAACTTAAACTTGAGGTATTTTGGGATGGGATTTTTTAGTAGAAAGCTCAAAAACGCAAGAAAGGTATTCAAAAGATATCCTAAATCTAATGCGTTCACACTTGCAGAAGTGTTGATTACACTAGGTGTAATTGGTGTAGTTGCAGCTATGACTTTAATGGTGATGGTTAAAGATCATCAGCAAAAGGTTTTGGCGACTCAATTAGAGAAAGCAAAATCAGTTGTAGCCAATGGCTATCGATTGATGGCAGCGCGCCAAGGAGTAATGGAATTTTCAGATTTAAGCTTTTGGGATTGTCAGGACTTTGCTTGTATGCAAAGAGAACATCAAGACATATTCCAAGTAGTGTATGATGCAAGTCATTTAAATTTTAGTTTGTCGTTGATGCCTGAACTTAACAATGCAGC